>NZ_JBWVBA010000006.1:0-242119 GCF_057221005.1 Ruegeria sp. HKCCD7628
CCGACAAATCACGGATCGCCCCGTTTCCGTCCATCAGTCCCGGCTTTTCTTGACCAACAGGCCCATAGCGCAGCAGTTTCATTCCACCATCCTTTTAAACTGTGATTACCCGCCCCCGATGACCGCGGCACCCGAAAGATGGGTTGCCACATACATCATAAATGGGAGCGGGCGGACTTGCCTTCGGTTACATCTGCTCGGGCAAAAGCGCGACAGGAATATCCTGATAGCAGACCGGACGCAGGAAGCGACGGATCGACAGAGTGCCCACAGAAGTTGCACCAAAATTGGTCGACGCGGGGTAGGGGCCACCATGCACCATGGTATCACACACCTCGACCCCGGTAGGGAAGCTGTTGGCCAGCAGACGCCCTGCTTTACGCTCTAGCAACGGCAGCAACGCCTGTGCGTCGGCCGTATCACCCGCGTCCAAATGCAGGGTACAAGTCAACTGACCTTCGATGGCGCGCGCCACCTGCAGCATCTGGTCGGCATCGCGAACACGTACAACTATACCCAGAGGGCCAAAGACCTCTTCCTGCAGCTTGTGGTCGGCCAGCCAATCGTCGCCCGAGACGGTAAACAGATAGGGTGCCGCGTCGCGGGTTTCGCAACTGGTGCCAATGATCTGAGTCACGCCGGTGCCGGACGCAACGCGCGATACGCCATCGCGATACCCGGCGGCAATCCCGTCGGTCAGCATGGTCTGGTTGGCAACAGCGGACAGGCCGGTTTCGGCCGCCGACTGGAACGCATCTGCATCCGGCCCATCGATCACAACGGCAATACCCGGATTGGTGCAGAACTGCCCCGCACCCATGGTCAGTGAACCCGACCAACCCGTCCCGATCTCGGCCCCGCGCGCAGCGGCGGCCTGAGGCAGGATGAACATCGGATTGACCGAGCCCAGCTCACCAAAGAAAGGGATCGGCTCATCGCGTTGCGCGCACAGGTCGAAGAGGGCACGACCACCGCCAAGGCTGCCGGTAAAGCCCACGGCCCGGATTAGAGGGTGCTGCACCAAACGAGTGCCCACATCGCGCTTACCGCCTTGAACCAGCGAGAACACACCCGGATGCACACCGGTCGCCTTGATCGCGGCATCAATGGCCTGCGCCACGATCTCACCCGTGCCGGGGTGCGCCGAATGGCCCTTGACCACCACCGGACAACCTGCGGCCAGCGCCGCAGCGGTATCCCCACCCGCGACCGAGAACGCCAGCGGGAAATTCGATGCGCCGAACACGGCGACGGGGCCCAGCGGGCGTTGGATCATCTTAAGATCGGGGCGGGGCAGGGGAGCGCGGTCCGGCATAGCCGGGTCGTGGCGCAGGTCCAGATAGTCGCCCTTTTCGATATGATCTGCGAACAGGCGCAGCTGGCCGACGGTGCGGCCACGCTCACCCTGCAGACGCGCCTCGGGCAGGCCGGTTTCTTGCGTTCCGATTTCGGTGATGGCATCGCCGCGGGCGTCGATCTCATCAGCGATTTTGCGCAGCAACGCGGCGCGATCCGCACGCGAAGACCAACCAAAGCTGGCAAATGCCTCTTCAGCGGCTTCGACGGCTGCATCGACCAACGCAGGCGTGCCCACGCAAAAGTCGTGGCTGGGCCCGTGCGCCGGTTCCGAGGTAAAAGAAGCGTCGGTCGCGACCCATTCGCCCGCGATCAGGTGTTTTCCGGTCAACATGTTCAAATTTTCCTTAAATCAGCCCGCGTTGGGCCAGGTTTCGCATCAGATGAGACGCCCCGAACGTCCATTCCGGGCATTCCGTCGACAGGCGCACCGTATTGGTCAGAGCGCCCAGTTGGTCGTTTGCAATCGTGACAGCGTCACCGATCTTGTGAGTGAACCCGCCACCCGGAGTGTCTCGATCCTGCGTCGGAGCGAAAAGCGTTCCGAGGAACAGCATGAACCCGTCCGGATATTGGTGATGACGCCCGACGGTTTGCTTCACCAGATCCGCGGGATCACGGCTGATTTGGGACATCGACGAATTTCCGTTCAGCACAAACCCATCAGGGCCGGTAACAGTCAGGGTCAATTCGGCATTGCGCACGTCGTCCAGATCAAAGTTGTCGTCGAACAGGCGGATCATGGGTCCGATGGCGCAAGAGGCGTTGTTGTCCTTGGCTTTGCTCAGCAGCAAGGCTGAGCGCCCCTCAACGTCGCGCAAGTTCACATCATTGCCCAGCGTCGCCCCCTTGATTTCACCCTTGGACGTCACAGCCAGCACGACTTCGGGCTCGGGGTTGTTCCACGTCGAAATTGGGTGGAGCCCAACATCCGCACCGAATCCAACCGAGGACAGTACCTGCGCCTTGGAAAACACTTCGGCGTCTGGCCCGATGCCAACTTCCAGATACTGGCTCCACAGACCTTCCGAGATAAGCGCCGCCTTTACCTGTGCCGCATCTTCCGAACCGGGCACGATATTGGACAGGCTGTCACCAATACGGGCACCAATGCGCTTGCGGATGGCTTCGGCCTTGGCCGGGTCGCCGGCTGCCTGCTCTTCGATGACACGTTCAACCATAGAGCCGGCGAACGTGACACCACAGGCTTTCACCGCCTGCAGGTCACAAGGCGCCAGCCATTGATGTTCCCCATCTAGCGGCCCGAGCGTCTCGCCCGAAGCCGAGCGCACGTACCCCGCGGCATCGTCCATTTCGAGGATGTCGCGCACGGTCGGTGCAGTTTTCGAGGTGATGTCGACAACCTGACCATCGCGCAGGGTTACGACAGCAGGGCCAACACCGGGGCGTTCAACACGCCCGAGCCACAGCCCGTCTGAATCCAGTTTAGGAGAAGTCATTTCAGTCCCTGAGGTTATAGGCACGGGCGGCATTACCGCCCAGAACCGCATTGCGTTCGTTTTCCGAGAGATCGCTCAGAAGTGTGTCGGTGGTGTCCAACCAGCGCTGATATGTGCTTGCCAAGGTACAAACTGGCCAGTCGCTGCCCCAGATCAGGCGTTCCGGGCCGAACGTGTCCAAGAGGTGCTGGACATACGGGCGCAAGTCGTCAGTGCTCCAATCCGCAGCTGCTTCGGTCACAAGGCCGGACAATTTGCAATATGCCGAGGTTTCCTGCGCCAAGGTCGCCATATCCTGAGCCCATCCGTCGATCACACCATCGCGTATCAAAGGCTTGGAGCCGTGGTCGATGACCACGCGCATCTCGGGATGGCGCGCCAGCAACTGACGCAGAGGGGCCAGATGTTGGGGCAAAGTCAGAGCGTCAAATGTCAGGTCGTTCTTCTGAATGGCAAAAAACGCAGCAGACAATGCGTCGTCCAACATCCAAATGGGATCAGCTATGTCCTGAATCATCGGCCGCAAACCGACAAGCGCCGGATGCGCGGACAGCGCCTTGATCTGATCGGCCGCGTCCTCCGCTTCGAAGTCGACCCACCCGACTACCCCTTTGATAAAAGGCGTGTGGTCAGCCAGAGACAACATATATTCCGTCTCGGCCACAGTCGGCGCCGCCTGTACAAGAACGGTCCCCTCGATACCGGCCGCTTCGATCAAAGGGGCTAGGTCTGACGGACCAAAGTCCCGATAAATCGCGGCCAGTTCCGAAGTGAGCCAACCATAATCGCCCCGAGCCAAAGCCCAGAAATGCTGGTGCGCGTCGATCTTCATCCAATCACACCCTTTTTCAGGATGATGTTGCCATACAACCTGCGCTCACCTGTCTGAACAACGGCAAAAGCTGTTGCGGCGCGATCATAGAACGCGAAGCGTTCAAGACCCTGCACCACAGCCGGGTTGTCTGCCGTTTCATTGATGATCTGCTGAAAATCCGCGACCGCCTCTGGCACAGCATCGGCGTCTCCGACCACCTGCATCGTCAGTGCTGGGTCCGGCACAAAATTGTCCAGTGGCATCACCGACAAAACTGCGCGCAGGATCTCACTGGCCGACGATCCGTCGGCCCGAATGCAGAGCGGTCCTGTACTCGTTCCCGGAAAATTGGCGTCCGCGATCACGATTCCATCGCCATGGCCCATCGCACGCAAGGTGTGCAGCAATTCGGGAGACAGGATCGGGTCGATGTCACGCAGCATCGGCGGCCTCCGAAGGAAGCGGGGCATCAGGCCGGATAAGTCCTTCGCCGCGCAGGTCGGACCAAAGGCCGGCAGGAATCTCGCGATCCAGCAACGCGACATTGGCCTGCACCTCGGCGGCGTTTACCGCGCCCGGGATCACAGTTTTGACGGACGGATGCCCCAACACGAACTGTAATGCCGCCGCGATCAGAGGTGTCTTGTGCGCCTGACATACAGCTTCGATGTTGCGGACGCGCCGCAAAATCTCTTCTGGTGCATCATCATAGTTGTACTTTGCGCCCGGCACTGCACCGGTTGCCAGAATCCCCGAATTGTAGGGACCGCCCAGGATAATTCCTACGTCACGCTTTTCACAAAGCGGCAAAAAGCTGTCCAGCGCCTCTTGTTCCAACAGGGTGTAGCGCCCCGCCAACAGGAAGCCATCGAAATCGCCAAGACCAAGTAGTTTTTCGCAAACCTGCCATTCGTTCACGCCCGCTCCGATGGCTGCGATTTCACCGGCGTCACGCAGCTCTACCAGCGCTTTGTAGCCGCCGCCGTCAAACAGCTCGCGCACCTTGGCATCGGACAGCTCCTGACTGCCCTGGCTGAAAACGCAGACGTCATGGATCAGCAGAATATCCGCGTTGGCCACCCCGATCCGTTCGCGACTGGCCTCGTAGGAACGCATCACTCCGTCATAGGTATAGTCAAACACGATCCGCTTTTGCGGCACGTCAACAAATGCCTCGGGGGTCACTTCATGCGGTTCACAATCCAGCAGAAGTCGCCCGATCTTGGTCGACAGCTGGATATTTTCGCGTCCAAAGCGGGCGATTGCTTCGCCAAAACGATGCTCGGAGCGTCCAAGCCCGTATTGCGGTGCTGTATCAAAAAAGCGGATACCCGCATCAAAGGCCGCCTGCAGGGCCGCCTGGGCGTCTTCGTCGGAAACCTTACGATAGAGGTTCCCCAATGGTGCGCCACCGAAACCCATACGGGTCAATGGTACAGGGCGCGCCGTGCGGTTGTTCAGTAATTCTGTAGTTGAAGCGGTCATCCTGCCTCTCGTTCGGTTTGGAGCGATAAGTTGAAAAGGTGGGGTTTTTCCTGACGCAAAACTTCGATCCGAGGCATGAGCTGGCCCATATGGCGGCGCATGGCCTGCTGCGCCATGTCTTCATCGCGCTCTAGTATTGCGTTGAATATCGACCGGTGTTCATCAAGCGTTTCAACGATCCGGCCTGGCGTCGGCAGCAGCAGCATACGTGCGCGGCTAACCTGAAGGGAAACGGTCTGTGCAACATTTGCCAAACGGTGGAAACCCGTGAAATCCATCAGCAGAGCATGAAATTCCTCATCCGCCTGATAAAAGCCCGTGATATCCTCATCCTCGACCAGAAGCTCTTGCAAACGCATATTGCGGCTTAACCTGCGGCGCTGATCCTCGGTTAGGTCGCGGGCGACTTTGGCAATTGTCGCCAATTCTAACGCTTCGCGCAGAAACATGCCCTCGCGTATCTCTGACATCGAAAAATAAGAAACTCGGGTTCCGGATTGCGGGACGACGTCCACCAACCCTTCTGCATCCAGTCGCGCGATGGCTTCGGCAACCGGCGCGCGCGACACGCCAAGCCGTTCGCATATCGGCGCTTTCCTGAGGTTCGCTCCGGGCGCAAAGTCCAGAGACAGGATTGCGCGTTTGATAGACAAATAAACTCGGTTGGCCAACGAACCTTCGGTCGATGAAATGTCACGCAAAAGCGTCGCGTCGATATCTTGTGGCTTATTCATGAAAGTTGATCTAGCATACTAACATGTTAGTTGACAAGTATGTGATCGCAGTTTAGCAATCACTGGCAAGCAAGCAGGAAAACGATGCAAGCAGATCAAGAAATAAAGGCTTTCACGCCCCCGACTCGCGATACGGTGAAGCTGAGCCCCGATGACAATGTCGTTATCGCACTGCGTGAATTGCAAGCAGGCGAGCAGCCCAATGACGTGCCGGTTCCGCTGGTCTCTCAGATTTCGCGAGGCCACAAAATCGCGGTTGCGCCAATTTCCAAAGGGCAGAACGTGATTCGCTATGGTCAGATCATTGGTCAGGCGAAATCGGATATTGAGCCGGGAGAACATATTCACGTCCACAACCTGGGCATGGGCGCGCATCAACAGGACTATGCCTACGCATCTGCAAACTCCGCGTTACCCGCAATTGCGGAAGAGCGCACATTTATGGGCTACCACCGCGCGGATGGCAGAGTGGGAACACGGAATTACATCGGGATTCTGACCACGGTGAACTGCTCGGGCTCGGTTGCACGGTTCATCGCCGAGGCAGCCGAGAAATCCGGAATGCTTGACGAGTTTCCCAATGTAGACGGCGTGGTCCCGATTGTGCACGGCACAGGCTGCGGAATGTCCGGTAAGGATGAAGGGTACGCGACCTTGTTCCGCACTCTTGCGGGCTATGCACAGCATCCGAACTTCGCGGGTATTCTTCTGATCGGTTTGGGATGCGAAGTCATGCAGGTGGCCGATCTGGTGGGGGGTCGTCCGATCCGCCCCGATGGTGCTCTGCGCTATATGACTATTCAAAACGAAGGCGGCACGCGGCGCACGATTGACCGGGGCTTGGCCGAGATCAAGGGTATTGCCGAACTTGCCAATCAAGTAACACGCGAACCCGCGCCAATCAGCGAAATTACGGTAGGAATGCAATGCGGAGGCTCAGACGGGTATTCGGGCATCACTGCAAACCCTGCATTGGGATATGCATCCGACCTGCTGGTGCGTCACGGCGGAACGACAATCCTGTCGGAAACGTCCGAAGTATACGGCGCCGAGCATCTTTTGACTCGCCGCGCCGAAACGCCCGAAGTTGGCGCCAAGCTGATCGAGCGCATCCAGTGGTGGGAAGACTACACCGAACGCAACGGCGGCGAGATGGACAACAATCCAAGCCCCGGCAACAAGCGCGGTGGACTGACAACCATCCTCGAGAAATCTCTGGGCGCGGTTGCCAAAGGCGGCACCGCTCCGATGCGGGACGTCTATAAGTTTGGCGAGATCGTGGACAAGAAGGGCTTTGTCTTCATGGACAGCCCAGGTTTCGACCCGTGTTCGGTGACGGGGCAGGTGGCCTCAGGCGCAAACCTGATCGTGTTCACCACCGGACGGGGTTCGGTCTCAGGCTATCAGCCGACGCCTTGCGTCAAGCTGGCAACGAACTCTGAGATGTACGCACGGATGGCCGACGATATGGACCTGAACTGCGGTGACATCGTCACCGATGGTGTCAGCATCGAGGCGAAAGGAGAGGAATTGTTCGAAATTCTGATCCGCGTTGCCTCAGGCGAGAAAACTAAAAGCGAAGAGCTTGGATTTGGGGGGGTCGAGTTTGTCCCCTGGCAGATCGGCGCGGTAATGTAATTACGCACCCTGGGGGATGAGGGTAGCATGGGAGGGAACATGACAAAACTGGTCGACATGACGGGGATCGAAAAGTATTTCCCCGGCGTGCACGCGCTGAAAACAGTGCAGTTCGATCTGTTTTCGGGCGAGGTTCACGCACTTATGGGCGAGAACGGTGCCGGGAAAAGCACGCTGATGAAGATCCTGTCGGGGATTTATCAGCGCGACGGTGGTGATCTGGTGATCGAAGGCAAGTCGGTCAGCCCGAGCACGCCCGGCGAAGCGCAGGATCTGGGCATCGGTATCATCCATCAGGAACTGAGCCTGATGAATGACCTGACCGTA
This sequence comes from Ruegeria sp. HKCCD7628, assembly GCF_057221005.1. Classification (NCBI taxonomy): domain Bacteria; kingdom Pseudomonadati; phylum Pseudomonadota; class Alphaproteobacteria; order Rhodobacterales; family Roseobacteraceae; genus Ruegeria; species Ruegeria sp. HKCCD7628. The sequence goes on from NZ_JBWVBA010000006.1 coordinate 7,815, forward strand.
GCGCAGAACATCTTTATCGGTCGAGAGCCCCGCAAGAGCTTTGGTAGACTGGACGAGGCCGCGCTAAACGCACAGACGGCCGAGATTTTCGCCTCGATGAACCTGTCGCTGGATCCAAAGACATTGGTAGGCAGCCTGACCATTGCGAAACAGCAGATGGTCGAGATTGCCAAGGCGCTGTCTTTCCGGTCCAAGGTTCTTATCATGGACGAACCCACAGCGGCCCTGAACGATGCCGAGATAGCCGAGCTGTTCGTGATCATTCGCCGCCTCAAGGCCGAGGGCGTGGGCATCGTCTATATCAGTCACAAAATGGACGAGCTTAAGCAGATCGCCGACCGCGTCACCGTGATGCGCGATGGCGAATATGTGGGCACCGTAGGCGCGGCTGAGACACCAATCAGCCAGATCATCGCCATGATGGTGGGGCGTGAAGTGAACGAGAAACCTCTGGACGTGCCCGATCTTGGCGACGCCGAAGTTTCGCTTGAGGTGTCCGGTCTAAATCGCGGCAAAGAGATCAAGGATGTCAGCTTCTCGGTCCAGAAGGGCGAGATTCTTGGGTTCGCGGGCCTTATGGGGGCCGGTCGGACCGAGGTTGCGCGCGCGATCTTCGGCGCGGATGTGAAGGACAGCGGAACAATCCGCGTTCATGGCCAAGAGGTTTCGATCAAGTCGCCCAAGGATGCCGTGACTGCGGGCATCGGCTATCTGTCCGAGGACCGCAAACATTTCGGGCTGGCCACCGGCATGAACGTGCGCGACAATATCGCGTTGGCTTCGATGGATCTGTTCACCGGCACCGGAGGAGTGTTGAATGACGGTGAAATCAGCACCACGGCCAAGGGATATATCGCGCAGCTGGGCATTCGCACGCCCTCGGACGTGCAAGAGGTCCGACTGCTGTCAGGAGGCAATCAGCAAAAGGTTGTGATTGCAAAATGGCTGCTGCGCGATTGCGATATCCTGATCTTTGACGAACCCACGCGGGGCATCGACATCGGTGCGAAGTCCGAGATTTACAAGCTGCTCGAAGAACTCGCAGAGCAGGGCAAGACTATCATCGTGATCTCGTCGGAACTACCCGAGATCATGCGCCTGAGCCATCGCATCGCTGTGATGTGCGAAGGCCGACTGACCGGCATTCTGCCCGGCGGAAAAGACACCACTCAGGAAGACATCATGCATCTGGCCACCCAACGTGCGGCGGCGATGCAGGTAACGGGGGCACCACAATGACCACGGCAACAGACGTTGAAAAGAAGAAACCACTCGCGGGACTGTCCGACAGCGGCGCGTATCAAAAACTACTGGCATTCGCCAGTTTGATCGCGCTGCTGATCGGCTTCTCGATCGCGTCGCCAAACTTCATGCAGACCTCGAACATGATCGCCATTTTGCAGGCAACCTCGGTCAACGGGGTGCTGGCAGTGGCGGCAACGCTGGTGATCATCACCGGCGGGATCGACCTGTCGGTGGGCACGCTGATGACCTTCTGCGCCGTAATTGCAGGCGTGGTGCTGACCTATCTGGGGATGCCCCTGCTGCTGGGCGTGGCGGCAGCCATCGCGGCGGGCGCGTTCTGTGGGCTTTGCTCGGGCACTTTCGTTGCCAAAATGAAGATCCCGCCTTTCATCGCCACGCTTGGCATGATGCTGATCCTGAAAGGCCTTTCGCTGGTCATCTCGGGTACGCGGCCGATCTATTTCAACGACACGCCGGGCTTTGACCAGATCTCACGCGGGTCGCTGATCGGAGAGATCTTCCCGGCTCTGCCCATCCCGAACGGCGTGCTGATCCTGTTCCTGGTGGCGATTGCAGCGTCGTACATCCTGAGCCGCACGGTTCTTGGCCGCTACACCTTTGCCTTGGGTTCGAACGAAGAAGCAGTTCGCTTGTCCGGTGTGAACACCGACGCTTGGAAGATGCGCATTTACGCTCTGGCGGGCGCAATCTGCGGCATCGGCGGCATCTTGATTGCCTCGCGCCTGAACTCGGCGCAGCCTGCGCTGGGTCTGGGATACGAGCTTGAGGCCATCGCGGCCGTGGTGATCGGCGGCACGTCGCTTTCGGGTGGACGCGGTACCATTCTAGGCACGCTGATCGGCGCACTGATCATGGCGGTCCTGACCAACGGCCTGCGCGTGCTGTCCGTGGCGCAGGAATGGCAAACCGTTGTCACCGGCGCAATCATCATTCTGGCGGTCTATGCCGACATGGCGCGGCGCAAAAAGTCCGGCTGAAGAAACCAAATAACAAACGACCAACTGTGGAGGAGAAAAACATGTTTTCACGTCGTTTCATTCTGGGGGCGCTGAGCGCTGCCACCCTTGCAGCCCCGGCCTCGATGGCCACTGCAGAGGAAATCTATATCCCGCTGGTATCCAAAGGTTTCCAGCACCAGTTCTGGCAGGCCGTGAAATCCGGGGCCGAGCAGGCGGCAGACGAATACAACGTCACAATTACTTTTGAAGGCCCCGATAACGAAACCATGGTGGACCGTCAGATCGACATGCTGGCCGCTGCACTGGCCAACAACCCCAAAGCCATCGGCTTTGCTGCACTGGACAGCCAGGCGGCTATCCCGCTGCTGCGTCAGGCGAATGACAAGGGTATCCCGATCATCGCGTTCGACAGCGGTGTTGACAGCGACATCCCGCTTTCAACAGCTACCACCGACAATCTTGCTGCGGCCGGGCTGGCTGCCGACAAAATGGCTGAGAAAATCGGCGGCAAAGGCAAAGTCGCCGTTGTAGCACACGACCAAACCAGCCGGACCGGTATCGACCGCCGTGATGGCTTTGTGAACCGTATCGAAGAAAAATATCCCGATATCGAAGTTGTCACCGTTCAATACGGTCAAGGCGACCACCTGAAGTCGACTGAAGTTACCAAAGCGATCCTGACGGCCAACCCTGATCTGGACGGTATCTTTGGCACCAACGAAGGTTCGGCCATTGGCGTTGTGAATGGTGTTCAGGAACTGGGAACCGAAGGTCTGGTCATCATTGGCTATGACAGCGGCAAAGCGCAAAAGGATGCGATCAAAAGCGGCCTGATGGCTGGCGCGATCACGCAAAATCCCGTCGGCATCGGTTACGAGACTGTAAAAGCGGCGGTCTCCGCGCTGAATGGTGAAGAAGTCCCGGCCCTGATTGACACCGGTTTCTACTATTACGACGCGTCGAACATGGACGACCCGAAGATCTCGGCCGTTCTGTACGACTAAAACCACCCACTCACGGTGACTTTTCCGGCCCGCCAATTTGGCGGGCCGGATTTCGTTTGGATTTTCAAAACGCAGTTTAAACTAAAGAATCGATCTGGCGATCGCTGCCAGTTTCGCAATGAAACTTAGAAATTGCGCAAGGAATGTGCTACTGTTCCCGATATAGTTGTTTTTATACGTTAAAGGTTATTACTTCTGTGTCCGATAAATCGAAAAATCTGTTTCGGCTTCGACCTTTGGAAAGGGCTGATGTAGAAACCGTCGCGCCTTGGTTCCAAAACATTGAAGACCTCGCTCTGTTTGATCGAACATCCCGCATTCCCCAAAACCGCCTCCAGACTGAAGACAGTTGGAAAGATGCCTTCACATCTGAAAGTTCCGGCTGCAAATGCTGGTTCATTGTTGAGTCCGAGGAAGAAGAAGCCTTGGGCATGGCTGGTCTAGAGGGGATTTCAAATATCAATCGCGACGCGGTCGTTGCAATGTTTGTACACAAGTCCGCACGTCGACACGGAGTTGGAATCCGAGCAACCGCGATGATCGTTGACTTTGCGTTCCGACAACTCGGCCTGAATCGCTTGACTTCATATTACCGCGCCGACAACCACAGCAGCCGTGACCTTGTCAGTAGAATTGGCTGCCAGGTCGAAGGTACAATGCGGCAAGCTTGGTTTGCGGATGGAGAGTTCCACGACATGATTGTTGTGGGCATCCTAAAGGACGACTGGATGCAGCACAGAGAAGTTCTCGCCTCGGAATTATCCACGGATACTGTCGTGGAAATGGGAGCATCGGCCTCATCAAACTGGTCATGGCCACCCAGGTTGGCAACAGGCAGCGAAAGGTAGAAACAGCCGACAGTCGAAAAAACTAAAAATTGCTATATGTTGAAACGGGTGCCTATTTGGCACCAACTAAACGAGTATTGCCTGTGAATACCTCTAGTCCGAATTTTTCAATGACGCAAAAGCTCGGTGCTGTTTTGTTCGCCGACGTGGTCGGCTATTCCCGCTTGATGAGCGAGAATGAGCTGGACACATATAACGCTCTGAAATCGTTACTATCTCATCTTGAAACATGTTGTGCAAAATATCAGGGGCGGGTCGTCGAAGTACGTGGAGATGGGCTGCTTGCCTTATTTGAAACGGCCACAAGCGCAGTTGAATTTGGCATCGAACTGCATCGGATCGCAAGCCAACACAACGAAACTCGAACAGATGATCAGCGAATCAAATTCCGCGCAGGCGTTCATCTCGGTGAAATTCTGATCGATGATCGCGGCATTCACGGCGACAATGTCAATATCGCGGCGCGGTTGCAGGAAATTGCAGAACCCGAGCGTGTTTACGTCAGCTCTGCAGTCTATGACCAAGTCTGCAACAGGCTGCGGTACGGCTACGAATTCCTGGGCCCCAAGCAGTTAAAAAACATACTCAATCCTGTCTCGACCTATTGTGTGCGCAGCGAAGTTGCAGGCGCGACAATGGCCGGCACCATGCGCCCGGAAACGCCCACGAGTCAGGTTCTGGAACGACCGGACACTCCGTCCGTTGCGGTGCTTCCCTTCGGCAGCCAAGGCGGAGATGAATCCGACAGTTGGATTGCCGAAGGCATGACCGACGACATCATCATGAATCTGTCAAAGTTCAGGAACCTTTTCATAATCGCGCGAAACTCCTCTTTCTTTTTCAAGGCACAATCGATGCCTCCAAAAGAGGCCGCCCAGCGATTGAATGTACGCTACATCGCGCGGGGTAGCGTCCGCCGGTCGGCCAGTCGAATTCGCATTTCGGCGGAACTGGTGGACGCCACCACCGAACGGACGATTTGGGCGGAACGGTTCGACCGCAGAATCGACGATATTTTCGACATATTGGACGAGGTGACCGAGTGCATCGTCGCAGCGACCGCCGTGATGATCGAGTCCCATGAAAAGCAGCGAATGATCCAGGCGATGCCATCCGACCTCGAAGCGTACAGCTCGGTTCTTCAGGGGCAGCATCACATCTTCAAGTACACGCGAAACGACAATCGCAAGGCGCAAAGCTTCTATCAATCGGCACTGGAACGCGACGAAGGGTATGCCCGCGCGGCCGCAGCGCTGTCGCGCACACTGAATATAGACTGGCGGTATTCCTGGACCGAAGACCCAAGCACCGCGTTGGATCAGGCTCTGAGATTTGCGCAACGTGCTATCGAGCTCGACCCGACTGACGCGCGTGGGTTTGGCGAACTGGGTTATGTCCACCTGTATCGCAAAGATCACGATGCATCGATCCAGTCATACCAGCGCGCCTTGGCGCTGAACCCAAATGATGCAGATATGCATTCGGACTATGCCGACGCGCTGGCGCATTCGGGCGACAACGAAACAGCAATCACCCATCTGCAACAAGCAATGCGGCTGAACCCGTATTTCCCGGATCAGTATCTGTGGCACCTTGGCGGGGCATATTACAACCTTCGCCGCTACGAGGATGTTATCGAAACAGTCAACAAAATGAACAACCCAACCGAAGGTCAACGAATGCTTGCAGCGAGTCACGCCCAGTTGGGCAATATGGAGATGGCCCGGTTGATTGCTGACAAACACCGAGAAGCGCATCCAAATTTTTCTTTGCAACGGTGGGCCAAGGTTATGCCCGACCGTTTGGAAGACGATACCCAGCATTTTGTCGAAGGATTGAAAAAGGCTGGGTTCTGAATAAGAAAAAGGGCGCGACGAGCGCGCCCTCGTTACATTGATCGTAAGCGACCCTCAGTCGCCGCCCCGGACTTTGGCCCCACTTACTTTGGCGCCGCTAACCTTTGCGCCTGATACTTTGGCACCGCTTACCTTAGCCCCGCTCACTTTGGCTCCAGATACCTTTGCGCCACTGATCGCCGGGCTATCGAAGCCGAAATAGATATCCAGTAGGACTTGCTCGAACTGGCCAGCCATCACATCCATGCGCATGGTCTGATCGGACTTGTCGTAGTTCCAAACACGTATGTCATCAGCAACCTGATAGTCTGCGGCTGCAACCCCACCAATAGACGGGTTTTTCGGGGCCCGTGATGCGTTGTCGTCTGGAACGTTTGCTTTTGCAACTTCCTTACCGTCACCATGCACTAGAAAAATCACAGGTTCGGGAAGGTCATAATATGTGCCTTCGTAAGCAAACCCATAAATTTTTGCGAATTGTGCTTTGTTGTTTCCTTCATCGCCCAATTGCTTTTCCAGATGCTTGTTGTTGCCCTGGCCGTTGTTCGACTTTGCTGTATAGCTTAAGTCTTCTAATACTCTTCCGTAAATCAACACTTCTGAAAAACTGAGTAATGTCTCCGCCATAAACTCATCTCCCAATTGCGGTCGAGATGCACCAACCACCTCGCCCTCCACCACGACCCAAATTATCGACGGGCCAACAAATCCAAAAAATCATCCTATTCCTAAATGCCATAATTTGAATTGAAAAAAAAGAACTTACTCACTCTGTATCCGGCACCAAAGTTCGAACCGAATTGGCATGACTGTCTTCGTCTGGGTTCGGCAAGCGCGGACCTGCCGTCGTCAAACCAATATCGCGCATCCGAAAATTACCCTCGATTATTTGCCGGAATGCGCCGCCGGTAATTTCTTGATCCACAGTAACTAGTGCTTTTTCGACCCCAAAATAACTGAGGGTATCAGCATCCAATAGGCTCCAGGTATCAGCTAAATAGGTCCCCAAGTAGTCGCGCGCCTCAAGTAGGGCAACGCGGAAACCCTCGGGGTTTTCCGCGTATCGCTTGTCAAAAACGTTTTGCATGACAGCGCTGTAATCGGGCGAGTCTTCCAATTGGTCCGACAGATCCTCTTCCTCAGGTGAAATCAGACCGTGTAGCAAAAGGCGTTCGTGATAAATGTCGACGAAAATGTCGAACATTGCTCCGGTCAACGGCTCAGAAAGGGCATGTTCGCTGGACCAACCCGAGGAAAATTCCGAAAGGGATCTGTTATTAGCCGCCGTTCTGATTTGCGCGTTTTCGGACAATTCTGCAAATCGATTCAATCGGTTGAATGTGTAGAGATTGCCCCGAGTGTTTTCCAACAGCTTTTCAACAACTGATCCAAAATGCAAAGACGCCAACAGCGCGACCAGATCGGCAGCGGATTCATGAAACCCGTAATACTCGCCCGAAGCGTCGCCATCGGCTGGCATTCCAATCACGCTATAAATTATGGCGTGACCAATTTCATGCGCCACGACATCGAAATTCAGACTGTAGGGTCGGTATTCGTTACCGTGCTCATATGTTCCACCGGTTTCCAGAAAGCCCCACCCAATATGAGCATTGTCTAGGCTGGGTAATAAAGACAGTTCCAAACGGTCGAAATCACGCGCGAAATGCCACGGGATGGGGCGGTCGAAATAGCCTTGCCACACATCCATGGTGAAATGAGCGGAACCGAAAAGATGCGCCGCTTCGAAGGACGGATCGGATGGGTCGATATGGATGAAATTTCCCAGTTCATCTGGCATTGCGGGCGGTTGTATATAGCCATCCCACGGGGGTAGGTACATGCCCGGTCCGTTGGGACCTGGAACAATGGCACCATAGGGTGTCGTTTTACCAACCGGATTCACCGTGTACATACGCGGACCAGAAGGTCCGGGACCGATGCTGCCTTGTGGTGCAGATATCTCGACCAGTTCCAATTCTGCGTCAGGTTCGAGAAAAGGCGACTGTGGAAAAAGCAAAAACCGAGTGCCTGGTTCCTCATTCTCCGTTTCTTCGGGTAAGTTCATAATGCGCCCTCCCGCTTGGTTCGCTGGTCCGTCACGCGTCAGAAGGCGACGAGCTATCGGTCCTATGGCAAAATAAAAACTCGGCTTCTATCAAATCGAACAAGGCATCCCGATCGGGAAGTCCCAATGAAACTGCGTATGAGTCAAAATCATCCGGTATGTCCCGGTCAAGTATTGTTTCAAAATACCACAACACCATCGACAACCTTTCGGCGTTCGCCATTTGGCTGGTCGAGAGGGATAAGGCTGCCTTTTCTTTTGCCCGGTCGCGAAACTCGGCATAACGGCCGGCACGGCATAGTTCAGAAATGAGCTGAACCTCAATCCGGTTTTTTCTATCGGCAATCGCCCCTTCAATTCGAGTATTATCGATCAGCATGGCCTCGTAACTATCAAGACTTAGATCGTTGTCATCGAGCCACCGCATTAAATCGGAATGACGTGGCAGACCCACGCTGGCCCGGTGGAGCGACATTTGGTGCATGACCGCGTCTCGGTCTAGCGAGTTTCCAGTACGCACATCCGCTTCCTGCGCCAATAGGCTTAGCGCGGCGCGTTCGCGCAATCTGGAAAAAAGCTGAGGGTTCAGACGCAATTCATCCAACACCGCGTGACCGTTGGTTGTTTCTCCATCAACCCGGGCGCGCAACCCCTTCCAAACCAGCGTCCTTTCCATTCGAATTGGGTTTTCTAATGATGGGGTAGATCTGGCCAAGTGTTCGGCCATCTTTCGAAGCATTGCAAAAGCGTCCTGAGCCTTCGCATCGACCTGCCCGGTTTGCACCCAAGCTTGGAAGTCAGCGATACCCTTAAGATGACTGAGGGCCTGGCAGATACTTTCCCAGCTTCTTTGCTGGTAATGAATGCTTTTTGCCACGCCTAGCATTTCATCAGCATTCGCCAAAGACACCAGCCCGTCGGCCACCGCCTTTGCCACCGTCGCACGCACCGACACCATCGGGACACTAAGCGCAGGATATCCAAGCTCTGCTGGTCCATGCAGGACGGCAACTTCATCATCGTCCTGCAAAACATCCGCGCGGTAGTCTTCGAAAATCTGCCCGACACCGATCATTCCCATGTCCGACAGCTCTGCAGCCCTGAGCGCACCCATACTGGCGCTTCCGAAGACTGGTATACCCTGCTCCATAGCCCAAAGAATTTCCTTGTGCCAAACCGACGGCACCCCTTCGAAATATCCGTCGATAATCCCGATAGCATTTGGTCGGTCGCGCGCGGCCCGATAAACATCCCCCTGCCGAACCGGAGGGAGTATCGTGGCCTCCAAATACTCTGCTATCCTTTCATGGGGCAGAGTGGGGCCGACAAATACAACGACACTCATGCCTGGGCACCGCCAACAGCGTTCGCACGGCGCCCCGGAACATAATCGGGGTCATCATGCGGGGCCTCAAGACCGGGAATAATCGCCCTGACAACCGAAATATCCAATTCTGAGCGAGACAGATTGACGACTACTGTTTGAGCAAGTCCAACCTCGCGCAAACGGTTCAGTAACAACTCTATATCTTCGTCAAATGAATCGGTTGAGTAGGTGGCGCACTCTGAAAAATCCTGCAGCGGAGAGGTTTCTTTGATCAGGTTCTGTACAAAAGCGCTCCGATCAATTTTTGCCTGATCAGTAAACTCTGACGGATCCAAATCATCCCGTGCCCCAGAGATATAGGTCAGACGTGTCTGCGCAGCTTCGGTCACCGCGCGCAAAAGTGCAATCGCACGATCCGGGTGACACCCATCTCCGATGCCAATATGGCCGGTCTTACCTTCTGGTTCGCAGATCACACAGCGAAAACAAGCGATGCCAACATCAGACGTCGTGTCCCAAAGACCAATCTCCAACCCCGCATGTGAGATCATGTTCAGAGCCTGTTGGCATCGGTCGTCTTCAATTGTCCTGACATCTATCCGATGTGGATTTACCATATGATGCCAGAGGGTTGTCGCGTCTCTCTCAATCACTTCACAGATTGCATGGCAACTTGCTTCGGTCACCGTATTTCCAGACGCCAGCCCATTGGTGGTTCTTGGAAAAGCGCAATGCCCTCCAACTGGGGCACTGGTGTAATCCGTGTCTACCATCTCTAAAGGAACCCAACAGTCTAACTGTGTATTCAGTTCATGGCCCTGAACCCACATAATAGCTTGATCTGGATCGAAACGCCCTCCGGCCACACGGGGCAGGGCGTCAATGTCAATAATAAAGGCCCGCCGGATCAGATCATTGTAACGGGCCAACTGTTGCGGAAGTTGAATCTGTTCTGCATGCCAGGACTCGATCGCCTCCATGACGCCTGAAGCCCGGGCCGCGCTAAGCGACAAGCCTTTTCCTAAAGACACTGCAACCGACCGAGAGTTTGGTCGCGTCACCATAACCGTCGGCAAGCCTATTCGATCCAGACCTGTCAGGTTGGCCACTCGCGTAATACCCATCGCCTTCAGGTGTGGCTTGACCAAGCTGAGCGTTTGTTCAGGGTCACGCGCCCGATGCGTGTCCAAAATGTATTTTTTCTGTGAGTTTAAGGACATGAGACGAACCCAGAACAAACCAATCAGGTGTTTAACATGATGTTGAAATCAATATGAAACACGATGGTTGATCAAAGATCAGCGGTCAACAGTAACACGTAGAGCCAAGCAGAGTTGTCACGATTTTTAACATAACTATCATTAAGCCTATCTGGCGAGAGGAAGCGAACACGTCCTAAACTAGGGTCGCCACAAATACCCTACCTTGCTCAAAGCAACTGAAACGAGGATGGGCCCAAACAGAGCTCAGTCTATGTGAGTGTCTGTCTGATGTCAGCGCCAATGGGACAGTTCGGGTCGATTTGATATGAGCGAGTTTCTGGCTCATCGTACGGCCCCAATGGCGGGCCACTTTTTCCAGGTCAAGGTCATCGGAATCGGTAACCGCTTGTCCCGCCCGACAAAGTCGCAGGAGTAGTTGATATCGGCCCTGCCGTGGAATTGCTGCCTGTCCGCAACAGGTAAAACCCGTCTCAAACCGACGAGCATTTTCTTTACCAAAGCTCGCTCGACACCCTGAGCATTGGTTGTTGCCAACCTTTCGGCCATGTTCAAAATCTGGTGCTTTGCGTTCATAGCAGCCCCTTCTTTCTAAGCCAGCCCACAAAGCCGCCACGAGATATTGGAGCCATTTTTTACAGCAACCATTGCTGCGGCCTTTAGCTCTGTATCAGAGGCACCAGCTGCCCATAGAAGCGTGATACTCAGCGCTTCTGACGCACCTTGAGGTCCAATGGCGGAACCAGTCGCTGTGGTGTCCGTTGGCTCTCTCTGCTACGTTATACGCGGTCTCAGTGGGTAACGATCTGAGGCAAATGTAAGCCAATCCTGCCAAATCTTCTTCGGACAACAGGCGCGCAAGGACGTTCTGAGACCTTAGCCAATTTTCGGTATCACCAAGCACAAAACAGGCCCTTGTAGTCATCATGGCGCGATCCCTGCGGTCCAGTTTTGCCAGCTCTGTGGGCCAGGAGGCAACAACTTCGGCAAAGTCCTTCATTCGCCCTGCCCCTCCACCATTTGAGCCGCTAAGGCGATGGATGCCGCCCTAGTCAACACAGGAGGGGAAGGATGACGATTCAGACACCGATAATCACAGACGAAGCTAAGTTCGTGACAGGCATTCAAGCCATTAGGTCAACCCGCTGGCCATTCGGCAGACGCAAATTCCATGAGATGGTTAAAGCGAATCTCGTAAAGGCGCATTTCGCGCATGCCGGCGCCCGGCCGCTCTATTACGTGGAAGAAATCGACGCCGTTTTTCAGCCCCTAGCGTGTGAAAAGGCGGGGCCACAGCGGGGGCCAAAACTATAAAAACACTAATTTAATTAATGATTACAATGAATACTTGGTGCGGGTGGAGGGACTTGAACCCCCACGCCTTGCGGCGCCAGAACCTAAATCTGGTGCGTCTACCAATTTCGCCACACCCGCATCCTAGACAGAACCTGTCAGAGTGATCGGGTGAATAGCAAAGCTTGAAAGCAAGTGCGAGAGGGAATTTCATCCAGAGCAAAGGTTTATTCCACGATTTTCAAAGAATCCTACGCACGAAATTCACGCACCACATTTGCGCCACAATTCAAACGCCAAAAAATCTTATTCGCGTCAAAATAACACCGCCTTGCCAGTAGTTGATGGGGGCTGAGGACTGACCGAGTCTTTTTGCCTCTGGGCCACATACGAGTTTCCAGCTCAACTTCAACAAAAGGGTCGTAACTGTGACCAACATGATGAACTCTGCTGCTACCGAGCAAGACGCCGTTGGTCTTGCACGCGAAAGTTTTCTTGGTGAACTCAAAACCCTGACCAAAGATCATCCCGACACAGGGTTTGGTATCTCATTGCGGACCCATTCGGGTGGCCACTACCTGTTAGCCAATTCCCGGATGCCTCTGCCCAAGACCAAATCCGCAGGTTTCCCGACCGGCCGTCGTCTTGCCTGCCTGGAAAACAGTGAGTGTTTCAGCTCGATCGAAGTGCTTGCCGATTCCGGAGCCTATGAAACAATCACCCCTGTCGACGAAGCGGCGATACTGGGGAATGCTTTGAACCTGATCGCACGCATCGATACGCTGACCAGCACCCAGCCCGATCAGGTCCCACACCATATCGCCGCGACCGGAACCGGAGGCTGAACTATGGCGCGCAATGACCATCTTTTGTCCGTTGGCAACGAAGCTCTGACGCCTATGACGTCGGCCATGTCCGCGCTGACGACGCAGATCGACCAGCTGACTGAGGTGGCAGACGCGCGCTCGACCGCCCGGCTTGCCACGCTGAAAACTAAGATCGAAAATTTCACTGCCAGCGTTACGTTGGTTGGTCAGGTTAAGGCGGGCAAGTCTTCGATTGTGAACATTTTGGCCGGGCGCCCTGCCCTGTTGCCCTCTGATGTAAACCCGTGGACCTCGGTGGTCACGACGTTGAACATCAACACCCGGACCGAAGGCGATACACGGTCCAAGTTCACGTTCTTCGAGCAGGAAGAATGGGACAACCTGATGATCGGTGGTGGTCGTTTGGGCGAACTGGCAAATCGTGCTGGGGCAGACGACGAAATGGACGATATCCGCCGTCAAATCGGCGAGATGAAGGATAAGTCAGAAGAACGCTTGGGCAAGCATTTCGACCTGATCCTGGGGCAAAGCCACCAATACGACTACTTCGACGAAGAGCTTATCCAGCGCTATGTCTGTCTGGGTGATGAGGATGATCCGGACATCAATCCGAAAACCGGACGATTTGCCGACGTCACCAAGTCCGCTGACCTATTCATGGACATTCCGCAGTACCCCATTTCGTTGAAGCTCTGCGACACACCCGGCGTGAACGATACCTTCATGGTGCGCGAGCAGATCACTCTGCGCAGCCTGCGGGGGTCCGAAGTCTGCGTTGTCGTTCTGGCTGCAAGCCAGGCGTTGACAACTATGGATATGGCGCTGATGCGCATTATCGCACAGTTTGAAAACCGCCAGATTATCCTTTTCGTCAACCGAATTGACGAACTGGCGGACCCTGTAAATCAGGTTCCGGAAATCCGAGATCGCATCCAAGACACGCTCAAGCAAAACAACATCGACGCCAACACCAGCGTCGTTTTTGGCAGCGCGCTCTGGGCCGAGGCAGCGATCACCGGGAATCCCGATATCCTGACCGAGGAATCGCGCGAGGCTTTGAACACTTTCTATCTGGCCGCCGGGTTTGGCGATCAGGCACCCTCACTCGACAAAATCTGGGCGCTTTCGGGCTTGCCAGACCTTTTGCTGGCCATGAATGAACGGATCGCAGAGGGGGCAGGCAACCGCCTTCTCGAGCGCGTCCGCCACAGGGCGCGCAATATTGCAAGCCAAATCCGCGCCACTGCAGTCGCCAAGAGCCTGTCTAATAGCGACGGCATTGTCCGAGACCTGGATGGTGTGTCGACCGAAGAGGCAATCGCAAAGATCACCGAACAATACGAAAAGAAAGTGGCGGAACTGACCACGTCACTACGTGACAAAGTGATCGAACGTCTGAAGTCGGCGGAATCCAATTTTGTCAAACGTGCAACGGACTCTTTGATCTCTCATCTCGAGCAGAATGGAGAAGAAGGCACGTGGCAATATGATCCGGCAGGATTACGCACCTTGCAAAAAGCAGCCTATTTCAGCTTTGCACGCTCGATGCGCAAGGAAGCCGGTTCGCTGTACTCAACCGCGGCCTCGGATGTCGAAGCCCTGTATCAGAAGCTCTTGGGCAATCATCTAGGCGAGTTTGCCATCGAAGCCCCCATCGTGCCACGGGTCCCGCCCCCATTGGGAATTGGCCGGACCATCGCACTGGATTTGCAAAGCACATGGTGGCGTCGTTGGTGGCAGCGTCGTAAAGGGTTCGAAGCCTATGCTGCGGACTATACGCGGTTGATAGCTTCCGAGGCGAATTCGATCACCAAAGACATCGAAGAAAACCAGGTTGCTGCAGTGTTGGAAAATGTCCGTGCTGTTCTGTCAGACTTCTTGCGTGAGCAGAAAGAGACATTGCTGAGCATTTCGGCCTCGGCCGAAGCCGTTCCAAATCCAAACGCAGCACTGTTGGCGGGTGGGGCGCCCCAGAAATCGCGGGACGATATCCTGGGCGATATCCTGAAAGATCTTAGCAACGAGGCAGCATAAGTAGCGACATGGCAAAAGATTCACAAACCCGCTTCGTTTCATCCAAGGCATGGGAACGCGTCGAGCAATGGTCCCGCCGCAAACCTATCTTCGCTCTTATGGGCGAATTCAGCGCCGGCAAATCCACCTTGATGAACTTTCTACTGCGGTCGCACACGCTGCCAACGCAGGTGACGGCAACTCAACTGCCGCCGGTTTGGTTCAGCTGGGGCGATCAATCTGCTTACGTTCAGCGCGACGATGGCTCGCGCGATGATATCACGTTGGATCAACTGGAAACCGTCGGAGTGAACGATGCTCAGTTCATTCGGATTTTCCTTGAAGCTGACATTCTGGAGGCCGTTGATCTAATTGACACGCCCGGTATCTCGGACCCCAAAATCTCGGACGATGTCTGGCGGCGCGCCGTTGGTCAGGCCAATGGTGTGTTGTGGTGTACCCACGCGACCCAGGCCTGGCGCGAGACCGAACGCGCAACATGGGTGGCGTTGCCAGAACGGCTTCAGAATAACTCGTTACTGTTGGTGGCGCGTGCCGACGTGTTGGGCCCCAAGGATCGGCAAAAAGTCCTGCGCCGCGTCAATCGCGAGGCCGGGCATCTGTTCAATCGTTCGATCTTGTTCTCGGCTCGTGATGCAATTACCGCACGCGACAAAAGCGGCGATGCCGAGCTTTGGGCACGCAGCGGCGGCGGGAAGATGGTCGACAGCTTCCTTGAGATTACGGAACAGATCATGGACCATCGCGCCGATCTTCTGGCGCGGTACCAGATCGACGACAGCCTATCTCCCATGGCGTTGCATGATCGTGTTGACGAGATTCAGCAGGATCAGTCTTCTCCATTGCAGTTGGTGAACCCGGAAGTCGATCCATTCGAACTGGATCGCGACGAAGTTGTCACCAGTTTCCCCGTGCGCCCTGCCCGCGTGGAATTGCGCGCTGACGACAGTGAACGCGCTCCTCGTATCGAGCCCGATGAGGCAGATCGTCTGAGGGCCGAGATGACCACCAGTACAGTTGACGCAGCACCGATTGCGGACACGCAGGAAGAAGAGGACGATCTGCGCGCTTTCTTCCGCGAGTCGCCGAGCCCTACGTTGAATCTGACCGATGCACCGCTGAACACGTCCGACGAAGATGAGTATGACCTGTTGGACGAAGAGGACTTAGAAGACGAAGACTTAGTCGCAGAGGTCGCGGCTGAGGACGCTGAACAGGATGAAGACGTTTCCGACACCTTTATGGTTTCGCTTGAAGATAAGCTGTCGGTAACACCTGAACAGACGGAAGACACCCGGGAAGTTGCAGAAGGAACACCCGCTGAAACATCGGTTTCTTCTATCACGGCGCTCATGGCCGAGCAGGCGAAACATAGCGAAGAGTTCGAGCCAGAACCCGAGACCTCGGGGTTGATCGATATGCAGGTCGTTTCGCTGCCGAACGGGTCGGAACCACCGGTCCACAAGGAGCGACTGGAGGATGTACTGAACGCTCCTGCGGGCTCTCCTCTCAGCGCCGCCGCCATGTGGCGCGAGATCTCTGAAGATGAGGAGCTGCCGCAGGACGCCGAAGGTTTGAAAAAAAAGTTCATGTCTTTCCTGGACGAATACGATCAGATCGCGGCGGAACACTTTGCGCGCGGCACCAAATCCACGGTGACACCATTGCCTGAGGCAAACAAAAACGGCGGGGCCGAGTGGCATGTATTGTAACAGGTTTCTGAAATAGAAAAGCAGTACGTAAGATGAAAATCGAAGCCGCTTTGATCACAGCCACCGAGACCATACCCGACTGCATCGCAGCCGGGTATGTCGATATGGAAACGGGCATGTTGCTGGGTGCTCATGCGCCCGACCCGCAAGACCAGAGTGTTCTGGACACTCTGGCAATTGCTGTTGCCAACCTGTTTCAGGGGCGCGGTGTCCGTGGGTTTGAGGCGCTTTTGCGCAGTATTGGAACGAAAGACACACAGGAAGAGGGCTTTGGCGAAATCGCGGTATTGGCTGGCGACCGGATCAATATCTTCCTGCGCACTCCTGCGTACCCGGGTCACGTTGTCTGCTACATCTGCCGCAGCAGCGCCAATATCGGTTTGGCCCTTACAAAATCACATCTAAGCCTCGCGCCGGTTACGGCGGCGGTTTGAGCGAGACCAGAGGAGGTCACAGTATGATGGATGCGGAAATACTCGACCTGCTCGAGGATATTGGACGTTCGTCCGTGGCACGCCAGAACCCCGCCGTTACGTTGACAGGTGATTCAGCGCAGACCCGGCGCGATCAGGTCCTGCGCACCATTCGGGGAACGATACTACCGCGCCGTCTGGAGTTTACAGCGGCAAATGGCGATTGCCTGGCTATCGAAGTGAACAGCTCTAGGGTGACGGATGTATTTCGCGTTCGAACCGGGATCGCCCCTGACTTCGAAACCCAACCGCGTGATACACTGGCTAAGAAACTGGCCGAAATCGTTACGGATATCGCGTCAGCTCCTGGACCGCTGAGTTTGATATCGTTGCAACCAGACGCCGTGCTAGAAGCCGACGACGTCGGCATCACTTTCAGCGAGATATCGAAAGCCTGTTTTCAGGTCGAACTGCCATCTGAACCGATCGTTTCAATCGTGCCAGAGCCCGCTACAGACGACGCGCCAGCCGACGAACAGTCTGTACTTACGAGCGGGTTCTTTGACGGCGCGGCATCTTTCGCGCTTGGCCGTATCCATATCGGGGATAAGTTCGACGTCCACACCGACGGCGTTTGTGCATCAGGGCAGCCAGTCTACGCCGACCAAACCGTTTTGGAACAATTCGTCAAAGACCTAGTCGGTTGGAGCGAGGATTCTACAAATGACGATCGCGGTCCTCAGTTGATCGTAATGCGACCAGCCGGCGGCAGGGGAACTGCGCTGGCCGCGCTCAAAGATGGTCAACAGACCGCTATTGTGATCCATGAAAGCCGCAAACTGGGTGCCGCGGTAAACTTGTGGAAGTCTCTAACAGGCTCAGGCAGATGACCGGGCCTGAAGCGTTCAAATTTTCGGCGAATTCAATCTGTGAGTTCGAGTAACCAGGGTAAATGTTATGAGTGAAAATCAACGTCGCGAATTAATAAGGGTTGCCGAAGATCTGAAAGGTCTAAGCAACGAAGAAACACGTCAGTTTATTTCCCGTATTGTCGCTGATCTTACGGATCTCAAGCCCTCTATTGCCTTTGTCGGGCAGATCAAAGCGGGCAAATCGCGGCTGATTAACGGGTTCACCGGTCAGGCAGAGTTTCTGCCTTCGGATGTGAATCCTTGGACGACGGTCATTACCGACATGCATTTCGGGCATCCTTCGGGCCGCACCAGAGGGGCCGAGTTTCATTTCTTTGACAACCGGCAGTGGCAATCTCTGATCGCCGAAGGTGAAGAGCTGCGCAATATGTTCCCCGATGACGAGGACAGTTATAAGCGCGAGATTATCGAAGAGCAGGTTGATGCGATGAAAGCGCGCGCCAAACTGCGTCTGGGTATGAGTTACAAGGACCTGTTGGGTCAGCACCACGACCTCGATAATCTGACGACCGACGATTTGGCGCGGTACGTTTGTGCAGGCGACGACCCGACTGACGACGGGAACCATGACCCCGGCTCGGACCGCGGTCTATACAGCGACATTACCCGAAAGGCTGAGGTCTATTTTGACATCGGCCATTTTCCTTTTCCGCTGACAGTCACGGACACGCCCGGAGTAAACGACCCGCTTTTGATCCGCGAAGAAATCTCGCGCCAGTACCTTAAAGAATCAGACTTTTTCGTTGTCGTATTGTCGGCGCACCAAGCCTTGTCACGGGCGGACCTGAAATTGTTCCGCTTGATGCAGGCGCTCGAACTGGGTCAAATCGTAGTGTTTATCAACCGCGTGGACGAGTTGGGCGGTGGTGCAGAGGATGCCGTCAAGGTGCGCGCCGACGTAATAGATGGGCTGGACAAGGCGCTTGGCAATTCGGACATCGATGTGCTGATGGGCAGTGCGCAGTGGGCCCACTACGCGCTTACGGGCGACGATACTGGCGTCAACCATGACCACGTCCTTGCATGGCTTCGCGCCCATCCCGAACAGATGAAGCAATATCTGGACGGTGTTGAAGAAATCAAACAAGGGCCCGGTCCGATCAGCCGCGAAGGCGTCCTTAGGTTTGCTGCGATGATCGCATCTGGGCTTCCCGATCTGCGTCGCCACGTTACCAGCGCTTTGACCCACGGCCCGCGCGATGAACAGCTTCGTATGGCATGGCAACACTTGGACAGTTTCGCCAAGGGAGAGTTGGAACGGTCTCGTGCGCATCTGCGGGCCATCGAGGAAGAAATTTCTGGCAAACCGGAAAGCGAAGATGACAACGACAAAACTCTGGCCGGGTTGCGCGCGAAAGTGGCTGACAAGACGTCTGAGATCATCGACGGAATGGATGAAGTTCTAGCCAATCTGCGCGGTGTCATGGACGATACAGTGGCCGAAGCGGTATCGGACGTGGTGCGTGGACCCAATGGGGATTCACCCTTGCTGGCAAAGGGCGGCGAGACGGAACTGAATTTCGGCCCGCTGCGCGATCGTATGCGCGAACTAGTCCAAGGCGCCACTCAGGTTATTCGCCAGCGAATGCTCAGTGAATTATACGCGATCGACATGCAAAGCAACGCCGCCTTGCGCGCCCTGCCCGGCTGGCAGGATCAGACCGACAACCGAATGAACACAAGCGCTGTACGGTGGTTCCGGCCTGACACAACGGCGCTGACACGCGGAATTACGGTTGAGCTGCGCGTGACATGGCTGTCGCGCCTGATTTCGCGTAAAAGCGTTGTTACCCGCGCTGAGAACATGATCGTTCAGGAATTTGAAATGATCGGGGATGATCTGGTCGACACTGCTCGCAGTGACTTGCTTGAGCGGTTGAACACAGTTCTGGATCATTACATGGCACTTTTGGCAGGGCACCTTGAAAGTCGCTCTGGTTCAAGCGAAACAAATGCCAAGGCCGAAGCGCAAGAGGCGTATAACAATGCCCGGCGTGTTGCAGACGAACTGGACACCGTTTTCGGAGCTGACGCCGCGAACGAGACTTTACCTGAGGCAGCTGAATGATCGAATTTCCGGGAACCGAGAAGGAAGTGCGTAAGCTTGAGCACTTTCTGACCGCGACTGAAGACCTTCCCACTGACGCCAAGCTGGACGAAATGCGCAATCGCGCATTGGCCCATGCCGAGCGCCTTTCGAACGCGGTCAATATCGGCTTCGCCGGAGAATTTGGTGCCGGGAAATCCAGCCTTGCCAATATGCTGGCGGGTGCCGACATTCTACCGACCGGCCCGCAGCATCTGAAACTGCCGCTGGTGATCGTTGCCTATTCCGAAACTCCTGAAACGACAGTGGGGTGGTGGGGCAAAGAACCCAAAGTGTATTCCGGTATTGCGCTGGAAAAGGCGGCTCAGGAAAATCCAGATTTTATCTCTGTGGGGATTAACACCCCTGCCCTGCAGGAGATTTCGTTGTTTGATTTGCCTGGAACCGGCGCATTGGACGACAGTTACAAGCCAACACTGGATTTGTTGAAATTCGTCGATTGCGCGATCTGGTGTACCAATGGGACCCACGCCTGGCGTGAGACCGAGCGCCATCTGTGGTCCCAGGTTCCGCAGGAACTGCGTGCTAATAGTTTGCTGGCCGTAACGCATGCCGATTTGCCGCCTGTCCGTGATGCACTGGACCGGGTCCTTGCGCGATTGAACAAGGAAAACGGCGAAATGTTCCGCTCGGTGTTGCCAATTGGCACGCCGGTGGCAGTACGGGCCATGGCGCAGGAACCCGAACCAGACTTCGCCCTTTGGGAAACTTGCGGCGGGCAGAACTTGGCCGAACAGGTATTGGAAATCGCATCAAACCGCCGCCAGCATGACATCTCCGCTGCGCAAAGAGATCTCGAGAAAGACTTTTTACCCTTTCTGCAAACGCTGGATATTGACGAACCCGAACCAGCGCAGCCTGACACAGCCAAGATGCAGGCGGTCCTGGAATCCGCGCTGCCACCGCTGGAAAATCCGATCCTTGAAGACTGGCTTGCCGCGATCGCCAGTATCTATGAGGACTTGCGAGAATCCTCCGAAATTGAACCCACGGCCTTTTTGACCAGTTGCCAAGAAATCGTCGAGGATTTCGCCGAACGTTTGGAACAGGGCGGAGAAATAGATCCGCAGGCCGATTGGATTCCAGCTGAATTCGAAAAAGCCACGGATTTGCTGTTGCTGCTGCAATTTGAAAGCGGCGATGCGCCTTTGAAGGATGCGGTCAGCATTCTGGCCCAGCTCAGCGACAACCTCGCTTGGGCAGGCAGCCGGGTTGAGTCATCACAACCGCGTACCGGCACTTAACGCAATCACGTTAGGATTGTGCCTTTAAGCTGCGATTCGTCGTGTCAAGAATCATGCGTTCATTGTTTCGGAATCAGTGAACAATCATTCCAAAACCGGCCTTCAGTCCGCATTCTTTTGCACCAACACATCAACATTTAGCTTTCTGCCTTAGCGCACCACCAGATGTTGATTATTGCGCCTTCCCGTTCTCAGTGAAGCCATGAGGCGGCCCCAATAAAGTCAAATTTGAATCGTCTAACATTCTTAGTTGTCCTGCGGTTGTGTTTGTTTGTGAGTTGACGCGCTGTTTCAGCAAAAATGCGGCCGCAAAATGATTAGAATGGGCGGGAAGAAATGAGCCATAATCAGGCTGTCGATGCGACGCACGACGAACCTAAAATTGAAGGTCTGCAACCGGGCGCAAAGCTATTGCGCGGCCAGTACGAGATCCTGCGGTTTCTCAGCAATGGCGGTTTTGGGATCACATATTTGGCGCGTAACAGCCTGGACCGTGAGGTCGTGATCAAGGAATGCTATCCGGGCGCTCTGTGCCAGCGTAACGGTGATGCGGTCGAACCCATCGACCCCCGGCAAAAAGAAGACTTGCGCGCAATCATTGATCTGTTCATTCAGGAAGCCCGCAATCACGCACGGCTGGTCCATCCCAATATTGTCGACGTGCATCAGGTGTTCGAAGACAACGACACCGCCTACATTGCAATGGACTTCATCCAGGGTTGCGATCTTCTGGACTACGTCGAGAACCCCGACAACAACGCCGGACCTGACTTTATTGTTCAGGTAACCGAGAAAATGTTGTCGGCGGTGTCATTCATCCACCAAAGCGGAATGTTGCATCGCGACATCTCGCCCGACAACATCCTGATTGACAGCAACGGTGAACCCGAACTGATCGATTTTGGCGCCGCGCGCGAGCAGGCCGCGAACCAATCTGCTGCACTTTTGACACTGCGGGTGATCAAAGACGGCTACTCTCCGCATGAGTTTTACGTACGCGGAGCAGAACAAGGCCCCAGCAGCGATCTCTATGTACTGGCCGCGACTTTGTATCACGCGATCAGTGGCGAGCGTCCGGTCGATGGGCAATCCCGGTTGAACGCCTTCAACAATGGCACCAAAGATCCGTACCTTCCTCTGGCTGGACGGTACAAGGGATATCCCGACGGCTTCTTGGAAGCGATCGACAAAGCGATGGAGGTTCACGCTACAGACCGTCTGCAAACGGCATTGGACTGGTTGCGTATGTTCCGCGGCCCCGGCGTGATGTTCGATACGTTTGAATATCGCCCTGTTTCCGTCATCGTCGCGATGGATCGTTTGGACGAAGAGGCAGAAAAAGCTCGGGTCAAAGCAGAAAGCGAAAACGCCGAGGCTGTCGTGACAGCCTTGCTTGCGGGTAATCCTGACATCGCCCTGGGTCATGAAGACAAGAAAGAGGACGAACTGGCGACTTTTCAAGCACCCGAGGAGCCTCCGGTCGCAGTTGACACGATCGTAAAGAACGGCTCAGGCGGCGGGGCTAAAATGATGGCCGGTGTTGCGGTTGTTGCTATTGCCCTAGCCGCGGGCGGCATTTTCGCAATGTCGGGCAAAGACGAGCCTGCAATACAGCCAACCGACCCCGAGGTCGCCCTCGCGCAGATTGAGGCGGCCGCCGAGATCCCGGAACCCGCCGCTATAGATGAAGCCGAAGTTGCAGAACCAGCCACAACAGACGACGCAGTCAACGTCGCGATCGAAGAGACACCCAAGCAGGTGGAGTCAGAGCCGGAACCTGTCGAGCAGACCCTGGCTGAACCGGCTGTCACACAAGAGGCAGAAGCCCAGACAGCCGAACTCCCTGCCCCTGCGGATGACACCCAAATTACCCTTGCCGAGGTTCAATTCGCCTTTTCGCATTGGGACGTGGAAATCCCATTTCAGATTTCCAAACGGCGTGTCTCGACTGGCAATGTAATCGCCGTCACTGGAATCGACCCGACTCAAGATATGTCGGTGATCGGCGAATGGGTCGAACGTGGCGCCGCAATCTATACCCTCAACGGAGAGCCAGTACAGTCCGACGCAAGTTTTGCAGCACAGGTGTTGAACGACCTGAACGTCGACCCCGATGGCTATATCCGCGTCACAGCTCGGTATCGTCCGCTGGGTGAAAAAAGAGCGATGAACGGCCTTCTGGCATTCCCGGCGATGCGCATGGTCGGCCTGGAAAACGGCTATGGCCTGACAATCCGAAATTCAGACGGCCAGGGGTGGTCAACGATAGTCAAGACAGTACCGACTGACACTGCAGGCGGACTGCGCGAAGGCGATGTTTTGGTATCGGAAGCGCAGACGGGAAATGTGTTGGATGGCCCTGAAAGCCTGGATGCAATGCTGACGGCTCTGGTCGCCGAGAACCAACCACAAGCCCGCCTGACCGTTTTGCGCAACGGAGCCCAAACCGATGCCGTCATGCAACTAGCGCAGGAGTAATTCACCCGGTTCGTTTTGTATCCGCCAGTGTGTGTTTGCTGAGGATCGTGCGCAAGTTCGTACATCTCTGTCGGGGCCCGGCCCGTCGCGGAAAGTAACAGTGACTACGGTTTCCAATCATCAGTGCCATTGCGCAGACCTGCGCGAAGGTGAGTAGCAGCCCCATGGGACTGAAGTCCCGTGCACAGAAGCAAAGGTGTCGCCACCATGTTCAAATACAAAAGCCCTCTGAGCCGGCTTCTAGAAGGTGCCGGCAAGCCGAAAGAACCCGAAACCGAAGAGGTTACCGAGGTCAGCGCTGACAAACCCGAACCGATTGCGGATTTCAATGCGC
Organism: Ruegeria sp. HKCCD7628; assembly: GCF_057221005.1. NCBI lineage: Bacteria > Pseudomonadati > Pseudomonadota > Alphaproteobacteria > Rhodobacterales > Roseobacteraceae > Ruegeria > Ruegeria sp. HKCCD7628. The sequence goes on from NZ_JBWVBA010000006.1 coordinate 31,737, forward strand.
TGCGAGTCGCTCTGGCGGGTAACAACATGCCGTCATCGGGTAGCTACGAAGACACAGAAGATCTGCTTCCCGAAGAGGACATGCCAGAGTTCGCAGAGAATGAACCCGTGGCCGACGCCTCGGATGACAAAATCCTGTCTGAAGTTGTTGCCGAAGCGCACGAGCCTGCAGACGAGATTGAGCCAGAACAGGTCGAAGAAGACCCAATTGTAACGCTCCACGTCGCCACCGAGGAAACCATTGCCGAAACCGAGGTCGTTCTGGTCGACGCCACCACTTCGGAACCCGTGATCGAAGTCGTTGCCGAGGAACCCTCAGCCCAGATCGAAGAAGTTACCGCGGAAGTGGTCGATGGACCTCTGGTGCCTCAGTCAGAAGAAACCACAGCCGAGGTGGTTGAGACACCTCCCGCCCCGCAAGCGGTACAATCGGATCGTCGTGGACGGGTCAAAACCACCTTCTTGGGCTTTGAGCGTGCCGACACGCATGTGCAGGATCTGATGGAAACATCCGAACCAGTGGCCAAGACGGAAAGCGCGCAGCAAACATTCCCGGTTGGTTGGTTGGTTGTGACGGCCGGCCCAGGACGCGGAGCCTGCATAACGCTGACAGAGGGCCTGATGCAAATCGGGCGCAACGACGATCAGGCCATTCAGCTGGACTTTGGCGACACCGGCATTTCCCGCAGCAACCACGCTGTCATCGCCTATGACCCCGAAGATCGCAAATGCTATCTGGGTCATGGCGGCAAGGCCAATCTGGTGCGCCTGAACGGCAAGCCCGTCCTTAGCACCGTAGCGCTGAACAGCGGCGACTTGATCCGCATCAGCGAAACCTCAGTTCGGTTTGCGGCCTTCTGCGATGATGGCTTTGACTGGCGGGACGCCTGATAGATGCTGGCAACCCCGGCATATGACATTGCGCTGATCCTAGATCAGGGTCGGCGTGAATCGCAGGAAGACGCGGTCGCTGCGCGCATGTTCGATGCAGCGGGAGCCGGGTATATCGTGGTCGCCGATGGCATGGGAGGGCACGCGGCGGGCGATGTAGCATCAGAACTTGTCATAACCGCATGGCGCGAGGCGCTGGACGCTGAACTGGAAGAAACCGTACCAACCGAGAGTGCGCTGATCGACGCGTTGCCATTGGCCGCCATGCAGGCCAATGCCGCCGTGGCACAGCATTCCGAAGAACAGGGTGAGGGGTTCAACATGGGTTCAACCATGCTGGGCATCCTGCTTTTGGAACAGCGGGTTTTTTGGATCTCGATTGGCGACAGCCCCTTGTACTTGTTTCGGGACGGAATGTTGCGGCAAGTCAACGAAGATCACTCGATGGCGCCGATCATCGACGCGCAACAGGCCGAGGGCAAGTTGACCCGAGAAGAGGCGCTGTCGCACCCGGATCGGAACCAATTGACCTCAGTCATCATGGGTGCCGCTATCCCGAAAGTGGATTGCCCTGAACTCCCGCTGGAACTGACCACATCGGACGTACTGATCGCTGGCAGCGATGGGCTTCAATATCTTAGCAACCCCGAGATTGAGCACATCCTGCAGACGCAGTCGAAGGCTTTGGCACAAGATATCGCAGACGCGCTGTGGCGCGCCTTGCGCGACAAAAACGACCCCGATCAGGACAATGCGTCCATCGCAGTTCTGAAACTGACAAGAAACGATTAAAGGCAAAGCGACAGGACACATGAGACCTCATCTGATCATCTCCAGCCTGGCTCTTGCGGCTGCGACCGGCACCGTCTCGGCGCAAGAGGCGTGCTCGACTTACGAAATTCAGCGCGGCGACAGTCTGCGCGAGCTGGCTATTCAAGTTTATTCGACCGAAGATTTTGGCATCATCTTTGACGCCAACCGCGATGTAATCGGGAACAATCCGAACATAATTCGTGTGGGTGACGTACTAACCCTGCCTTGTCTTGAAGATGTAGGCCGAGCCCCCACACCCCCTGCAACCGAGGCTGAGGCAATGGCCGCCGAGATGGCGTCCGAACTGGTCAAGGCCGCAGAGGAGCGTGCTGCAAAGGCCATTACCGAAGCTGAAGCGCGCGTCGCGGCAGCCGAGGCAGAAGCCGAGCAAACCAGCCAGGAAGCAGTTTTGGAAGCCAAAGCTGCAGCCCGGCAGGAAATTGAAGCTGCTCGCGCCGAAGCGGCCGCGCTGATCCGGGATGCGGATGAAAGCGAGCGGCCTGAAATTCGCGACCGTCAGCTGTTGCTGATTACCGGCGGCAACTATGCACCTTTCACAGACGAAGCTCTGCCGCATCGGGGGCTATACACAAACCTTGTGGAAACCGCGATGCTACGTGCAGCGCCGGAACAGGGATACAAGATCCAGTTCGTCAACGACTGGTCCTCGCATCTGGACCTTCTGATGCCGACACTGGCCTTTGACGCAACCTTCCCTTGGTCGCGACCGGATTGCGACGAACCCGCGGCCTTGTCGGAGAAAGACCGCAACCGTTGCGAAACCTACGACTTCTCGAACCCATTCTATGAAGTGGTCGACACCTATTTCGCACGCGAAGGTTCTGGCTATGAGCAGACCCTGACCTATGCTGATTTCGCCGGCACCACGATCTGCCGACCCGAAGGTTGGACGTTGTCCCATATGGACGCAGTTGGCCTTTACGAACCCGCAATCTCACTTTTTCGCCCAGTGTCCCCTGACGACTGTTTCCATGCAGTCATGGAAGGCCGCGCAGATATCGTCGCAATCGAAGCCCACCTGGCTGTCGAGGCGATATCGCGCCTGGGATACGAACACCGCATCATCGAAAACCCCAACCTTGCGGCGATCAAGTCGCTTAACGTCATGACCCACAAAGATAATCCGGATGGGGAAGCGATCCTTGAGACGCTCAACCAGGGTCTGGCAATCATGCAGCAATCCGGAGAGTGGCGCGACATCGTGTCAAACGCTCTGCGGTATCAAATGGAAAATGGCTAAGGCCCCAATTGGCCTAACAACAATAATGTCTGGAGGATGAGGACATGTTTAATATTGATCTGAAGAAAGTTGCGCTGTCGGCCACCGCCGTCACTGCCCTGAGCGCCGGAGCCGCCGCGGCACAGGAAGCCTGCACAAACTACACCGTTTCCGATGGCGACACGATGGCGACCATTGCAATCGCAGCCTATGGCACATCGAACTACCAGCCGATCTTCAACGCGAACCGCAACATCATCACCAACCCGAACGCTCTGGAACCCGGCCTTGTTCTGGCTCTGCCCTGTGAAGATGGCAGCCTTCCCAACGGTCAGTCCGCGCAAGAGATCATTGCAGCCGAAGAACAACGCGCGGCAAGCGTCAAACGTTCGAACGTATATGCGCCGCCCATCAAAATGGTTGCGGGCAACGGCTGGGAGCCCTTCACCACTGAAGGCCTGAGCGGCGGCGGCATTATGACCCGTCTGGCGACAACCAGCCTACAGCGTGCGGGCAACCAGCGTGACTATTCTGTCAGCTTTGTCGATGACTGGTCTTCGCACCTGGAAACTCTGCTGCCGCTCGGCGCGTTTGACATTTCGATCGCCTGGACTGTGCCGGATTGCACGAACCGCACCTATGAATGGTCCCCCGAAACCGAAGCACGTTGTACGCAATTCGTGGCCTCGGTGCCGGTTTATGATGTGGTTGGCGGCTTCTATACCCTGCCCGAAAGTGACTACACAAACGCCACCACTTTCAAAGATTTCGAAGGTGCAACTGTCTGCCGTATGCAGGGTTGGAGCATGGTCGTTCTTGAAGAAGTTGGCCTGAACTACGACAACACAACTGTGGTTCAACCAAACTCGGCACGCGAATGCCTGGATGCGGTTTTGACCGGTACTGCAGATGTCGCCGCATTCGAAGTGGAACTGTTCGCTGCGACCATGAAAGACATGGGCCTGACCTCGAGCGACATCGTAGAAAACCCCTATGTCTCAACACTGTCGTCGATGAGCTTCCTGGCGCACCGCACCAACCCGTTCGCTCGTGAATACATCGCGATGATGAACAAGGGTCTTAATGAGATGCGTGAATCCGGCGAATGGTATGCGATCATCTCGGATACGTTGCGCGAGCAGAACGAAAAGCTCAACGCAGCGTCCAACTAAGGCTAAACAAGAAAGGGCCGGTTGAAAAACCAGCCCTTTCTTAGACTACCCAGCCCCTAAGGGAATCCCCCAATTACCAGACTTTTCTGGAAGTATAGGATGCAGCTAACACACCAGGTGAGGTTTCGAACTCTCCACTCACTCTAAAAGGGGCCGACTTTGGGGGTCGGCCCCTTTTACTTTTCTAGTTTCTTTGCGCCTCACGCCATAACGCGGGCCAACCGATGTTAATCGATCAAACCGTTCAAAGTTGCACTCGGGCGCATAACCTTTGCGGTCTTAGCCGGATCGGTGAGATAGTAACCACCCAGATCAGCAGCGCTGCCTTGCGCGGATGCCAGTTCCGCCAGAATCGTCTCTTCTCCGTCTGCAAGTGCCGTCGCCAATGGTGCAAATTCGGCGGCCAGTTCGGCATCGTCCGATTGCGCGGCCAAAGCCTCGGCCCAGTAACGGGCGAACCAGTAGTGGCTGTCGCGGTTGTCGGGCTGGCCAACTTTGCGGCTGGGCGAGCGATTGTGATCCAGAATACCCTGCGTTGCGGTCTCGGCCGCAGCACCCAGAACGCCTGCCTTGGCGTTGCCTTTGCTGTCGGCCAGGAAGTTCAGCGATTCACCCAGCGCGCAGAATTCACCCATCGAGTCCCAGCGCAGGTGGCTTTCCTCGACCAGCTGCTGCACATGTTTTGGGGCCGAACCGCCCGCACCGGTTTCAAACAGGCCGCCGCCATTCATCAGTTTGACGATGGACAGCATCTTGGCCGAGGTGCCCAGTTCCAGAATGGGGAACAGGTCGGTCAGATAGTCGCGCAGTACATTTCCGGTGATCGCAATCGAGTCGTTGCCTGCGGTGATCGTCTCTAGCGATTGACGGGTCGCTTCACGCGGGGCCAGGATCATGAACTTGTCAGCCACGCCAGCCGCCTCAAGCGCCGGTGTGACGTATTTGATTAGTTCAGCATCATGGGCGCGATTGGCGTCCAGCCAGAAGATCGCTTCGGACCCAGTCAGGCGCTGACGGTCCATGGCCAGCTGGATCCAGTTCTCGATCGGGGCTTTCTTGACGGTGCAGGACCGCCAGATATCGCCCTGCTCGACGTCGTGCGAATGCAGCGTCTCGCCATTGGCCAAAACGATACGGATAGTGCCGTCGGCAGGTGCCTGGAACGTGGTCGGGTGGCTGCCGTATTCCTCAGCCTTCTGCGCCATCAGGCCCACATTGGCGACCGCACCGGCAGTGGCCGGGTTCAGCGCGCCATTGGCTTTGAAAAAGTTGATCGTCTCGTCATAGACGGGTGCATAGCAACGGTCGGGGATCACGCAGTTGGTGTCACCTTTGGCACCGGCCTCATCCCAGCCTTTACCGCCCGCGCGGATCACGGCGGGCATTGAGGCGTCGATGATCACGTCCGACGGTACGTGCAGGTTGGTGATGCCCTTGTCGCTGTCGACCATATACATGGACGGACGGTCGGCCTTAATCGCGTCGATGGCGGCTACAATCTCGGCATTGTCTTTGACCCGCTCCAGCAGATCACCAAGGCCCGAGTTCGGGTTCACACCCAGCGCATCCAGCTCAGCACCAAATTTGTCAAACACCGGAGCCAGCCACGCCTTAACCGCATAGCCGAAGATAATCGGGTCCGAGACCTTCATCATCGTGGCCTTCATATGCAGCGAGAACATGGTGCCGTCTTTTTTCGTGTCCTCAATGGCCTCAGCAAGAAACGCGGACAGAGCTTTGACGGACATGAATGTCGCGTCGGCCACGGTGCCCTCGGCCAGCGGCCAGCCGTCTTTCAGAACGGTGGTGGCGCCGTCTTTGCCCACGAATTCGATCTTGGCATCGCCTGCCTGGGCGGCGGTGATGGTGGCCGATTTCTCGTTTGCGTAGAAATCATTGCCGGACATGGACGACACTTTGGTTTTGCTGTCCGAGACCCATTCACCCATCGAATGCGGGTTCTTTTGGGCGTAGTTTTTCACTGCTTTTGCGGCACGACGGTCGCTGTTGCCTTCGCGCAAAACCGGGTTCACGGCCGAACCCTTGATGGCGTCATAGCGCGCACGAATGGCCTTTTCTTCGTCGGTCGAAGGTTCTTCGGGATAGTTCGGAATGTCGTAACCCTGTGATTGCAGCTCTTCGACGGCGGCCACCAGCTGCGGGACCGAGGCCGAGATGTTGGGCAGCTTGATCACGTTGGCTTCGGGGGTTTTCACCAGCTCACCCAAAGCGGCCAGATCATCGGTGATGCGCTGTGCATCTGTAAGGTTCTCTGGGAAGGTCGCCAAAATGCGCCCGGCCAGAGAAATATCCTTGGTTCCAACGCTCACGCCCGCGGCGGATGCGAATTTGCGAATGATGGGCAGGAACGAGGCGCTGGCCAGTTCGGGCGCTTCGTCTACAATGGTATACAATATGTCGAAGTCTGATTTATCTGCCATATTCTTTTACCTTTTTTAAAGCCTTTCGGGGCGTGCGTTCCAAGAGCTGGCCACTTCTGCGTGGCCAAAGCGGGGCGCGACAAGATTACCGCCCCAACGGTGACTCTGATTTGACAGGGCCTCCCTTAAATCAGGATCGCCTTGGGATCAATTCCCTATCTGGGGCGCAAATTGACACGGGTGGGTCGATTGTTCCGCATCCAGCACGACAAAAACACAAACCGAAGGAAAAAACGCAACTATTGGTCAGTCGATTCCGACACCGGTTTCTCAAGTTGGAAGAAGCTCATGTCCCAGGCAACTCGTAGGACATAGTCCTGGACCACCTGATCCAAATGATCTTCGGACCCGGCATAAGCCGCCCATGGAACGGAAACGCCAGCCGGGGCAAACAAACAGTTCAAAACCCACTTTCGCCCGGCATATCCGAACCTTTGCAGCGCCGATTCCAATTCTGATTTCGCCAAGTCAGGCCTGCCTGCCAAAGCAAAAAGCCGACCGCTCGATAGCAACTCTCTTTCGCCGCGCCACATATACCAATCAATCGCTGCGTCATACCATCGCGTGAAAAAGATGCCCTTATCTTTTTCGACGTCACCCTTCTGAAGGACGGCAATCTTCTTTATATATTCGATCCCCTTGTTCTCATCACCGATCTTGAGATGAACCAAAGCCGGCCAGTACAAATCTGATGCTTTGCCCGGCTCTAGCCGCGCAAGGTTATGTGCCGCCTCAAGCGCACTGTCGTGGTTCCCGGTGTATTTCAGGTCGTAAAGCAGTTGAGAGAAATACACCCAATCTTCGTCCGGCCAGCGATCCTTGGCCTGTTTTAGGAACGCCTCAACCCCCTCAAAGCCGTTCAATTCATAGCTTAGATCCAGCAACTCATAACCCGCCTTTCCATAGCCCGAGTCGATCTTCAGGGCCGTTTGCAACCCGCGCCTTGCTGCCAGAGGACGCCCGTTCCGTCTGTCAAAACCGGATTTGCGGTACAGGGCAAACAAACTGTCAGGATCTATCTGCAACGCGCTGTCATAATCCGCTGCTGCCGCCTGAGTGTCACCAAGGGCGTCATAGGCGAACGCGCGTCTTAAGAGTGAATTTGCGTCATTGGGATACACGGCCAAAGCATGAGTGTAATCCGCAACCGCCATGTCAAATTGCCGGTCGCGGTGATACGCCCACCCTCTGAATCTAAAAAGCGCATTACGATTGGCCTCGTTAGCTCCGTTCCCATTCAACAGCGTCGTACACGCAGACACTGCCTCGGTGTGCTTTGCCTTGCCGCCGAAACAAGTCAGCGAAAGCTCGGAATAATTGACCGAGGATCGAGACGGCGCGTTTGCTGATAACAGCAGCGCGGTTGCAACAATAAACAGGGCGGCAATCCGAATTTTCAAGAGTATCCCTTAGCAGAGGCAACTCTCCTTAAGGTAGTAATGAGGCCTGCCGCTAAAAAGGTTTGAGCCGTGCAACAGATCGCACGTGATGCCTGCAAGGCACGGTGTCGTCTAAACGCCCCAAGTGTCGCTTAACCGATACCCGCCTTGCCATGGGTCATCGGGATCCAGCATGTGCTGATGGGTGCCGGTGATCCAACCTCGGCCACTGATCTCGGGGATAATAGCAGGTCTGCCTTCCAGATCCGCATGCCCGGTAACGCAGCCTGTGAAACGCGAACCAATGATCGAAACGGCCTCGAATGTTTGACCAACAGCCAGTTCTCCCTTCGCGGCCATCAAGGCCATTCGAGCCGAGACAGCCGTTCCCGTTGGCGAGCGGTCGATCTTGCCCGGTTGAATCGCCACGGCAGATTTTCCGGTCAAGCCAGTCGGAGTCGCCTGAACCGGGCCGCAAAACGCACAGAATGAGATATGGGTCCAATCCGGGTTCTGAGGGTGGGTAAAACCCAGCTGTTCATTCGCAGCATTGGTAATCGCTACCCCAATGCGCGCGAGATCCCGAGCCTCGTGCGCTACGATATCAAAACCCAATGTCGCCGCGTCGACCACGACAAAGCTGTCGCCGCCATATGCTGTGTCAACGACCAGCTCCCCCACACCGGGCACATCCAGTGTAGCGGCAATTTTGTCCGCGAAACTGGGCAGGTTCCGAACATGAATACGCTCGGCTTTGCCATCGCGACATTCAGCACGAACCCTGACCAGACCTCCCGGCGCTTCCAGCGTCAGATGCGTTTCCGGCTCTTGCATCGGGATCATACCGCTGTCCAGCAAAACGGTAGCGACGCAGATCGCGTTCGAACCGGACATGGGCGGCGTATCTTCGGGTTCCATGATGATGAATGCGGCATCCGCGTCGGGATGTTTGGGCGACACCAAAAGGTTCACGTGGCGAAAGACACCACCGCGGGGTTCATTGAGAACAAAATTGCGCAAAGTCTGATCCCGCGCAACGAACGAGCGCTGTTCCCACAGGGTATCTCCGGGCGGGGGCAACACTCCCCCTACGATGACGTCACCCACTTCACCCTCTGCATGGGCCGATATGACGTGGAGTGTTTTGACGCTGCGCATTTGACCTCTCTAAAATCGAGTAGCCGCGTAAGGCGTCATCGGGATGGGCAGTTCATCGCCGTCGACCAGCCCTGCTACAAGTTCAGCCGTACCCGCCGATTGAGTTAGCCCCAGATGCCCGTGCCCAAAGGCGTAGATGACATCAGGTGCGTGCGCAGCCGCCCCAATGACCGGGATACTATCCGGCAGGGATGGCCTGAAGCCCATCCATTGCGTTCCCCCCGCCGTGTTCAACCCCGGCAGAAATTGAGTCGCTTTGTTCAGCAGCGTGTCGGCGCGCTTGAAATTAGGAGGCAAAGTCAGCCCACCCAATTCAACCGCACCACCAATGCGCACGCCGCCGTTGATGCGGCTGGCGACAAACCCATGTCTTGAAAAGGTCAGATGCATCCGCAGATCGAAAGCGCCGGGTGGCAAGGTTGTGTTGTAGCCGCGCTCGGTTTCTAGCGGGATATGGTCGCCCAGTGTTTGCGCCAGATGATGCGACCAGGCACCCGCAGCCACAACAACTTTTGTTGCGTCCAGTGTCCCGTCGTCAACGGTTATCCGCACACCATGTTCTAACGGAGTCAACGCGCGAATATTGCGCGTTTCGATCCGCCCCTGCCTTTCACGAAACGATTTGGCCAAATGGTCGACCCACTGCTTTGGGTCGATCACGTTAAGCCAGTTTGGGGTGAAACCAGCATGGGTGAACCGTCGACTAAGTCCCGGCTGTTTCTCGGCGATCGCCTCGGGTGTCTCAAGCAGTTCAAATTCGATTCCGTGCGCGCGTCTAAGATCCCAGGTTGGCAGGCTGGCGCGATATTCGGTCTGGGACTCATACAATTGCAGTTGCCCATCGCGCTGCATCATCTCTTCGCCATTGACAGAAGGGATCAGTCGCTCCAGAGCGGCGCTGGAAATCTTCATAAGGTTCGACTGCGCGCCCAACAAATCCGTATAGCGCGACGGCTGGCTAGCTCGCCAAAAGCGATACATCCAAGGTGCAATCTTGAACGCATAGGCTGGAGGTATCGACAACGGGCCCAGTGGGTCCAGCAACCATTTCGGCGCTTTGCGCATGATGCCTGGAGTCGCCAGCGGTTCGACCTCGGGGAAGGCAAAAGCCCCGGCATTTCCGGCCGAGGTTTGCGCGGCGACTCCGTCTTTGTCCAGCACCAGCACCGAGTGTCCCCGGCGCTGTAACTCCAGCGCGGTTGTGATGCCGATGACTCCGGCCCCAATGACAACAACTTGCTGAGTCATAACTGAATGCCGTTGCGGAACGGATCAGCTGCGGCAAAAATCAAATTGGCCTGAGCCATTATATGAGCCTGCCCGGTAATCGAAGGGATAACTCCACCTTCGTGGCCAGGCTGATACGACAGGCGATACGTGCTACCAATAATGCTTTGTTGAACGATTTCCTCGCCTGGGACCAAAGCACCATCTGCCGCCATACAAGCCAACAGGGCCGAGCATCCCGTCCCGCAAGGCGAACGGTCATGATTGTCGTCCGGGCACAGCACAAAGTTGCGGCTGTGAAGGTCCGGGTCGATTGGCGTGTCCTGAAGGATGACATGATCAATCAGCTCGCCCTTTTCGCCCCCGATGCCCTGAGCGATCGACGCCTTGCGGATGGCAACAGTCAGATCGGTCAACGCGCGAATTCTGTCAGACGTTACGGGGATCGGGCTGGGATCAACGATAAAGAACCAATTGCCCCCGTAGGCAACGTCGCCCACGATTTCACCGTGGCCCGGTACGCTTATTGTCACGTCACTATGGACCCGTCGGCTTTCGATATTTCTGACTGTCACAGTGTTTTCGTCATGCAGAGTAACCGCCACTACACCTGCAGGAGTTTCAATTCGGTGCTCTCCGACATCAATGCGACCCAGATGAGCCAGTGTAACCGCCAGCCCGATTGTGCCGTGGCCACACATGCCCAACACTGCATCCACGTCGAAATAGATCACACCAGTCACGCAGGTCGGGTCGACCGGTTCAACCAACAAAGCACCGACCATTGCCGGTTGTCCACGAGGTTCAAGAAGGACGGAGCGGTAGAACTCTCTGTGATCGGACTCCAACCTCCGTGCACGGTCAGCCAATGGACCAGTCCCCAGATCCGGCGCGCCGTCAAGGATGACCCGCGTGGGCTCCCCGCCGGTATGGCTGTCGATCACATGCATTCAGCGATCACTCCACCCTGTTTCGACCAGTTTGCGAACCATGCACCGAACAGCGCGTATTGCTGTTCGCAATAGTTGCGTTGTGCATCTGTCAGTTCATCTGTTTCGTTGAAGTGCAGACGATATTCCGCTTCCCCGTTCAGAACCAGTAGGTGTTTGTAGTAGAGCACCAGATCCGGCCCTTCGTCAAAGCTGGACAATACATGAATGGCTTCGGTCAACTCTTGTGCGCGTTGACGGGCTTCCGCGTGGCCTTTGGCTGCCTTTTTAGACAACGCGGCCAGCAATAGCGCTTCGCGCGGCAATGCAGTCCCAATCCCGGTGATCGAGCCGGTGGCACCGCAATTGACAAAACCGTGGTAAACCTCGGTATCAACCCCTACCATCAGCGTGACTTGATCGTCTTGGCTGGTGATGTTCTCAGCCGCATATCGAAGGTCATCCTTGCCCCCGAACTCTTTGAAACCGATCAGGTTGGGATGTTCCATGCGCAAAGCAAAGAACAAGTCAGCGCGCGTTGCGAACCCATAATAGGGACTATTGTAAATAATCGCGGGCACGTCGGGTGCGGCATTCAGAATCGCCTTAAAGTGGTTCTTCTGCGCAGTCGGAGAGCTACCACGGGACAGAACACGTGGGATCACCATCAGCCCCACAGCTCCGACTTTTTGAGCGTGGGCGGCATGGGCAACAGCGGACTTGGTGTTGATTGCCCCGGTGCCGACAACGACGGGCAGACCGGCAGCGATCAGACGCTCTACCCCTTCCATGCGTTGGGCATCAGTCAACAGCGGCCAATCCCCCATCGAGCCGCAATAGACAACCGCCGACATGCCTGCGTCGATCATCTGACGTCCTTTGCGAACCAAAGCGTCAAAATCCGGCTGGCGATCCGCTGTGCATGGGGTCATGAGCGCGGGCATAGTGCCGGTAAAAACGTTGGTGGCCATCGGACAATCCTTCGAAAACACAAGTTTGAGAACGCAGCGCATGCGCTGCTTTTCTCTGCGTTATCGGATATTGGATACAAAATCCACACTCAAATGACTAAAAAGGCGTCGAACTCAATGCACGACGCCCTTCTAGCCCAAAATCTACAAACACTATCGCAGCCGTTCGCCTGTTTCGTTGTCAAACAACATCGCCCGCTCGGCCGAGAACGAGATTCCGATTCGTGCGCCTTGCTTGCTGCGTTCATCGTCACGCTCTTCGATGATCAGCTTGTCGCCATTTGCGGTCAACAGATAAGAATAGCTGACACCGCCAAGCGCTTCGGTCAGGTCCACGGTGCAGGTATCACCTGTACGATCGACCAGAAGGTGCTCAGGCCGTATCCCCAATGTCACTTTCGTCGCATTTGCGGGGACAGAAGACGTCACCGGTACAGGATGATTGAACGCGGGGTGCGTTACACGGCCATCAACCACGTCACATTCCAAAAAGTTCATCGCTGGCGAACCAATGAACCCGGCAACGAATCTGTTGTCCGGGTCGCGGTACAAATCCATCGGAGCACCGACCTGTTCGATTCGACCATCTCGCAAAACAACGATCTTGTCGGCCATAGTCATCGCCTCGACCTGATCGTGGGTCACATATATCATGGTTGCGCCGATTTCATTGTGAAGGCGCGCGATCTCAACCCGCATTTCGACCCGCAATTCGGCGTCAAGGTTCGACAACGGCTCGTCGAACAGGAACACGTCGGGGCCGCGTACAATGGCCCTGCCAATGGCAACACGCTGACGCTGACCGCCGGACAAGGCCTTTGGTTTCCGTTTCAGGTATTGATCCAACTTCAGAATAGCTGAAGCCTCTTGAACTTTTTGGTTTATCTCGGCTTTCGCCACGCCGTTCATGCGCAGACCGAACCCCATATTCTCGGCCACAGTCATGTGCGGATAGAGTGCGTAAGTCTGGAACACCATCGCAACGCCACGCTTGGCTGGGTCCAGATGTGTCACATCTCTTGCGCCGATGTGGATTTCGCCTTCGGTGGTTTCCTCAAGTCCAGCAATCATCCGCAGCAGTGTGGACTTACCGCACCCTGAAGGGCCAACGAAAACACAAAACTCTCCGTCTTCGATCTGCAGATCGATTCCATGAATAACCTGCGTCTCGCCATATCGCTTGATCGCACCGTTCAGAGTGACCCCTGTCATGTCCCTTGCATCCTGTCGCTATTTCCGTTTGGGCGGGTTTCCGGGAACCGCCATGATTGCGCCTCAGCTCCGATCTGATCGGCCACACGGCGGACCCGAGGCACCCAAGCTTGTAGCTGGGCAAAACTCATCCGCTCAGTTGACCCGGTGATCGAGATCGCCCCCAGCATGCGCCCCCCTTCTGTCAAGACCGGGCAGGCAACGCAGATAATGCCGGGCTCATGCTCTTCGTCGTCCACAGCATATCCGCGCTCTCGGATCGCAACCAAATCAGCACGCAATAGCTGCTCGGAAGCGAGCGTCTTGTCTGTAAAGCGGTGAAAGCTCTGCTGTGAAAGAGCTTTGGCCAGTTGGTCAGGCTCCAAATGTGCCATCATTGCCTTGCCGACACCCGTACAATAGGCAGGACCCACCTTCCCCGCTTGCGAATACATTTCGACCGGCTGCGTCGCGTTTCTTTTGTCTACGTACAGAACCTGACCGGAATCCAGCTGCGCCAAATGAACAGTTTCCCCGGTTTCACGGCTAAGAGCGTCCAAAAATGGCCGGGCAATCGGCGCGAGCGAGCTTTGGGTCCACGCTGCGTGGGCCAGACGCACCAGACGCAGCCCCGGCGCATAGGTCTGTCTGTCGGGGTCATAAGACAACATACCCTGATTGGTCAGCGATTGGAGAAACCGATATAGCGTGGCCTTTGGGAAATCGCTGTGTTCAAGCAATTCGCCAAAGCGAACCGGACGCGCGAAAGCCGCAACCTGATCCAGCACATCACAAGCTTTACCTATCGTTCCGTCACCAGCCACGGGCGCGCATTCTCCTCCACTTACCCAATGGCCGAGGCCACGAGGGTCTTGACAAGACTAACCGAGTCGATGTGTAGTTTTCAACATATAAAACTGAGTTCCACAATATGGAACCATATGGAAGCTAAGGGAGGAAACCATGCATTCCATTTACAAGCGCACAACGGCCGCGCTGGCCATGAGCGTTGCACTTGCTGTTCCGGCATATGCCGAACTGACCGGCGAGCTGCGAATCTTCCTCGATACATCGAACCCGGCGCCCCGCGCGACGATGGAAGCGATGATCGACCGTTTCGCAGCCGAGCACCCCGAACTGGAAATCGAAACCACGGTGATCGACCGTGAGGCGTACAAAACGCAGATCCGCAACTTCCTGACGGCTGACACGCCTGATGTTGCCACTTGGTATGCGGCCAACCGTATGAAACCCTATGTCGAAGCTGGCCTGTTCGAAGATGTCTCGGACCTGTGGGCGGAGCCTGAGATCGCGGAAAACCTTGCCTCGACCAAAGGTGCGATGACCATCGACGGCAAGCAGTGGGGCGTGCCCTATACCTATTACCAGTGGGGCGTTTACTACCGCAAAGACATCTTTGATGAGTTGGGCCTGTCCGAGCCGACCACCTGGGAAGAAGAACTGGCGAACTGCCAGAAGATCGTCGATTCAGGCCGCGCCTGCTACACGATCGGTACCAAGTTCCTTTGGACCGCAGGTGGCTGGTTCGATTATCTGAACATGCGTACCAACGGCTTCGATTTTCACAACCAGCTCGCCAATGGCGAAATCAGCTGGGAAGACGACCGCGTCAAACAGACCTTCGCCAACTGGAAACAGCTGATCGACATGGGTGCGTTCATCGACAATCACCAGACCTATAGCTGGCAAGAAGCCCTGCCCTTCATGGTCAATGGCGAAGCAGCGGCATATCTGATGGGTAACTTCGCCGTAGCGCCGCTGCGTGAAGCAGGCCTGTCCGACGACCAGCTGGACTTCTACCAGTTCGTGGCCATTAACCCGGACGTTGAACGGGCCGAGGACGCGCCGACCGACACGTTCCACATCCCTGCCAATGCTTCGAACAAAGAAGCCGCACGTGAATTCCTGCGCTTTGTGGTCTCGGCTGATGAACAGACCGAAATCAACAACGGTTCGAACCTTGGTCAGTTGCCGGTGAACGCCAAATCCTCGGTGGACAATGACAAGTTCCTGCAGCAGGGCTTCAGCATGCTGTCATCGAACAGCCCCGGCGGCGTTGCCCAGTTCTGGGATCGTGATGCGCCTGCTGAAATGGCCAAAGTATCGATGGAAGGGTTCCAGGAATTCATGGTCAAGCCAGACAACGCTGACCGTATCCTGGCCAAGCTGGAACGCGCACGCCAGCGTATTTACGACAACTAATCCGGGCAGAGCGGGGCAAAGCCCGCTCTGATCCAGAACCTGCTTAAGGCGGGTGCCAACCCGCCTTACTCCATTGACCAAACCCCGAGATCCAAAATGTCCGCTGTCGACGTTCCCGAACAAGAAAGCTGGTTCCATAGAAACCAACAGCGTATCGCACCGTGGCTGTTTCTGGCCCCCGGCCTGCTGTTCTTCATGGTCTATGTGATCATCCCGGTCTTTCAGTCTTTCAACCTGTCGCTTTACGAATGGGACGGGCTGGGCGCGGCGGAATATGTGGGGTTTCGCAATTACGAAGACCTGTATTGGGAATGGGTCGACCGGGATGCGTTCTATACCTCGCTCAAGAACAACCTGATCTGGCTGATCCTATATCTGGCCTCGATCCCGGCGGGCCTGTTCATCGCGTTATTTTTGAATCAGACAGTTGCGGGCATTCGCCTGTATAAGTCTCTGTTCTTCTTCCCCTTCGTAATCTCTCAGGTCGTGGTGGGGCTGGTCTTTACATGGTTCTACGACCCAACCTTCGGCCTTCTGAACGAGTTTCTGGGCTTCTTCGGCCTAGGTCCGCTGAACGTGCTGGGGGATGAGCGGTTCGTGACCTATGGCATCATCGTCGCGGGCCTCTGGCCGCAGACGGCATATTGCATGATCCTCTACCTGACCGGCCTGAACGCCGTGGACCCCGAACAGATCGAGGCCGGACGTCTGGACGGTGCAAAAGGCTGGCGGATGCTGTGGCACATCATCCTGCCCCAACTGCGCCCCGCCACCTTCATCGCCTTTGTCGTCACAATCATCGGCGCGCTGCGCAGTTTTGACCTGATCTCGATCATGACCCAGGGCGGGCCGTTCGGATCGTCCCGCGTACTGGCCTATTACATGTTCGAGGTCGCCCTGTCCGAATACGGCTTCCGCATGGGATATGGCGCTGCCATCGCCGTGATCCTGTTCCTGATCATGCTGTGTTTCATCGCCTATTTCCTGTGGTCGATGTACCGCGAAGAAAGGGGGCACTGACATGTTCCCCAAACCCATAGAAAAACAACCCCGCGCGGCCCAGATCACCTATCAGGCCATGCTGCCCATTGCCCTGCTGTTGTGGCTGGGGCCCTTGCTGGCGGTGGCGCTGTTTTCGGTCAAACCGGCGGCAGACTTCACCAATGCAAACTACTGGGGCCTGCCCTCCAGCTTTGAGGGCGCAGTCAACTATGGGCAGGTGTTCTTCAATTCCGACATGCCGCGCTACCTGCTGAATTCATTCCTGATCACCATCCCCACCGTGATCGGCGCGGTGGCACTCAGCTGCATGACCGGTTTTGCATTGGGCATCTACAAGTTCCGCTCGAACCTGTGGATTTTCTTTCTATTCGTCGCCGGCAATTTCGTACCCTTCCAGATCCTGATGGTACCTGTGCGCGACCTGACGCTGGAACTTGGCCTCTATAACACTAAAACCGGGCTGGTGCTGTTCCACATCGCGTTCCAGACCGGGTTCTGCACGCTGTTCATGCGCAACTTCATCCGCGCCCTGCCGTTCGAGTTGATCGAAGCCGCGCGGGTTGAAGGCATCAGCGAGGTCCGCATCTTCTGGTACGTGGTCCTGCCACTGATGAAACCGGCGATTGCGGCGCTCAGCGTGCTAATCTTCACCTTCATCTGGAACGACTATTTCTGGGCCGTAGTGCTGACCCAAGGCGCCGAAAGCCAGCCTGTCACGGCGGGCATTACCAGCTTCAACGCCCAGTTCCGCGCAGCCTACCAACTGATGAGCGCGGGTTCGATCGTCGCCGCCCTGCCGCCTGTGGCCATGTTCTTCCTGATGCAGAAACACTTCATCGCAGGCCTGACGCTGGGGGCCGTGAAATGACATCAAATCAGAGGTTTGCAACATGGTAAAGATTGCCTTTATCGGCGCGGGCTCGACCATCTTTATGCAAAATATCGTGGGTGACGCGCTGCTGACCCCATCTCTGGCCGACAGCCACTTTGCCCTGATGGATATCGACCCCAACCGGCTGGCCGAAAGCGAGGTCGTCGCTCGCGCCATGATCCGATCGGTTGGAACAGGGGCCAGTGTCACCACCCATACAGACCGCCGTGCGGCGCTGGAGGGCGCAGATTTCGTGATCACCGCCTTTCAGGTCGGTGGCTACAAGCCCTGCACGGTGACGGATTTCGAAATTCCCAAGCAATACGGCCTGCGCCAGACCATTGCCGATACTTTGGGCGTAGGCGGCATCATGCGCGGGTTGCGCACCGTGCCCGTGCTGTGGGACATCGCGCAGGACATTATGCAGCTGTGCCCCAATGCCACCCTACTGCAATATGTCAACCCGATGGCCATCAACACCTGGGCCTTGGCCGAGCAATTTCCGGCGCTGAAGCATGTAGGCCTGTGCCATTCGGTCCAGAACACAGTCGAAGAGCTGGCCCATGATCTGGATCTGCCCAAGCACGACATCCGTTACAAGGTCGCCGGGGTGAACCACGTTGCCTTCTTCCTGCGGCTAGAGCATCAGGGGCGCGACCTCTACCCCACCTTGCGGCAGGGATATGCCAGTGGGCAAATTCCGAAGCCACCGCTGCTGATGCCGCGATGCCCCAACAAGGTGCGGTATGAGGTGATGGATCATCTGGGGTATTTCTGCACTGAAAGTTCTGAACATCTGGCCGAATATGTGCCATGGTTCATTAAGGACGGACGCCCGGACCTGATCGAGCAGTTCTCGATCCCGCTGGACGAATATCCCACCCGCTGCGAGGAGCAGGTCGCCGCTTGGCAGGAACAGGCCAAGACCCTGACGGATGGGCGCGATATCGACGTGACCCGCAGCCATGAATTCGCCGCCGACCTGATGAACGCCATTGTCACTGACACGCCCTATGTCGCTTACGGCAACCTGCCCAACACGGGCCAAATCCCGCAATTGCCGCTGGGCGCTGCGGTCGAAACCCCCTGTCTGGTGGACAGCAACGGTGTGCAGCCTTCGGTCGTGACCGACATCCCGCCGCAACTGATCGCGCTGATGCGCAGCCAGATCAACGTGCAGGAACTGACAGTCCGCGCGCTGCTCGACCAGAACCCCGAACACATCTATCACGCCGCGATGATGGACCCCCACACCGCCGCCGAGCTGGACCTGCGCCAGATCCGCCATCTGGTCAGTGATCTGCTGACCGCGCATTCCGACTGGTTGCCGGACTGGTGCCAGCCCGCCAAAGCCGCTTGAAAGGGCTTCGCAAATGACCAAGAAACGCCGATCAGAACACTGGTATGGAAAGCTGGACAAGGACGGGTTCATCCACCGCTCGTGGATGAAAAACCAGGGCTTTCCAGACCACGCTTTTGATGGCCGCCCCATTATCGGCATCTGCAACACATGGTCGGAACTGACACCCTGCAACTCGGGCCTGCGCGATCTGGCCGAGGGCGTAAAGCGTGGCGTGTGGGAGGCAGGTGGCTTCCCTGTCGAATTCCCGGTCATGTCGCTGGGCGAGACCCAGATGAAGCCCACCGCCATGCTGTTTCGCAACCTTTTGGCCATGGATGTCGAGGAATCGATCCGCGCCTATGGCATTGACGGTGTTGTCCTGCTGGGCGGGTGCGACAAGACCACGCCGGGCCAGTTGATGGGCGCGGCCTCGGTCGATCTGCCGTCAATCGTGGTCAGTTCCGGCCCGATGCTGAACGGCAAGTTCAAGGGCAAAGATATCGGCTCGGGCACGGATGTGTGGAAGTTCTCGGAAGAGGTCCGCGCGGGCGAAATGACCCTGCAGGATTTCATGAACGCCGAATCCGGCATGTCGCGCAGTAAGGGTGTCTGCATGACCATGGGCACGGCCTCCACTATGGCGTCCTTGGTTGAGGCAATGGGCATGTCCCTGCCCACCAATGCCGCTCTGCCCGCCGTTGATGCGCGCCGTATGGCGCTGGCGCATCTGACCGGAAAACGGATTGTCGAGATGGTGGACGAAGACCTCAAACCCTCGGATATCCTGACCAAAGAGGCGTTCCAGAACGCTATCCTGACCAATGCTGCGGTGGGCGGGTCGACCAACGCGGTGGTTCACCTGCTGGCGCTGGCGGGTCGCGTCGGCGTGGACCTGACGCTGAAGGATTTTGAAATCGGGTCAGAGATCCCGCTGCTGGTGAACTGTATGCCCTCGGGGCAATACCTGATGGAGGATTTCTGCTATGCCGGTGGTGTTCCGGTGGTGCTGAACGAACTCAAACCCTTCCTGCGGCCAGCGAAAACGGTTCTGAACAAGGATATCTCGGCCCATTTTGACGGTGCTGAGTGTTATAACTCCGATGTTATCCGGCCCTTTGACGATCCGGTCAAACCTGCGGCGGGGCTGCGGGTCTTGCGCGGCAACCTCGCGCCCAACGGAGCCATCGTGAAACCCTCGGCGGCGACAGATGAATTGCTGGAAACCGAAGCCGAAGCCTATGTTTTTGAAAGCATCGAAGACCTGAAGGCCAATATCGACCGCGATGATCTGCCAGTGACGCCCGAGACCATTCTGGTGCTCAAGGGCTGCGGCCCCAAGGGCTATCCGGGCATGCCCGAGGTCGGCAACATGCCGATCCCGGCCAAGTTGGTCAAAGAAGGCGTGCGCGACATGATCCGCATCTCGGACGCGCGCATGTCGGGCACCGCTTTCGGCACCGTCATCCTACATGTCAGCCCCGAGGCGCAGGCGGGCGGCACGCTGGCGTTGGTCAAGACCGGTGACCGCATCCGTGTATCGGCCAGCAATGGCGAACTGGAACTGCTGGTGGATGAAAAGGAGCTGGACGCCCGCCGCGCCGCGTGGCAACCGGACGATCCGCATTACACCCGCGGCTATGCCCGGCTTTACATCGACCATGTGCTGCAAGCCGATCAGGGCGCGGATCTTGATTTTCTGGTGGGCAAAGACACCCGCCTTGTCACCCGAGAGAGCCACTGATGACCCAACCCGCCACCTTCCACGACCTGAACGGGGCCTCGGTCTACATCACCGGCGGTGGGTCCGGCGTGGGTGCAGCCCTGACCGATGGGTTTATGGCTCAAGGGGCCAATGTAGCCTTTATCGGACGCTCAGACGCCAGCGAATTTGTCGAGCAGATGCGCGACAAGTACGGCCGCGCACCCTTATTCCTGCAAGGCGACATGACCGATATCGACTTGCTGCACGCCACCATGCAACAGGCCGCCCAGGCACATGGCCCCCTGAACGTGCTGGTCAACAACGCTGCCAATGACAAGCGCCACTCGCTTGAAGAAACCACGCCCGAATTCTGGGACTGGATGATCGAAGTCAACCTGAAGGCTTATTTCTTTGCCTGCCAGCAGGCCGTGCAGCAGATGACGGCGGGCGGGGCGATCATCAATTTCAGCTCCATCAGCTACATGATGGGGAATGGGGGCTATCCCATCTACACCACCGCGAATGCCGGTATCACCGGCATGACCCGGTCGCTTGCGCGTGAGCTCGGGCCCCAGAACATCCGTGTCAACGCCCTAGCCCCCGGCTGGGTTCTGACGCAAAAACAGCTGGATATGTGGGCCACGCCCGACGATCTGGCCGCCCACATGGAACGGCAGTGCCTCAAGGAGCACTTGACCCCCGAAGACATGATTGCGCCTACCTTGTTTCTGGCCTCAAACGCCAGCCGCGCCATGACCGGACAGTGCATGGTGGTAGATGGCGGCGTCGTGGTAACGGGGTAGCAGCATGAGTATTGAATGGATTGCAGCGGATTGGGGCACCTCTCACTTGCGGGTTTGGGCCATGCAGGGCGGCAACGTTCTGGATCAGGCTCAATCCGACAAAGGGATGGGTAAGCTTCCGAAAGATGGGTTTCAAAACGCGCTGTTGGAACTGATCGATGACTGGTTAGGGGACGCACCGGTCGATGTCGTCGCCTGCGGCATGGTCGGTGCGCGCCAGGGTTGGGTTGAGGCCCCCTACTCGGCCGTGCCAACGGCCCCGGTGCCTGAAACGCCTATTCGTGTACCAAATACAGACCCCCGCATTCGCGCTTTTGTGGTACCCGGCCTGAAACAGGCTGCCCCGCCAGATGTGATGCGTGGCGAGGAAACGCAAATCGCTGGTTTCCTGTCTGGGCGCAAGAACTGGGATGGTGTGATATGCCTGCCCGGAACGCATACCAAATGGGTCCAAGTCAGCGCCGACGAGGTCGTCAGCTTCCGAACTTTCATGACAGGCGAGATGTTCAGTCTGCTTAGTGAGCAATCTGTTCTCAGACACTCAGTCAGTGACGGCTGGGATCAGGACGCTTTTGCCGAGGCCACGGCGGACACCCTGTCGAAACCCGAACAGATGGCGGCGCGCTTGTTTGGGCTGCGCGCATCGGATTTGTTGAACGCAGATGATCCGGGCGCCGCGCGCGCGCGATTGTCAGGTTACCTCATCGGGGCAGAACTGGCCGCCACGCGCCCCTACTGGCTGGGGCAACAAATCGCAATCATCGGGGCCGACAACCTTTCTAGAATCTATGCGCACGCGCTTAAACAGCAGGGCGCATTTGCTGAAATTGCGAACAATACCCAGGCCACTCTGGAGGGTCTGCGGCAAGCCCGGAACCGCACGAGGCAAACAGCATGAGCAGACCCATCATCGCCATTCTCAGAGGGCTGCGTCCTACCGAAGCTGCAGATGTAGGCGCCACCCTGATCGACGCTGGCATCGACAAAATCGAAGTTCCGCTGAACTCTCCCGACCCGCTCGATAGCATCGGGATTCTAGCCGACAAATACGGCGAAAAATCCCTGATTGGCGCTGGTACAGTCTTGGCCACATATCAAGTGGAGGCCGTGGCCGCTGTCGGAGGTAAGCTGATCGTTTCACCGAACTGCGACATCGATGTCATCAAACGATCGGTCAGTCTGAACCTGCAAAGCTGGCCTGGCATCTATACACCTACCGAAGCGTTCAATGCTCTCAAGGCCGGGGCAACCGGCCTTAAGCTGTTTCCCGGCGTAATGGCAGGCCCCGCGGGTTTGGCTGCATTGCGCCCCGTTTTGCCTGGAGGCACACAAGTCTTCGCCGTCGGTGGCGCAGGCCCTGAAAACTTTGGCGAGTGGATCAACGCCGGCGCAGATGGGTTCGGCATAGGATCAGCCCTGTTCAAACCGGGTATGTCAGTGTCTGAGATTGCCGAGCGCGCCCGCAAGATCGTTGCGGCCTATGACAAGGCGGTTGGATGAACT
The DNA here is from genome assembly GCF_057221005.1 of Ruegeria sp. HKCCD7628. NCBI lineage: Bacteria > Pseudomonadati > Pseudomonadota > Alphaproteobacteria > Rhodobacterales > Roseobacteraceae > Ruegeria > Ruegeria sp. HKCCD7628. The sequence continues at coordinate 54,594 of NZ_JBWVBA010000006.1, forward strand.
CCGTCTACGACGATCGCCCCTGCGAGCTGGGCGAGGGGCCGCTGTGGCACCCCGGTCGGCGACAGCTGTTCTGGTTCGACATTCTTGGCAAACGGCTGCTCACGCAACGTGACGGTGTGCCCCAAAGCTGGCAATTCGATGAACATGTCTCAGCCGCAGGGTGGGTCAACCGGGGCGTGCTGCTTATTGCGTCTGAAACCGGCCTGTGGCGGTTCAGCCTGGACACTTGCGAAAAAGAGTTGATCGCAACACTAGAGGCAGAGAATTCCATAACGCGCTCGAATGATGGCCGGGCTGATCCGTGGGGCGGGTTCTGGATCGGAACGATGGGCAAGAACGCGGAACATGGGGCTGGATCGATCTATCGGTTCTGGCGCGGCGAAGTCCGCCGTTTGGTGCCAGATGTCACGATCTCTAACGCCATCTGTTTCGCGCCGGACCGATCCTGTGCCTATTTTTCTGACACAATGACCAAACAGGTTATGCGCTGGTCGCTGAACCCTCAGACTGGCTGGCCGGAAGGCGACAGCACCGTTTTCCTTGACCTGCGCGATGATCACCTGAACCCTGACGGCGCGGTGGTAGATACCGAAGGCCAGATATGGATCGCGCAATGGGGTGCGCATCGCGTCGCAGTGTATTCTCCTGATGGGCAGTTCCTGAAAGCCGTGACCTTTGACGCGGCGCATACGTCATGCCCGGCGTTTGGAGGCGACGATTTGACAACCCTTTTCTGCACAACCGCGCGCCAAGGGCTGGATGCCGAAACGCTTAGAAACCATCCCACAAACGGTATGACCTTTGCCGCACCAAATGCGGGGCAAGGACAGCCAGAACACAGAGTGATCCTATGACTCCCGAACTCGGCGTCTGCTATTACCCCGAACACTGGCCAGAAGAAAATTGGGCTGAGGATGCCGCCCGCATGGTCGAGACCGGGCTGTCCTGGGTACGCATTGGCGAATTCGCCTGGAGTCGGATGGAGCCTACTCCAGGCGATTTGCAATTCGACTGGCTGGATCGGGCCATTGAAACACTCGGTGCAGCCGGTCTGAAAGTGGTTCTGGGAACCCCGACTGCCACACCTCCGCGGTGGATGATTGAGAAACATCCTGACATGCTGGCAATGAATCCGGATGGAAGCCCACGCAAATTTGGTTCTCGCAGGCACTACTGCTTTAGCCATGAAGGTTATGTCGCGGAATGCGCGCGGATCACCCGTATCATGGGCGAACGCTATGGCCGAAACGCTCATATCGCAGCATGGCAGATCGACAATGAATACGGCTGCCACGAAACCACCCTCAGCTATAGCCCAGTCGCGCTTGCCGCGTTTCAGAACTGGCTTGAAGCGGAATATGGCTCGATTGACACGTTAAATACGGCGTGGGGTAATGTGTTCTGGTCGATGGAATATGACGGGTTCGACCAGATTGACCTGCCCAACCTGACTGTGACTGAACCCAACCCCGCCCATGTTCTGGCCTTTCGCCGGTTCAGCTCGGATCAGGTGGTGGTGTTCAACAAAGCACAAGTGGACGTGTTACGCGGGCAGACCGACGCGCCGTTGTTGCACAATTACATGGGTCGCGTGCTGGAGTTCGACCATTTCAAGGTGGGCGAGGACTTGGATATCGCCACGTGGGATAGCTATCCGATCGGTTTTCTGTCGGACCGTCTTGAGGAGGATGAGGCGCACAAGACCGCCTTTTTGCAACAGGGTGATCCTGACATGCAAGCCTTCCACCACGACCTCTACCGCGCGGTGGGGCGGGGTCGCTGGTGGGTGATGGAGCAACAACCCGGCCCGGTGAACTGGGCCCCATACAACCCGGCGCCGCTGCCGGGTATGGTCAAGCTCTGGTCGCTTGAGGCTGTCGCCCATGGCGCCGAGGTGGTCAGCTACTTCCGCTGGCGTCAGGCACCGTTCGCACAAGAACAGATGCATGCCGGGCTTTTGACGCCGAATGATCGCCCGGCCCCCGGATTAACTGAAGCGCGGGAAACTGCAGACACCTTAGCCGAAATCGGTCCGGTGGCCCAAACAAGGGCAGACGCTGCCATTCTGTTCGACTATGCCTCGGATTGGGCATGGGCGACACAGCCTCAAGGAGCTGGGTTTGATTACTTCCGGCTGGTGTTCTCGGCCTATCGCGCCCTGCGCCGGGCGGGGCTGTCGGTGGATTTCCTTTCACCCGACACAATCCCAGAGAACGGATACAAAATCATTCTGGCACCGGGCCTGGCGACAATCGACGAAGACCTTGAACATCGCATCCAAAAGGGATGCACTCTGGCGATCCTTGGACCGCGCAGTGGGGCGATCACACACGATTTTCAGATCCCAAGCACAAGCCGCCCCGGATTAACCGGATTGGACAGCGAAGTTGATCTGATTGAGACCTTGCCACCGTCGATCCAACGAAACGTCACAGGTGGTGGTGCGGCCCAGCATTGGGTTGAGCGGTTGTCGGGAACAGCTCCGGCCTTGTTGACTCATGCAGATGGCACCCCCGCGCTTACAGGTACAGATACCCTTTGGTACCTCGCTGGGTTTCCCGATGAGCCTCTATGGGATCGCGTCGTTCAAATGGCGGCCCAACATACCGGTTTGAAACTGCATCCTGTTCCCGGTGGCCTGCGCCGCCGCGAGACTGAACACCACGTGTTCCTGATCAACTACAACGCGACACCGGTCACGTGGAACGGGCACGTGATTGATGCCTGTGATGTACTGATCGTTGAGAAAGAAACGCCCGCCGAAGGATAATCCCGGCGGGCGTGATTGACGTCGCTAGTCTGTCTTCAGACTGTTCGGATCAAAGGCCCCGCCGAACCCACCGTTTGTCGACGGCTGCGGCTCCGAGCTCGACTCCTCGTCGCCTCCGCCCAACGTGTTCGGTGCAAACACATTGCCAAACCCGCTATTGTTTGACGGTTTCGGCGTTGATTGCGCACCACCCCGTTCGGCCTCTTCCGCTTCGCGCTGTTTGCGGCGTTCTTCACGTTGCTTGCGCAGTTCCTGAATACGCTGCTCAGCCTCAAGCTGCTTTAGCTCTTTGACGTTGGCGATGCATTGCGCAGGGTTATAGGCTGTCGCGGTACCAACCACGGTGATCGTGGCCACGCCGAAGACAACCACCAAAAGGGCCGCCACGTTACCCGCGAAGAAGCTGGGCAACTTGATCTTGCCCGCCAATTCCTCGACCGTGGCGTTCTTGCGCGCGGCAGCCACCAGCTCCTGCCGTTTCAGCTTGGCCTCATTCAGCAGAGCAAAGAACACAGTTAGCGCCACGATGATGAAGGCCAAAGCCGAGATCGAAGGCGTGATTCCGTACCGCACCTTTTGCGCCAGTTCGATGGTCAGCGTCGGGTATTCGCCAAAGGTGAAAGTGGTCGTGTTGTAGTTCTCGAACGACGCGAGGAATGCCAGCACTGCGGCGCTTGCAATCGCGGGTCGCATGAACGGCAGCAGGATCTTGCGGAATGCCTGCGCATGGGTCGCACCAAGGTCCAGCGCGGCCTCGGTCAGGGCCACGTCATAACGCTGCAGACGCGCCACCAGCACCAGCATGCAGTAACTGGCGATAAAGGTGGACTGGCCAATCACCGTCAGGAAGATGCCGTTCGACAACACACTATCCGCGCCCAGCCCGAGCATCCGGTTGATCCGGTCCCAGAACACCAGTGTCGAAATCCCCAGCACAACGCCGGGGATCAGGATCGGCGCGATGATGATAGTGTAATAAGTCGCGCGCAGCTTGGGCCAGATTTGGGTCAGCATCAGCGCCCCCGCCAGCCCCATCGCAACCGACAAAACCACCGTACCGGCCCCGATGATCAGCGAGTTCTTGATGCCGTTCAGGATACGCTGATCTTGAAACAGTTCTCCGAACCACTGGAAGGTCAGGCATTCCCACGGGGTCATCCGTGGGAATGCGGACGAGTTGAAGGCTGTGACTGACATGATCACCAGCGGGCCCAGCAGATACAGGAAGAAGATCGCCAGATAGACCCAGATGCTGATACGCAGGAAGGACAGGTTCATTTCCCGATATCCCCCATATTCACCTTGAACAGGCGCATCACGGCCAGCACGAACAGGATACAGGTCACCAGCAGCACGATGGCGTAGGCGGCCCCCTGCGGCCAGTCATTATTATCGTTGAACTGCTGATAGATCAGCTGCGTGAACCACAGCGAGGACGGCCCGCCCAGAATCTGCGGCGCGGCCAGCGCACCGGCCGACAGCATGAACACCATCGTACAGCCCGAGCTGATCCCCGGCTTGGCGTAAGGAATAACTACCCGCCAGTGAATACGCCACCAGGGCGCACCCAGATCCCGCGCGGCCTCGATCTGATTGTGGTCCAGACTTTCGATCACGTTATAGATCGGAAAAATCATCAGCAGGATGTAGGCATAGCCAAGCCCTGCATAGAGCGCGATATCGTTGCGGATAAAGTCAAACGGCGTATCCCAGATGCCCAGCCCCATGAACAAGGTATTCAGCACACCTGTCTCGCCAAAGATAATCCGCAAAGCAAAGGCACGCAGGATTTCGTTAATCCAGTAGGGGATGATCAGCATGATCGCAAAGATGCGGATGTGGCTGCCTTTGGACTGACCCAGATAATAGGCGATCGGGTAGCACAGGATCAGGTTGAAGATCGTCACACAGATCGCAGCCAGCAAAGTGCGGAAAAACACGCGCAGATCAACTGCGTTATAGTCCTGACTGCCGCCTTCGGGGCCGTAGATCAGGTATTTGTAGTTCTCCAGCGTATAGACATCCTTTGGCCCGCCAATCTCGGGCGGAGGCAGGTTGGGCCGGAATGAGAAATCCAGCATCGACAACTGAGGGAGGATGATCAGGCCGATGGTCCAGAAGATCACCAGACCCAGAATCGCCAGCCCCATGCCTGTGCCATTGCGGTTGAAGAATTCTTTCAGGAAACGGGGCATGTGATTTCCCCTATTCCGCAGCCAGCTCACCTGCCGGAACCAGAACCGCGTTGCGGGTCTCGTATTCCAGCCGGATGGTCTGGCCTGTGTGATCCTCGAAGGATTGCCCGACATTGGGCAGGGATACCTTGATCTCTTTACCACCGTCGCCTTCGGTGAAAATGTTGAAGACGTTGCCTTCGAATTCTTCGTGCTTCACACGTGCCGTAACGCAATGGTCGCCCGGGGCGTCATCGGAAGCGATAGCAAAGGCTTCGGGTCGGACGAACATCATTGCCTCATCTCCTTCGCGCATCTTGCCCTGATTGGCGGTTGAAATCCGCGCTACAAGATCGCCGGTGCGATTGGTCGAGATCACGGCTTCAGTCCCCATGACCTGCCTGATCTTGCCTCGGAACACGTTGTTTTCCCCGACGAACGAGGCCGCAAAAGCCGTGTTTGGGTCATTGTAAATCGTCTTGCCGTCAGCAATCTGGTCGATCACACCCGCCCGCATCACGGCGATGTTGTCGGACATGGTCAGCGCCTCGCCTTGATCGTGGGTGATGTAAATAAAAGTAATCCCCACACGTTGCTGAATCTCGCGCAGTTCGGTGCGCATATGCTGGCGCAGCTTCAGGTCCAGCGCCGAGAGCGGCTCGTCCAGCAGCAATACGTCGGGTTCGGCGCACAGGGCGCGCGCGATGGCCACACGCTGACGCTGGCCGCCTGAGAGTTCACTAGGCAGTTTGTCGCCCTGCCCCGGCAAGGCGATCATGTCCAGCAACTCATCCGCGCGTTTACGGCGCTCTCTGGCGCTGGCACCTTTTATTTCCATGGAAAAGGTAATGTTCTCCCAGACCTTCATCAGCGGAAACAGCGCGAGGTTCTGGAAGATCAGTGCAGTGGGCCGTTTGTTCGGGCCGATCCCGCGCATGTCGTTGCCACCGATCAGAACCTTGCCTTCGCTGGGATCAAGAAAGCCGGAAACAGCCCGCAAGATCGTCGTCTTGCCGCAGCCCGAAGGGCCAAGGAACGAAAAGAAATCCCCCCCGTTGATGTTCACATTAGCATCCCGCACGGCGACGAAATCGCCGAACCGAATCCACAGGTTTTCCAGATCTACACCGACCCCTGCACTCATTTTAGGTATCTCCGTCTGGTGCGGATGGGGACCACACCGATATAGTGTCCGTCACGCCAAAGCGCACGGATGGATGGCCCCCCGCGACATCGCGGAGGGCGTCGTTTCAAAGCGATCAGGCGCTTTTGAACTTGTTGACGAACTCAGTCCGGGTTTCGGCGTACCACGGTGCCTCAGCCGGCCACGGGTTGAGGTTGGCCAGCGAGTCGCCCGGATAAGCCTCGGCAAAGTTCTTCTTGTAGGTGTCGCCCGAATATTGATCGGCACCCAGAACTGGCGAGTTATAGCCGTGGCTGTCGATCGCCACACCAGCCGGCTTCGCCTGATAGGCAAAGTCGATGAAGGCATAGATCTGATCGATATTCGTCGCACCGGTCGGAATCGACATACCGTCAACCCAGGCCATCGCACCCTCGACAGGGGCTTGGTAGTGTACAGGCTCGCCTGCCGATTTCAACGCCAGCGGTGGGCCGTCCCAAGTCTGACCAACCACAACACCTTCGTTCAGCAGACCGTTTTTCTGAGTATCCGCGTCATTCCAGATCAGCTTGATCCGGTTCTTGCGCTCGATGCACCAGTCGGCGATCTGGCCCCAAACCTTGCGCATGGTGTCTTCGTCACCATAAGCGGCCCAGACCGAACCCGGTTCCATCTCACCGGAACGTTCCATGTAAAGACCTGCGCCCAGCATCATCGAATGCGCGCGACCCATGGTTTTGCCCGCGTTCTCCTCGGACCATACATCGCCATAAGACGGCGCATCGCCTTCGGGCAGCCATAGATCGGTGCGATAGGCAATGCCCTCGGTACCCCAGATATGCGGCAGCCAATGCACGCCCGCATCGCCAAAGTTCCACGCATCCGTGCCAATTGCGGCCATCGCCGGGTTCACCAGATCAATCGGCACCTTGTTCATGTCGAAGGGCTGCAACAGCTCCAGCGGTTCCCACTGCAAGGACCGGTTGTTGGTGGGCGAGACGATGTCAAAGCCCTGGCCTTTGGTGGCCTTCATCTTGTTGATGATCTCTTCGTTCGAACCAATACCAGTATAGTTGACCTTGATTCCGGTCAGAGTTTCAAACTCCTGCAGGAAGGACGGCGGCAGGTAGTCCGACCACATCAGGATGTTGATTTCACCCGACGAGGCCAGCGCGCTTTTGCTATAAAGCGGGGCAGCCAGCGCCGCCGCACCAGCGCCTTTCAGGACTGTCCGCCGGGACAGGGTCTTGAATTCAGTCATAGTTGTATCTCCCGTTTTCATTAGTTTTTTGTTTTTGTGTTTACACGCTAGACCTTTGCGAGACCTCTGTCAGTCCAAAAGTGACAGTTATCAGTTTTCATAGGTCCAGTTTGCGCTGCTCTCTTGCACGATCCTGTGCGCAATTCAGCAAATGCACGGCTCTGGCCCGAAAACATCAAAATTGCAGAAACGTTAAAAATATGCCGCTTGATCCACATGCCGATAAATGAGGCAAAACGGAGCAGACCCGTTTACCAGTCGAGTGAAGCAGGCAAAACCAGATATGAGAGTGCTTTAGTGATTTTCAGAAGAATCAGGATGTTGCGCGCATGCTTTTGCCATCATGGAACAAGTGAACTTTCTCAGGGCTAGCCGTGACTCCGACTGTTTGCCCTCTTTTGCCGCGTTGAATCCCTTGCAATTTGGCAATGACGGCTTCGGCACCTTTACGGCTCTCGAAATACAACAAAGTCACCTCGCCCAATGCTTCTGTGAAATCGACAACGCCTTCGAATGCAGGGCTTTCATCGGTGGGTACAAAGTCTTCGGGCCGGATGCCGACATTGACCTGCTTACCCATGTCTTGCTCTTGGGTCGCGATACTGCTTGTAACCGTTCCGCCTGAATCCAGATCAACCACCGTCTCGGAACCAGTTTGCACGATGACACCTGGCAACAGGTTCATCGCCGGAGAGCCTATGAACTGCGCGACAAACTCATTGTCGGGTGTTTCATACAGCTCCAACGGAGTACCCACCTGTGCGATACCCTTGTTGGCCAGAACAACAATCCGAGTGGCCAATGTCATGGCCTCAACCTGATCGTGGGTCACGTAGATCATTGTGCTGTCGGGCATTGCCTCTTTCAGGCGCGCAATTTCAATGCGCGTCGCAACACGCAGGGCCGCGTCGAGGTTCGAAAGCGGTTCGTCGAACAGATACACCTTGGGATCGCGTACAATGGCCCGCCCAATGGCAACCCGCTGACGCTGCCCCCCGGACAGAGCCTTGGGGAGGCGGTCCAGAAACGGTTCAAGCTGAAGGATCTGGGCGGCCCGTTCGACCGCGGCATCCACATCCGCCGCAGGCATTTTGGCGATCTTGAGGGCAAAGGCCATATTCTCGCGCACGGTCATGTGGGGATAAAGCGCATAGCTTTGGAACACCATCGCAATGCCGCGCTGCGCCGGGGGCACATCGTTCATCATCTGCCCCTCGATCTCAAGCGTCCCGCCCGAGATCTTCTCCAGCCCTGCAATCATACGTAGTAAGGTGGATTTACCGCAGCCCGAAGGGCCGACGAAAACGATCAGCTCGCCCCGGTCAATGTCCAGGTTGATGTTCTTCAGAACATCCACATGACCATAAGTCTTGGCCACGTCCGTGAGTTTGAGTTCCGACATAACCTACCCCTTGTCCCGCGCCAGCAGACAGAATTGCGCAGCGTCGAGGGACAGTGCCCCTTCCCCGTCGACGCTGCCCAACTCCTCCCCGATTACGTACCAGTTCCCCTCTGGCAATGTGATTTGGGTCGGATCCGAGCCCAAATTGAAGGCACAGAAAACCTGTTCAGTCGGGGCGTCGCGCAGGAAGGTCAGAACAGGGCCGGTCTGGGCCATCTGCATCTGCTCCCCGGACATCAGTGCCGGATGCGCATGTCGCAGCGCAATCGCGCGGCGATAGTGATGCAGCATCGAGTTCGGGTCCTGCTCCAGCCTGTCTACCGCGCGCTCGGCTTGCAGCGGGCTGACGGGCAGCCAAGGACGACCGGCACTAAATCCCGATTGCTCGTCCTGCGCGGCCCAGACCATCGGCGTGCGGCATCCGTCGCGGCCTTTGAATTCGGGCCAGAATTCGATGCCGTAAGGATCTTGCAGATCTTCGAACGCTACATCGGCCTCGGGCAGACCCAGTTCCTCACCCTGATACAGGCAGGCAGAGCCGCGAAGGCACATCATCAGAACCGCATGCTGTCGAACGGCCTCGTCGCTTAATCCCCAACGCGTCGCGTGTCGCTGAACATCATGGTTCGAGAAGGCCCAGCAAGGCCACGCATCACCGGCCTTGTCCTCTAACTGATCGAAAACCTGTTTGGCGTAAGACGCAGTCAATGCACGTTTTTCCAGAAACTCGAAGGCATAGCACATGTGCATCCGTTTATCGCCGGTGGTGTATTCTCCCATGATCTCAAGCCCGCGCTGCGCGTCTCCGACCTCACCCAGACAGGCACGGCCTTCATATTCGTCGGTCAACGCACGCAACCGTTCGAGGAAGGCGATATTCTCGGGCTGGCTTTTGGAGAAAAGGTGATCTTGATGGTTATAGGGATTCACCATCGGCGCAATCGAGGCGTTACGCTGATCCATCGGCAAGCCGGGGTTGTCGCGCAGCTGCATGTCGTGGAAGTAGAAGTTGATCGTATCCAGCCGGAACCCATCGACGCCCAAATCCAACCAGAACCGGGCCACATCCAGCAAGGCGTCCTGAACCGCCGGGCAATGGAAATTCAAGTCGGGCTGCGAAGTCAGGAAGTTGTGCAGATAATACTGCAATCGCCGCGAGTCCCACTGCCAGGCCGAGCCTCCGAAGATCGACAACCAGTTGTTTGGCGGCGTTCCGTCCGGTTTCGGGTCCGCCCAGACATACCAATCGGACTTTTCGTTTTCGCGGTTGGACCGGCTTTCGCTGAACCACGGGTGCTGATCCGAGGTATGCGACAACACAAGATCGATCATCACTTTCAGCCCAAGCCCATGCGCCTGATCCAGAAGCTCTTTGAAATCCGCCATCGTTCCGAACATCGGATCGACATCGCGGTAATCGCTGACATCATATCCGAAGTCTTTCATCGGAGATTTGAAGAACGGCGATATCCAGATCGCATCGACCCCAAGCGAGGCGATATAGCCCAGACGCTGAGTTATCCCCCTCAGGTCGCCAATTCCGTCGCCGTTGCTGTCCTGAAAGCTGCGGGGATAGATCTGATAGATCACACCGCCACGCCACCAATCGGACGCTGCTTGGGTTGCCTTCGTTGTGTCCACAGTGTTCTGCACGTTCATCAGAAGCCTCTATTTGACGGATCCGGCCAGCAGGCCCCGGACCAGATATTTTTGCATTGCGAAGAAAACGATCAGCGGCACGGCGATCGAGACAAAGGCCGCCGTGGCCAGAATTTCCCAGTTGCCGCCCCGCGTGCCCAGCAACTCGACAATCTGGTTGGTCATGACGGTGGTCTGACCCGACGCGTCGATCAAAAAGACCTTGGCGACCAGCAGATCATTCCAAGTCCACAGGAACTGGAAGATCGCGAAAGAGGCCAGCGCCGGGAAACTGAGCGGAAGGATCAGTTTGGTGAAGATCTGAAACTCGGTCGCTCCGTCAACCCGCGCGTTTTCGATCAGGTCTCGGGGAAGGCCAGCCATGTAGTTGCGCAGCAGGTAGATTGCCAGCGGCATCCCGAACCCGGTATGGGCCATCCAAACCCCAAGATAGCCTTTCCCGATCCCGATATTGAGGTGGAATTTCAAAAGTGGGATCAGCGCCAGTTGCAACGGCACCACCAACAATCCAACTACGGCAGCAATCAGCAGGGCGCGGCCGGGGAAATCCATCCACGCCAACGCATAGGCCGCAAAGGCGGCCACCAAGATCGGAATGATTGTCGCCGGGATGGTCACAGTCAGAGTATTGAAGAACGCCCGCCCCATGCTGTCAGAAGAATCTTCAGCCAACAAAACCTTGTGGTAATTGGCCAACGTGAACTCGGGCGGCAATTCTGCGGTCACGAATACACGGGCGCCCCGGCCGCCGGTAAATTCTTCCGAATTCTCCATCCTGTAGTTGCCTTGCGCGTCCACAGTGATCGTACCACCCCGGCGCAGCTCAGCGGTATCACCCGGAACAAACGCATCCACGGCCCGAGAGCTGACACCCCATTGAGAGATCGTAGCCGTCGTTCCCGCGTCAAACAGGTTGCCTTCGATCACGTAAACCCCGTTTTCCAGAACCTGTGTGTCCGGCGCGGTGGACCGCAAAGTCAGGTTCTGTTCGGACGGGAAAAGCGATTTCCACCAGCCGCTTGTGGCAATTTGATCGGCCGTGCGAAAAGACGAGATCAACAGCCCAAGTGTTGGCACAACCCAAAGCACGACCAGAAATATGACCGAGGCATGGACGACCCAGCGCAGCGCCGGTTTGGTTCCTGCAATATTGCTCATGGCCTCACTCCATCTCTTTGCGCGCGTTGCGCACGTTCCAGATCAGGATCGGAGTGACCAGCAGCATGATCACCATGGCCGAGGCCGACCCCACACCCCAGTCATTGGCGCGGAACAGCTTGTCATACATGTAGTTGGCGAGAACCTGTGTCTCCCACTGGCCGTTGGTCATGGCAAAGACGATGTCAAAGACCTTGAGCACGGTGATCGTGATCGTGGTCCATACGACCAGAATTGTGGTCTTGATCTGCGGCACCTTGATACGGAAGAAAATCTGGAACGGGTTGGCGCCGTCCAGAATGGCGGCCTCGACGGTTTCCTCGGGGATGCCACGCAAGGCCGCGGACAGGATCACCATGGCAAAGCCGGTCTGAATCCAAATCAGCACGACCATCAGGAAGAAACTGTTCCAGAACGGGATGGTCAGCCAAGTTTGCGGCTCGGTCCCGCCAAAGAAGATATAAAGGGCGTTCAGCATCCCGATCTGATCCTGTTCGGCCGGGCGAGTGTCATAGACCAGCTTCCAGATCACCGAGGCCCCGACGAACGAGATCGCCATCGGCATGAAGATCAGCGACTTGGCGATATTGCCCCAACGGATGCGGTCGGTCAGTTGCGCCACCAAAAGGCCCAAAGCGGTCGACAGCGCCGGCACGATGATCAACCAGAACATGTTATTGCGCATGGCTTCCCAGAACTTGGGCTCATTCGCCATCTGGATGTAGTTTTCCAGGCCCACCCATTCATAGCCCCCACCGGGTACCCGATCCGTAAGGGACAAGCGCAGCGTTTCGACCACCGGATAGGCCAGATACAGGCCCAACGCCGCCAACGCCGGGAACAGAAACAACCACGGCCGGATCATGTTGGCGCGGTTGATATTGCGCCCTGCATTCGGGCCGCGCGCCGGGAACAGCACTTTGTCCAGAAATTGGTTGGAGAGGTAGAAATAGCCCACACACCCTGACACGCCGATGGCGATGGTCAGCAGGCCCTGTAATGCCGGATGCATGCCGCGTCTCCCTTGCGACGGTGGCAGGCAACCCGCACCAGCGGGTTGCCCGATCAGGAACGCTTAGTCCAGCGCGTCCCAGGAGGATTGGATTTCGTTGGCAACCTCTTCCGCCGAGGTCCCGCCAGCATAGTCGACCATGCCGGTCCAGAACGTCCCTGCGCCAACACCGCCGGGCATTAGGTCAGACCCGTCAAACCGGAAGGTGGTCGCACCCAGAAGGATGTCGTTCATCTTCTTCAACGTCGGGTCCGAGAACAGCGAGGTATCAACACCCTTATGCGGTGTCAGGAACCCGGTTAGCTGCATCCAGGTCTCGTGCGCTTCGGGGGTCTGCAGATACTCGATCAAAGCATGAGCGCCGGGGCTGTCATTGGTGATTGCCCAAAGCGTGCCCGCACCCAGAACCGGGCTGCCCAAGTCCTTGCTTTCATAGGCCGGGAAGTAGAAGAAATCCGCATCCTCACCCACGACCGTGCCTTCGGGGAAGAAAGCCGGAATGAACGAGGCCTGACGGTGCAGATAGCATTGCGGCGGAGAGCTGAACATGCCTTTGGGACTGTCGCGGAAATCGGTCGTGGCCACGGCCCCTGCCCCACCAGCGACATAGTCGTCGTTGCGGGCGAAGGCTCCGAATTCTTCGATCGCCGCGATAACCTTTGGGTCATTGAATTTCATCTCATTTGCGACCCAGGCGTCATAGTCCGCGGGCGATTGTGTACGCAGCATCATGTCCTCGACCCAGTCGGTCGCGGGCCAGCCGGTCGCTCCGCCAGACCCCAGACCGATACACCAAGGCGTCTCGCCATCTGCCACAATCTGGTCCGTCAGAGCTTTGAGTTCCTCCATCGTGGTCGGCACTTCGTACCCGGCGTCCTCGAAGTTCTCGGGAACATACCAGACCAGCGATTTCACATCGACCTTGTAGAAAAATCCGTAAAGACTGTCCGCACCGTCCGGGCCTGCGTAAGTCCCCAGATCGACCCAGGATTGGCCTGCAGCGTAATTGTCGCGAATCCAATCGGATGTGCCATCTGCTAAAGGCGTCAAGAATCCGGATTTGGCCATATCCGCTGCCAGACCGGGCTGCGGGAACACCGCAACGTTGGGGGCAGATCCCGCCTCCGCGTCGATGCGGATCTGCTGTTCGAAACTATCCGAGCCGACATAGGCGTACTCATGCCCGGTCGCAGCAGCAAAGCCGTCCAGCACCTTTTCGACATTTTCCTGATCCGGCCCCAACCAGGGGCCAAACACCGTGACCTTGTCGGCATGCGCCGCGCCCGCCATCAGGGCGAACGTTGCCGCGCCTGCGTAAAGCGAGTGTTTCATGAATTCTCCTCCCAACTCTATCGCGCCCATGAGACTCAGTTTTCAAAGCGCTTTGAATGACGGGTTTTATCCGCTAACATTCAAGTTCTGTCAATATTGGGTTTAAAATTCGTCAAAAAATTAATAAAACACACGACGTGTAGAAACAGGTTGACCCAATAGGAAAACCCTCTCACAACGGTTTTGCCACAAATTTGAAGGCGCTTTGAAGAGATATGAACCTAAAGCAGCTCTCAGAAATCCTTGGTCTTTCACAGACAACGGTCAGTCGCGCGCTGAACGGATACCCCGAAGTGAACGAGGCCACGCGAGAGCGGGTTCAGGCTGCGGCTACCAAACACGGCTATCGCCCGAACAGCCGCGCCAAAGGGCTGGCCACGGGGCGTTCTATGGTGATCGGGCATGTGATTCCTAGCTCAGCGCAACATGAAATGGTGAACCCGATCTTTGGGGATTTTGTAGCGGGGGCCGCTCGGACCTATGGCGCGCATGGCTATGACATGATGTTCACCAATGCCGACGATACCTCGATCGAACGCACCTATCGGGACTTGTTCCAACGCGGCGCTGTCGATGGGGTCGTTCTGCAAGGCCCCAAGGTCAACGAACACCGGATCGAGGTTTTGACCCGCATGGCGGTTCCGTTCATCGTACATGGCCGCTCGACCGGGATCGAGGTGCCTTATGACTGGGTCGATGTGAACAACAAAAGCTCATTCCTGAGGGCGACCCGTTTTCTGATTGATCTGGGGCACAAACGTATCGCGCTGATCAATGGGTTGGAGGATATGGATTTCGCCCAACGTCGGCGCGAAGGATATCTGCAGGCTCTGCAAGAAGCCAATCTGACGCCCGAACCCGCTCTGATGCGCAGCGCCGAGATGACCGAGGTTTACGGCCATCACGAAGCCCGCGACATGCTGCAACTGGATAACCCCCCGACGGCCATATTGGTCTCGTCAATGATTTCTGCCATCGGGGTGCGGCGCGCCTTGAATGAGGCTGGGCTGAAAATGGGTCGCGATGTATCGGTCATCGCGCATGATGACGACCTTTCCTATCTCAAGAATGGACAGGACGTACCGATCTTTACTGCAACGCGATCCTCGGTCAGGCAGGCTGGGGAGATCGCCGCCGAAATGCTGATTGACCGGATCAAAACACCGGACGACCCGGTTAAAACTAGATTGCTGGAGGCCGAACTGGTAGTTGGCGGCTCGACCGGCCCCGCTCCTGACAGGTTCTGAACATGAAATATACCCGCGCTGATTTCCCCAAAGATTTCCTCTTTGGTGTCGCAACCTCTGCCTATCAGATCGAAGGCCACGCGCAGGGTGGCGCAGGTCAGACCCATTGGGACACCTTTGCCCGCACGCCCGGCAACGTGGTGCGGGGCGAAAACGGAGATCTCGCTTGCGATCACCTCAACCGTTTCGATCAGGACTTTGATCTGGTGCGCGAAGCCGGGTTTGATTGCTATCGCTTTTCAACCAGCTGGGCGCGGGTTTTGCCTGAAGGACGCGGGGTCGTGAACGAAGCCGGGTTGGACTATTACGACCGGCTGGCCGATGCGCTACTGGAACGCGGCATTCGCCCCTGTGCGACGCTCTACCATTGGGAACTGCCCTCGCCGCTGGCGGATTTGGGCGGGTGGCGCAACCGGGATATTGCCGGATGGTTCGCCGATTTCACCGAGGTCATAATGGGCCGCATCGGCGACAGGATGTTCAGTGTTGCCCCCATCAATGAGCCCTGGTGCGTCAGCTGGCTGAGCCATTTCGACGGCCACCACGCTCCTGGCCTGCGCGATATCCGTGCGACGGCTCGCGCGATGCATCATGTTCTGCTCGCGCATGGCCGAGCGATCGAGGCGATGCGCGGTCTGGGCATGTCCAATCTGGGCGCGGTGTTCAATCTGGAATGGGCCGAACCCGCCGATGACAGCGCCGAGGCGCGCAAAGCCGCCGACTTGTATGACGGTATCTACAACCGGTTCTTTCTGGGCGGCGTGTTCAACAAAGCCTATCCGCAAAATGTTCTGGACGGGTTGGATCTCTATTTGCCAACCGGGTGGCAGGATGATTTCGACACGATCGGCGCGCCCGTGGACTGGTGCGGGCTGAACTACTACACCCGCAAACTGATCGCGCCTGCCGACACCGCCTGGCCCAGCCTGCAAGAGGTCCCTGGCCCCCTGCCCAAAACCCAAATGGGGTGGGAAATTGAGCCTTCCGCCCTGACACGTTTCCTTACCCGGGCCGCTCGAGAATATACCGGCGATCTGCCGATCTATGTGACCGAAAATGGCATGGCCAGCTCTGAGCGCCAGCAGGATGAGGACCGGATCGACTACCTCAACCAGCATTGGGCCGCTGTGAAAGACGCGTTAGATCAGGATGTGCCCGTCAAAGGCTATTTTATCTGGTCGCTGCTGGACAACTACGAATGGGCCCTTGGCTACGAGAAGCGCTTTGGTCTGGTTGATGTGGATTTCGATACGATGGAGCGGACACCCAAAGCGTCCTTTGAGGCAGTGAAAACTGCCCTCGCCGGCGCACAAGTCTCTGTCCCCCTGGCACAACCCGCCGGAGCCATGCATGAACACTGGAATCTGGTTGCCGATATCGGCGGGACCAACACCCGGTTGGGAGTTATCTCAAACGGGAAACTCACCGATCTGCGCAAATACCCAACGGGTCAGCTGCCGCAACTGCTCGAGGCGTTTCACAGCCTGCGCGATGAGATCGGTACCGACCCGCAGGCGGTTGTCGCCGCCGGGGCCGGGCCGGTGCGGGATGGTACGATCCGACTGACCAACGCGCAGCTTGATTTGTCCGAGGATGATATCGGTCGTGCGACCGGCGCGCAGCATACCTTCGTGATCAATGACTTCACCGCAGCGGCGTGGTCTGTGGCCGAAATCGGTGCCGGTGACGTCGAAGTGATGCAGGGTGCGGAAACCCCACCGGTCGGCACCCGCTTGGTCGTTGGGCCGGGCACCGGCCTCGGGGTTGGGTCGTTGCTCTATTCCGAGGGGCACTATCATACGGCATCCGGCGAAGGCGGCCATGTGGGCCTGTCCCCGCGCCACGCTGACGAGGTTGAAGTATTTCGCGCCGCGCGTAAGGTCGCGCCCGAGTGTTTCTTTGACGACTCGCTGACCCTTGAGGCCGAGATGTTCCTGAGCGGCACTGGCCTGCCCATCCTCTACCAAGCTATCCAACTCGCAGCTGGTCAAACCAACGCAGAAACCCGTCCTGCAAAGGATATCCTGCAAGACGCGCTGGCTCAAACAGACCCTCATGCGGTACGCGCGGCCCATATGTTTACCACACACTTGGGGGCCGTCATGGGCGATATGGCCGTCACCATGATGCCTGCGGGCGGTGTTTTTCTGGTAGGCGGCGTGGCTGAAAAGAACCGTTGGCTGTTCAAGGACGCCTTCCGAGACGCCTTCAACGCAGGGGGGCGGTTTAGTGAGTTGCGCCGGTCGATGAACCTTTATGTCTCCGAACAGGATGAATTTGGCATTGTTGGCGCTAACAATTTCTGCAAAAGTGCGCTCGCGCGTCGGATGGCCTGACGCGGCCAAACCGGAAAGGTCCCCGAATGATCTTGTGCTGCGGTGAAGCGCTGATCGACATGATCCCCGCCCCGACCACCGACGGTGGGCAGGGTTTTGTTCCCCATTCCGGCGGGGCGATTTTCAATACCGCCATCGCGTTGGGTCGTTTGGGCGCATCGGTTGGAATGCTCACTGGTTTGTCCCGCGATATGTTCGGCGATCAGCTTGCCGACTCCTTAACCAACAGCCACGTAGATCAGACGCATGTCATTCGCTCGGATCGTCCAACGACTTTGGCATTCGTACAGTTGAAAAACGGCCACGCGACCTACTCGTTTAACGACGAAAACTCGGCGGGCCGAATGCTGATGCCCAAAGACATGCCGCCGCAGTTAGCCGGTGTTTCGGCCCTTTATTTTGGCGGGATAAGTCTTGCTTGCGAACCCTGCGCTGATGCCTACGCTTCGGTTCAGGAGCAGCATTGTTCTGACCGCGCCGTTATGCTGGACCCAAACATCAGGCCGGGATTCATCAAGGATGAGTCACGGTATCGAACGCGGTTGAACCGGATGATCTCGCAGTCGGATATTGTAAAAGTATCGGACGAGGATCTTGATTGGATTCTTCCCGGACAAAAAGGTACCGCTGACAAAGCCCGGCGATTGCTACAAGACGGACCTACCGCCGTGATTGTAACAAAAGGCAGCGATGGGGCTACGGGCTATTTGGCAGACGGAACAGAAATATCGACACCCTCCAACCCGGTCGAAGTTGTCGATACGGTCGGCGCTGGCGACACGTTCAATGCAGGCGTTCTCGCAGAGTTGCAGAAATCCGGTCACTTGACCAAGTCAGCCGTACGCCATCTTACAACTGATGCGCTAGGCGCGGCCCTCATCAAAGGGGCACAGGTTGCTGCGATCACTGTATCCCGCGCAGGTGCAAACCCACCCTGGGCGCATGAGCTTTGAGCTGAAGAGGCACAGATGAAACGATCTGAAATTAATTCCATCAAATCCGAAGCAGAGGCATTCATTCACTCTTTCGGCGCTGTATTGCCTCCGTTCGCCAGGTGGTCGCCTGACCGTATGCGCAGCGATGATGCGCAAGGGATTCGAGACCGTGGTCTAGGCTGGGATATCACCGATTACGGGCAAGGCCGGTTTGATGAGCTTGGATTATTCCTTTTCACCTTGCGCAACGGCGACGTGACCGATCTGAATAAAGGCCGGGGAATGCTCTATGCCGAAAAGCTGTTGGTGTCCCGCGACAAACAGCTTTCGCCGATGCATCGCCACATCATCAAGGCCGAAGACATCATCAACCGCGGCGGCGGCGATCTTGTGATGGAGATTTATGCGTCGGATCCGGATGGCGGCATTGACCGTGACAATCCTGTCGTCGTCCCCAGCGACAGTTGTCCTGTCACCATCAAACCCGGAGAGCTACTACGCCTGCAACCGGGAGAAAGCGTTACGCTAATGCCAGGGATATGGCACGCCTTCTGGGCGGAAAAGGGCGACTGCCTGATCGGCGAGGTCTCCACAGTTAACGACGACCGCACGGACAATGTATTCGAAGACCCTATCCCGCGTTTTGCAACGATCGAAGAGGATGTTGCGCCTGACTTCTTGCTGGTATCGGACTACTAGCCACATAAGTCCGTTTTACTAAACGGAAAAACTCGGTATCATTCTCAGGCGCACTGCAAAGCTGTGATAGAATGTCAGCGGTGAAAGGGCCCGAGGATGGTAACAAAAGCCGAGTTGGAAGCAGAAGTTGCGGAGCTCCGTCGACAACTGGACGATAGGTCCCAGACTGAAAACCCTGCCAAAAGCGAAAGCGTAACCGAACAGATTTCGGACACACTGGATCAATGGACCTCGCAGATTGACGAGGTGCTGACGGAATTTGAGGATATCCCTCATAAGAAATCGATTATGTTTGCCATCGGAATCTTCGCGGTTGGCTACCTGATGGGCCGTTCCCGGTAGGAGACCACGCATGAGCCGCATTTCCCGAAATATTTCGATCATCCTGCGCGCCGAACGCCTGATTGCGCAACGGCAGGTTGCTGTCGCAGCGAAACGAACCGGCATCTACGCCGCGGCAGGATTTGCCATCGGTCTGGCGGTAGTGATGCTGAACATAGCCGGCTTCTTCTGGCTTTCGGCGACGCTGACCAAACCTGTGGCTGCTCTTATTCTGGCCGGGCTGAATCTGGTACTTGCCGTCTTGCTGGCATTAATCGCGAACTCGATGACTGCGTCGACGGATACAACCGCAGCCGTCGAGCTGCGCGATATGGCCCTGCAAGACATCGAGGTTGAAATAAAAGAAAACCTAACCGAAGCGCGAAATGTTGTCTCGGGCGTCCGGCGCGATCCAATAGGCGCGCTGACGCCAGAAATCGTCAGTGCGCTGTTGGGTTCCGCGCTCAAGTACGCGCGGAACCGAAAGACGAAAGCAGATTGATTACATCATCGCTGCAGCGGCCCACGCGATCACCATCTCTTCATTCGTTGGGATCGACAGAATTCGGACTCGGCTGAAATCGGTCGACAGAACTGTACCGCCATCTGCATTGCGTGCGTGATCCATATCAATTCCGATCCACCGCATCCCATCACATACCATTTGCCGAATTGGGGCTGAGTTTTCGCCAACACCACCGGTAAAGACCAGTGCATCAATCCCCTCCAGCGCGGCCGACAACGCGCCCAACTCCCGACGGATGCGGAACACGTAATAGTCGATGGCTTTGCGCGCATCGGGCGTATCGGCGGCCAGCAGAGTCCGCATGTCTGAAGAAATACCTGAAAGACCCAACAGTCCTGACTTGCGATACAGGACTTCGGCGATTTCATCGGCAGACATGCCATCTTGCTGCATCATGTAAAGCACAACACCGGGGTCCAGTTGCCCGCTGCGCGTCCCCATAGGCAAACCATCCAACGCCGAGAACCCCATAGTCGATGCAATGGCACGCCCTCCGGACACCGCGCACATTGAAGCACCGTTGCCTAAATGCGCGATAACCACCCGGCCATCGTAAAGACCCGGTGCGATCTCTTTCAGCTTTTGTGAAATGTAGTCATAGCTAAGTCCGTGAAAGCCGTACCGACGCACACCTTTGTCGTAATAGCTTTGCGGCAGCGCGAAGGTGTCATTGACCCACGGGTGCGTACGATGGAAGGCGGTATCGAAACAAGCGACCTGCGTCGTGTTGGGGAAAGCCGCGCTGGCGGCACGAATGCCCGCAAGGCTGTATGGTTGGTGCAGCGGCGCAAAGGGGATAAAGCTGCTGAGAGTATCAATAACAGCGTCGTCGATGCGAACAGGCTCGGAATATACGGTGCCCCCATGCACCACGCGATGCCCGATCGCACGGACATGAATGTCAGGCAGATATTCCTGCGCCAGTTCCAGAAACGCATGGATTGCTTCGTCATGGCTTTTGGTATTGCTCAAAGGCCGGTCTATCGACCGCCCACCAGCGGATTGCGCCAGCAGACGCGGCGCGTCGCCCAAGCGTTCAATCTGTCCACGCCACCGCATACTGGGGCGATTGTCATCCACCAGTTCATACAGCGCAAACTTGAGCGAAGAAGAGCCGGCGTTCAACGCCAGAACATGGTTAGCCATGGATTTTGCCTTTGGTTGCATTGGCGTGCAGCACTGCCACCGCACAAGATACCAGGCGCGACGCGTCGTCGTCTGACCGGGACGTCAGGATAATGGGCGCTGCTGCCCCCAGAACGATGCCAGCGGCCTCGGCATGAGAGATGAAAGTAAGCTGTTTCGCCACCATATTTCCGGCCTCGATATTCGGAGCGACCAGAATATCCGCAGCGCCGCCGACCTCGGACGTAATACCTTTGGTCCGTGCCGCGTTCAGGTCAACCGCGTTGTCCATCGCCAGAGGGCCGTCGACCAGACCACCTGTGATCTGACCCCGTTCGGCCATCTTGGACAGCAGCGCTGCATCTACTGATGAGGGCATATGAGGGTTTATCGTTTCAACCGCCGACAGCACCCCAACTTTCGGGGTTCCGATCCCTATCGAGTGCGCCAGATGAATTGCGTTCTGGACGATATCTGCCTTGGTCTCGAGGTCAGGCGCGATATTGACTGCGGCATCCGTTACCATGATCGGCCGCGACATGCCCGGTACGTCCATCACGAATACATGCGACAGTCGCCGCCCGGTCCGCAGCCCCTTTTCCCGACGCAGAACCGCGTGCAACAGCTCATCAGTATGCAGATACCCCTTCATCAAGGTTTCCGCCTTTCCTTCGACCACCAGGTCTACAGCCTTATGCGCAGCTACCCCATGGCTGGCGGCTTCGACGATCTCGATACCTGTCAAATCGGCACCCAGTTCGGCTGCAGCGGCTTCGATCTTGCCTCGGTTCCCCACAAGTATGGGCGTGATGATGTTGTTGGCATGGCCCAGCAAGGCACCGCCAAGCGAATTGGCATCCTCGGGGGCGACAACCGCTGTTGGCATCGGATCAAGCGGGCGCGCCTTTTCCAATAGCGCGTCGAAATGGCGATGGCGCTGAACAACAAGACCCGGAACTTCGACCGAGTCGAACTCCATGTGTTGGGCGGGTGGCGTTACCTGAACACTTCCGCTGAGGACCAGAATATTGTCCCCAACGCGGTGCACTTCGGTTGTGCAGATCAGATCGCCGTCTTCCAGCTTTTCCGCGACAGTAACAAAGGCCGTCAGCTCATCCCCTGCCAAGACCGGAACATGAAAGCTCAGATCTGCACGTCGGGTCTGCGTCCCTGCGCCCGGCAGAATATTTCCCAACACCGCCGCCACCAGGCCCGCAGGCCACAACGCAGGTGCTACCGCTTCGGGCCGACCGTCGCCATCACCATCATAAGCCGCCAGATGCAACGGATTATGATCACCTGATGCCGAGGCAAACGCGTACAGGTCGTCGACTGTACACAGTCGGGTCAATTGCGCCTCATCGCCAACTTCCAGTTGCGAAAACGTTCGATTTTCGAGGATTTTCATTCTGTATCAACTCTGCTTGATTTCAGCAGGCCGCTTTGCTGGTCTGCGAGTCTTTGATGTCCGAAGTGCCGCTGTCTTAGGCTCTGGCGCAGTCAGGTCAAGCACTTGTCGCAAGTCTCGAACCATAGCTATCAGCTCGGTTGTAGGTTGCGGAATATCTCCAACAATCCTCTCGATCAGATCAACAGCTTTGCTGCGCTCTTCCTCGGCGGGTAATAGATCAGACAAACTGTCCAGGGCGCCTTGTTCGTCAAACGTCGTTATGATCGTCTGTTCGTGCAAAAGGCGGCGACGCTGTTCAACTGTCAGGTCTTTGAACGGATCCTCATGTTTAAACACATGAGCCCAACGATCCAATATTTCCGAGCGAAAACTTTGATTGCTGAAGGCCAGCAGGATCAACATGCGGACAACAGCTTCGGCGACGCCCCCTTGTTTCATATGGGCCAAAGCGGCCTGCACTTCGGGAAGGGCCTTCAGTCCTTCAGGGTCTGGCAAGGTTCGATGGGCCGCATTTTTTTGCCCAAACCACGTCGCCACCGGGCCGCCCCACATTGAAAAGAACGCGGCTTCGTACCAGGCATCGCGCAGGTCCCGGCCCAAGTCCATCATCTGCTCGATCCAGTCCCCTGTAAGTTTCTCCAATTGCAAAAAGGGATTGTCCTGCGCAGCAACCAAGCGGTTTTCCTTGGCCAAGTCAGCGGTCATTTTCACGGGCAACATCGCAGGCTGAGCGGAAGACGCCAACGCACGTTGCTGCCGCAAAGGATGAAGATCTTGCAAAGCCTGACCCGTGGTCGGCGTAACCGCAGATTGCACGAAAGGGCGGCCAAAGGTTTCGTAGATATTTGCCTGAGTTTCCGACATATGCGCTACAGCAGCAAAACAGGTCTCGTCCTGCTGCCCGTCATCCAGCGCTGCCACATCTTTCAGTGTCCGCTCCAAAAAGCGGACTTCGAATTTCTTGTCGAGCCCCACGCCCTCGACGTTTTCGATCTTCATCTCATAAAGCCCCGGCGCCATGGCTTCGACCGTTTCAAGGGTCGAGGCAAGCTCGGTATGCTCTTTCCGTGCGACTTTGGACGATACGAAAATACCTAGATGCCCGACCTCGTCGTGCAACATGTAAACGATCCGCTGACCGCGCAGGCGGATTTCTTCTTCGTCGGAATAGGTTGCGGCAATCCAGTTCAGCGCCTGTTGAGGCGGTGTGATATTGTCACCCTGGCTGGCGAAAACAAAAATCGGGCCCTTCACTGCCTTGATGTCGATTGGCACACCGGGCTCCAGCTGCGCCGTGTTCTTGACCAAACGATTGCCCACAAACAGCTGCTCGACGATCCAGTGGATTTCGGCTTCGTTCAAAATGAAGTAACCACCCCACCAGCGTTCAAAGTCCAGAAACCTCTGGCGGCCGCCTTCGGGATCACGATAGAGATCAAAGTACTTTCCAAAGTAATTCCGGCTGGGGTTCAGCTGTTCGAAATTCATCACCAGATTGGCACCGTCAAACTTGCCAGCACCCAGATCGGACCAAAACATCGGCTGCCATGTGCCGCCCAGAACTCCGGCATTGTACCGCATCGGGTTTTCCCCGACTTCGCCTGACCAAGGGGCAATCGGCGCTCCGTTCAGCACAAGCGGGCCCGTCAAATCGGGGTTGCAGGCCGCCATGATCAACGTGGCCCAACCGCCCTGACAGTTACCCGTGACAACAGGTTGAGGACTGTTGGGATGGCGGGCGCTTACCGTTCTGACAAATCCGGCCTCGGCATGCATGACATCGGCGAGGGTCTGGCCCGGCACCGGGTCACGACCAAAGCTGACAAAATAAACCGGGTGCCCTTTGGATAGCGCTACCCCGACCTGACTGTCGGTTTTAAATCCGCCTATTCCACCACCGTGGCCCGCCCTTGGATCAATGATTACATACGGGCGTTTGATGTTGTCGATTTTGACACCTTCAGGCGGCACGATCTGCAACAGCTGATAGTTGCAAGGCCGCTTGAGCTGCGCGCCATCCACCACAACTTCGTAATCGTAAACCAATACGGGTGGGCACCCAGCAGCCTCGTGTTCAAGGAAAATATCGCCGCGCTCACGCAGCACATCCATTGTCAAAGCGACCCGCTGGCTTGCGTCCTTCAGGTAGTCCGCCCAATCCTTCGCAATGAACGATGAGCCAGCAATTCGGGCAGACGCGTCTGCAATGCCTTGAAGCAGGTTTCGCGTGCGCTCGGAGTGATCCGTCGCGATTTTAATGGATTGCAACGCAGCTGACTTTGACAGCAAGTTCCATTTGACCTGCGATTGTTCCAGCGCATTTTCAACGGCACTATAGGTTCTGTCATTTGCGACGGCTGCATCGCGGGCCATATGGGACCCGAACTGCAGAGACTTGGAATGTGTATTCGGTATCATGAGGACATCCTTTAACCGACGATACTGTATCCGCCGTCGATGGGATGGACCCCACCGGTGACGTTGAATGCTTCGCGACTGGCAAGAAAAGCGGCATAGGCACCAACATCCTCGATCGTCGCCAAATGGTGCGTGGGTGCTCGGGCGGCGGCATCTGACAGCAGGGCATCGAATTCAGCCAGCCCAGAGGCAGCCCGTGTTTGTAACGGGCCAGGCGACAAGGCGTGAACCGAGATACCCTTTGGCCCCAGCTCTGCAGCAGCATATCGAACAGCAGCTTCAAGCGCCGCTTTGACCGGGCCCATGATATTGTAATTCTCAACGACCCGGCTGGCACCCAGAAACGAGACCGTCATGCAGGTGCCGCCACGATCCATCAATGGCTCTGTCAGACGGATCATACGCAAAAAAGAATGGACCGAGATATCCATGGCCAATGCAAACCCCTCGGCCGAGCTATCCACAACGCGACCATGCAAATCATCACGCGGAGCAAACGCGATCGAATGCACCAGTGTATCCAGCCGACCCCACCGCGCGCCAATCTCATCAAACAGCGCCTGCGTCTGGTCTGGTTTTCGGACATCCAGCGGCATAACGATTTTTGCCCCGACCTGATCCGCGAGGCCTCGCACATGCGGTTCGGCCTTGTCATTGAGATAGGTCAATGCGACCTCGGCCCCCTGCGCATGCAGGGCGCGGGCACAACCCCAGGCAATCGACTGATCATTGGCCACGCCAATAATCAGCGCTTTCGTTCCATCCAGGCGGAACATGGTGCCGATCCTCTCGTTTTTTCTGCGCTGCAGCATAGGCGATTCCACCCAAAACCACAAAGTTTACGCTACGGCATAGCGTCCAAAACCGCCCATGCCGCAGCGCCGCATAACAAGAGAATGTAACAACCGCACAAGAGGTGTGCTGAATATCGGCGGGTTGCCAATCAGATGTCTAAAGTGTGCTCTTTCTCCCAGCGTGAGAAATGGCTGACGAAGGAATTCCATTCCTGATGCTTCATCTTCAGGTAGGCGCTGGAAAATTCGTGCCCCATCGCCGCCTTCAGCCCCGCGTCACTGTCATAGGCGCGCAGCGCGTCCAGCAGGTTCAGCGGCAGTTTCGGTGCGTCGGTTACGGTGTGACCCTCAGCATACATGTCGATATCATGACGCTGGCCGGGATCGGCTTTGGAGCGCAACCCGGACAGCCCCGCCGCGATGATCACCGCCTGCAACAAGTACGGGTTTGCTGCACCGTCCGCCAAACGCAGCTCGAACCGGCCCGGACCGGGCACGCGCACCATATGGGTGCGGTTGTTGCCCGTCCACGTGACGGTATTGGGTGCCCAGGTCGCGCCCGACATAGTGCGCGGGGCATTGATACGTTTGTAGCTGTTCACCGTGGGGTTGGTGATCGCAGCCAACGCGCTGGCATGTTTCATGATCCCGCCGAGGAAATGTTTGCCCTTCTCGCTCAGGCCCACTTCTCCGGTCGGGCCGTCACCTTCACCCGCGAATACGTTGGTCTTGGCATCAGCCCCCGGTGCATCCCAGACCGAGATATGGGCGTGACAACCATTACCTGTCAGCCCTTCGACCGGTTTGGGCATGAAGGTGGCGCGAAACCCATGTTTTTCGGCCACGGATTTGGTCATGAACTTGAAGAACGAATGCTTGTCTGCGGTGCGCAGAACATCGTCGAATTCCCAGTTCATCTCGAACTGGCCATTGGCGTCCTCGTGGTCGTTTTGATACGGGCCCCAGCCCAGATCCAGCATATAGTCGCAAATCTCGCGCACCACGTCATAACGGCGCATCACCGCCTGCTGGTCATAGCAGGGCTTGGCGGCGGTATCGAACGGATCGCTGATCTGTTCTCCATCGGGGGTCAGCAGAAAGAACTCGGCCTCGACCCCGGTTTTGACATGCAGCCCTTCGGCGGCGGCCTCGTCGATCAGACGACGCAGAACGTTGCGCGGGGCTTGGGCCACGTCTTCACCCTCCATCACACAGTCTGCTGCAACCCACGCAACTTCGGGCTTCCAAGGCAGCTGAATGACCGAGGACGGATCGGGCACCGCCAACATGTCAGGGTGCGCCGGGGTCATGTCCAGATAAGTGGCGAACCCGGCAAAGCCTGCGCCTTCGATCTGCATCTCGGCGATGGCTTGTGCAGGGACCAGTTTGGCCCGTTGTCCACCGAACAGATCGGTGAACGAGATCATGAAGTATTTGACGCCTTTTTCCTTGGCGAAAGCAGCCAGATCTGTCGTCATGGTCGGCTTTCCTTTCCCTGTTGAACCCAAAAGAAAAGGCGCGGCCCCGGTCAGGGTCGCGCCCGCTTGTCTCAGAACCCCGGCTTGCCCGGATACCAGTCTGTCCCCGCCAGAGGCACGCGCGCCATGGCGGCGGCCTCCATCGTCAGAGCACACAGGTCTTCGGGCTCCAGATTGTGCAGATCGTTGTGGCCGCAGGCGCGCGCGATGGTCTGCGCCTCAAGCGTCATGACCTTGAGGTAGTTGCGCAGACACCGCCCGGCCTCGACCGGGTCAAGGCGCGCCGCCAGTTCCGGGTCTTGCGTGGTGATACCCGCCGGATCGCGGCCTTCGTGCCAATCGTCATAGGCCCCGGTGGTGGTGCCCAGCTTCTGATACTCGGCCTCCCATTTCGGGTCATTGTCCCCCAGCGCGATCAAAGCCGCCGTGCCGATGGCCACCGCATCCGCGCCCAAAGCCATCGCCTTGGCCACATCCGCGCCATTGCGAATACCGCCCGAGATCACCAGTTGCACCTCGCGATGCACACCCAGATCTTGCAATGCCTGCACGGCGGGGCGGATACAGGCCAGCGTCGGGATACCCACATGTTCGATGAAGACATCCTGCGTGGCCGCGGTGCCGCCCTGCATCCCGTCCATCACCACCACATCAGCCCCGGCTTTCACCGCCAGCGCCGTGTCGTAATAGGGTCGCGTCGCGCCGACCTTCACATAGATCGGTACTTGCCAGCCGGTGATTTCGCGCAACTCTAAGATCTTGATCTCAAGGTCATCCGGGCCCGTCCAATCCGGGTGCCGACAGGCCGAGCGCTGGTCGATCCCTTTGGGCAGGGTCCGCATCTCGGCCACGCGGTCGCTGATCTTTTGACCCAAAAGCATCCCGCCACCGCCGGGTTTGGCGCCCTGCCCCACCACAATCTCGATCGCGTCGGCTTTGCGCAGATCGTCGGGGTTCATGCCATAGCGCGAAGGCAGATACTGATAAACCAGTTTCGAGGAATGACCGCGTTCCTCGGGCGTCATACCACCGTCACCGGTGGTGGTCGACGTACCGGCAGCTGACGCTCCGCGACCCAGCGCCTCTTTCGCGGGGCCAGACAGCGCACCGAAACTCATGCCCGCGATGGTGATCGGGATATCCAGCTGGATCGGGTTCTTGGCAAAGCGCGTGCCCAGCGTGACCGAGGTGTCACAGCGTTCGCGATAGCCCTCCAGAGGATAGCGGCTGACCGAGGCCCCCAGAAACAACAGGTCGTCGAAATGCGGTACTTTGCGTTTCGCGCCGCCGCCGCGAATGTCATAGATGCCCGTTGCCGCCGCCCGCCGGATTTCCGCGTTGACCGGGTTTGAAAACGTTTCAGACTGTATCGGCATCGTGCGTGGTGTGTGATCGTCCATAACCGTCTTCCTCAGTATTCTGCCGCGTTGTCGACATCGAAATTGTAAAGCTGCCGAGCCGAGCCATAGCGTTTGAACTCTTCCGGCTTGGCATCCGCGCCCGCGCGCTCCAGCAGGTCTTGCAACAGGGTCAGATGTTCGGGACGCATCTCTTTTTCAATGCAATCCGCGCCCAGACTTTTGACCGAGCCGCGCACGAATAGCCGCGCCTCGTACAATGAAACCCCCAGCGCGTCGCCCGCATCACCGCAGACCACCAGCGTCCCCGCTTGCGCCATGAAGGCGGACATATGGCCGATATTGCCATGCACCACAATGTCGATCCCCTTCATGGAAATCCCGCAGCGCGAGCTGGCATTGCCCTTGATCACCAACAACCCGCCATGGCCCGTGGCCCCGGCATATTGACTGGCATCGCCTTCAACGATCACAGTGCCCGACATCATGTTCTCGGCCACGCCCGGCCCAACAGAGCCTTCGACCCGAACGGTCGCCTGCTGGTTCATCCCCGCGCAGTAATAGCCGGTTGAGCCTTTGACCGTGACCTCAATCGGGGCATCCAGACCGACAGCGATGGCATGGCTGCCCTTGGGGTTCTGAACCTGCCACTGGGTCTGGTTTGTCTCGGTGCTTTGGGCCTGAAGGGCGGCGTTCAGCCCGCGCAGGCCCTGTTCGGCAACATCATAGCTCTGCATTTTAGTGGCTCCAGAAATAGACGGTTGCGGGTTCGGGTTCCCAGACGCGGGCATCCTCGATTCCCGGCAGGTTGACCAAGGCGCGATACTCGCTGCCAAAGGCCACATATTGATCGGTCTCGGCCATTACCGCCGGTTTGCAGGCGATGGGGTCGCGAACCACGCCGAACCCATCCTTGGTGCCGACCACAAAGGTAAAGAACCCGTCGAGATCCTCAAGGCTGCTTTCCAGCGCCTCACCCAGAGTGGCCCCGTTTTGCATTTTCCATGTCAGATAGGCCGCGCCGACCTCGGTATCGTTCATGGATTCGATCCGCACGCCCTCGCGCATCAGTTTGCGGCGCAGGGCGTTGTGGTTGGACAGCGATCCGTTATGCACCAAGCACTGATCCGCGCCGGTGTTGAACGGGTGCGCCCCTTCTGTGGTGACGGCGGATTCAGTGGCCATGCGTGTATGGCCAATCCCGTGGCTGCCGGACATCGAGGTCAATTGGAACCGCTCCGCCACCTCTCGAGGCAATCCAACTTCTTTATAAATTTCGATCGCATCGCCATCGGACATGATCCGTAGGCCAGGGCGCAATTCCCTCAGGGCCTGCCGCGCAGCGCTGACTTTGTCGTTGGCCACGCTCAGAACCGCATGAGTGTCATTGCGGCCCAAGCTGACGGGGCTGGTCAAGACGTCGGCCAAATCTTCGGCCAGAGTCTGAAAATCCGCGTCCGGATTGTCGGATTGCACGGTGAGCTTTGCCTGATCTCCGACAGGTCCATAAATCGCGATCCCGGCGCTGTCCGGGCCGCGATCTGTCATTGTGATCAGCATATCTGTCAGCATCGCGCCCAATTGAGGCTCGAGCGTTTTGTCCTTCAAAAAAAGGCCGACAATTCCACACATGTGTCAGCTTCTCCTGTGTTGAGTTGGGCAGACGCTAACACCTGAACTTCAGGTTATCAACAAAGGGAAATTAATATTCATAAGGGGAATATTTTCGGCTATCTATTTCCCCCGCATTCAAAAATCACGGAGAGCAACCCCGCAAAACCTCAGCAGCGGTTTATCAATCGCCGAATCGTGACTAACGCGTCTGCGGATATGAGATGATCGACAGGTAGCGGGCTGGCAGTTTGCGCAGCACCTCGGGTCCATGCGGTGCGTCCGCATCAAAGAACAACGTATCACCCGGCTCCAGCAGGTAAATTTGATCGCCGTGTCTGTAATCGACTTCGCCTTCAAGCATGTAGAGCATTTCAATCCCGTCATGCTGGAACGTCGGGAAAGTGTCGGACTCTTCCGTCAGCGTGATCAGATAGGGTTCGACCACAACACCACTGGCATTAGACCCCATATGACCCAAAAGGCTGTATTGATGGCCTGCGCGTGTCCCGGCTCTCTCTGTTTCAACGCCCTTTCCCGCTTTGGTGTGGGTTGCGTTTCGGGTTTCTTCATATCTGCGGAAAAATGCAGTGATCGGTGTGCTCAGAGCATTGGCCAGCGATTGTAGCGTCGTCAATGAAGGCGATGTGTAGCCGTTTTCGATTTTTGACAGCATACTGATGGATAACCCGGTCAGCCCCGACAATTCCGCAATTGTCACGCCCTGCTGCAACCTCAACGCGCGGATTTCACGACCGATCGCCGTTTCGAGGTTCTTTTCACCGGGGTCCCTGACCTTGTGGGGATCCTGAGAAAACTGAGGTTTGGACCTATCGTTTGATGCTTTCACCAACCTATCCTTAACGCCTTTCGCTTCGTCGTTATCGCCTGCAATTTTCTTGAAGGGAAACATATTTTCAAAACTACATTCCTGCGCAACCTCCGGTGATTTGTGTTGACCGGCGATCTGATCTCGGGCAGTGACGCATTTGATGGTTCCCTGGGGCATGCTCCAGCGGTGAAAAGGGAATACGGTGAGGTTTAAGTGCCAAGTCCGTAACTGCCCCCGCAACTGTAGGCGGTGAGCGAAGCCAATATCCCACTGACGTGAATAATGTCGGGAAGGGTGGCCAAGCCTCGACCCGCAAGTCAGGAGACCTGCCATCGCAACCGAAACCAACCCGGGGCGGGGCGTCCTGGAAGGAGGCTTGATGGTACCTCGTACGCCTTTATGCGCGACCGCGTTTCAGTACGGCCCCAGGGGCCGTGGAACAGACGCTTGATGGCCGAGCCCACTGATCATTTTGTTCTGATCTGCGCGACCTGTCAGGGTTTGGAGGCAGCGCAGCACATTGCGGATGCCTTGTGCCCTGAATTGCCTGCGGGTTTCGCAGTGCGCACAGTAGACTGTATGGCTGGATGCGATCACCCGGTCACTGTCGGATTTCAGGCCCTAGGAAAAGCCCAATACCTGTTTGGTGATATCGGCACCGAGCAAGAGCTGAATGCTCTTGCCCAATTCGCCGCGCAATACCTGGGCAGCGCAACTGGTTGGACAAAGGCCACAGACAGGCCGGCGCCTCTGATAACCAAGACATTGGCGCGCATGCCGGCGTTGGCTGTTCGAGGAGCTCGATGATGACCAGACCCTTCCTGCAGGCGCGTGGTGTAGCCTACTATTCTTTTCACGGTGACGTTCTGTTGCAAGACATCTCGTTCGACCTTGAAGAGGGGTCGGTTCTGGCCATTGCCGGTCCGAATGGCGCTGGCAAAACCACTCTGCTGAACTTACTTTGTGGCGCTGAAGCTCTGTCCGAAGGCGACGTTCTGGTGCAAGAGCAGAGCTTGAAGACACTGTCAGCGACGGAGCGCGCCCGAAAAATTGCCGTCGTCAGTCAGCAGGAATATCCCGATGGGCGCTTGCATCTGCGTGACTATGTGGCACTTGGGCAAATTCCAATTCGCTCGGACCGCTCCTCTGAAGATCACGCAAACGACTTGACGCGAATTCTGGACCTGACCGGCCTTTTGGAGCTTGCCGACAAGCGCATGGCAGTGTTGTCGGGTGGCGAACGTCAGCGCGCCCATATCGCGCGTGCGCTGGCGCAGAACCCTACTCTTCTGTTTTTGGACGAACCGACGAACCATTTGGATCCCGACGCCAAAGGGCGGATGTTGTCGCTGGTCGCTGGACTGGGGATAACCGTCATAATGATTGTCCATGACATTGTCATGATCCCCGAATTCGCCACCCATGTCGCGTTGATGAAATCTACCCGGCTGACCGGGTTTGGCCCTGTTTCCGAGGTCCTGACGACTCAACATGTGCGCGACACGTTCGGCGTCGACTACTTATTCTTTCAGCACGACGGTCGGATGATCCCCGCGCTGGACATACGAAAAACCACTGTTTCCCAACCCTCCAGGAGATTTCCAAAATGAAACATATCTTGTCCGTGGCTCTGGTTATGGCCATGGCGAGCGGTGTTGCTGCGCATGAAGTGACCGTAGACAATTGTGGTGAACCGCTGGTGTTTGAAACCCAGCCCGAACGGTTGGTCGTACATGACATGAACATGACCGACATGGCCTTTGCGCTGGGTCTGCAAGACAAAATCGTCGGCCTCACGGGCATCACCGGCTGGTACAAAACCAGTCCTGAATTCGACACGCTACGTGGAGATATCCCCGAACTGGCACCGAAATATCCATCGGTGGAAAATATTGTCGCGGTAGAACCCGATCTGTTCTTCGCCGGCTGGTACTATGGAATGCGTCCCGGTGGTGATGTAACGCCAGAAACACTTGCCCCGTTCGGGATCAAAACCATGATCCTGACTGAAAGCTGCGTTCATCTGCATAAAGACCGCCCCGAGGCCAGCATGGACCTTTTGTTTGACGACATTCTGCGGCTGGGCAAAGTCATGCATGTCGAAGACAAGGCCGAAGCGCTTGTATCTGGTTGGAAGGATGAACTGACCGCAATCGAGGCACAAACCGCAGACTTACCGAAACCTCGAGTGTTTCTGTTGGATGGCCCGGCGGACGCTCCGTTCACTGCTGGGAAATACGCAATCCCCAACGCTATGATAGCAGCGGCGGGTGGTCTCAACGTTACCCGTGATATGGACACAAGCTGGGGTCGCACGTCATGGGAAACCGTGGCAGCCGCGAACCCTGAGTTTTTAGTGCTGTTGGATTATCAAACCGGAAAAGGAGCGGCGGATACGTTCAGGTTTCTGCAAGAACATCCTGTTATGTCACAAACCGACGCGGTCAAAAACGAGCGCTGGATCGGTTTGCGGTACGAAGAATTGACGCCGGGACCGGCCAACATTCAGGCCATCGCAAAATTGGCAGCAGCCATGCGCACGGGTCTGAACTGAATTGGGCCGTCTGGGGCTGACACTTTTGATGGGGGTGGCCATTCTGGCCGCCCTTCTTCTGGTTTCGACAATCTACGGAACCACATCCATTCCTCTGTCCGATACGGTCTCAGCTATTCTGCTCGGCGCTGGTGTGATCGAGGGAGACATGTCACCACTTCACCGCATCGTTTTCGACCTGCGCCTGCCCCGCGCGCTTTTTGCCGCCGTGATCGGCGCTGGTCTCGGAGTTGTTGGAGTTGTGCTGCAAACGACTACGCGAAACGATCTGGCCGACCCGTTCCTGTTCGGTCTTTCCTCTGGTGCGGCGGCGGGGGCAGTGTTCGTCATTACGGTGACTGGTGACATACTGGGGTTCTGGACTTTGCCGATAGCAGCATTTTGTGGGGGTCTCGTGGCCTCGGGCATTGTGCTGGCTCTTGTCCACGGGCTGCGAACCAGTGCACCGGAAAAGCTCATCCTGGCTGGGCTTGCCGTGTCGTTTCTGTTCTCGGCGTTGACTAATTACCTGATTTTCGCAGGCGACAACCGTGCTGCGCATTCTGTCATCTTCTGGATGCTGGGCGGATTGGGTCTGGCGCGTTGGGAAACCTTTCCGCTCGTCTGCGCGGGTTTGATCCTAATTCTGGCCTATTCACTATATCGCAGCCGTTGGCTGGACGCCTTGTTGACCGGTGACATGACAGCGTCGACACTGGGTGTCCCGGTCCAGTCGCTGCGGTTCAAGATGTTCTTTGTTGCCGCTTTGGCTACGGCTGTATTTGTCTCAGTCGCCGGGGTGATCGGGTTCGTCGGGCTGATGGTTCCGCATATCGCGCGCGGAATTGCCGGACCACTGCACACCCACTTAATCCCTGCGGCCGCGGTGGTCGGCGCTGTTCTGCTGACCGGGTCCGATATCCTCAGCAGGCTGCTGCTGGCCCCGCAAGAACTGCCGGTCGGCATAGTGACCACCTCGTTAGGGTCCGTTTTCGTGTTCATTTTGTTGCTGAGAACTGCAAACGCGAAACGGTAGATCACACGGAGCCTGTTCACTCATTCTTGGGCTGCAAACTGTGGTCACCTGTCAAATTCCGACATTCATTTAAAATATATCCTAGATCAACCTTAAGAGTGCCCAAAAAATGATCTAAATCAAAACCGGCTCGGTTCAAAAACGCTAAGCGGAAATTAGCAAACAAAAGAAACGACGAGAGCCAGGTCTAAAATGGACCAAGTGACGACCCGTCGCGCTTTCCTGCGCGCCCGATTTCAAGAAGAGGACGGCAAAATAGCCCGGCCTCCGGGATCGGTCGGCCAGGTCTTTTATGATCAGTGCACAAAATGCCGAGACTGCGTCGTGGCTTGCCCCGAAGGCGTTCTTTCAATCGCGGCAGATGGATTTCCCGCGTTCACTCCAACCGACAATCCCTGCACGTTTTGCGGCGCGTGCGCCGAAGCCTGCCCAACACCGGCGCTTGATATCAGCCGATTGGCCCTGTGGCCATGGCGCGCGTCGCTTGAAAAGCAAGCATGCCTATCCATGAACGGCGTCAGCTGTCGCATCTGTCAGGACAATTGCGAGCAGAACGCAATCCGATTTTCGCTCCAAACCCAAGGGCGCGCGGAACCCGCATTGAATGTTGAAGCGTGCAATGGATGCGGATTGTGCGAGGCGCTTTGTCCTGCTGACGCACTTACACTGAAGCATAACCCTCAACCTCAAATGGAAGCGATACAATGAACATCTGCGGTTGCCTTGCCCATGTCGCGCCGGACTATGCCGCCAATGCGGCGCAATCCATGGCCGCAACTCCGGGCGTCGAACTCCACGCCCAGACCGAAGACGGCCGTTTCGTCGTCGTTGTCGAAGATACCCCTGAACGCCTTGCGTCCGAGACCATCATGGATCTGCACCAGATCCCGGGGGTCGTGTCTCTGACGTTGACCTATCACCATTTCGAGGACCTCGCAGAGACCCGCCCGCGTCCCGATGCCCCAAGCCAAACCACCAGCCGGAGGCTCACGCTATGACACATTCTGAATCACGCCGGACATTCCTCAAGGCCACTGCGGCCACAGCCACGGCCTCGGCCGCCGGTATTCCGCTGGCCACAGGCGCGGCCGACGCTCAGGCGGCGACGCCGGATATCCGCTGGGACAAGGCCGCGTGCCGGTTCTGCGGAACGGGCTGTTCCGTTCTGGTTGGCACCAAGGAAGGCCGCGTTGTGGCCACTCAGGGCGACCCGGACGCGCCGGTGAACCGCGGCCTGAACTGTATCAAGGGCTATTTCCTGTCCAAGATCATGTATGGCAAAGACCGCCTGACCACTCCGTTGCTGCGCAAAACCAATGGTGAATACGACAAGAATGGCGAGTTCGAACCGGTCAGCTGGGACGAAGCCTTTGATGTCATGGCCGCCAAGTGGAAAGAGGCGCTGGCCAAGAAAGGCCCGACCAGCGTGGGCATGTTCGGCTCGGGTCAGTGGACGGTCTGGGAAGGCTATGCCGCCGCCAAACTGATGAAAGCCGGCTTCCGCTCGAACAATATCGACCCCAACGCGCGCCATTGTATGGCTTCGGCTGTTGTTGGGTTCATGCGGACCTTTGGCATAGATGAGCCGATGGGTTGCTATGACGATTTCGAACACGCAGACACGTTCGTTCTGTGGGGCTCGAATATGGCCGAGATGCACCCCATCCTGTGGTCGCGCCTGACAGACACGCGTCTGACCAAACCGGGCAGCGAAGTTCATGTCCTGTCAACATTTGAACATCGTTCTTTCGAATTGGCTGACAATGGCATCGTGTTCAATCCACAGACAGATCTGGCGATCCTGAACTATATCGCCAACTACATCATTCAGAATGGTGCGGTGAACGAAGACTTCGTCAAAAAGCACGTAAACATCACCAAGACGGCAACCGATATCGGTTACGGCCTGCGCGACGAAAACCAACTTCAGCAAGACGCGGAAAACCCGAACTCGGGCAAAATGGAACCCATCAGCTTCGAAGAATATGCCAAAGCTGTTGAGCCATACACTTTGGAATATGTATCTGAACTCTCAGGTGTTCCCGCTGACAAGCTTGAGAAACTTGCGAAACAATATGCGGATCCAAACCGGAAAGTCATGAGCCTTTGGACCATGGGTTTCAACCAGCATACGCGCGGTTCGTGGGTGAACTCGCTGATGTACAACGTCCACCTTTTGGTTGGCAAGATTTCCGAACCCGGCAACTCGCCCTTCTCGCTGACCGGCCAACCATCTGCCTGCGGCACCGCCCGAGAGGTTGGCACATTTGCCCACCGCCTGCCCGCGGACATGGTTGTCGCGAATGACGAGCACCGCGAGATTTGTGAAACCGCATGGAAAATTCCCGAAGGTACAATCCCGCCAAAACCGGGCTTCCACGCTGTTTTGCAACACCGAATGCTGAAAGACGGGGTGCTGAACGCGTATTGGGTTCAATGCAACAACAACATGCAAGCCGCCCCGAATATCAATGAGGAAGGGTACCCCGGTTATCGCAATCCTGAAAACTTCATCACAGTTTCAGACCCTTATCCAACCGTCACCGCAGTTTCAGCTGACCTGATCCTGCCAACGGCTATGTGGGTCGAGAAAGAAGGCGCATATGGCAACGCCGAACGCCGCACTCAGTTCTGGCATCAACAGGTTAAAGCGCCGGGCGAGGCTAAGTCCGACCTTTGGCAGCTGATGGAATTCTCGAAACGCTTCACCGTAGAAGAAGTTTGGGGCGAAGAGCTGCTGGCCAAGATGCCAGAGCATCGCGGCAAGACGATGTTCGAGGTTCTGTTCCAGAACGGGAATGTTGACAAATACCCGATTTCTGAAACCGCCGAAGGTTTCGACAATGACGAAGCAGAGCATTTTGGGTTCTACGTGCAGAAAGGATTGTTCGAAGAATACGCCGAATTCGGGCGCGGTCATGGGCACGATCTGGCACCGTTCGAAATGTACCATCAGGCACGCGGTATGCGTTGGCCGGTCGTGGACGGCAAAGAAACGCTTTATCGTTTCCGCGAAGGCTATGACCCCTATGTACCCGAAGGGGCCGACGTGAAATTCTATGGTCACAAGGACGGCAAGGCCAAAATTATCTTCGCGCCTTACGAACCTGCTGCTGAAGAGCCGGACAATGAATACGATTTGTGGCTTTGCACCGGCCGGGTCCTGGAACACTGGCATTCGGGTTCGATGACCCGTCGGGTTCCGGAATTGCACCGCGCCTTCCCGTCAGCCGTTGTTTTCATGCACCCAGACGACGCCCGGGATCGCGGTCTGCGGCGCGGTCAGGAAATTGTTTTGTCCACTCGCAGGGGCGAGGTGACCAGCCGGGTCGAAACCCGCGGGCGCAACAAGGTGCCACGTGGGCTGGTCTTCATGCCTTGGTTTGACGAGCACCAGTTGACCAACAAGCTGACGCTGGATGCAACCTGCCCGCTGTCGAAGGAAACCGACTACAAGAAATGCGCCTGTAAAGTCGAGCGCGCGTAAGAGACTGGCAAGGCAAAGGTAAGTCTCATGTCTGGTGTTGGCTCTCCCCTCTCGCCGCAGCGGCGCCGGTTCCTTCAGGACTCGGCGCGCGCCGCAGGCGGCTGCGTGGCGGCCGGGTCCATGTTGGCCTGGCTGGCACGCGACGCGCGGGCGTTACCAGCCGAGGCATTGCGTCCCCCCGGAGCCTTGCCGGAACAAAACTTCCTGTCCGCCTGTATCCGTTGTGGCCTGTGCGTGCGGGATTGCCCCTATGACACGCTGAAACTTGCCGAGCTTGGCGTCGATGCCGTCGCCACCGGCACACCCTATTTCACCGCTCGTGACGTGCCCTGCGAGATGTGTGACGACATTCCCTGTGTCGCCGCCTGCCCCACTGGGGCGCTGGACCCCTCGCTGGACAACATCGACGACGCCGACATGGGGGTGGCCGTTCTGGTCGATCAGGAAAACTGCTTGAACTTCCTGGGGCTGCGGTGCGACGTCTGCTACCGCGTCTGCCCCGTGATTGACGAGGCAATCACGCTTGAGACCGCGCACAACACCCGTTCGGGTCACCACGCGCTGTTCCTCCCTACCGTACACGGCGACCGCTGCACCGGTTGTGGAATGTGCGAGAAAAGCTGCGTTCTACCGGAAGCCGCGATCAAGGTTCTGCCTACCCGGCTGGCACGCGGTAGCAGTGCCGACCACTATCGCAAAGGCTGGGAAGAAAAAGCCGCCAAAGGCGCGCCTGTGGTCGAAGGTATCATCGACCTGCCCGACCGCCTGCCCGGACCGGGTACCGATAATCTGGTCACGCCGGGCGGCTTTGCGCCGGAGTACAATTTGCCGGGGGCCGGACAATGAGCACCCGCACCCATATGCCTGTCGGACAGGAAGCCATCGAAGTCAAAGGCTGGATCGGCGCGCACAAATACCTGCTGCTGCGCCGTGCCTCTCAACTGTTCTTTCTGGTTCTGTTTCTGCTGGGCCCGTGGTTTGGCATCTGGATCGTTCAGGGCACGCTGGCCGGGTCGCTGACCCTTGGCGTGCTGCCGCTGACCGACCCTCTTGTGCTACTGCAAAGCGTGGTTGCCGGGCACTGGCCCGAGCTTACCGCCCTGATCGGAGGCCTGATAGTTCTGGTCGTCTACGCGCTGATCGGCGGGCGCGTCTATTGTTCCTGGGTCTGCCCGATCAACCCCGTAACCGATGCCGCCCATTGGCTGCACCGCAAGCTGGATCTGCCCAAAGGCTGGCAACCCAAACGCGGTACCCGGCTGTGGATCCTAGCTACGGTGCTGATCGTCTCGGGTCTGACCGGCGTCATTGCTTGGGAGCTGATCAACCCGATCACCATGCTGCATCGCGGGCTGATTTTCGGCGCGGGCTTTGTCTGGGCGATGATCGTTGCGATCTTCTTCTTCGACCTGTTCGTGTCACGCCACGGATGGTGCGGGCACCTGTGTCCGGTCGGAGCATTCTATGGCCTGATCGGCACCAAAGCGATGTTGCGTGTCAGCGCGCCCAATCGCGCAGCCTGTGACGACTGCATGGATTGCTTTGCCGTTTGCCCGGAAAACCACGTCCTATCACCCGCGTTACGCGGCAAAACCGGCACCACACCGCTGATCCTGTCGCCCGACTGCACGAATTGCGGCCGCTGCATTGATGTCTGCGCAGTCGATGTCTTCAAGTTTACTCACCGGTTCGACGACCAGGTCGCCGCGCCTTTCGATCCCGTTCCCGCGCCCGAGAGGCGCGCAGCCAGACCTACCTAAGGGAGTGCCAAGATGAACAAGCCAATCCTGACCGGCGTCACCGCCTTGATCCCCGTCATCCTTCTGAGTGGGTTCGCCCTTGCCCAATCCGCGCAAGTCGAAGCCCTGCGCGGTGCCGAGGTTGATGAACCCGTTCCACTCGATCAGGTCCACCGCACGATCGAAGGGCGTATGCAGAGAAATTACCGACAGCAACCTCCGCTGATCCCGCATTCAATCGACCAGTACCAGATTGATCTGCGGACCAACCAATGCCTGTCCTGCCACGACTGGACAAAGGCCGGTGAGCGCAACGCACCCACTTTATCGATGACGCACTACCTGGATCGCGAAGGACGTGAACTGGATCAAATCGCCGGTACTCGGTACTTCTGCAATCAGTGTCATGTTCCGCAGGCAGACACGCCCGCGCTCGTCGACAATGTTTTTGAACCTTCTTCCGGAAACTGATCCAACGCTTGATTGAAAGGAGCACCGACATGGCAGACTCCCCCGAAAAACGCGGCTGGATTGGCCGCATCTGGAACGCGATCTGGACACCGGCCGTCATGTTCAGCTCGGGTTTTCTGGTGCTGGCAGGTTTTCTGGCTGGCATCCTGTTCTGGGGCGGGTTCCACTGGACCCTGGAACTGACCAACACCGAGGAATTCTGCACCTCGTGCCACACGATGGAGACCAATCTGGGCGAATACCGCGAAACGGTTCACTACAACAACCACTCGGGCGTCCGGGCGATTTGTTCGGATTGTCACGTTCCCCATGAATGGAACCACAAAATCAAGGCCAAGATCATGGCTGTCAAAGACGTTTATCACGAGTTGGCTGGCACAATCAGTACGCCTGAAAAATACGAAGACCATCGTCTGAGTATGGCCTCGGCTGTGTGGAAAAAGATGAAGGCATCGGACAGTCGCGAATGCCGCAACTGCCATAACTTCGACTACATGGACTTCACTATTCAGGAAACCCGCGCCGCGTCCGAACACCAAAGGGCGATCGACAACAACATGACATGCATCGACTGCCATCAGGGCATCGCACACAGCCTGCCACCCGGATACCTGGAACAATACCAAGAGGTGACGGAAACTCTGGCGAGCAAAGCGTCTGGAACGCTGCAAGATCAGGTTGCTGAAGGCAGCGCAGAAATCCGGTCATTCCTGACCAAGCAGGCCGACTGAGAAAGGGCACGATATGCTTGAACTTCTGGGAACAATCGGCGCCAACATTATCAGCCTGCCGGGCATCTTGGGCCTTGCGCTGGGTATGATGACCCGCAACCTGATGCTAGGCGCGGTTATGGGCGGTGTCGTCGGTGTGCTTGAAACGCTTATCTTCGCACACTGGTCCTTTGCCAATATCCAGACCATAGAATTGGTTATCGCAGTCGTCGTCGGCTTTTGTGCCGGAGCACTTGGATCGGCGATCCGCATCAAAGGTGCGACTGTCTAACCATACGGTATCGGCGCCGCGAACCACCGCGTCGCCTATGCGCTTCCCGTTGCGCGCCTGAACGCTCAACTTGATCCAAAACCGTTTCCGCCGCATGATCCTGCAATGGGTTTTGAAGTCGGAACATGGCTGCAAGAACTTGGGATGGGTCAGTACACCGATGCGTTTCGGCAAAACGACGTCGACGCGCGTGCGCTGCCTCTGCTTACGAATGACGACCTCAAGGAAATAGGGGTGTCATTGGGCCACAGGAAAATCCTGCTGGCTGCCATTCAGGAATTCGATCAACAAGACCATGTCGATTCTTCGGCTACTTCTTTGCTTCCGGATCAAGCGGTCAAAAACGATGAGGCCGAACGCCGGCATCTGACGGTGTTCTTCGCTGATCTTGTCGGCTCGACAGAACTGACGAACCAATTGGACCCCGAAGACATGCGCCTGCTGTTGCAAACCTATCAGGACGCAGTTGCAGGTGCGGTATCACGCTATGGTGGCTTCGTCGCCAAGTATCTTGGCGATGGATTGCTGGTCTTTTTTGGTTGGCCGCGTGCATTCGAAGACCACGCCTTGCGCGCGGTTAAGGCCGGTTTAGAGGCTATCTCCCGGGTTCAAAAGCTCCGGACACCTTCCGGTCAACCGCTGGCCGCACGCATAGGAATCGCAAGTGGCGATGTAGTCGTTGGCGATACAATCGGCGAAAACACACATGAAGAAGGCGCGATGACGGGCCCAATCCTCAACCTTGCTGCTCGGTTGCAGGAAAAAGCCCCGCCGAACACGGTTGTTCTGACCCAAGAGGATTCGCAAGCGATGCTGCATCGTATTTTCGAATTCTCGTCGCTTGGGCGCGTCGACCTTAAGGGATTTGAAGA
Organism: Ruegeria sp. HKCCD7628; assembly: GCF_057221005.1. Classification (NCBI taxonomy): domain Bacteria; kingdom Pseudomonadati; phylum Pseudomonadota; class Alphaproteobacteria; order Rhodobacterales; family Roseobacteraceae; genus Ruegeria; species Ruegeria sp. HKCCD7628. Next base: position 96,716 of record NZ_JBWVBA010000006.1, read on the forward strand.
CCCCCGAGAGCTCTTGCAGGTGGTTAGTGAAAGGCAGGCTGAAAGCCGGTTTAAAGCAGCGCATCGTGATGACGGATCAAACCAGCTTGTTGGGCGCAGTTCGGAAAAGGGTATCCTGCAACAAACCTGGCTTCGCGCCCGCGCAGGACAGGGTGAAGTCATTCTGCTGACCGGAGAAGCGGGCATAGGTAAATCACGCCTAACAGAAGAATTTCTGAACGACGTTACGAATGCAGGTCAGGCTGATATCATCAGACTGAATTGCTCGCCATATCTAACCAGTAGTCCGTTCCATCCTGTAACCGAGCGAATATCGCAGGATGCAGGAGTGGAGCCAGGCTTCGACGATGACCAGGTGTTGCGCCACGTCCGGGCCATGCTCGAAGCGCGGCAAGGCATCGACTTGGATCAGGTTCTTCCCGTTTTTGCAGCCTTGGTCGCCCCAGCAAGCGCATTGGCTCGGGATATTCTGGACCTGTCTCCGCAGGAACAGCGCGACATAACCGTGCAAACGTTGATAAAAACGGTGCAGGCGCGGTCGCAGGTTAAACCGGTCGTTCTGTGCGTCGAGGATGCGCATTGGATCGACCCGTCGACGAACGCCTTGCTTGATCGGTTCCGGGCGATCTGCGCAGATTTGCCGCTGATGATCCTGATCACGCACCGCCCTGGCTGGGAACTACAGCGCGACGCCGGTGATGCGCACGTCCAGACCTTGCACCTGCGTCGTTTCAACTTTGAACAGGTTGAAAACCTGATCCGAAACATATCGGGCCATTCACCAGACGCGTCATTGGTTCGCCTGATCATGGAAAAAACCGACGGCGTGCCTCTATTCGTCGAAGAACTTACCAGCGCATATATGGAAGCCGGAGAGGAAAATCTGGCCGTTCCATCTTCGTTGAAGGGCGCATTGATGGCCAGGCTCGACGCCGTGTCGCCAGAGGCAAAGCAAATGGCGTTGACAGGCGCGGTCATCGGTCGCGAGTTTGCGCTGGACCTTCTGGCGGAGGCAATTGATCTGGAAAGACCGAACCTGCAGTCGGGGCTGGCAGAACTGGTGGAAACGGGACTTGTTTTCGAAAGCGGACACAGCCGCGGCCAATTTGTTTTCCGGCATGCCCTGATCCGCGATACCGCATACCAATCCATGCTGTCTGCGACCCGAAGAACCCAACACGCAAACGTAGCCAAGGCCCTGACACGTCTGCGATCGGCCGAGATTGCGCGCCGACCTGAATTGGTCGCAAGGCATTTGACCGAAGCGGAAGACTGGCAGATTGCGTTCACGCAATGGAAATTGGCAACAGAAATGGCCCTTGCCCGGTCTGCCAGTCAAGAAGCGATGGCCAACGCGACCGAGGCACTTCATGCTGCAGAGAATCTTGGAACGCAAAACAGCGCCGAAACAATCACGGCGATGGTTCTGGTTGGGCGCAGCTACGACAGCCTTGGGGATCTGCCTCAAGGGATTGCCAAGCTCAAACAAGCCTCCGACGCGGCCCGAACACTGGGACATGCCGAACTGTCCGCAGACATCGCGCAGCACTTCGCGGATTCGTGCATGATGTCCAGCCAACGTCACAATGAGGCGATCTCATTGTGTCTTGAGGCACTGAATGGTCTGCCCGAAGACGACGAAAGACGCCAGTGCCAGTTGATGAGCCAACTCGCTCGGGCCTATATGTTTATCGGTCAGTTTAGTGAAGGGGCGGAGTACGGCCACCGCGCCATGAAACTGGCGGCAAATCTCGGTGACTACAAATCGCAGTTCTCAGTCATGATGATGCGTTTTGGTGCCCCGTTTGTGGCTCGGCAGGATGAAGAGGCGCGAAATTGGCGGCAAAACCTGCAAGCCATGCACGACGTCGCCGAAAAACTGGGCACGATTGACCAAGGGCGCGACCGGACCCTCAGCCTGTTTGTTGGGGCCGAGATGGCTGACAGGGTTATGCTTGACCGCTCGCTCAAGCTGCTGACAGAGGTCTCGCAAAAGGACAATCACCTGCAGCTTTACTGGGTTCAAATCCACGCGCGCGCGATGGTTGCCATCATGGAAGGCGCTTGGCAACAAGCCGAAGCATTCGCGACTGAGGCTGTAAAGATCGGCCGAAAAACCCACGGTAAACACATCGAAGGTGTTTTCGGTGTGCAGATGTTCACGATCCGACGCGAACAGAACCGGCTTCACGAGGTCGCTCCGGTGATCAAGAAACTGATGGAGGAAGACCCCGACGACATCACTTGGAAACCTGGCTTTGGTCTTATCGCCGCCGAGTTGGGCTATTCCGACCCGGCCGAACGGATTCTCAACGAATTGGCGGCAAACCGGTTCGACCTACCGGCAGATGCCATGTATTCAACTACGCTGTCATATCTTGCGGATATTTGTGTCGCGGTTGGCAGGCAAGACCATGCGCAAACGCTGTTTGACCTGCTTTTGCCCTACGAGGACCTGACGATCACTGCTGGTGCCACCACCGTTTGCACCGGGGCGGCCGCACGCCGGCTAGGCAATCTGGCAACCTTGCTGGGCGATCGCGACATCGCGGAACATATGCTGACCAAGGCAATCGAGATCGACACAAATATGGCCAGCCCACCTTGGATCGCGCACAGCAAGGCTTCATACGCGTCTGCTTTGCGAAAATTCGGGCATAAGCAGAACCTCGAACATGCGTTTCACCTAGAGGCCGAAGCGTTGGCAATCGCACAGAATTTGGGTATGATTTCCCTTATGTCTAAGCTTGAAGGAACGGTCACTTAGTTCATAAACGCATGCCCTGGGGGTGCATATGCCAAGATATATTATAGAACGCCATTTCGCCGAACAGCTGAATATCACGGACGACGGCAAAGCGCACATCAAGGAAATCAACGATGAGGAGGGGGTCGAATGGATCTTCTCGTTCCTTAGTGCCGATAAACGCAAAACCTATTGTCTTTACGAAGCGCCTGACGAGGAAAGCCTGAGAAAAGCAGCCGCGCGCCTGAATATTCCGGCAGATGTTATAACTCCGGTAGATCGGATAGATCCGGGAGTTTTCGCGTAAGACGCAATAATTGAAACTCCAATTTCTATCAGAGGCAAGTGGCAAGAGACCTTCCATTATTAAGGAAGGCATCGATTATGTTCGACGTAAAAACTCTGCATGGGACTTCGGCCCAAGTTGACCAGTCTTCACTGGATGATCTTAGTGCGGCTTTACGCGGTGGCGTGTATTGCGAAGGTACTGCGGAATACGACGCAGCACGCACAACCTGGAACAGTATCGTGGATCGCCATCCTGGATTCGTCATTCAGGCTTTGGGTGCAAGCGACGTACAAAAGGCAGTGAATTTTGTAAGGGACGCTGGTCTGGTCATGTCAGTTCGATCGGGCGGACATCAGATCGCCGGTCACGCTGTTGCTGACGATGCGGTTATGCTGGACTTGTCCCAGATGCGATCGGTCCACGTAGACCCGATGGCCAGAACCGCTCGAGTCGCACCTGGCGCCTTGCTGGGCGACGTTGACCGCGAGACGCAGGCCCACGGCTTGGCCGTTCCGCTCGGGATCAACTCGACAACCGGTACAGCCGGATTGACCCTGGGTGGAGGTTTCGGCTGGACCACACGCAAGTTTGGCATGACTATCGACAACCTTCTTTCAGCCGAGGTGGTCACAGCGGAAGGTATGATCGTCACTGCATCACCGTCCAGCCACCCCGATCTATTTTGGGCAATCCGTGGTGGCGGGGGGAATTTCGGCGTCGTCACCTCCTTTGAATTCCAACTGCATCCTCTCGGTCCTCAGGTCCTATCCGGACTGATTGTTCACCCCATCGAAGCCGCGCCAGGCTTGTTGGCCGAGTATGTGCAAATAGCGGATTCTGCACCCGATGAATTGACAGTCTGGAGCGTGATGCGCAAAGCGCCCCCTTTGCCCTTCCTGCCCGAAGAATGGCACGGGCGGGAAGTTCTGATCTTTGCCGCCTGCTATGCCGGCCCCATGGGAGATGGCGAGGACGCCATGAAGGAACTACGTGGGTTGGGCTCTCCGATTGTGGATGTCATTTCGCCCCACGCCTTTGTGGACTGGCAGGCGGCGTTTGACCCGCTTTTGACACCGGGTGCACGGAACTACTGGAAAAGTCACGATTTCAGCACGTTGTCATCAGATGCGATAACGGGGTTGCTGAATGGTATCTCCAGCTTGCCCGACCCGGCATGCGAGGTGTTTATTGCGCATGTGGGCGGTGCCATGGCCCGCGTGTCTTCCGACGCCACCGCATATCCGGAACGGTCCGCGCATTTCATCATGAACGTCCATACCCGGTGGGAGGACCCGCAAAAAGACGACGAATGCATTGCATGGGCACGCGCGCTCTATGATCGTATGACGCCCCATGCCACCGGCAGCGCCTATGTCAATTTCATGCCCGAAGATGAGGCCGATCACATGGCCGGTGCCTACGGTGAAAACGGGATGAGGCTGGCCAAAATCAAGGCGCAGTATGATCCGGAAAATCTGTTCCGGCTTAACCACAATATTCTGCCCGCCTGACGCGTGGCGCTATACGGGAAAAGACGATCGGGCCAACCAGCTGCTGAGGTCTTTCTCTGCTGCTACGATGGCTTCGTTGTTCAGAATCTGAGACGTCATTGCTTTTGATACGGCGCGGACACGCTTGTTGATCGCGACCTCGCCGGTATTAATCAGCAAATCGTTCACATCCAGTTTTTCGTATATCGACAGCAGTCGGTTTTGTATCGTGCGCAGCGCCAATTTGCGACGGGCAGCAATCGCCTTATCCGGCAAGCCAAGCGCAAGATCGGTCAGAATGGCTAGTTCAACCTCGGTCAGGGCTTCACCGGACCGGCTCTGATCCCTTTGAATCTGATGGATCTCGCGATCCACCATGATCTGGGCTTCAAGCAACACCGCCCGCAACGCCAGATGCATCCGGGATGGGCTGGCCGTCTTTAGGACATAACCATAAGCCGCCTCTTTCGGCACGATCCGAGCAATGCCACGCAAGTATGCCTCATCCGAATAGTTCGACCAGAATAGAATACGCGTGTCAGGTCGTTCTGACCAAATGGTGCGCGCGGCCTCGATACCATTGCGCTCTTTCATGCGCAGGTCCATGACAATGGCTTCAACGGCGTCCTGGCGGGCCTGAATTTCTCCGTCCCGGCCATTTGTCGCCAGACTCACTTCCGACGCTTCGGGCAACGCTTCCTGAACCAATTCCTTCAAGTAATTGGCATGCATCGCGTCGTCTTCAACCAACAGAACTTTCATGCACTCACCTTTCTGTTGGGACATTCGGACACCGGAAGACAAACACTGATTTCAGTGCCTTCAGAACACCGAATGTCAAACTGCGCAGCGATCAATCTGGCGCGTGTGCGCATATGGGTCAGACCACCAGACGCCTTTTTTGTCTCGAGTGCGGAGGCGCTTGCGCCATTGTCCCTGATCCGCAAGTGAAGCCCTTCGCGACATTCGATCTCGACCAGGATCGAAGAAGCATCCGCATGACGCACAGCATTGTTGATGGCTTCTTATGCAATCCGAAACAAAGCGATCCGCTTGGTTTGTGGCAGGTCGTCTATCAGACCATCAGAAAAATCACGCACGTCGATCTCAATGTCCTGATCGGCGCCTACCGCGCGCTCTAAATGAGTCCGGACAGCGTGTTGAAAGCCAAACAGTTCCAACAACGATGGAATAGACGTGTCGATTATTTCTCGCAGACCCTGGATGCAGGTCTGCAAATTGCCGCGTAGCGCTTCGATGTCTTTAACTGTCTTACAGCGCTCCAACTCACGACTGATACGGGTCATGTCGGCCAAAGTCTGATCATGCAAGTCCATGCTGATCCGTTGGCGCTCCAGTTCCAACGCATCTGTCAGGCTAAGTGCACCTAGACGCAAACCTTCCTCACGGGCTTGTAGTTCCGCACGCATGATCGCTTCGCGCCGCGTTTGTTCATTTGCACGCAAGGCATAGAAATATGGGGCAAGGATATCTGCGATATTGCGCACTTGTTCCAAGGCCTGTTCATCGTAGAAATCCGGCTTTCGGGAAGAACAGTTCAGTGCCCCGATCGTACGGCCAAGCACCTTCATCGCAACATTCACACGGCTGCGCATTTCATGCCTGATGATGGGTCCGCAGTCAGCGCCTTCGAAAACGTATCGCGGGTCCTCCAAAGCATTTCCAGTGAGTAGACTGTCACATTCGCCGCGCAATATATCGCGTACCGGAGATACCTCTACAGGAGCCCGCGTACGGCTCCAACTTGTGCGAAGACCTACTTCGTAGCTTGTGTTCCAGTATCCTTTGTCGTCGATGAGACAAACATCCAAATGATCGACCTGCAGAATGCGGTCAATCTCTGACTTGACCGAGCGCAGCGCGGATTTGATGTCCAGGTTTCTCGCCAGGTGGTTGGAAATTCTAAGGTAGTAGGCAAGATCAGCCATCGACGCACTTTCGGTAAATTGGCCAGCACACCAGAGTATAGAAGTCTGCCCCGATCCTGTCATGCGGATTACCGCAACAGTTTTGCGGGAACCCGCAAGCTTTGCGCGCGTCCTACTCTTAACCTTTCGGACACGCCAGGGAATCTTTTCGACATCGTCCCGGAGGAGCGGGCGCGGTATTTGTGCGGCGGATCGGCCGCCGAGGGAGGAAAGAATGACACTCAAGGCCATTATGCTCGGCGCAGCCGCCGGGATCACGGTATTCGCAACCACTAACGTCGTGGCGGACACATCGGACAAGCGCATCGCCTTGTCCAACAACTATGCCGGTAATTCATGGCGCCAAGCGATGCTGGAAAGCTGGCAAAAAGTCGGAGAGGCCGCGGTTGCAGACGGTAAAGTTGCTTCCACTGATGCCTTTACGACGTCCGAAAACCAGGCCACCGAGCAGGCTGCGCAAATTCAAAACATGATCCTGCAGGGGTATGATGCGATCGTGATCAACGCGGCCTCGCCCACAGCGATCAACGGCGCCGTCAAAGCTGCCTGTGACGCCGGAATTACCGTTGTATCCTTTGACGGTATCGTACAGGAACCCTGCGCATGGCGCATCGCCGTCGATTTCCAACAAATGGGTCGCGAACAGGTCAAATACTTGGCTGAACGCTATCCCGAAGGCGGTAACCTGCTTGAAATCAGGGGCTTGGCAGGCGTTTTCGTGGACGATGAAATCAGCGCCGGCATCCATGACGAAGTGAAAAACTCCAACTTTGAAATCGTGGGTTCGGTCCATGGCGATTGGGCTCAAGACGTGGCCCAGAAAGCCGTTGCGGGTATTTTGCCCAGCCTGCCCGAGATTGTCGGTGTCGTGACCCAAGGCGGTGACGGCTATGGGGCCGCACAAGCCATCGGAGCCACCGACCGGGCAATGCCAACCATCGTCATGGGTAACCGGCAGGATGAGCTGCAGTGGTGGTCAGATGAAAAAGCCGCGAACGGTAATGAAACGACTTCGCTGTCGATTGCACCCAGTGTCAGCACCCTGGCTTTCTGGGTGGCGCAGCAGGTTCTGGACGGAAATGAGGTGCCCAAGGACCTTACCGTTCCCTTCCTGGCTATTTCACAGGACGAACTTGAAGACGCGTTGAAAACCACGCCGAAGGGTTCGGTTGCGAATGTCGAATACTCCTTGGAAGATGCCAAGGCCGTGATTGCTTCGTCCAAGTAAATCGATGAAAGACATGCAAACGATATCCGGCGCACCTGATGCGCCGGTTGTCGCGCTGGACGCGGCCCATATGTCACTTGGGCCGGTTCAGGCGCTTCGGGCCGCGTCGATCGAGATCAAGGCCGGGGAATGTGTTGGTCTTGTTGGCCACAACGGCGCAGGGAAATCAACACTGGCCAATGTGATCAATGGGCGTCTAACCCCAACAGAAGGTGCGGTTCGGTATCGGGTCTCGGACCCCGCCCTTAAAAACAGTGAAAACGCGCAAGCGTCCGGAGTGCGTAGCGTGTTTCAGGAACTATCGCTTTGTCCAAATCTGACGGTCCTGGAAAACCTGCGGATCCCGTATCGCAATATGCCGCGCAAAGGCTGGCGCAAAGTCGCGTCGCAGAAAATGTCGGACGCGCTGGACCTCGTCTTTCCCGGCCATGGCATTCGCCCTCGCGCCACAGTTGGCGATCTTAGTATTGCCGAACGCCAAATGGTCGAGATCGCCATCGCTTTCGCCGACCGCGACAGCGAGCCCAGTCTGGTTATTCTGGACGAACCAACCTCGTCGCTGGATGCGGCAATCGCTCAGCAGTTGCTGGACCATATCAAGCGTTACTGTTCCGAGGGCGGAGCGGTTCTGTTCATTTCGCACATGATGGGCGAAATTTTCGACGTCTCAACCCGCATCGTGATCATGAAAGACGGTCAAATCGTCGATGACAAGCCGGCACAGGCGTTTACCCGTCAATCCATCGTTGACGCAATGGGGCATGTCGCACCGGATGACGACGCGCAGGGCAGCGCGCGATCCGAACGGGAGCTGGGACCGGTCCTTGTCAGCTCTGCTATAGGGCTGAACGCGCGTCAGGGCGAGATCGTGGGTTTGGCCGGTCTGGCCGGGCATGGGCAGGCCGAAGCGCTGGCTCAGATCTTCTTTGACCATTCCTCCGTCTGGAAATCAGGCAAGCGCCCCGAGGTTGTTTTCGTGGCCGGTGACCGCGCCCGAGACGGTGTGATGCCCCTATGGTCCATTTTGCGGAACCTATCTTTGACGACCTTGCCAGAGTTCAGCAAGCGCTTGATGGTAGACCGACCGGCCGAGTCGGGGCTGGTCCAGAAATGGAAAGACCGGATCGGAATTCGCACAGACAACTTGCTGAACCCGATATTATCTCTGTCCGGCGGCAATCAGCAAAAGGTCCTGTTTGCCCGTGCCCTTGCATCCTCGGCCCCTTTGGTCGTGATGGACGATCCGATGCGCGGCGTGGATATCGGAACGAAAAAAGAAGTCTATCAAATGATTCAGAACGAAGCCGCCAAAGGCCGCAGCTTTCTTTGGTACTCAACCGAGACCGACGAAATCCTGGAATGTGACCGGGTCTTTGTGTTTCGCGCTGGCGAAATCGCTGCAGAACTGGTCGGTGATGAGATCAGCGAAGAAAACATCCTGCATGCCTCATTCGAAATGCAGGAGGCAGTGCAATGAGCGGCGATCGTCTACGCCTGGCCCTGCCGGTTTTGTCGCTTGTTGTATTGTTGGGGGCCGTGTTCTATCTGCAGCCCCGCGCGATGAGCTATTTTGGTCTGAACCTGCTGTTCAATCTTGCCATACCAGTGGCTTTGGCCACCATCGCCCAAATGATGATCATCATGGTAAATGACATCGACCTTTCCATCGGGACGTTTGTCAGCTTTTGCGCCTGCGTTACGGCGACATTTGTCCATGACACCCCTGTTATTGGCTACATGATACTGGCCGCAGCCATCTTGGCTTACGCGCTGCTGGGCGCATTGATCCAATTGCGCGGATTGCCCGCCATCGTTGTTACATTGGGCATGTCCTTTGTCTGGGGAGGCCTAGCGGTCTTGATCCTGCCATCCCCCGGTGGAGCGTCGCCGGAATGGCTAAAAACACTAATGAGCCTGAAAACTCCGCTGGTTCCGATCGCCGTTGTTGCACCACTGGTCATTGCGTTGGCCGTGCACTTCTTGATCAAGCGATCTTGGGTCGGAGTGATCCTACAGGGTGTCGGCGGAAATGACCGTGCAATGGAACGTGCAGGATGGTCGTTGGTGCGGTTGCGAGCCTCGGCCTACGGGCTGGCGGGGCTGTTTGGCGTACTTGCAGGGATGTCTCTGGTCGGGCTGACAACCGCCGCGGATGCCAATATCGCGCTGCGTTATACGCTGTTGTCGATAGCTGGCGTGATTCTCGGCGGCGGAGAATTCGTCGGCGGTCGCATTTCTCCTTTCGGGGCCGTGATTGGTGCTTTGACTTTAACGCTGGCCGCCAGTTTCCTTTCGTTTCTGCGCCTGTCACCGGACTGGCAGATTGGCGCGCAGGGCGCGATCCTGATCCTTGTTCTTGCCGTTCGGCTTGTCTTCATCCGCAAAGGGGCCGTTGCATGATCGACAACGCATCAGAACCGATGACCGCTGCAACTTCTGTCCGCGCGTTACTGAGCAAACCCTGGATTTGGGCATTTCTTGCGGCTGCCATTACCTTCGGCGCCACCAGTCTGATCGCCGGATCCGGGGCTGGATCGCTGTTTTACGCCGCCCTGACCTTTGCGTCTTTTTCTGCCATCGTTGGCATTGGTCAGATGCTGGTTATCACTTTGGGTCCCGGCAACGTAGACCTATCCATTCCAGCTTCGATGACTTTGGCAGCCACGCTTGCCTTGAAATTCATGGACAGTGAAACCGCGATGATCCTGCCCGGCCTGCTGGTCGCAATCGGGGTTGGTATCGGCTGCGGGGTCATTAACTTTGGCCTGATACTGTTGCTGCGTATCCCGCCTATTATCGCCACGCTTTCAGCCTCGTTCCTGTACCAATCGCTTGCGATCTGGTCGAACCGGGGCCTGCGGATCAAACCGCCCGAACCGTTGGCAGAATTCGCAACCGGTGGCGCACTTGGTATTCCGAACATCGCCGTAGTCGGCATCCTGTTGGCCATCCTCGCATGGGTCGTGTTAGAGCGCGCAATTGCCGGCCGCTGGATTTCCGCAATCGGTCAAAACCTGCGCGCCGCCCGTCTCAGCGGAGTGCCCGTCAACGCGGTACGTTTTGGCGTCTACGTGAACTCGGCCGTCTGCGCTGCACTTGCGGGGTTTTTACTCGCCAGCTTCTCGGGCGGGGCCAACCTGAACATGGGAACCGAATACATGTTGATGTCGATTGCCGTGGTCGTGATCGGAGGATCATCCATCGGTGGCGGCAATTCAAATGTGCCCGGTATCTGGGGTGCCGCTCTCTTTATGTTTTTGATCGTCTCAATGCTGAACTCGTACGGGCTAGGGGCCGGAATTCGGTTGATACTGACCGGTGTCGTTATCGTCGGGGTCGTCGCATTGGCCAGTCGCAAAGGATACGATGTATGACCCTTTCGCAGACATATGAAATTATACGCCCGGAATTTCGCGATCTGATCCACACCAATGTGGGGCTTTCCCGAATATCCGCGGGGCATATCTGGACTGAAGGTCCTGTTTGGTTTCCTGTTCATAATCTGCTGCTGTTTTCAGACATTCCGAACGCGCGGATATGTCAGTGGACACCCGACGGAGGGGTAAGTGTTTACCGGCAGCATTCGGACTATGCCAACGGCAACACCCGCGATCCGATGGGTCGTCTGGTAACCTGCCATCACGGAACCAGATCGGTGATCAGGACCGAGCACGACGGCAGCAGGTCTGTGATTGCGGATCGCCACGCGGGGAAACGCCTGAACTCTCCCAACGACGTGGTCGTGCGACAGGATGGTTCCATTTGGTTCTCGGATCCAACCTATGGCATACTGTCAGACTTGGAAGGGTACAAAGCCGAGCCCGAACAGGACGGCAGTTTCGTGTATCGTGTCGATCCCAATTCGTTTGAAATCACTGCGGTCACGAAAAGCTTTGTCCAACCAAACGGGCTGGCATTTTCAAAGGATGAAACCCGTCTTTTCATCGCGGAGTCCGGCAGCAGCCACGATCCATCTGTACCGTCTGTTCTTCGCGTTTTTGATGTGGGTGAAGATGGTAATCTTGCGAACGGCGCTGAGTTTTGTGAGATTGACAACGGCCTTCCTGATGGGCTGCGTGTAGATCGACACGACAATATCTGGTGCTCGGCAGCGGACGGGGTTCATGTATTTTCTCCTGACGGTGATCTGCTAGGAAAAATCAGAGTGCCCGAAACCGTTGCCAACCTGACTTTTGGTGGAGCGCGGGGAAATGTTCTGTTCATCACCGCATCGACGTCCGTCTACTCGATCTTTGTCAATTCGGCCGGAGCCAGACCCTAGTCTATAGGGCCTTTGAAACCGACCAGCATTTTGGCGAACTTACCTGTTTTGCCCGCAACCTTGATGTTGTTGAGGGCGACGACGGCTTCTGTGTTCTCAAGACCCGTGCCGCTCGCGGTACACAACTCGTGCAGCAACTCAAGCAGCCCACCTAAATCTCGTGGCACATCGTCGGGCAGGTCCACCAACATCCAGGACAAGGCGCGTCTGACCGCCTTGCCGTGCTGAGCGGAAACAACTGCCACCTCGGCCAAACGCTTGGTCCATCGCCGCAGCGGCAACGCTGCGAAAAAGACAAGCTGACGGGCGGCGGCACCGAATTCGGTCGGACTGAACGTCCTCTGCGCGATGATCGTCGCAAACGCATCAACCGAGCTTGTTCCGATCCCTTCATCAGCGCTAGCCAAATACCAAGCCAACATTGCGTGAGACATCGGACCGGTGTTTAGTCCCGGTCTGAAGAAAGGGTCCAAAAACATCAGACAGAAATGGTTGGTTAACTTCTGGTCGAGTTCCAACTCGAAGATACCAGACAGAAAAAACAGTTCTGATTGCGAGGGCCTCAGTAGACCGACCCACGGGCTTGGGTGAGTGAACCAACTGACACCTGGATCACCAAGATATGTGTGCGCAAGCTTTGCCGGCACAGCAAAACCCAATTCTCGGGGTAAATGCTTGGGTATCTCAGGCGAAATGTCCACCCGCGGCATAGGCCAGAAATATTCGTCGATCCGACGAATTTCGGCGTGGAACGTATAAATTGCTGGTACACCCGCTCCGGGAATGGAGTGTCCGACTAACTTCTGCACTGCGGGATCAGGTCTGCATGGCAGCCGTGAAGCCCAGGCAAGCGCCCATAATTGCGGATCTTTCTCGGGTATGTGATCTGCGCCCATTGCGTAGGCCAGGGCTCTTTCTTCCTCGGTTTCGGGCGTGAAATCCAAAAGGGCCGCTTCGCGATCCTCTGGCGCGAGTCGCATTAGCGCCAACTTAAAATCCGCCTGTCCCGGAACCAACTTCTTCTGACGGTACTCATTCATACGCTGGATCAGCTTTTGCGGAGCCAGGTAACCACGATTGTCGGTCGGAGCAGACAACATGGGTACCGATAGACCGGCCTGCAAAAATGCCAGCAGTTCAGCAGAACGCGCAGAGAACATACCAACAAAGCTGTTTGGATCGGTTCCCAAAGGAACATGACCCGAGTACCGGGGCTGCAGGGAGGGTTCTATTTCCGCCACAAAATCGCTACCGCGCGCCCACGCGAGGGCCGTAGCTGCAATAGGAATCTGCAGATGGCTTCTGTTTTCAAGCCCAGCATCAATCCCGCGCGCCCTCAACTGGTTTGCCCGCTTGGCCAAAGGATTCAGCAAGGGCTTTGCCGACGCTCCATAGCGTGCCATGCCATCCAGAGCACGCTCGGTCAGTACTGCATCATCGCAGTGTTCGAGCAGCGCCAAAAACGTTTCAACAGCTTCTTCCGCCGACGCAACTGGAACGACTTCTTCGAGCAATGGAGTTGGGTAAGGTGTTTCATTGGTTTGGACAGGAGCGTCTTGCAGATGAGCGGCAAGTCGAGTTTGAACAGTAGGAGCTGCCAGCTCCAGGTAATCCCTCATCCGAGCCTGTATTTCGGCATCTTTCACCTGATCAAGTTCTTCGACCAAATCAAGCGCCAGCGCCTGAACCTCTCTGGCCTCAGATATCAGGGCCGAAACGGCGACTTTGGCCACGTCACGCATGCTTTGGGGATGCCGTTTGGCACTGCTTTTCAATAGCTTTATCGCCAGTTTTGCCGATGATTTTTGCCGACTTTGAAGCGCCGGTTCGATAGAAGTCACAAGTAAAGTCGGGTCCACCCCCCCATTTGTGTCCATCCGTTTCAAAAACTTCAGGGCGAATGCAACAGTGGGTGGAACAGGGCTGCTCAGCAAGTCGAGGTAACGGTTTGCCCGGCTTGCAATCTCATCTTCCGTGGGGTCCATGGCGACGTGGAACCGGGAATACCACCCAGCCCTGAACTGGCCAAAGTCCCGCTCTAACGCATCCAAGGACGCATCCAGAAGCCTTTGCCTGTCTAAAGTCCCGTCCCGGCTGAGTTCGATCAGTAAGTTGGCCCATGAAACATTTCGCCCACAGTACTTATCGCTTGCGGCTAGGCTGAGGTCGCCGCCGCCTTCGACCTCAAAAAACCGCCAGACATCCTCGGCAAGAAATTGTGTGCGGGCCAATTCCGGTATGCCGGCCTGTCCAGCATAATATCCAAGTATGTAAGCATCAGTTTTGGGGATGGTGCAAAGCCCCTTGTTAACAAGGGCGTGGATTGTGGCGATCAATCTAGGGTTGTCTTCGACCGCAGCTTCGGCCCACGCGTTCATCCAGCTTGGGTTCAGTACGGCAAAAACCTCCTCCAGCGGGATCGAACTTGGCAGAATGCGCCAATCGCCGCAGCTATATTCGGACGGGCGCGCCGTTGCCAAGACAGCCACGCCTAAAGCCTCCAAATCCTTGGCGAGATCAACTGGAGGTTTGAGACCGTTAAACCGAACGTCCCAGGCTGCTTTCTGCTGACGCTTTTGAACTTTCAGCGCAGTTGGAGCAAGTTTACGGCGGTCTTCTTCGGAAAGATCGGCCAGTGCCTTCAGGACACGCTTGGCCGACTTTGTCGTAACCAACCGGATGAAATCCGTTTCGTTCAATGCAAACGCTCCAACTCCATCTCTACTGCAAGAACATGCTTGCAGGGCCCCCGCGTCGTCTGATATTTGGCGTACCACGGACAAGTACAACTGTATCCGTCTTGAGAGAGACGCACGCGGTGAGTGACGTTCTCACTGACTACGTCAGCGCCAGTTTGCGACAACGTCACAGCCTTGCTGTCAAAAAGCGCCCGCGCAGACTTGAGACGAGGGTTGAGCGCCTGCAGACGCTCCAGACCAAACGGGAGCTGCCGGTGGAACCAGGCGTTTTGAGAAAGGTCAAAACCAACTTGGCCAATTGCCGCCAGATGTGAGATCGCCTGACGAATGTCTGCGCCTGATACACCAGGTTCATGCCCCAAAAACGCTAGGTCGAGACTATCTTGCCAATTCAAATGGGCGCGAATGATCGGAACGTAGCTGTTCGGATGAACCAAATCAGACAGCAACCGCCCATCCCCCGAAAAGCCGCGCCAAGGCTCTGCGTTCAATACCAACGTGAATCTCTGAGAGCCGAAATCCAACTCCCAGGCAGAACTTCCAAGTGACGGGTTTCCATAAACATTCAAATATCGCGCTTTACTCGCCAGAGTCTCCAAAACACGTAAACGATGCGCCCCACACAAAGGTACACTATCAGCGCTTTTACGCGTCATCGTTCGCACTCGGTTTCCCGCGGCAGAAACCCAGAGCAAATGATCGGCTTTTGAACGCGGCAACGTACGCAAAAACCTTTGTGCCGGTACGGACGGAAGGGAAAAAACCTTCTCCATGCTTGCAAGATGCCCTTGCACTTCGGCGAACCCTTTCAGCCAGCGCAACGGCAGCGGAACTTTGCGTTCTGTTACGCAGCCTTTTTCATGCGCAATATCTACAAAGGATGAACCGATTCCGATTGTTAGTTCGCCGCTCGGTTTCACCTGCGCCAACAGAGCACGCAATTCAGGCCCAAAATCCACATTCGTCGTGCCAGTTCTCCGCTTTTCCACCTCAAGCGACTCCTGCTCGAGGTCCAGTCGCGCATACACACTGCAACAGGCGGAAAACCCTTCAAACCGGACACATTCTCGCCCGACAGTCGCAACCGGGTCAGCTTCACGCAGGATTCGCGCCAGCATGGCGGGCGGAACATAGAATCGTGAACCAACAATTTCAGATATCGCGCGCAGAGCTTTTGCGGTCAGGTCCGGCTGAATGGCTTTCGCTTTCAGATAAGTTTGCGCGCTTTCTGGCTGGCCTTTGTCCGAAGCCAATCGCAGAAACTTGGCTTGTCCGGAACCCGCCAAGGACGAGCGGCCATCATAGCTATAGATATAATCAATTCCGCTCATTCCGGAGCCCTAAAAACCTGTCAAAGGATGTAAATACTCTGAGCAATGGTAGCTAGCTGAATGAAATCTTTGCAACCATCGCAACTCGGGATTTGGTCTTTTCTTTCAAACAACCCGAGCTCGATATATATACTTTTCTAATAAATGCGGATGTAAATTCAGGTTTTCTCAATGCTTAAATCCGAGCTCAGATCTTTCCATGCGGTTGCGACATTCCGAGGGTTCTCGGCTGCCGCGAGGGAGCTCAACATCACGCAACCTACGCTCTCGACACAGGTAAAAGACCTCGAAAGCCGCTATAATATTCAACTTTTCAACCGCGTTGGGCGTGAAGTACATCTGACCAACGCAGGCGAAGAATTGTTAGCCATTACATCGCGATTGCACCAGGCCGAGATTGACGCCGAAACGCTGCTGGAGTCGTTTCGGGGATTTCACGCCGGTCGCCTCAGTATTGCCGCGGTCGGTCCTTTTCATGCAACGGATATGATCGTTGCCTTCAAATCCAAATACCCGGCGATCGACATTGAGGTTTGGTTTGGCAATTCGCAAAGGTGTTTTGATCGGATTCTGTCCTACGACGCTGATGTCGCCATCCTGGCCGAAGTTCAATCTGACCCCCGAGTGACAACTCAGCTCTATAGCAAACACCAGGTAGTGGCGTTCGTAAATTCCGACCACCCTTTTTACCATAAGGAAAGTATCTCAATTGCCGACCTTCACCGACAACGAGTAGTCCGACGCGAGGTCGGTTCCACCACGCGGCTGGCCATCGAAACCGAAACGGAAAAACGAGGAGTCGTTCTGGATCCAATTCTGGAGTTGGGAAGCAGGGAAGCTATTTGGAAAGCTGTAGAACAGGGTATCGGAATCGGCTTCGTCGCCGATTTCGAATTCGTTTCTCACCCCAATCTGCGCGCAATTCCGCTTAGAGATGTAAAGGTTGAGACCCGCTATTATCTGGCACATTTGAAAGAGCGCGGAGACTCTCGACTTGTCCAATCCTTCTTTAAAACAGCATTAGAAGCCAAGTGACGCTGGCTGCTTCCAAACCATTTCGGCTGGCTCATTTGTTGCGAACACCACGCTGTTTTCTGGCTTCAGCCTAGACTGGCATTTTCTCTTTCTGACCATCAGTCTAAGATGTGTCAAAGCTCTCAGGACCCAGGGTTCCGTTCGTGAAAAATGACTTAGTACCACCACCTGCCCCTCGCGAGGAGCTAAGAGCCGCGCGCAATCAGGGTGCAAAATTTTTGGCGCTTGCTTTCCTGTTCAGTGTGTTTGTCAACCTTTTGATGCTCACCGGCCCTCTTTTTATGTTGCAGGTCTACGACCGGGTGCTTGGTTCACGCGCGGTAGAAACCTTGGCAGCGCTTTTTTTGTTGGTCGCTCTGCTATATGCCCTGATGGCCATGTTAGACTATGCCCGCGGTCGGATTGTTGCGCGGTTTGGTGCACGGTTCCAATCCCAGTTGGATGAACGGGTGTTTGACGCCACTATGCGCAGATCTTTGCATCCACAAATCCGTGCAGCTCCGGCAACGGCCCTGCGGGATCTGGAATCCATTCAAAACCTATGCTCATCACCGGTATTGCTTGCTGTGATGGATATCCCGTGGACACCCGTTTTTCTGGCGGCCATTTTCCTTTTTCATCCGCTGCTAGGGTGGTTAGCCATCGCAGGAGGTGCGGTTTTGGTCGTCATCGCTCTGATGAACCAACAACTGACGCATCGCAAAACCGCTGCCGCACAATCTGCTTCGGCCAAGGCCAACTCATTTTCGGAACATGCCCGCCAAGCCGCTGAGATTGTGCGCGCTCAGGGTATGCAAACCGACATCACCAACCGCTGGCAACGACAGCGGACGGACGCTTTGCGGCAAACGATTTCCGCCAGTGATTGGACAGGCAGCTTTTCATCTCTGACAAAGTCCCTCCGTCTGTTTTTGCAATCTGCCATGTTGGCGCTTGGCGCGTTGCTGGTGTTGCGCAACGAAGTGACGCCAGGTGCTATGATCGCCGCGTCGATCCTACTGGGCCGAGCTTTGGCCCCGGTTGAACAGGCTATAGGACAGTGGTCGATGGTTCAGCGCGCCAGAACTGCATGGGGCTCATTGAATGAGTTCCTGCAATCTACGCCGCCCGACGCTCTGCGCACAAAACTGCCCACACCCGAGGCCAATTTAACGGCCAAGACGGTCACGCTCATTCCGCCTGGCGCGGAAAGTCCGACATTGCGCAATGTGTCCTTGTCTTTGGAGCCGGGAAAAGCGCTCGGCGTGATCGGGAAAAGCGGGTCAGGAAAGTCAACACTGGCAAAGGCGCTTTTGGGCCTTTGGCGTCCCGTAAATGGAGAGGTCCGCTTGGGCGGGGCAACCTTGGATCAATACGATTCCGGCGAGTTGGGACAGCACATTGGATACCTGCCGCAGGATGTGACGCTGTTCAACGGAACCGTCTCGGAAAACATCGCGCGCATGTCCGAGAACCCGGATGCTCAGGCCGTGGTAGAAGCCGCCAAAAAGGCAAATGCTCATGATCTGATTTTAACGTTGCCCAAAGGCTATGACACGTTTCTTGATGGCAATGACAGCCAGCTATCAGGCGGCCAGAAGCAGCGTATAGCTCTAGCACGCGCGCTCTATGGAAATCCGGTTCTGCTTATATTGGATGAGCCGAACTCGGCCTTGGATGCCGATGGAACCGAGGCACTTAACGCGGCAATTCGCGGTCTCAAATCCGAAGGAAAATCCGCCATCATAATGACCCACCGCCCGCAGGCAATTTCAGAATGCGACGACCTGGTCGTTATTGAAAAAGGGCAGGTCGTGAAGTCCGGAAATCGGGACGAGGTTTTAGGAGCTATGGTACAAAATGCCAACGTGATCAAACGCGACCTTAGCAAAACGACTGTCAAGGTAACCCGAGAAAAGGCGAACGACTGATGCCGGACCAGGACGCTAATAATATACGGCCTGTCTGGCGCATAACTTTCCCTGCTATCGTCGGGTTTGTTGCCTTGGCGATCCTAGTTGGAGGGTTGGGTATATGGTCGGTTCGTACACGGCTTGCCGGTGCCATCGTGTCCCAGGGTACCATCGAAGTAGAAAGCAATCGTCAGGTCGTTGAACATCCTGACGGCGGCGTCGTCGGAGAGCTTTTTGCCCGCGACGGAGATGCGGTGGATAGCGGCGACTTGCTGGTGCGGCTTGATGATACTTTCCTCACCTCTGAAAAAACCATTGTCGAAGCGCAGCTGTTCGAGCTTCTGGCGCGCAGAGCCCGTTTGGAAGCCGAACGCGACGGTGTTTCTATCGACAACCTTGCGGCGCAGTTGCAAGAGCTTCAAATGCAAGAAGGTTTGGCCGATGACCTTGTCTACGGACAACAGCGTCTGTTCGAAGCGCGCCTAGAAACGTTGACTCAACAGACCGGACAATTGCGCAACCAGCTTGTTCAGATTGAAAGTGAGATCAAAGGCAACGATTCTCAACTGGCTTCCCTGCGCCGTCAGATGGAGCTGATTAACGAAGAACTGGAAGACCAGCAAAGCCTGTTTAAACGTGGTTTAACCCCTGCAAGCCGCGTTCTAGCCCTGCAGCGTGAACAGGCTAGCCTGACCGGGGAAATCGGACGTCTTGAGGCATCCATCGCGCGACTTCGGGGGCAGATCGCTTCGACGGAAATCGAAATCGTCGAGTTGACCGCGACACGGCGAGAGGAAGCCATCGCAACCCTGAGGGACATTCAGGCCCAGATCGCAGAACTTGCGGAAAGGAGATTGTCGTTGACCGTTCGCTTGTCGCGACTGGATATTCGGTCTCCGGTCACCGGCACCGTTTATGGGAGCGAGGTATTTGCATTGCAATCGGTGATCCAGGCAGGTGAGCCTATGATGTATATTGTGCCACAAGACACACCGTTACTGGTTGCAGCAAGAGTGGATGCAATCCATGTGGATCAGCTGCATGTCGGGCAACCCGTTCTGCTGCGCTTCACAGCCTTTAACCAACGTGAAACGCCGGAAATTGCGGGCAAGGTGATCAATGTGTCGGCAGACACCTTCACTGACGAGGCAACAGGTCAAACCTTTTACCGCGCTGAAGTAACACCCGATGACGGCCAGGTCGAACGTCTGAATGGCCAGGAACTGCTACCGGGTATGCCTGTTGAGACTATGATCAAGACGGACGAAAGAACGCCCCTTTCCTTCCTCGTCAAACCGCTATCAGACTATTTCAATCGAGCATTCCGAGAATGACCTGGGAACGGGCTTAAACTGACTCGAGGTTTCCTAGCAGAATTGAAGTCATGTCAGCAGCCAGAACATTGTCGACCACAACGATATCTGTGCCCGTCTCGTAACTGACATTGGTTCTGGTGACAGCTGAAAGGTCGGCATCGGCGTCGATAAAAACCCATTCCGCCTGGTGTGAAGAAGATTGCCCAACTGCCACTTGCAAGACCGCAAGCGCATCCAACGCGTTCACTGCACCGTCCCTGTTGATATCTGCCGCAATCAGATTTTCCGCGGTGGCCGGCCCCCATGTTGGGTCAAGCCCAACCGCAATACGAAGAACCTGAAGAGCATCAAGGGCTGTAATGTCTCCTGACGCCGTTGAATACCCTTTCACGATATCCAACTCACCCGTGAAGGTTCCTGATGGCAGGCCCAAGTCGAACACCCCATCGTCGTCAGCCCGCACGCTCACTGTCCCGCCTCCATCTATCGAAAAGCGGATCTCAGCGTCGCTTAACCCCGCATTTGTAGACGTAGAATCAATCGTAATGTCGCCCTGAATGCCGTCCGAGCTGCCGGGATCAAGCCCACCGAAGTCGCCAAAATCGACGGGAATGTGGTCCGGCCCTCTAAATCCCGCCCCGAACACCTGTACAAGCGACAACGGGCTACCCGTGTTCGAATTTACCTCGATCGTTTCATTCAGGTACTCGATTACCGCACCTGTTGCCGTGGACGTGAAGGTCAATTGTTCGGGCGTTCTGAGTAGAGGTTAATCAAACACGTCCAACCGATCGACTCCGACCTGAAAATCGGTGATCGTGATTGGGTCACTTCCGTATTGGGCAACGAAAATGTCCGCACCAGCCCCGCCCGTCATTGTTGTCGCTCCGGTGCCCGCAATCAGGATATCGTCCCCTGCTCCACCGTTCAAAGTTGTTTCCAGAATGCTGCCGCTGAGGATGTCGTTCTGACTTGTTCCGTTCACAGTACCGAACCCGTCACATACGACGCCCAAATTGGACACATCGACGGACAGCTGTGTCAGTCCCGCATCCTGCTGCGAGGCTACAAGTATCTGCAACTCATCACCCACATGTGCAACGCTGAAGGCTTCTACGTTTTGCAGACCGCTTTGAAGCGTATCTTCGAAACTGTCTTGGTGCACCAGTTGTCCGTCGGGCGTCATGGTGAACAGTGTAATCCCGTCATCCCCTCCGCCGGCGACAACGAAAACATGACCGTTCACCTCGACAACCTCGAGATCCTGAACATTGCCAAACCGCGTGTGCAAAGAATCCAGCACATGATCTGTGGGGGTTAAACTGCCGTCACTGCCGAGCATCATGACACTCAACGAGTTGCTCTGGGCACCGGCAACCACAACCCAGGACTGACCATAAGCCTGAACGACTTCCACTGCGGTCGGTGTCGCAATTCCCAAGGTGCTAAGCGTGTCAGTATTATCCACTTCACTGATTGCGCCTGTTCCGTGATTGATACTGAAGGTTCCGACTGTCCCGGAGGTGGCATCGCTTGTCACCAGAATCGAACTGGACGCAATCTGTATCACTTGCATCGAATCAGCTTGGCCCGTGCTTGACCCCGCAAGACGCACAGTCCCATCGTCGTTAAGGTTATAAGTTGCAATCTCCCCGGTGGTTTCATGAGCTACAGCCAAAATTCCACCAGACAGCTGGACCACGGCAGAGACATCCCCGCCTCCCACAAGTGTTCCTGTTTCTTGTAGCGCCCCGATTGTGCCGTCTGGATTCAGTTCATACCCAACCAAACCGCTGGCCGAGCGCACATCCAACACCAGTTGGTCCCCGTTAGCAAAGGAAACGGGTGTTCCAATACGTCCAACCTGAAACGAGCGCTGCACTTCCCGTTGCAACCACTCCTTCGAACTGAAGCATCATAACCATCACCCCACGCCACACCTGGCTTCGTGAATAGGATGACCTGATGCCCAGTCCGAAACAAAAGCGCGAATGTGGTGAAAACGAGGAGTTCAGTTTCAGATTAACACAAATTTTTCAGGTCCGACCGCATGAGTCACAGATGGGAAAGACAGATGAACAGCAACTTGCCCCATCGGGCGGACGCGGACACCACATATGAGGGTAAGATGACCAAAGAACCTGAATCCAGAACCCGTACGCACGAATTGCAGGCGGACGCAGCTGACAAATCCAAACTACAAAAGTGGATTGACGGAAAGATGCGCCGTTGGGCCGGAACAGGGCTTGCCGGTGGTCTTGGTTCGACTCTGTTGGCATTGCCCGCACTTGCTCAGGCCACCGTCGAGGAACTCTACGCCTTCCAATTCGCGGAAACCATTCCAGGTGTTCGATCGGTCAAGTTGTTAAAAGACGGAGATGTTGTTCTGAAATTGGCCGATGGTCAAACGATAGTCGTTGCCGCTGAAAAAGTTCAAATTCTTGAAAGCGGCGCCATTATGATAGCCGAAGATGCGGTGGCCGAAATTGCACAGTTCAGCCTAGCGGCCGAAGCCGGCGGCGCGGCTAGTGCCGGTGGCATCAGCGGCGTAGGAGCCGCACTTGGCGGGCTTGGGCTGGCAGGGGCCGCAGCAGCCGGCGCAGGAGGAGGAGGCGGTGGCGACTCTGCTCCTCCCCCAGCTCCGACCTACCCTCACCTGAACCTTTCTGGTGTACAATCCACTGCGTTGAGCAGTGCCGCATAGAACATAAACGCAGCTGAAGGCGCCGAGTCAGTCCAAATTGCTATTGGAAGTTTTGTCGCGCCGGCCACCTTGAACAGTGATGGAACCTGGAGCCTGTCTTTGTCGCCTGCACAGGCAGCCAACCTACCTCAAGGCGTGACAAATGTTGTCGTCCGCAGCCTCGACGTTGATGGGAACGAAATCTCGACCGAGACGGTCATTTTTGAAATCGATACATTGCCACCAAACGTGGCAATTTCAGGACTCTCAGCTGGGAACGTGATGAACGCAGCCGAACAGGCAACTGACCTGATAGTCTCTGGCACGACAGACGCGGAAGATGGACAAACAATTACGGTTACCGTCGGCGGTCAAACCTATACCGGATCAATCTCAGGAGGACAGTGGGCCATCACGGTTCCCAGCTCGGATCTGACTGCATTGTCCGATGGTTCCAACATTACTGTTACCGCGGACGTCAAAGACGAGGCCGGAAATCCGGCCGTTCAGGCTACAACCAGCATCGAAACCGATTTCACCGCACCGGCTGTCACTTTAGATCAGGTTGCAGGTGGGTCGATTGACCTTATTGATGTAGGCAGCGACTTGTCACTGACCGGCACGACCACCGCCGCCGACGGGGAAGCAATTACGGTAAACTTCAACGGTCAAACATACTCGACAACGGCCTCGAGCGGCAGCTGGAGCGTTTCGGTTCCGGTCGCCGATCTTTCGGGGTTGACGACGGGAACTCCGGTATCTGTAAACGCGGTTGCCTCTGATGCCGCCGGTAACGTTTCACCTCCGGCCTTCAGTTCTGTACCCGTGGACCTGACTGGCCCCACTATCGCTATCTCACCACTGCCCGTTGGAAGTGTCATCAATGGCGCTGAAGTTGGGGCAGAACTGACCATCAGTGGAATAAGCGGAAATGTACAGGATGGACAGCAGGTCACAGTAACAGTGAACGGGTAGACATATACCGGCAACATCACGAGTGGCAGCTGGAGTGTAACCGTCCCGACAGCTGATCTGGTCGCCCTCAGCGACGGTGGCTCATTCACGATTACGGCAGACGTGATGGACACAGATGGTCTTAATGCCCCTCAGGCCAGCGCGACTTTAGACAAAGACGTGACCCCCCCGACCCTGAGCATCGACAGCTTTTCTAGCGGAACCGTTTTAAACGCATCCGAGCGGGGAACTGATTTGACGGTTACTGGATCGTCGACAGCGGAAGACGGCCAAGCTGTCACTGTTGAAATCAATGGGCAGACATACATTGGAACCGTGTCCGGTGGCACCTGGAACGCCACCATCCCTGCAGCACATCTGTCGGCGTTGACTGATGGCGCTACGATTTCTGTCGCTGCCAATGTTTCGGATGCAGCGGGCAATCCTGCATCCGAGGCCAGCAGCAGTTTTAACACGGACTTTACGGCTCCGACGATCAATATCACCGGGCTATCCGATGGCGCTGTCCTAAACGTATCTGAGCAAGCCACCGACATGACAGTTTCTGGGACATCGGATGCTGCAGACGGCACGGTTGTCACTGTTAAAATCGTTCGCCCAGACGGAACCGTGGATGTTTCCGGGACGACAACGGTCTCAGGCGGCACATGGAGCTATACTGCCTCTTCAACGGCGTTGGGTACATTGCAAGATGGGGTCACGTACAATGTCACATCTACGATTGCGGACGCAGCCGGAAATGTTTCCAGCGACACCGGGACTTTGCAAACCGATTTTAGCGCACCTTCCATCACGTTGGATGCGCTGCCAATTGGGCCAATCCTGGATATCAATGAAGTAGGCAGCGATCTTGTGGTGTCGGGGTCGACCAGTGCAGAAGACGGACAGATTGTATCAGTCACATTGAACAATCAAACTTACACAGCTGTTGTCACCGGAGGGACTTGGTCCGCGACAATCCCAACACTCGACCTTTCATCCTTGTCGGACAGTACCGGATTCACCTTGTCAGCGACGGTCAGCGACACGGCAGGCAACTCGGCGACGCCAGCTACGACAAACCTTACAACTGATTTGCGCCCGATTTTGACTATAAACCAGACGGGACCAAATGGTGCGGTTGATCTCGGCAACGCCCAGAGCTCGGGCGCTACAGTTTCCGGAACATCAGTTGGTTTGAGTTCAGGACAAAGTGTTAACATTACGCTGAATGGGTCTCCGGTCGGGTCTGCGACTGTGGCCGCCGATGGCAGTTGGTCTTTGCCGGTCAGCGCGACAGCTTTCACCGGCATTGATGCAGGGGACAATTTGAACTTTCAGGCTTCGGCAACGGTAAGCGGAGGTTCTGATCCTCTCCCGGTTTCGGACCAGAACAATGCTCACGAACCTGGAGCGTATGCGATTGTCCAAACAGACAGCAACGGCTCAACTCTGACTTTCGAGATTTACGCAGACCCGGACCGAGATATATCGAGTGGCTTGGCAATCACTGCAGAACTCGGGTTTGACCCATCGGTCGTAACGTTCGATTCCGGATCGGATGTTGAAAACGGAGCTTTTGACCTGTTTCTCACCAATCCGGTTGGAGCATCGGCGGTAAGTTTCGGCGGAGCAGCCACTGTGTTCACGGATCTTTCCCAACCTCTAGTAACTTTCACCATGACGGTACAAGACGCCAGCCAGCCTGTAGTGTTGTCCGTGACAACACCTGACGGTGGTCCAACAGTTTATCACTTAGGCACGGACGGTGACGAAACCCTCACGGCAACCGAAGTCGACAACGTTTTGCGTGGTCAGGGAGGCAACGATACGATCGACTTGACCAGTACGGGACGAGACCTTGTAGTGTTTGAAGCCGACCCAGCGGAAAACGGGGTGGACACGATTACAGGTTTCACTTTGGGTCCGGTTGCCGACGTCACCGACGCATTGATGTTCAGCGGTCTCAGCGTAAGTTCTTTGCGCGGCAATGGAACCGGAGTTGAGACCCTCGGCGCAGGAGACGCTTTAGGCGCGAATACCGGCGTTGTGGGCTTCACGACTGTATTGTCAGATCTGACATCTGGCACCATCGAAACGGCAGTTGAAAGCCTGACTGGCGTACAGAATGGGGACGAGATCTTCGTACTCGCCACCGACGGCACGGACAGCGTACTGGTCAAGGTTGATTATTCGGCTCCGGGATCGGCAACGGTCGATACTGTCGCTCAGTTCACGGGATTGAATGATCTAAGCGGACTGAGCGCGGACAACATCCTACATACCGACCCAACCGGCGCGTCGGTTTAAATTCCTGCCACGCTGCCGGCAATTATTGCTGGCAGCGACTCCAGAACGGAAGTCCGCACATGTCAAAAACTAACTTGGCACCAGTGACCTACTGTCGCCACAAAGACAAAGGTTGGTCTCGGTTCGAGAGCTACCACTTCGCAGAAAACCTTAGGCACTGCCCTATTGTTCTTCAGGAAATTTTTCAGGCAGCGTCAGCATATCCAATTGTTTTCAGACAAATTGGTCAACACATCATGCCGGTGGCTCTGCTTTCAGTGAGCGAAACACAGACTTCACCTTTTATTGCGCCGGATGGTCGCTGGCTTGCAAGCTATGTGCCAGCTGCATTGCGCTGCCCCCCTTTTGAGGTGGAAGTAACAGACCCGAAAACCGAAGACTACAGACTAATGGTCAACGAGCGTTCCGAGTTGATTGGACAAAAATCCGACGGGGAACCTTTTTTCGATGACAACGGTGAACTGTCGCAAGAATTACGCCGCGTTCTAGTCTTTCTAAAAGCCTGCGCGATCGAGACCAACAAAACACGCAAGCTATGCCAGATGATCTCTGATCTCGGTTTTCTTAAGCCCATAGAAACTTTCGAAAACGTTTCACTACCTAAGGGTTGCTTTGGTGCATCGCTTCCAAAAGTACGAGAAATGCCATCAGAGACCTTGGCGTTTTTATACGAAAGCGGTGCTCTGCTTTTGATCCATGCACATAAGGTTTCTATGGCTCACTGCACCTGGATTTCGCGCGCTCAAGAAAAATTGACTTATGATCGCTTCGCAAAACCATTCACAGAAAATTCAGAAGTCTCTGATTTCATTCAAGCATTAGCGTGCGCCCAGTCGGATGAAATGATAGAAACCGGTGAAATGTGAACTGTAATGTCAAATCTCAGATTCACCCCCATCACAAAACTGCTCTTTGTTCTTTGTTGCTTATCAGGATGTGCTTCCGCACCTGACCTGGCGTTTGTTGAAAAGTCTTTTGAGCGCGGATCGGTCGGCGTTGGCGCAACCGCGCCTTCACTTGAATTGGCAAAAAGTGAGTTCGGTCAACTCGTGCGTTCGGCCGTTCAAAATAGTCCCTCCAACACACGTAGCGCAAGCAGATATGACCTTGCAATTGCAGATCGCGATTCCGCCCGGGGCGCATTTCTGCCACGCGTTTCAATGGGGATTAACGCCAGATCCGAACGCGTGGACAGCGATATTGCAGGTGTAACGCCCTTCGTTCGGATATCGCAACTAGTATATGACGGCGGCGCTGCGTCCGGAGAATTGACTGCCGCGAAAGCCCGAGTTCTTGAAAGTCGCGGCGATCAACTGCAAACTGCCGCTGCCATCGCCCTAACTGCAATTGAGGCATATGTCTCAGTTACTAATCAAAGAGCGATTCAAAGAATTTCCCTTGAAAACGTGGGCGTCCATGAGGAAATAACGCGCCAAATTACAGAGCGTTTTGAACAGGGTGCCGGTTCAAATGCCGATGTATTGACCGCGCAGTCCCGCATGGCAGACGCGCGAACACGGTTCGCAGATGCCAGAGCCCGCACAGATCGAGCTGAAGCTCAGTTTCATGAAGTGTTTGGCCACGAACCTGGCACCTTATCACCAGCGATAGAAGCTCCAAGCGTGCCAAGAACAGATGCACAGATCATTGCCGAAAGCCCTCAGGTTCGCCGCGCTGATGCTTCTTTGCTGGCGGCTAAATCACAACAGTCAGCGGCGATTGCAAGACGTCAACCCGACATAGAAATTGCGGCCTTCACGGATCGCGATGACGACAATGATGCGAATTTCGGCGTTGATCTATCGTTCAACTACGAACTTGACAGCACAGGCCAACGAAAAGCGGCGATTGCCTCAGCAGAAGCTCAGGTCAAAGAGGCAGAATTTGCAAAAGAAGATCTGGTTCGTCAACTTCGCCGTGAGTTAGAATTCGTGCGCTCTGACCAAATGGCGGGAGCGGAAAGACTACAGGCAGCTCGGATTGCAGCCACCGTTAATGCTGACAGCGTTAAAGCTGCTCGCGCTCAGTTCACCATAGGACGGCGCAGCCTGATCGAAATCCTCGACGCACAACGCGACTTTGTCAACGCGCAGGAACGGCTAATCCTCGCCGAACAGAGTTTCTTTCTGACAAACTATGCGGTGCTCAGTTTGACAGGGGACATCCTTGATCTGTTGGGAATCCAGACGTTTGAACATGGAGCAAATCAATGATCGACCTGCGTTCCCTAATCAAAAGGACAGATTTACCTGATCTCGAAACGTGTTTGATTCACGTGGCTTCATCTTTGGAAAGATCGATTTCAGTAGCCAGTTTGCACGCTGCAAGGTCCGGGGTATCGGGGAACTTAACCATTCCCCACGCGATTCAAGTTGCGCAAAATACTGGACTCCAAGCTGGTTATGGCGCTTGGACGCTCTCGAGTTTCGACAATACGTTGGCTCCTGCCCTGTTATTTTTAAAAGACGATCGCGTCGTGGTTTTTCATGGGCGCTCGACCAGTGGCAGGGTCTTAATTTATGATCCAAGTCTGGGTGATGAGATTGGTGAAGTCTTCGAAAACAATCTCCAAGATGTTTATACCGGTTATGCGATCGTATTTCGCCGTTCTCAATCCGAAGATACAAAAAACAGCGGGAACCCCACTGCGGGCCACTGGTTCTGGTCCGCGATGGCAGCAAACCGTTGGTCCTATTTTCAGGTTGTCCTGGCGACCTCGATTGCCAACCTGCTAGGTTTGTCAACCTCTGTTTTCATCATGGTCGTCTATGACCGTGTTTTACCTAACGAAGCCAAGGAGTCACTAATTGCGCTGACAATAGGCGTTGGGTTGGCTTTGCTGTTCGACTTCGCCCTCAAGTTGTTGCGGGCAGGGTTCATTGATCAGGCTGGGCAGAAAGCCGACTTGATCATCGGGCGTCGGATTTTCAATCAATTGGTTGATCTGCGCATGACTTCTCGTACCGGTTCAACCGGCGCTATGGCGAGCACAGTTGGGGAATTCGAAACTCTGCGAGAGTTCTTTACTTCGGCAACCCTCGTCGCCTTAGTGGATTTGCCGTTCATTGGCTTGTTCATATTTGTAATTTACTTGGTCGGGGGCCCTTTAGCACTTGTGCCCGCTTTGGCAGTGCCGGTTGTTCTGATGACGGGTCTGATTGCACAACCAATTCTGTCACGGCTGGCCGAGCAGAATTTTTCAGACGGGCAATCCAAGCAATCCGTACTGGTCGAAACTGTGTCAGGGTTGGAAACCATCAAAACAACGGCGGCGGCACAACAAATGCTTGCCCGTTGGGAAGATGCATTGGAACGGCAGTCTTCCCACGGCGTGAGAAGTCGTGCAGTTACGCAATTTGCACTAAATTTGACGGGTTTCACGCAACAGGCGGCCCAAGTGTTGATCGTGTTCTACGGAGTTTTTCTAATTGCCGATGGTCATGGAAGTATGGGTGCGCTTATAGCTTCGGTTATGTTGACAGGACGGGCATTGGCGCCGCTTGGGCAACTGGCCCAGACACTTACACGGATCAATCAGGCCCGAAGTGCCTTTAAGAACCTTAACGCACTGATGAACGCCACGAATGAACGACCTCAAGGTCAAAAGTGGATACGTCGACCTGAATGCCAAGGCCAAATAACATTCAGAAACTTGGAGTTCACTTATCCAGAGCAGGCGGATGCTACTTTGTCTGGCCTTTCCTTTGATATCAAACCCGGAGAAAAAGTCGCAATTCTCGGCCCAATCGGCTCGGGGAAAAGCACAGTCACACGGCTGTTGCTTGGGCTGTACCAACCCCAGTCCGGGTCTGTGATGCTTGACGGAGTGGACATTCGCCAGTTGGACCCCGGGGATCTGCGTCGAAACATCGGGACTGTTCTACAGGATATCTGGCTCTTCTCAGGGTCGATACGGGAAAATATTGCAAGTGGCAGCACCAGGCCTCGCGACCGGGACATTATCGAGGCCGGTAAAACTGCAGGTGTAGAAGATTTTATCGCCGACCGATCCGGGGGGTATGACTTAATGCTGTCAGAACGTGGCGAGGGTCTATCAGGTGGGCAGCGGCAGTCCATTGCCCCAGCCAGGGCTCTAGTAACTCGACCTCCAATATTGTTGTTGGATGAGCCGACCAGTGCGATGGACGTCAAAACTGAAGCGAAAGTAATAGACCGCCTCAAAAAAGCGACGACAGACACTACGATGGTCATCGTTACCCATAGAACCAGCCTGCTGTCATTAGTGGACCGTGTCATTGTTATCGAAAATGGACAGGTCAGCGCCGATGGTCCCAAGAGTATCCTAACTAACCACACCCCTACTCAGCGGAGGCATCTGAATGTCGCAGCATCATGATTTTGCGTCATTGGCACGGTAAATGCGCGGACGGTCACCTCTTAAGGGCTCGATCCTGTTATTGGTCATATTGGCGTGTCTTATCAGCGCGGGTTTGTGGGCCTATCTTACGGAACTGGACGACGTAACACGTGTAGACGGCAGGGTGGTTCCATTGGCGGACGTCCAGCTGATCGAAGCAACAGAAACTGGTGTGCTGCAGCATCTGCACGTGAACGAAGGTCAATTCGTGGATAAAGGCGCGTTGCTGATGGAGTTCGACACGACGCTAATCGATAGTCAATTCAGTCAGGAACAACAGCGCGCTTTCGGATTAATGGCGCGGGCGGAACGGCTGATGGCCGAAATTGAAGACCGTGAGCTCTTTTTTTCCAAGGAACTGATGGAAGGGGCG
Organism: Ruegeria sp. HKCCD7628; assembly: GCF_057221005.1. Classification (NCBI taxonomy): domain Bacteria; kingdom Pseudomonadati; phylum Pseudomonadota; class Alphaproteobacteria; order Rhodobacterales; family Roseobacteraceae; genus Ruegeria; species Ruegeria sp. HKCCD7628. The sequence continues at coordinate 127,671 of NZ_JBWVBA010000006.1, forward strand.
CCGGACGTGGTTCGATCGGAAACTGCTTTGTACCAAGGTCGTCAGTCAGAGCTCATCGCTGAAATCGCGATCCTCGAGCGTCAACGGGAGCAGAAACAAAGGGAGTATGAAGAAGGGCTGGTAGACAAGATAACAGCCGACGAAACTCTTAAGATCCTAGCTGAAGAGCGCGCCATCATGACGCCGCTTGTAGAAAAACGGATGGAACCCGCCACGACGCTGTTGACTCTGCGCCGTAATGAAGCCGAGTGGCATGGGCGCAGAACACGTGCGCAAGCTGTGACCAACAGGCTGCAGACTGGCCTCGCAGAGATTGACGACCGAATTCGTGCGACGCGCAGTCGGTTTCACACTGCAGCTTTGACTGACCTTGCTATTACAACGGCGGAATTGGCAGCGCTAAAACCCGTTTTGCCGGCTTTGCAGGATCGCGCAAGTCGTGCGCAAGTTAGATCTCCGGTTCGAGGCGTGGTCAACCGGATTCACAGAACCACGATTGGTGGGTTGGCCCGCAGCGGAGAGGAATTGATCGAGTTAGTGCCACTCGGGGACAATTTGCTTGTCGAAGCCTACGTGCGTCCAGATGATATCGCGTTTTTGCACGCCGGACAGCCGGTGAAGGTCAAAATCACCGCTTATGACTTCGCGCGATACGGTGCGCTGAATGGGGAAATAGTCCGGATCGGTGCAAACACCATAACGCGATCAGAGCGAAATGACGAAGAAGTTTTTGTCGTTGAGATTCAAACCCAACAGTCTTTTCTGGATGCCAACGGAGTGGCAGTTGAGATCATTCCCGGCATGATCGCTGAAGTCGATATTCTAGCGGGACGAAAAACTGTGATGGAATACCTGATAAGACCCGTCGTCAAAGTCAAGGAGCAAGCTCTGCGGGAATAGAAAGAGGTTCTTAAGGCGGGCCAACCGAACAAATAACCTGAAATCACTTGGCGGCCATGGACTGAAAAACTCATAATGCCGCTCGCTTATTGCCAAACGACATCTCCCAGAAAAATGTAGCCTGCACCATAAATCGTTTTGATTAATCTGGGGTTTTTGGGGTCTTCACCCAATTTGGTACGCAGTCGGGATATTCTGACATCCATCGCCCGATCAAAACTATCCCCTGCGGCACCGCCCAAAGTCTCTTGCATATGTGCGCGACTGATCAACCTTTTTGGGCTTTCCAGAAACAGCCGCAAAACTTCCCCTTCGGCGTGGCTGAATGGGGTCTCGGTCCCTGCGCCATCATCCAGAATGTAGCGATCGAAATAGGCAGTCCAACCGTTAAAATGTGCCACATCAGAATGAGTTGGTCGCACCCGCGGCGCTCGCAACCGGGCCCGTATACGCGCGACAACTTCGGCAGGATCAAAGGGCTTGGTGATATAATCATCAGCACCCAATTCCAAACCGGTAACCCGGTCCTGTACCTGCGCTCGGCCCGAGATGATTATGACCGCTGCGCCTTGCTCTAGCGCCAAGCGATGCACCAGCGCCAGACCATCTGTGTCAGGCAATGAAAGATCCACTAGGCACACGTCTGGAGTAACACGTTTCAACGAGGCTTCAAACTCGCGCGCACGAGAGAAACTCTGGGTCCGGAAGCCTGCCTCCTCCAAAGCATCGGTCAATATCCGTCGAATTTCAGGTTCGTCATCAACAATCGTGACCAGTGGTTGGGTCATCAGGCGGCCTCGGTTCTGATCAGGGCGCAAAGTTGAGCGCGGGTGAATGGCTTGCGTAAAACTGGTGCTCGTACAAGCGCTTGTTTGTGCAATGGATCGGAATAAGGCAGCGAAGTCATTAGAATGCAGGGCACCGATGCGTTTATGTCGTCCAAAAGATTCAACCCGGTCTCCTCTCCCTCCAGGCGGATATCCGACAGCACCAAGACTATGTCCTGTAAATTTTGAACCAAAGCCAAAGCCTCGGATTTCGAAGTTGCCTCGATCACGGAAAATCCCAGTTCGACCAGCATGTCGCGGAATTGGCTTCTGAGCGCGTCGCTGTCTTCGACCAACAGAACAAGCCCCTCTTGCACGGGCGGAGCCGGTCTGTACGGCAAACGCAGCACCACAGAGGCGCCAGACGGTGTGTTGCGCAGATCCAAATCGCCGCCAGCCAGTTTGACCGTGTCATAAACCATTGGCAAACCCAGCCCAGACCCCTTATTCCCCTTGGTGGTAAAAAACGGGTTGAGTGCTTTGTCCAATGCTTCAGGCGAAAAGCCGGGGCCAGTATCGGAAACCGCGATTTCCGCCCAGATGCTACCCACCTTATGAGCGCTGATGGTAATCTGACCTGTTTCACCACAGGCATCGCGCGCATTTAACACAAGGTTCAGCAGGGCATCCTGCACCATGCCTGAATCCAGCATCAAGGCGACGTCTGGCAGTGTATTGACCACCGATAGCCCAACACCGCGCGGCAACGACGGCGAGGCCAGAATGCGCAGGTCTTCAAGTAACCCACGCATATCGGTTGCCTTGGGTTGAGGAGTACGATTGCCCGTCATATCCGCTATTCTGTTCAGCAATTGGCCCCCGCGGCGGGCGGTCTGTTGCGTGGCGGTGACCAACTCACGGGCATATTCCGGCAAGTCCATCTTTTGCAGTCGGGATTGCATTCCAAGAATGATCGTCAAGAGGTTCGAGAAATCATGGGCAAGGCCGCTGGTCATCTGGGCCGCCATGGCCCGACGGCGCGTTTGCTGCAAGGCGACCCGGGCTTGTGTTTCTTCGGTGATATCGACTGACATGACATAAACCCCGCCTTCTTTGTCTGGCGTGAAAGAAACACGAATACGTCGCGAACCCTGGTTTTCAGTGAACTCGAAAACGGATGTTTCCCCGTCATACGCTTTCTGAAGGTGCGGCTCGACTTTGTCATAGGCCGCAGCACCCAATGCCTCAGAAATATGCATCCCGATTATATCGGACGGACGGCCTGGCATCACTGAATTCAGACGTCGATTGGAATAGTCATATCTTCCTTCAATATCCAAATGCGCTATATGAGCGGGCATCATTTCAGTCGTCATGCGCGTGCGGGCTTCGGTTTCGGTCAACTGCCGCTTGGCTTCTTCCAATGCCGAATTTGTAGAAGCGAGCTTTCGGTTCGCTGCCGAAAGTTCCTCGGCCCTGTCCAAAAGTTGCCCGGACAGTTCTACCGAACGGGCGCGCAGCAGGGCCTCAGCCTGTTTGGTGTTTGTGATATCTGTATAAACTGCAACCCACCCCCCCTTCGGCAATGGCGCGCCCTCGACCGAGATAACCTGACCGTTGGCTCGAACGCGTTCAAGGTAGTGGGGTTCAAAAGTCAAAGCCTGTCGGATTCGGCGTTCGACGATCTGGTCAGCATCCGCATCATCGCCATACTCACCATGTGTCGCCAGATAGTGGATGGTATCCCGAAACAGCGCACCGGGTTTTACGAGGTCATCGGGCAGGTCAAACATCACCTGAAACGGTCGATTGCTTACAACCAGTCGCAGCTGATTGTCATAGATCGACAACGCCTGACCAATCAGATTCAACCCGGCCGACGTCATCGCTTTGATCTGTTCTTCGGTGATGTCCAATTCCACCCTCCCCGAGTTATATCCGTAACATCGGAAATCTCGCAGGTGTAGAGGCGTTAGCGCCCAAGGCCACGCAGAATTCGATCAATGCCTAGAGCGAGACTTTGGGCCGTCGGATGTAATCGCACATAATGACAACGTGTGGTCCATATTGCGCATTCGGTGCCGCAACATTTGGCGCGTAAGCCGGGCCAGTTCGGGTGCGTAGTCGGGGTTTGACGCCACGTTTTCAAACTCTCCACGGCCCGTGTGGTCAAAAAGCATGGGAGGCAGGTCCGCAGCGAACTCGACCAGAGTAAAGCGGTCATCCCGCAATATTCCAAGGGATGAATCGCTGGGATCAGTCCCTAGCTGTTCCTGCCAGATCGTGGGGTTCAATGGTTCGGAAAAGTCCAGCTCACTAAAGGAATAGCTGCGCCAGTCCTCGGGCAGGTTCCCACGCAGCAAAGGCAGCAGAGACCGCCCATCCATCGAATTTGGAATGGATTGCCCAATCCAGTCGAGAATGGTCGGGGTAACATCGATGGATTCGGTCGGAGCAAAAATGACGGAACCCGCTTGGTCTCGATTGCCAGGCAACCGGATCAAAAGGGGCGTGTGATAGGCCGCATCATAGACGGTCATTTTACCCCAGCTGTTTCGATCTCCGAGCATCTCTCCGTGATCAGCAGTGATAATGATCAAAGTGTCTTCATACTGGCCACTGTCCTTCAGGAACTGGACGACCCGTCCGATATGGTGGTCGACTTCCGTCGCCAACCCCAGATAAACAGATCGCAGAATTTGGATGTTCTCAGGCGTCGGATCAACGTTCTTAAAACCCAGGACGAAGTCAGCAGCAGTCTGTTTTTGCATAGTAGGTGCAAAGAATGGATGAACTTCGGCCTCGCTGTTCGCGCCCCCAAGCCCGCCAGGCAGAGGGAGCGACGTTGGGTCATACATGTTGTTGTAGGGGGCAGGTGCCACAAGGGGTGGATGCGGGCGGATATAGGTGAGATGCGCAAACCAATTCTGCCCAACAAGCGGCGCCATACTATTAAGGAATACATCCGTCAAAAACGCGGTGTCACTGTCTTTGGCCGCGTACAACGCTGGATCATTCAGCTTGGCCGGACCACCGGATTCAGAGACCGGTGAATGGACATCCCAATAGCTGTCAAAGGAATAGCCTTGTTTCATCAAGTACGACCGCCATGGATAAGACTCTTCTAGTCGCATCTCGACCACTTCCTCGAACCCGGCCATGGGTCGTTCATAAGACCGAAGAACAGGGTCGTTTGGGTCGTGTATCCTAGGGTCGGCCGTCGTGTCGGTATAGCCAAACAACAAAGGCGAATAGCCAGCCTTTCGCATTTCACTTGCTATGGTCGGGGTGTCGTGGCGCAAAGGTGTCCCGTTTCGCACGGACCGATGGTTCATCGCGTATTGCCCGGTCAGGATAGAGGCGCGCGACGGGCCACAAGGGTTGGTCACTGAAAAATGCCTGTCAAACGTCACCGCCTCTTGCATGAAGGCGCGCATGTTGGGCAGGTCGACATGTCCCGCCAGTGCGCCGTTCAGACAATCGGCCCTAAGCTGGTCAATAATGATAAAAAGGACATTCCCGGCGCGTTGCATCCCAATTCCTCTGATCCTGCTGGCTTGGCTTTTGATGCGGACATTGTCCGGGTTCTACCCAAGCAGCAACAGATTCGTCACACTTGGCCTTAGTTAAGATCAGACTTGAAACGTGTTTGTCGGCTTGATCGATCAATCCTGCGTCTGAAACTGTCACACATGCGCTATTGAGAGGAGAGAATAACCCGAATCTTTCGAAAAATACGTTGCAGCGCACGCGTGTTTTAAATCACATACGCTCATGACCCGACCAACCGTAAATTTGAACCATGATGCTGAAGGCATCAGCATTCTAGTGTCGGGTGAACTTCTAACCCAAACCCTAAGCAGTATAGAAGCCGCATTCACATCCTTCACGCCTACGGGGAACAAGGTCGTTGTGGACCTGTCAGACGTTCAGGCAATGGATACAAGCGGCGCATGGCTGGTCGCCGATCTGACGCGCCGGGTACAAAAGGCAGGGGGTGAGATTGATCTTCATGGTGCGTCACCTGCCTATTCCGACCTGATTGCGACTGTATCCAAAAGCATCCCCGATGACCCAGTAACTGAAATTCACCATCGCAGCTTTGGAGACTGGGTGGAAAGCGTCGGCAAACGGACGGCGGGCGGGTGGAAAGACACCCTGTCGATGCTGGACTTTCTTGGCCTGACGCTGCACCGACTAGGTCGGACCCTTCTGAACCCACGCAGGCTACGGCGGGCGGCTCTGGTCTCGCAGATGGAAGAGGTCGGTTTCAAAGCCATTCCGATCGTTGCCTTGATGGGTTTTCTGATTGGCGTCGTTTTGGCATTCCAAGGTGCAACCCAGTTGAAACAGTTCGGCGCCGAGATTTTCGTAGTCGAACTGATCTCGATCTCGGTTTTGCGGGAATTGGGCATCCTTTTGACGGCTATTATTGTGGCAGGTAGGTCCGGTTCGGCTTTCACGGCGTCCATAGGCTCGATGAAAGTGCAGGAAGAGATTGATGCCATGCGCACCTTGGGCCTGGACCCGATTGAGGTTCTGGTCATCCCGCGGGTGGTCGCCTTGCTGATTATGTTGCCGATCCTTGGCTTCATTTCCGATGTCTCCGCCCTGATCGGCGGTGGACTTATGAGCTGGATCGACCTCGACGTCAGCCCCGGAATGTTCGCGACGCGGTTGAAGGAAAACACAGGCATCTGGCAATTTGCGATCGGCATGATCAAAGCGCCGTTCTTTGCGCTGGTCATCGGTGTTATCGCCTGTTGGCAAGCGTTGCAGGTCAAGGGGTCTGCTCAAAGCGTCGGGCAGAGGACAACCTCGTCTGTGGTTCAATCCATTTTTATGGTTATTGCACTGGACGCTTTGTTCTCGATCTTCTTCTCGGTTATGGGAGTCTGACATGGACGGAACCGTGCCGCAGAAAACAACCCAGGCCGACACCCAGCGCGAGGCCGTCATTAGGGTACGTAACCTGACCAACCAGTTTGGGCCGCAGGTGGTTCACCAGCACCTTGATCTGGACGTCTGGCGCGGTGAGGTACTGGGCATCGTCGGCGGGTCAGGTACTGGTAAGTCCGTTCTGCTAAGGACAATTGTCGGGCTGAACAAACCTGCTGCTGGCAGTATCGAAGTTCTGGGCGTCGACGTGTTGAACGGTCCCGAACAGGAGCGTCGAAGGATTGAACAGCGTTGGGGTGTTGCATTCCAGGATGGGGCGCTGTTTTCGTCACTAACCGTTTTGCAGAATGTCATCGCTCCTCTGCGGGAACATACTGGTATGAGTGAAAGCCTAATGTGCGCACTTGGCAGTTTGAAAATCAGCCTAGTCGGTTTGCCGCAGCTCAGTTGCGGCAAATTTCCTTCGGAACTTTCAGGCGGGATGCGCAAGCGGGCTGCGCTGGCCCGTGCGTTGGCAATGGATCCCGAAATCGTTTTCTTGGATGAGCCCACGGCCGGGTTGGACCCGATCGGAGCCGCCGCTTATGACGATCTGATCGGAGAACTGCAAAATGCGCTGGGATTAACTGTTTTCATGGTCACGCACGATCTGGACAGCCTGTATGCCATTTGTGACCGTATTGCCGTTCTCGCGGAAAAACGCGTTTTGGTTGAAGGGCCGATTGAAGAAATGACCAAAGTCGATCATCCTTGGGTGCAAGAATATTTCACCGGCCCTCGGGCGCGCGCAGCGCAAGAGAAAGGGCAAAGCAGGTAGAACCATGGAAACCCGAGCGAATTATATCTTGATCGGCGCCTTCACCCTTGCGGGCATACTTGGTGCTTTCGGGTTCCTTCTGTGGCTCGCCAAATTCGAAATCTCGCGGCAATACGCTTACTATGATGTGTTGTTCGACAATGTCTCGGGCCTATCCGCTGCTGGTGGAGTCAGCTACAATGGCCTGCCGGTAGGTCAGGTGATTTCTCTGAATCTCGATGAAAATGACCCTTCAAAAGTACGCGTTCGTCTGGAAGTTGACGCAGAAATCCCGGTTACGACAGAGACAATCGCTCAGTTACAATCGCTTGGTGTAACAGGTGTCAGCTATGTCGAGCTGACCGGTGGTTCGCCCACAGCCGAGCGTCTGCCGCAAGATAGCCTCATCAAAAGTAAACGCAGCGCGATACAATCCTTATTCGAAGGCGCTCCGCTGCTGATGGAAAAGGCAATAACGTTGCTAGAAGACATCAATGAGGTCGTCGACGACAAGAACCGGCAGGCAGTTTCGGATATTCTGGAAAACGTCGCCTCGGCCACTGGTCGCCTAGATAAGACACTGTCAGACTTTGAAGGCCTGTCGTCTGATCTGGGTGGAGCAGCGCGTGAGATTTCTGCTTTCTCAAAACGGCTTGATAATCTGGCCGACACGGCGGAAACAACGCTGGAAACTGGTACGGACACTTTAAAAAGCGTTAAAACAGCGTCCGAATCCGCCGCTGCTGCCTTGGACAGTGCAAAGGTTACTTTTGAAACAGCGGATCAGGTCATCCAACAGGATCTCAAACCATTCATTGAGCAAGCCTCGTCTTTGGCTGAGAACTTGTCGGGCCTGTCGGATGAAGGCAGCGTCGCGCTGGCAACCGTTTCCGAGACTTTCCTGAATGCAAACAAAACCCTTGGTACGATCACAGGTGCGATGGAAGCGGCCAAGGGAACCCTCACCTCGGCCGAGCGTGCCTTTGACTCGGCGAACCGAGTGATTAACGAAGACGTGGGAGAGGTGGTTGCAGACATTCGTAACGCAGCCAATCAGGTGGCGAACACGGTCACACGGGTAACCGACCGGCTGGACGAGATATCAGCTGATGTTCTCAGTGCTTCAAAGTCCGCTTCTGAATTGCTAGGCACGATTGACGGCATCGTTCAGGAGAACCGCCGTCAACTTTCTGATTTCATGCGAGTTGGCTTGCCCCAATTCACTCGCTTTATCGAAGAATCCCAACGGCTTGTCGTTAGCCTCGATCGGTTGGTCGACAAGGTCGAACGCGATCCTGCACGCTTTTTGCTGGGAACCCAAGCATCGGAGTTTCGCCAATGATCAGGATATTCCTTGCTTTACTGGCGGTTGCGGCCATCGCGGGCTGTACAGGGCTGGGAACGCTTACGCAGGCGTCTAAACCGAACGATCTCTACTTGCTCACGCCCAAAAGCACATTTTCAACGTCCTTGCCACGAATCCAACGACAGATTGTAGTGGAAGAACCGACCGCAACCGCGGCGGTCAATACGGATCAGATCGCGGTGCAACCTACACCGCTTCAGGTGCAATACCTACCGCGGGCGCGTTGGGTGGACCGGGCACCTTTGATTGTTCAATCCCTGCTGGTCGAAAGCTATGAAAACAGCGGAAAAGTCGCTGCAGTCGGACGGTCCATTGTGGGTTTGCGCGCGGACTATGTCATAGTCCCAGACCTACGCGAATTTCAGGGAATCGTCGTAGAACAGCCCGACGGCTCATCAATTGTACGGGTCGAAGTCAGAATGAATATCAAAATCATCGATGAGTTCGAGGACAAGATCATCGCGTCGGACTCGTTTCAAGAATATGTCATTTCAGAAAGCGACCAGACACCCGATCTGGTCAATGCCTTTGACGTCGCATTGGGCAAGACCATGCGCGACGCTGTCGAATGGAGTATTCGGAGAATACACACCCACGCCAGCAACAACCCTAGGTCTTTCTGATAGAGGTTATTGGGTGCCGCGTAGGACGGCACCCGTTGTGACTAACGTTCAAGCGATTGCGCGAGGCGCATCAGCGTCACAGCTTCTGATCGATACCCAAACGTATCATCGCCACGGGATGTGCTGGCCAATGCGATGGCTTCATCATAAGACCAGCCATTTAGATATTCACCTCGGCGTAGCAACTGGCCGAACCCTGCAATGGCATATGAGAAACCAATATCTTCGGTCACGTCGCCCTGCCCGGAGAAAATCGGTTCCTGGATCAATTGGCTTTCTTCTGAGCGCGGTGCTTTGAAGCGCAGCTTCAAGTAGCCAATCTCTTCAGACGCGTCGGACACCACGCTGTCGGCATAGCGAAGAGGTTGGTTCCTAATGGCTTCAGACCCCACCGGCGTCACTTCGTATATCGCCGTGACCGAATGCCCTGCCCCGATATCTCCGGCATCGACCTTGTCGTTTGCAAAGTCCTCGCGTCGGAGGCTTCGGGTTTCATAACCGATCAGGCGGTATTCAGCGATCTGAGCGGGATTGAACTCTACCTGAATCTTCACGTCATTTGCGATCGGGAACAATGCACCTGTCAGTTGGTCGACCAGAATTTTACGCGCCTCGCTCAAGGTGTCGATGTATGAGGCCTGACCGTTCCCATTCTGAGCCAGCGTCTGCATGACCTCATCGTCAAGATTGCCGCGCCCAAACCCCAGAACGCTGAGATATGTTCCGCTGTCTCGCTTGCGAGCAATAAAGTCCCGCAGCGCTTCGGGATCAGCCATCCCAACATTGAAGTCACCATCTGTCGCCAAAAGGACTCGGGTAACCTCACCTTCAGCAGACATAGTTTCCGCCACTTCATATGCTTGCTGTAAGCCGGCCTGCCCTGCAGTCGAACCACCGGCTTCAAGGCGCTGAAGAGCAGCTAGGATCTTACCTTGATCAGAGGCAAATGTCGGCTCCAAAACTTGTCCAGCGCTGCCTGCATAGGTGACAATGGACACCTGATCCTCGGGCCGCAACTCAGCCAGCATTAAGCGGAAGGACTTCTTGAGCAGCGGCAGTTTATTGGCGTCCTGCATCGAACCCGACGTATCGATCAGAAAGACAAGGTTAAGCGGCGGGCGTTCCTCGACAACCGGCGTCGTACCTTGAATTGCGACATGGACAAGCTGAGTCCCATCGTTCCAAGGGGTTGGGCTTACAGTGATCGAAGGTCGGAAAGGCGCTTGACCGTCGGGCAGAGGATAGGCGTAGGGGAAGTAGTTTATCATTTCCTCGATACGCACCGCATCACGCGGGGGCAATTTGCCATTCAGCAACGACGACCGAACGATTGAATATGAGGCCGTATCGACGTCGATCGAAAATGTGGACACGGGATCGTCTGCTGTAATTTTCAGCGGGTTTGTTTCGGCAGTGGCAAATGCCTCAGTATCCCTTTCGAGGGACAAGCCATGCAGGCGCGACAGCTCAGGTGGCGTGCTGCCGCCCTCATCCGCAGTCAGGGCATTACCGTCCACGACGGATTTCTGGCCTGTAGCCCGCTGGTTTCTCGGCTCGGACAATGGGGCGGCGAGTTCGGCCAACACTGGGGCTTCAAACCCTGGCTCACTGTTACCGAGAGCGTCTTCAGCCTCTGCCACCACATTTTGTGGGACATCGGATTGGACTTGTTTCCAAGACGTCGGCTTCGGCACATAGTCACGAGTCTGCGGCAGGATCACAACCAGAGCAACGGTTGCAACGGCTGTCGTGGCCGTCAGCAGACCACGGTGTGAGAGGGCATTCAACATGGATTTCGCTCCTTTTGTCACGCGGGCCAATAGGCCTCGCCTGACATTGGGACGGTCCAGGGCGGACGATCCTTGGAGCGCCGCAAAGTTTTTTTGCGCCAGTTTCATATTGGCGGCTCGACGGGATGCGTCTGGACCGGGGGTCGAGACGTCCATTACTTTCTTCAACTGCTCAAGATCATCGGTCATTGCGCCAACTCCTCTTGTCGCATTGCACGCAGACGCTTTCGAATTTCAGCAAGACGCCATGACACGGTACCTTCGGACACTCCCAATACTTCACCCGCCTGCGCATGCGTCATCTCATCTTCAAGGGTCAGGGCCAGCGTCTCCTGCAAGTCGAGCGGCAACAACCGCATCGCTGTTTGCAGCCACTCGACGGCTTCCGCTACCTCGGCTGCTTCGGCGCGGCGCATCTGCTCAACGTCGCCCCACCCAAGCGCAGCTCTGCTGCGCGTCGCCTGCCTGCGGCGTGTGTCCTCGACGGCGTTCACCACAACGCGATACAACCAAGTGGTAAATTTCGACCGCGCTTGAAACCCGGCAATCCTGGACGGCAAACCGGCACAGATATCCTGAGTAATATCCTCGGCCTGTTCCTCGCGGCCGGTCAATCGATAGGCCAGACGGAAAATTCGATCGTAGTGACGCTCCAGAAGGGCAGCAAACGCCTCAGCGTCCCCTTCAATCGCGGCTTGAGCCAAGTCTTCATCCGACGTTTCCATGCGCATCACGATGAGTAAGACGCATCTGAAAGGTCAATCCTTGGCGGCATTCGTAAAAAAATCAGAAATGTTCGGATGTGGCTTGTTCCCAATCAGCCGCATACTCATCCGGAATGGAACCTGAAAGGAAGGCACCGGAAGCCACCAGCGTGTATTGATCAGCATAGGAATTCTCACGCTCATCTGCGGTACGGCGCCGGATATCTGATGGGTGCAACTCGGCGGTGGTTTCTTTGCCCATAGCCCCCAGAATTTCTACAAAGCTATCCACGGTCGCGTCATGGTAGCGCTGAACACGCTTGCGTTTTTGCGGTACGTTCACCGCTCTCCCCCTGATCGGGTCTTGGGTCGCCACGCCGGATGGGCATCTGTTTGTGTTGCAGTGCAGGGCCTGAATACAACCTATCGCGAACATCATCGCCCGGGCCGAGTTGCACATATCGGCACCCAACGCGAATTTCTCGATCATGTCATATCCCGTCGCCACTTTGCCCGAGCAAATGATCCTGATCTGATCCCGCAACCCTACGCCGCACAGGCAGTTGTTGACGAAGATCAGAGACTCGTTCAGAGGCATCCCCAGTCGATTGGTAAATTCGACCGGGGCCGCGCCGGTGCCACCTTCGGCACCGTCAATGGTGATGAAGTCCGGCACAATCCCTGTTGCAAGCATCGCTTTGCAGATTGCCATGAACTCAGACGGGCGTCCAATACACAGTTTAAACCCGACCGGCTTACCACCTGATATTTCGCGCAGATGCTGCACGAAATGCATCAGGCCCGTTGGCCCCTCAAATGCAGAGTGCACCGGCGGAGAAATAACGTCCTGATGCACCGGCACACCCCGGATTTGAGCGATTTCTTGGTCAACTTTTGCGGCAGGCAGCACACCGCCATGAGATGGCTTGGCCCCTTGCGACAGCTTGATTTCAATCGCCTTGACAACTTCTGTGCCGGCTTTTTCGGCAAATTTGTCCTTGTCAAAACCGCCATCGGCCGTCCGACACCCAAAGTAACCGGTTCCAATCTGCCATATGATGTCTCCGCCCTCGGCCAAATGGTGCGGAGACAATCCGCCTTCACCAGTATTATGGGCGAATCCACCATCTTTAGCGCCACCATTCAAAGCTCTGATCGCGTTTGCGCTCAAGGCACCAAAACTCATGGCAGATACATTCAATCGCGAGGCGTTGTAGGGCTGGCTGCACTGGGGGCCACCCAGCAAGACACGCTTTTCGCTTTCATCCACATGTTTGGGCGCGAGCGAGTGGTTGGCGCGGTGATACCCAACGGTCAGGATATCGTATTGCGTACCAAACGCCTGCGTATCCACCTGCCCCTTGGCGCGCGCATAGACCAACCCACGGATGATACGATTAAAAGGTCGGCCACTTTCGTTGGTCTCAACGAAATACTGACGTATCTCGGGGCTGACGAACTCCAACATATATCGGAAGTGACCTAGAACCGGATAGTTGTTGAGCACATTGTGCTTGGTGGTCAGAACGTCATAAAGCCCGATCACTGAATATGGCACCAAGAATATCAACAACCAATGCGCAGGAGGCCAAAAGAGTCCCCAAACAACCGTCAGCGGCAGACACACATAACTGAGAAAATAAAATAGTCTGCGGACGATCATCCTAGCTCTCCAAATCAGATGGCGGGTCGATCAAATCGTGGGGGCATTTGGCGTTTGATTGCAAGCAATTGTATCAGTGCATTTAGATGACGGTGATTTTGAGGGCAGGGCTTCACGGTCGGCTCATAGTTGATCCTACTTTAGTCACACGGTATCCAACTCGCACGCTTGAAACGGACGAAACCATTGGCCCAAAAATCTACCCACCCGAAGGTTTCAGCCACAGCGTGGATGTTTTTGGCTGTTTTCGTGGGTGGCGCAGCAGGGTCGTTGTTTCGAGAGGCTTTTTCTATAGAGATCCCCGGCATTCGGATCCTAACAACAACCTTCGGGATTAATATTGCCGCCTGTTTTGTCTTGGGCTGGCTATATTCCATAAGACACCGCGTACATGCCCATGTCCTGCACCTTGGCGCTGTCGGGTTTTGCGGCGGGCTATCTACCTTTTCCTCTTTTGTTGCAGACTTAGACATGTTGGCCGCTATAAACCCCTGGTACGCCGCAATGGCTGCTGTACTTGAGATCGCATGTGGCCTGATTGCCGCCCTCGCGGGCGAAGCAATAGGTCGCCGCGTTTTCAACACGAGGTCCGGGTGTTGAGCGAATTTTACCAGCATATAATGTTTGGTTTAGGCGGAGGTCTAGGTGCGGTCCTGCGCCAATGGGTGGCTTTGAAAATCAATCACGATCTGCCTTTTGCGACGTTGATCGTAAATGTTGCAGGAAGTTTCATTCTGGGCCTCTGGATCGGGTACCTCGGCGGGGTAACTGAGATAAGCGAAGAACAGAAACACCTTGTTTTCGGGTTCTGCGGTGGCTTCACGACCTTTTCAAGCTTTGCTTATCAGTCGCTGGAGTTGCGGCGCAGGAACACATTTGCCCTGGCTGCGGGCAACATATGCCTCAGCCTTGCCTTATGCTGGATAGCGCTTGGATTTGGTCTTTTATTGACGAGGCTTTGAGTGCCGAAGAGTTCGCGTTTCTAACTTGGTCACTACATTGGAAACGTGTGCATGCGCACCGCCAAATTTCCCATGATCCAGATTGTACCGACTATGATGATCAGCAAAACCAGCGTTGAAAACAACACAAGATCCAAATCTTCACGGCTACTGCGCCTGCGATCAATGTGAAGGAAGTAGACCAGCTGTAAAATCAATTGCGCAAGCCCCAGCAATCCAATCGTCAAATAAACGCCCTTGGTCGCAATACCGAAGACAAACGCTGCCAAGAAGACAGAAATGGTCAGAAGCAGTGAACCGCCATATCCTATAAGATAACGGCGGCGTTCCCGACGGTGCATTTCGCTGCGCTTATCCATAGGCAAGCCCTCCGAAATAAACGATCGTGATGATCCCGATCCAGATCAGGTCAAGGAAATGCCAAAACAAGGCCAACCGCACGACCCGCGACATAAGCAGGTCTGTCAGACCAAAAACGCGAAGCTGGATGCCAAGCACGATCAACCAGATGCAACCGGCAGCAACGTGCAGGCCGTGCAGTGGAACGAGGCCATAGAAAGCGGACAGAAACCCGCTGCGTTGGGGAATGCCTCCCTTTTCAGCCATCGCCATAAAATCACTCATTTCAAGAACCAGAAAACTCAACCCCAAAACAAGCGTGACGCCAAACCACATCACAATGCGTGAGCGTGGCAGGTTGTACTTCAAGGCCAGCATCGCCAGCCCCACAGTCAAGCTGCTCGTAAGCAAGATGAGCGTTTGGGCAAAAATGCTCTTAAGGTTGAACAGCTCATGCGGACCGGGTCCACCGGCCTGCGCATCTATCATGGTGATGTAGATCGCGAACATCAGACCAAAATAGACAAGGTCGCTCATTAGAAAGACCCAAAAACCGAATGTGACGACTTCACTGGCCTTGTCCGCTTCGGGATGCCTGCGGCCCAGATTCAATCCGGGGTAACTGTGGGTTGGAGCGCGCTTCATGTTGTGGCCTCCATATCTGGTCGCGCGAGACCACGGTTTTCAGGTGCGCATTCATGGTCGCGATTGACAGGGTCCGAATTGCGCACGATCTCAAGCCATGCTTCATGCTGTTTGCGCACCTCGGTGGCCGGTATGACCACTTCGGTGTCCGTTTGGAACGTCCAGGCGATGAACGCCACGACGATAAGGACGCTCATCAACGCGGCCAACCACCAGATCCACCAGACAAGCGCGAACATCCAAACACCACTAAAAACACACAAAACGAAACCGATCGCGGTATTGCGCGGCAGCAAAATATCCTCGTAAGCCTCAGGCTGCGGGTAAGCTTCATTTCGTTCCTTGGCCGCAGCAAAATCATCCCGCTCGGTCACGTTGGGGATGATAGCGAAGTTGTAAGGCGGCGGCGGCGCCGGCGTCGACCATTCCAGTGTGCGGGCATCCCATGGGTCGCCAACCGGCACGCGTGTTTTCTCGCGGTCTCTGATACTGATCCATAACTGCGCAACGACCGCCAGCAGCGCTGACAGGATCACCAGTGATCCAAGCGCCGCAACGATCATATAGGGGTGGAAGCTGGGGTCCTCCCAACTGAAAGACCGTCTGGGCATCCCCATCAGACCGACGAAATACAGCGGCAAAAAGGTCAACATGAACCCAACTGTCCACAGAACAACCGTCAGTCGCCCCCAAGCTTCGTTCAAACGAAACCCAAAGGCCTTGGGGAACCAGTAGTTGTATCCAGCCAGCAACCCAAACAACACCCCGGGCAACAACACGTTGTGGAAATGCGCGACAAGAAACAGCGTGTTGTGAACCTGATAATCCAACGTTGGATTAGCCAGAAGAACGCCACTGAGGCCTCCAATCACAAACAGCATAAGGAATGCGAGGCCATACAGCATCGGGACCGAGAAACGGATTCGGCCCCGAAACAGTGTGGCCATCCAGTCATAAACCTTCACTCCGGTCGGAATAGCGATCAGCATCGTCGCAATCCCAAACACCGCATTTATCAGCGCGCTTTGACCCATCGTGAAAAAATGGTGCAGCCAAACCGTGAACGACATAACCGCGATCGACATCGTGGCGATGACAAGCGAGTTGTAGCCGTACAGTCGTTTCGCCGAAAAGGTTGCGAAAATCTCGGAATAAATCCCATACGCGGGAAGGACCAGCAGATAGACCTCGGGGTGTCCGAACAGCCAGAACAGATTGGCATAGTTCATCATGTTCCCACCAAGGTCGTTGGTGAAAAAATGGAAGTCCAGATATCGATCCGCCGCCAACATGAGAGCCGCCACGCCAAGCGGTGGCATTGCGAAAACGATCAGGATCGAACTGCAGATGATCGTCCAACAATACATCGGCAGACGCATGAAGGTCATACCGGGCGCGCGCAATTTATAGATTGTTACTGCAAAGTTTATACCTGTCAGAGTTGTTCCGATACCCGACACAACAATGGCCCAGATCCAGTAGTCCGGTCCTACACCGGGGTTAAAGGCTGCACCAGTATAGGGTGGATAGGCCGTCCAGCCGCCGGTCGAGAACTCTCCGACCACCAATGACACCATCAGCATCATGCCTGCGGAGACCGTAAAACCAAGGCTGATCTGGTTCATGACCGGAAAGGCGACATCTCGTGCACCGATCATCAGGGGAACCAAAAAATTCGCAATGCCGAACACGAAAGGAACCGCGACAAAGAAAATCATGATTGTGCCATGGGTACTGAACAGTTCAGCAAAATGTTCAGCTTCCAGAAAACCTTCACCTGGGCCTGCGGCCTGCTGAGCGCGCATCACAACACCTTCGAGAACGCCCCGAGCCAACATGACGATGGCAAAGACTATATACATGATGCCGATTTTCTTGTGATCCGCGCTGGTCAGCCAATCGCGCCAAAGAGGGCCCCAAAGACGAAACCAAGTCAGCAAGGCGACAACGGCTATTGCTCCGACGATCACTATCGCGGCGGCGGCGTTGGCGACTATCTCATTGGCGTTCGGAGACTGGATCAGCCCCGCAATCGGAAAAGAGTCCCAACTCAGGCGGCCGAATGTTTCGCTGTACGCAGTCGTCATTGTCCGCCCTCCTGACCATATGAAACGGTCCCGGGCTGTTGCGCTGCCGACAAAGGTTGACCGCTGTGGTAACGGTGCAGAATAGAATGGAACAAGTCGCCGTCATCCAGTGTGAAGTACAAGGCGTTCAGAGGCATCGTCGCGGTGCCCAACGCAGCCTGAACTTCGTCCCTGTCGGTGCGCATTGCCAGTATTTTATAGGTCTCGGTTGTTAGCGGAATGCCGTTGGCTCGCACGCTGTTTACCCACGCATCGAAATCCTGCAACCGCATGGCCTGTGTCAGGAATTTTTGCTTGGTAAAGCCCCTGCCATTATACTGCGTGTTTTCACCCAGCATGGTCTTTGGCGTGTTGGCGACGAGATGCAGTTGAGTGGTCATTCCCGGCATCGCGTAAATCTGGCCGGCTAACGCAGGGATCATGAAAGACTGCATAACGGTGTCAGTCGTCAACGTTATCGCGACTTGTTGGCCTACAGGTATCCCAAACTCTCCTACAGTGGCGATGCCGTGGTCAGGATAGATAAACAACCATTTCCAATCTAAGCCTACGACCTGCACATTGATGGCAGGCGCTTCACCAAATGAGTTTGCATAAGGATCCAACCGGTGAGTTGCCTTCCACAGATAGAAAGACAAGACCGCGACGATCACGACCGGAACGCCCCACATCAAGAACTCCAGACGCGCCGAAAAGTCCCAGTTCGGGGCATAAGCTGACTGACTTTGTTTGCGCCTGCGATACCTGATTGCGATCAAAGGTACGAGGCATAAAACCGGCACAACAGCAATCAGGATCAACAGCGTTGCTCGCACCAGATGTGTTTTCTGAACGGCTGCGATGGGGCCTTGCGGCTCCAGAAAACTGTCGGCAGCATGGGCCACATGTGCAAACAACCCCGCGGTCAGAGCCAATGCGGCGATTGGCAACACAGCGGATGACACTCTGAAATGGGCCACGCCTGTTCGCCCTCCTACGGCATATGGTCTGGCTGAACTATCAACAGAGTCGGGCGATTTCTCAAGAGTTTTCCAAAACCCCAAATTGTTCGTATTCCTTTGCGATCAACCCCAGCCTTATACAAACGACACTATTGACTTGCGGAACACCTAGGTTGAGACAATTCGGAAATGCGTTGGATTTTTTGTTTTCTTGCTCTTCTACTTTGCACGACTGTTGCGCGGGCTCAGGACCGCGCTGCTATCGAACACCAATTTCAGGCGTGGATTGGTGAAACCATATGGCCGAACGCAAAAGCCAAGGGCGTTTCAAAACACACTTTTCAGCAAGCATTTGACGGTGTGATGCTCAACTGGGATCTTCCCGACCTGGTTCCACCCGGAACACACAAGGTGCAGCCGACACAACAGAAACAGGCCGAATTCGGTGCGCCTGCCCGCTATTTCAACCCTGGCTCAGTGCAAGGTGCAACCTCGGTTGGGCGTAAGATGGCCCGCCGCCATGGCGCGGTGCTTGCCCGAGTTGAAACTGAAACCGGTGTCCCTGCCCGCATATTGTTGGCTATTTGGGGACGAGAAAGCGGATACGGTCAAGTGCCCATCCGGCATGACGCCATACAGGTTCTGGCTACCAAAGCGTTTATGAGCATGCGGGCGGAACTGTTCACCAAAGAACTGATCGCAGCGCTCGAGATTGCCGAGGCGGGCCACGCCCCACCTGGTAGGATGAAAAGCAGTTGGGCCGGAGCTCTTGGGCAACCCCAGTTCATGCCCTCGAATTATCTTGAACATGCGGTTGACGGAAACGGAGACGGACGCGCAGACATCTGGACCTCGGTTGACGATACTTTGTCGTCAATTGGGTACTATCTTGCGCGGCATGGCTGGGTGCCGGGCCGCGATTGGGGATTTGAAGTCACGGTTCCCCTATCTGTGTCCTGCGCAAACGAGGGGCCTGATCAGGGTAAACTTATTCGTGATTGGGCTAAACTGGGCATTCAGAGAGTGTCGGGGAAACCATTCCCACAGCATGAACTGCCCGAAGAAGGATATCTGATGATGCCTGCTGGTCGAAACGGACCAGCATTTCTGGTTACACCAAATTTCTATGTGCTGAAGCGATACAACAACAGCGATCTGTATGCACTGTTTGTCGGCCACGTAAGCGATCGCATCCAGTACCAAATCGGCGACTTCAAGGGACGTTGGGGTGCGATAGACCCGCTTTACCGATCAGACATTGTAGCAATGCAGAAATCATTAGAAGCTCAAGGGCACGACGTGGGCGGAGCGGATGGTTTACCTGGATTCAAGACGCGCCGTTCTATCGGTAGGTGGCAGGAACAAACTGGCCGTATCCCGACCTGTTTCCCCGCGGCTTCAATGAAAGCGACTCTGGCCAAATAGCGATTCGCTGTTTTCACAGGCTATGCTTGAGCCATTACCAAGCGTAAAGCGTCAACGTGTTTCCAAGCAGCTTCACAAAAGTGTCAAGAAGCGCCTGCGCTAAATTATTTTATTGCCGGATAGGACCCGTTTTCATTCACAATTGACGTTAGATTGCCCAATTTGCAGGCAAAGGCTTTAACCTTTTTTGAAATAATGCCAACGTCGGCCCCAGTGAAGGGCGACTTTCGCAACCACGTTTCCGACTGCAACCGAAAGACTGCGACGCGGTGTTCATTGCGATCTGACAAAGCAAACTGTGAACCCGTCCCGAGCTCGATCCGAGCCGGACAATCAGAGAGGTCAGCGACCGCTCTGACGGGCTATGCGTGTGTCGCCCCCAAAAACGGGAGAATACAAACATGAACAAATATATTCGAACTTCGCTAGCAGGTCTGTTGACCTCGACCATGATCACCGGCGCGGCTTTTGCCGCCGGGACCCACCCGACCACGGGTGAAGCGCTGGCCGATGACCAGACGTTCACATATCGCATTCTGGACGAGCACAGCTCGGTCGATCCGCAGGTAGTTGAGGATGTTTCGGGCGCCGAGATCGTCCGCGATCTGTTCGAAGGTCTGATGAACCAGGACGAAGACGGAAATCTGGTTCCAGGTGTAGCAACAGGCTTTACCACGAATGACGCCAAAGATGTCTACACCTTCACCCTGCGAGACAACGCTAAGTGGTCCAACGGCGATCCGGTTACAGCAGGCGATTTCGTTTTTGCCTGGAAACGCGCCGTCGATCCCGCTCTATCCTCGCCCTATGCGTGGTACATGGAGCTGATGTCGATCGAAAACGCGTCTGAAATTATCGCAGGCGAAAAGCCGGTTGACGATCTGGCCGTCAAGGCCATCGATGACCACACGCTGGAAGTAAAGCTGAGCGCACCGCTGTCCTATTTCCCGCAGATGACCACGCATGCGACCACCTTCCCTGCCCCGCAGAAAGTGATTGAGGAGTTCGGCGACGCCTGGACCAAGCCCGGCAACATCGTGTCGAACGGTGCTTATGTTCTTACCGAGCATCTGCCGCAGGAACGCTCGGTCCGCGAGCGCAACGAGATGTACTGGGACAATGACAACACGATCATCGAAAAGGTAGTGGCCTTGGTCATCAACGATGAAAACGTGGCCCTGACCCGCTATCTGGCCGGTGAACTGGACCGCACGGAAGTTCCCGCAGGCCAGTTCCCGCGCCTGCAAAAAGAGCACCCGGAAGAGGCGATCAGCTTCCCGCGTCTGTGCAACTATTACTACACGTTCAACCTGTCCGAAGGTGGTCCGGAAGCGTTCAAAGACCCGAATGTCCGTCAGGCCCTGTCGCTTGCCGTAGATCGTAAGATCATCACCGAGAACATCATGGCAGGCGGTCAGCCGCAGGCATATACTTTCGCGCCCGAAGCAACCGCAGGCTTCACCGTTCCGGACGTCGAAATGGCGTCGATGTCGCAAGCCGAACGGGACGAACTGGCCAAGGAACTACTGGCCGAGGCCGGTTATGGCGCAGACAATCCGCTGAGCTTCGAGATGGTCTACAACACGTCAGAGGCCCACAAGAAAGTTGCCGTGGCGCTGAGCCAGATGTGGAAACAGAAACTGGGCGTGAACGCCGAGCTGGCCAACATGGAATGGAAAGTGTTCCTGGAAGAGCGCGGTAACCAGAACTTCGATCTGGCCCGTGGCGCATGGTGTGGCGACTACAACGAAGCCTCGACCTTCCTGGACCTGTTGCAGTCGGATTCGGGCTATAACGACGGCAAGTATAACAACGCCAAAGTTGATGAACTGCTGGCCTCTGCCAAAACCGCGGACGATGCCGCGCCGCTTTATACCGAGGTCGAGCGTATCATCGCGCAAGAGACCCCCGTCATCCCGATCTATCACTATGCTGGCGTCTACATGATGGACAGCGATGTGGGGAACTGGCCGGTCAATAACGTAGAGCAGAACTGGTACTCCAAAAACCTCTACAAAACAGCCGAGTAATCACCTTTAGATCCCGCTGTGCCCCAAGAACCGCTTTTGGGGCACAGCCAATAATTGGGGGCATGAAATGCTTGCCTATATCATCCGGCGGCTGTTGGTCGCCGTTCCGACGATCTTGTTGTTGATCGTCGCTTGTTTCTTTTTGATGCACTTCGCGCCCGGTGGGCCTTTCACCTCGGAACGGCCTCTGCCGCCTGCGGTTCTGGCCAATATCGAGGCACGCTATGGGCTGGACCAGCCGCTGTGGAAACAGCTCTGGGACTATCTTTATAACATCGTGGTGCATTTCGATTTCGGGCCATCCTTCAAGTTCAAGGACCGCGATGTAAACGACATCATCGCCCAAGGTTTCCCGATCTCGCTGACTTATGGATCGCTGTCGTTCCTGTTTGCTACCACGATTGGCGTAGGCCTGGGGATTGCGGCAGCCATCAAGCACAATAGCTGGATCGACTATTTCGCTGTCGGTCTGGGCATTGCAGCTCAGGCGCTGCCGAACTTCATCATGGGCCCGATCCTGATCCTGACCTTTACCCTGTGGTTGGGCTGGTTGCCGGGCGGTGGCTGGAATGGGGGGCAATGGCCATACCTGATCATGCCCGTCATCGCGCTCGCGACCTCATATGTCGGCTCGATCGCGCGGATCACACGCTCGTCGATGCTTGAGGTTCTGAACTCGAACTTCATCCGCACCGCGCGGGCCAAGGGCCTGCCGACCAGAACCGTGATCTGGCGCCATGCGTTGAAACCGACGCTCTTGCCCGTCGTCTCCTATTTGGGCCCGGTCTTCGTCTATGTTCTGACCGGTTCGGTCTTCGTGGACATCTATTTCTCGACCGGAGGTCTGGGGCAAGCCTATGTCGGCTCGGCCCTTTCACGCGACTACGCGGTACTTTTGGGGGTCACGATCCTCTATGGCGCGCTGACCGTCGTCGTGAACCTTTTGACCGACCTGGCCTATGCCTGGTTCGATCCGAAAATCCGGTACTAAGGGGCGAACCATGCTTGGAAAATCTCAAAAAGCCGCCCACCTGGCCGAAGATATCACCGATTACACGGTCATTCAGGGGCGTTCACTGTGGCAGGACGCGCGGATGCGTTTTGTGCGCAATAAGGCTGCGATGGCCAGCCTAGTCATTCTAGCGCTGATCGTTCTGTTCACCATCATCGGTCCCTATTTCGCGGTCTGGAACAATGAAGAGATCGACTGGAACGTCATGGGTGACGTTCGTGGCATGGGGATGCCCTCGGTTGAGACGGGGCATTTTTTTGGCGTCGATGATCTAGGGCGCGATCTGTACAGCCGCGTCATACAGGCCACCACCACATCGCTGTTAGTCGGTCTGATCGGGGCGGCCACGGCGCTAATCGTGGGCACCTGCTATGGTATCGCCGCAGGCTATATCGGTGGCCGGACTGACAGCGTCATGATGCGCTTTGTCGACATCTTGCTGGCGATCCCGGCAACTCTGGTGATTATTCTGCTGCTAGTCGTGGCAGGTCGATCCTTCTTCATGCTGTTCATCGCACTTGGCGCGGTCGGCTGGCTGACCATGGCGCGGATCGTACGGGGTCAAACCCTGACCCTGAAAAACCGTGAGTTTATCGAGGCCGCCCGCGCCGCAGGCGTCAGCGAATTCACGATCATGTACCGCCATATCCTGCCCAACTTGCTGGGCGTGGTGATCGTCTATGCCTCGCTTCTGGTGCCTGAAATGATCCTGACCGAGAGCTTTATCTCGTTCCTTGGGCTGGGGATTTCAGAACCTTACACCTCGCTTGGACGTCTGATCGCGGAAGGGGCGGGAACCATGGGGTATGGCACCCTGTGGCAATTGATGTTCCCGCTGACATTCTACGTCGCCATCATCATCACGATGTTCTTCATCGGGGATGGTTTGCGTGACGCTCTGGACCCAAAGGATCGCTGATATGAGTCTGTTTTCCGTAAAAGACCTGAAGGTCCAGTTCGACACGCCCGATGGCGTGGTCGAGGCCGTCAAAGGCATCAGTTTCGACATCAACCCCGGCGAATGCCTTGGCATCGTGGGTGAAAGCGGGTCGGGCAAAAGCCAAACCTTCATGGCGGCGATGGGCTTGCTGCCACCTGCTGGTCGGGCGCTTGGGTCAGCCAAATTGAACGGCACCGAAGTCCTGAACCTGCCCATCAACCGCCTGAACAAGATCCGTGGCTCAGACGTGGGCATGATCTTTCAGGACCCATTGACCGCGCTGACCCCGCATCTGCGCATCGGCCAGCAAATGCGCGAGGTTCTTCAGGTGCATGAGGGGCTGCAGGGTTCCAAAGCGCGGGCTCGCTGTCTGGACTGGCTGAACCGCGTCCGCATCCCCGAAGCCGCGCGGCGGCTGGATCAATACCCGCACGAGCTGTCGGGCGGGATGCGTCAGCGCGTGATGATCGCCATGTCGATGCTGTGCAACCCCAAACTGCTGATCGCGGATGAGCCGACCACGGCGCTGGATGTGACCGTTCAGGCCGACATTCTTGACCTGATGGTGCGCCTGCAAAAGGACGAAGGCACCGCGATTGCCCTGATCACCCATGATATGGGCGTAGTCGCTCGTATGTGCGACCGCATTCAAGTCATGCGCATGGGCGAATTTGTTGAGGCCGGAGACACCCGCGAAATTTTCCGCAACCCGCAGCACGACTATACCCGCACCCTTCTCGAGGCGATGCCACGCATTGATGCGGGCGATGCGCCCAAGGCGTTGGAGAAGGTCGAAGAACCGCTGCTCAAGGTCGATGACGTCAAGGTGCATTTCCCGATCAACGTCAAAGGCGGGCTGTTCGGGCGCAAAGTGCCACTCAAAGCCGTCGATGGCGTAAGCTTTGACATCCGCAAGGGTGAAACTCTGGGCGTTGTGGGCGAATCCGGCTGCGGCAAGTCCACGCTGGCGCGCGCCGTGTTGCAACTGATAGAACCCAGTGGCGGAAATGTCAGCTGGTTGGGCCATCCTATTGTGGGTCTCAAACGCGCCGAGCTGAACAAGTACCGCAAGGACTTGCAGATCGTCTTTCAAGACCCATTGGCCAGCCTCGATCCGCGCATGACAATCTCGGCTTCGATCGCCGAGCCGCTCAAGACCTACCGCCCTGATCTGACGGACCGCGAGCGCAAGCAGATGGTCAGCGAAATGATGGAGCGTGTGGGCTTAAACGCCAACATGATCAACCGTTATCCGCACGAGTTGTCAGGCGGTCAGAACCAACGGGTCGGCATCGCGCGCGCGATGATCAACAAACCCAAGCTGATCATCTGCGACGAGGCGGTCTCGGCCTTGGACGTGTCCATTCAGGCGCAGATCGTTGAATTGCTGCGCGAGTTGCAGCAGGAGTTCGGCCTTTCGATGATCTTCATCAGCCACGATCTGTCGGTAGTACGTGCCGTGTCGAACCGGATCATGGTGTTGTACCTGGGTCGGATCGTGGAGCTGGGGGATGGCGAGGTGATCTGCTCTGATCCGATCCATCCCTATACCAAGTCTCTGATATCGGCTGTTCCGATCCCTGACCCAGATGTGGAACGGAGCCGCCAAAGGCTGAAAATCCCCGGTGAGCTTCCCTCGCCGATGGATCCGAAGGCTGCCCTGCGGTTTCTCCCCAGTCGCCTGTTCGCTGGCCAAGAGGACTATGTCCCGCAACTTAACGAAATTAAGCCCGATCACTTCGTTGCGGAACATGATCCACTAGAAAGCATTGTGGCCAATGCATAGTACAAACCTCAAAGCCAGATTCTGGCTTTGAGGTATTAACCAACCTGCCTGTTTTTCCATCGATTAGGCGCTTTTTTGGAAACTATCTCACTCTAAAATATAAATTAGTTTCCTAATATAGCACGAAAGGTAAGGTTTCATTCGCATGTGACAATGGATCGTTTTGACTTCCCTGTATTGGGATGGCACGATTTCTCCTGTTTCCCTAGCGGTCTCCGCGAGGTCATTGAACATTCCGGGTTCACGGCCTAATACAACGTTCCGAAGCCTCTGGACTTCGGTGCAAATTTTAAAAACTGAGAGGTACAATGGTACGCAAGGTTACCAAAGCGATTTTCCCGGTTGCGGGACTGGGTACCCGCTTTCTGCCTGCGACGAAATCCGTCCCCAAAGAGATTATGACTCTGGTCGATCGTCCGCTGGTCCAATACGCAATTGACGAAGCGCGTGCGGCTGGCATCAAGGAATTCATCTTTGTCACATCGCGCGGCAAATCCGCGCTTGAGGACTATTTTGATCACAACCATATTCTGGAGCAAGAACTCAAGGCCAAGGGCAAAGACGAGCTGCTTGAAGTGCTGGATGAAACCAACATGGAAAGTGGCGCAATCGCGTATATCAGGCAGCACAAAGCCTTGGGGCTGGGCCATGCTGTGTGGTGTGCTCGCCGATTGATCGGGGATGAGCCCTTTGCCGTCATGTTGCCTGATGACGTCATCGCCGCGGACAAACCATGCTTGCAGCAAATGGTCGAAGCCTATGAGGAAACCGGCGGAAACATGGTGGCTGCGATGGAGGTTCCCCAAGAAAAAACCAGCTCCTATGGTGTTTTGGACGTAGGTGAGAATATCGGACAAGTTGTCCGGGCTCGTGGCATGGTGGAAAAGCCCAAACCGGATGAGGCGCCTTCAAACCTCGCAGTGATCGGTCGCTACATTCTGGGCCCATCGGTTCTGTATAATCTGAACCAGAAGAAAAAAGGCAGCGGTGGTGAGATTCAGCTGACGGACGCGATTGCCGAGGATATCGGGAATGGTGTGCCGGTATTTGGGCACAAGTTCGAAGGACAACGTTTCGACTGCGGCTCGAAGGCTGGATTTCTACAAGCAACCGTGGCTTTTGCATTGGCCCGACCCGATCTGCGCGACGACCTGCGGGAATATCTGCACGATACGATGGCGACTGACCAAGCAGCCCAATAATTTCCGCCCCATAATCTCAGTACAAAGGCACCCGGTTTTGGGTGCCTTTTCTTTTTCGGGCAACATGACAGAAAACTTACCACTTCCTTTTGGACGCGTTCTGCCCGCTTAGCGTGAATTCATCCATTTGATGGCAGTTTGGCGCGCAAATCAATTGTCGGACCAGCATCTTCAGGAGGACACGCCCCAATGCCACAAGTTTCACCCCGCTTGGATTTACCATTCATTCAACCCTCGCAAGCACAAAAGCACGTCACTCATAACGAAGCCTTAAGGCAACTGGATGTGATTGTTCAATTAAGCGTCGTGGCAACCGATGCATCAAACCCACCAGTGGCCCCAGCGCAGGGTGAAGTTCATGCCGTAGGTGAAGCTCCGATTGGTGAATGGTCAGGTCAGGAAAACATGCTTGCGGCATGGTTGGATAATGCGTGGCACTTTGTAGCGCCAGATATTGGCTGGAGAGCGTGGGACATCAGCGCCGGGCGTGTGAAAGTCTGGACAGGCTCGAATTGGGTTGTGCCGGCAGGGGCAACGCAGAATCTGGACGGGATAGGCGTCGCAACGACCTGGGACGCAACAAACCGCCTCTCGGTTCGTTCTTCTGCCACATTGCTAAGCCATGAGGGCAATAGCCACCAGTTAAAGATCAACAAGGCAAGCGCGGGGGATACCGCTTCGCTTTTGTTTCAGTCCAACTGGACCGGTCACGCCGAAATGGGACTGGCAGGCTCAACTGGTTTTTCAATCAAGGTTTCGGCAGATGGGAACACATGGACAGATGCCCTTGTTTTCGATCCGACAACTGCAATTGCAACTGGTGCAGCGATTCAAAGCAGTGCTTCGGACGTAACTGCGGGTCGTTTGATGCGGGCGGATTTTGGCTATAGCCCCGGCAACGTGCTGGGATCTGTGTCACAAACATCAGGCACGCCGACAGGCGCAGTGATCGAGCGGGGCTCGAACGCAAATGGTGAATTTGTTCGTTTCGCAGACGGCACTCAAATCTGTACAGTCAATCTGAGCGCAGTAGGCTGCACCATCGGCGAAGGCGCGATTTTTTCAAGCGGGCAAAACAGTTGGACCTTTCCAATTGCCTTTGCCTCTGGGACCAAACCTGCCCTAAGCGGCAGCGGTGGATCGGTCTCGCGATTTGTCGGGTTTGATGCGCCGGCAGCCACAAATGTGTCCTACCAAGTACTATCAACGGTTTCTGACCCTGCGCCTGTCGCTCCGACCGCAACCGCCACAGGACGCTGGTTCTGATCAGAGGTTTTGTGATCTGAGCTTTACTTTGCCCGCAATTCAGCATCTGACTGTTCCAGAAACCACGCATAGGTTTCGTGGATGCCGTCTTGCAAGGTGATCCGCGCACGCCAACCCATATCCGCCAATCGTGACACATCCATGAGCTTACGCATTGTGCCATCTGGTTTGCTGACATCCTGAGTGATCCGCCCGGTGTAACCCACCGTGCGGGCCACCAGAGTTGCAAGCTCCGCGATCGAGATATCCTCGCCACAGCCGACGTTGATATGGCTCAGCATGGGTTCTGTGTTGGCTTCATAAACATCGCGTGGCAGATCGAGCACAAACAGAGACGCTTTGGCCATATCGTCTACGTGCAGAAACTCTCGGCGAGGCTTACCGGTTCCCCAGATGACCACCTCGTCCAGACCGTCCCGCTTGGCTTCGTGAAAACGACGGATCAAAGCCGGCAGAACATGGCTGTTTTCAGGGTGAAAGTTATCACCTGGGCCGTACAGATTGGTTGGCATAACTGAGCGATAGTCAACGCCGTGCTGCCGGTTGTAGCTTTCGCACAGCTTGATACCTGCAATCTTGGCAACTGCGTACGGCTCATTTGTCGGCTCAAGCACTCCAGTCAGCAGAGCATCTTCTCGCATCGGTTGCGGTACAGCCTTGGGATAGATGCATGAGCTGCCAAGTTGCAGCAGGCGCTGGACTCCCACTGAAAACGCCTGATGGATAACGTTGCATTCGATCATCAGGTTTTCGTAAATGAAATCTGCCGGGTATGTATTGTTCGCGTGAATACCTCCGACCTTGGCTGCCGCCAAAACGACAACATCGGGCCGTTCGGTCTCCATGAAGTGCCGAACTGCGGACTGATCAGTCAAATCCAGTTCCGCATGAGTGCGGGTTACAATGGTCAGTGCCTCACCTGCCGCCCCACGATCTTGCAACTGCCGTAGTATGGCCGCACCGACCATACCACGATGACCGGCAACATAGATTTTCCGCATTGCGCCCACCTCAGCCATTTTCCAGGCTTACTGGCAAATCGAAGCCGTGCTCTTTCAGCAAGGCATGACGTTTGGCGGTCTTGAGGTCTTCGCTTACCATTTCAGAACACATTTCCTGAACGGTCAGTTCCGGCACCCATCCAAGTTTGGTTTTGGCCTTCGAAGGGTCGCCCAACAGGGTCTCGACCTCGGCGGGCCGGAAGTATTGCGGATCGATACGCATGACGACGTCCCCGGGCTTAAGCGCGGGCGCATTTTCGCCCTTGACCGCTTTGACAGTCGCAACTTCCTGAACGCCTTCACCCGAGAACTCCAGCGTAACACCCAGTTCCGCAGCCGACCACTCGATAAACTGACGGACGGAGTACTGTACGCCTGTCGCGATAACGAAGTCTTCTGGCGCATCCTGCTGCAGCATTAGCCATTGCATCCGCACATAGTCTTTCGCGTGCCCCCAATCGCGCAGACTGTCGATGTTGCCCATGTACAGGCACTCCTCAAGCCCCTGCGCAATATTCGCAAGACCCCGTGTTATTTTCCGCGTCACGAAGGTTTCACCCCGGCGCGGGCTTTCGTGGTTGAACAGAATTCCGTTGCACGCATACATCCCGTACGCCTCACGGTAATTCACAGTAATCCAGTATGAATAAAGTTTGGCCACGGCATATGGGGACCGGGGGTGGAACGGTGTGGTTTCTTTCTGAGGAATTTCCTGCACCAAGCCATATAACTCGGAAGTGGACGCCTGATAGAAACGTGTCTTCTTTTCCAGGCCTAAAAACCGTATCGCTTCCAGCAATCGCAGCGTCCCAATCGCATCGACATCCGCTGTGTATTCCGGCGATTCAAAGCTGACGGCAACATGGGATTGCGCGCCGAGGTTATAGACCTCATCCGGCTGAACTTCCTGAATGATTCGAGTCAGGTTGGACGTGTCGCTGAGATCACCATAGTGCAAGTGGAGTTGAGGGTTCGGATCGTGCGGATCCTGGTAGATATGATCAATGCGTTGCGTATTAAACGACGAGGCGCGGCGCTTGATTCCGTGAACTTCATACCCTTTCTCCAAGAGAAACTCGGCCAGATACGATCCGTCTTGCCCTGTAATGCCGGTTATTAAAGCAGTTTTTGTCATTGTCTCGTTCCACAAAACTCAATCTGGCTGGTAGGACTCTCAGAAACAGCAAGAACACCCAGAATGCAACCCGGCGGCAGGAAACGGCATTGAAACCCGTTGAACTTTGCGAAATGCTGGCGCGCGTTAAACAGTCTTTTGTTGAAGGACATTGAAAAATGCGGATAGCGATGATCGGCACAGGTTATGTTGGCCTTGTGTCGGGCGTTTGCTTCTCGGATTTTGGCCATGACGTTATTTGCGTCGACAAAGCCGAAAAGAAAATCGAGATGTTGCAAGCCGGCCAAGTTCCCATCTACGAACCGGGACTTGATGTCCTGATGGCCAAGAATGTAGCAGCGGGGCGGTTGAGTTTCACGACCGATCTGGCTGCTGCCGTGGACGGTGCAGACGCAGTTTTCATTGCCGTTGGAACCCCAACCCGGCGCGGCGACGGGCACGCTGATCTGACCTACGTGATGGCCGCCGCGCAAGAGATTGCTCAGTCGGTCACCGACTACACCGTGATCGTCACCAAATCGACCGTGCCCGTCGGCACCAACAGAAAGGTGCACGAGGCTGTTCTTGAGGCCAATGCGGATGCAGATTTTGACGTCGCTTCAAATCCTGAATTCCTGCGCGAAGGGGCGGCGATTGACGATTTCATGCGCCCCGATCGCGTTGTCGTTGGCGTTGAAAGCGACCGCGCCGCCGAAGTTATGGCCGAGATTTACCGGCCGCTTTATCTGCGAGACTTCCCTATCCTGACGACGGATCTGGAAAGCGCCGAGATGATAAAATACGCGGCAAACGCGTTTCTTGCGACCAAGATTACTTTCATCAACGAAATCGCCGGCCTGTGCGAACGTGTGGGCGGTGATGTCAAAGAAGTCGCGCGCGGCATTGGTCTGGATGGTCGTATCGGCAACAAGTTCCTGCATGCTGGTCCGGGTTATGGTGGCTCATGCTTTCCTAAAGATACCGCTGCTTTGGCGAGGATTGGTCAGGAACACGCTTATCCGATGCAGATCACCGAAACGGTTATGCGCGTGAATGACGGCGTCAAACACCGCATGATCGAGAAAATTCGCGACGTATGCGATGACAGCTTCAACGGTAAGACCATCGCGGTTCTGGGTGTTACGTTCAAACCCAACACAGATGATATGCGTGATGCCCCGTCGTTGACCATTGTCCCCGCACTGATCGGCGGAGGCGCAACGGTTCGGGTTGTGGATCCGCAGGGTCGGGCCGAAGGATTAGCCTTGTTGCCGGGCGTGGAATGGTGCGACGACCCTTATACCGCAACCACCGATGCGGATGCGGTCGTATTGCTGACCGAATGGAATGAGTTCCGCGCCCTGAACCTGTCGGACATGGCACGTTCAATGAAGTCCCCCCGGATGGTGGATCTACGAAACATCTATTCGAAATCGGCTGCCCGGAAATCGGGATTCGAAACCTATATCGGTGTGGGCCGCTGACCGCCGCTTTAAGAATTGGCGTACAGCGGCACAGAACTGTCTGCTCCCTCGGCCAGGGCCTTGCTCTGATCTTGCCGTACCTGCTCGTAAAGCGCCAACGCCTCGGGTGAAAACAGCGTTTCTGGCGCAGGTACCGGCACGAAATTGCTTTGCGTATCTTCGCCCCGTGCCAACAGGGCATAATCGCGTTCGGCCACCAATTGCTTTGCATTCGGGTTCAGATAGCGGATGGCCAGACCAATCCGCCGGTCATCCGAGCGGTTTGGTCCGGAGCCGTGGATGGTCAACCCGTGGTGCAGCGACATCTGACCCGGTGCCAGCTCGATATGGGTTTTATCCTCATCCGCGACCTCTACCGCGATCTCCTGCCCGCGCGACAATAAATTCGTATCCGAATAGGTGTCGTTATGCGGAAGGATCGGGTTCTTGTGGCTGGCGCTTACGAAATCCATACATCCGCTGTCACACGTTGCAGGAGACAGCGCGATCCACGCGGTCACCTGATCCGGCGTTTCGCCCATCCCCCAATAGGTCAGATCCTGATGCATACCGACTGTTTGGCGGGTGTGCGGTTCCTTAACAAAAAACTCGGCCGACCAAACCATGATATCCGGCCCCAGAATACCCTGAACGATATCCAGCACCCGAGGGTCCGTTGCAACACGCGCTGCCAGCGGCATAACAAGATGTGCGTTGACCCGTTTATAGGTATTCAGGGGTAGCGGAAGATCTGCGCCAAGCCAGTCTTTCTCGATCTGTTCGAACTCTGCCCTGATCTCGGACGTTTCCTGTTCCGAAAACGTAGTGAGCGGGTAAAGATATCCGTCCTCCCAATAGCTTTCTATCTGCTCAGGCGTCAGACTGCCAATCGGCGCGGAATTCAATGCAGACATGCGTGTCTCCTTCTCAGGCATGTCTTCAAAGCTTAGACGTTATCCGAAGTAAGGCAGAATGTTGTGTCTTGCCCGTGAGGATAAGTTGAGCTTAGCCTGAATTCATGTCGTCCCGCATCCCATCCCTCAATTGGCTTCGTGTCTTCGAGGCTGCGGCCCGCACCGAAAGCTTTGCGCGCGCGGCTGGGCAGTTGAACATGTCTTCAGCCGCCGTCAGTCAGCAAGTCAAAGCCCTGGAAAATCAACTGGGAACGCCCCTGTTCCATCGCCATGCCCACTCTGTGACACTGACCGAGGCAGGTCGCGCCTATTTGCCTTCGGTCCAGCAATCGCTTTTGATGCTGGAAACGTCGACCACGGGTCTTTTTGGCGAAACGCGCGGGCAACGCTTGTACGTTCAGTCGGTGCTTTTGTTTGCGCATGGTATTCTGGCCAGCGGGTTGCCAACGTTTCAGGACCTGTACCCCAGGATCAACCTGTCTTTGACGACCGGTAATCTGACGGCAGACTTTGCCAATCGATTTACCGATCTTCAAATCGTTTTCGGAAACCCGACACTTTTCGGCACTGAGGGCGACGAATTGTTGCGCGAACGCCTTTACCCCGTCGCTCCGCCAGATATCGCGGATCGCATCCATAGCCCTGAGGACCTGTTTCAGTTCACCCTCATCGAAGTTTCAACCCATCGCGCCAGCTGGCTTCATCTGTTCGAAACACTGCGCCTTCCAGCTGGGCGGGCCCGGTTTTTCTTTGCCGACAATTCCATAATGGCGGCTGAGCTATCCGCCAACCGAGGCGGTATTGCCTTGGCGCGTGCCCCTGCATCTGACCGGGTCATGGCCCTGTCGGGCCTTGTGCCCTGCCTGCCCGGCATCGACGTTGCGGGGCAAGAAGCCTATCACCTGATTTACCCGTCCAAATCTGCTTTGCGACCTCCCGCCCGCGACTTTCGCAACTGGATCATGGATTACAGTGCTGCGGTCCAGACACGGTAACGTCCCTGCCCTGTCACCTCGCGGATCAAACCGCGCGACGTGAAAAGGTCAATGTTACGCTGCGCGGTCGCTCGTGACGCCTTGGTCAATTCTTCAGCCAAAGGAACCGAAACCATTGGCCACGCGGCTAGCACATCAACCAGCATTGGCGGGGTTTTCCCACTCAGATCGGACGTCAGATCCCGAGCACGGAGTTCCCACGCGCTGACACGGTCCAAGTGAAGCAATGCAGCCAAAACGGCCTGACCTAACCCCTTGATCCATGCACTTAGCTTATCGTTGACCTCTCCAACCCCACGTAAAGCACCCGGTCCAGACAGTGCAACCGGCATGAAAAGGGCGCCTCCCCGGCCCATCGTTGCCGCGTGTCGGGCGGCAATGACCGCAGCCTCTGTGTCTTGTCCCATGCCCTGAGACAGAGCGCGCCATGCGTGGAATGCAATCGCTGCTTGCGTAACCGGGTGCAGGCTTGCAACCCTGTCCATCACGTCCGCCAAATCAGCAATCGCCTCGGGGACCTCGTCCATGTCAAGCGCCATACGATCAAGAAATGCGGTCAATCCAGTGGTCCAGCCACCCTCGGCCGGGCCAGCTCCGGTTGTCAGGCGTCTGACGGCCCAACCTGCCCGAAACAACGCCTGAACGTCATCTCCGGTCGATCCGATCCGCAACCCTGTCCACAGCGCCAGACGATCAACGCCAATCCGGTCACCGGTCCACCAACCTAGGTCTGAAACATCCATCAGTGCCAACCGATGCGTCCATCCCTCTGGACCCGCTCGTAGTCTCTCGTCCAGAGCCCCGAAACTTGCCGCAAGATCCGCCAGTTCATAGGAGAGTTCGGCCTGCGCGGCCCGCCAATCCCTGAAGTCGAACAGTGTTCTGCGATCGGCCTTCGGGCCCGGTGGCAGAAAATCTTCGTCAATCTCGGCGTCGGCGGGCAGAAACCACAGATCGTCTTCCTCTGGCGGATCAGCATCATAGATGCTGCGCGGCCCCAGCGAGTCGTCGTCTTCCGGGTCTGGCCTGACAGGTTTAGTGGTCATACCCGGCATATTTCGGGTATTTCCACCAGTTCACAAGGCGTTTCTGCAGCAGATTGATCAGCTGGCGAAACTTGAGGTCAGAATATCCAGCTGCCCTTCCAGAGGTGTCTGCGGATTGCTGCCAATCAGCATATAACCATAGCCACCTTCGGACCATGTCGCCGTTGCCAGACCGCTAAGCTCGGCAAGATTGACGTCCTTACTGGGGGCACCCTCACCTTGTCGGATGATACAAAAGGCGAAGGGTTGGCCTTGTTCGTCGGCAAATACCACCTGAACCAGCGGTTTGCCATTGAATGACAAAACCTGCGCGCGTTTCAGTTCCATTCCTGGCAAAGCTTCAAGCGTTTCGCGGTTCAAGGACCGTCCCAGCTCTGCCTCTGCCAAATCGAACTGCATTTTCAGCGCCTGTTCCGAGTTGTCCAGCGACGCAATCGTGTCTGGTACATAAAGCGACTGATAGATCGCCGCCTGCTGCGCCCAACCCAGAGGTTCAGGCCGGGTTGTCCAGAACGTTGCTGACACAGCGACAACTGCCACCGAAGCCGCAACGGCCATCAGGCGCCACGGTCCGCCTGAAGAATGCGAAGATTCCACCGGCTGCGGCTCTGGCAGCTCAACTTTCGGCGCCTCGGCGGGCACCTTTTCAAATACCGCCTGCACCATAGGTGCGAACGGGTCCAGCGCCATAAGGCGCGCCTCGAGCTCAGGGTCGTCCTCGACCGCGTGTTCAATCGCGGTTGCCTGGTCGTCATCCACTGTGCCTTCCAGATACGCTATCAGCGTCTCATCGGAAAACTTCATTTGCCACTCCGTCGAACGGCGTCTGCAGCACTTAGCTGCATCACGGTTTTAAGTTTCTGCCGGGCGTTAGACAACCGGCTCATAATGGTTCCAATCGGCACATCCAGCATCGCAGCCGCTTCGCGGTAGCTATAGCCCTCAACGAACACAAGCATGACCGTTTCCCGCTGCGCTTCAGGCAGGTGCATCACTTGAGTAAACACCTCAGCTGCGAAAATATTCGTTTCCGAGTCAGCTTCAGGCGAAATTAATTCTGCTTCGGGTGTGACCGACAGCGCCTGCGCCTTCCGAACCGAGCGCGCCCGGACTTCATTCAGCCAGATCGAGCGGCAGATCGTCATCAGCCAACTGTCCAACCGGTCATGTGATGTCACTTGATGATGGCGCTCGAGCGCGCGAAGGCAAGTGGATTGCAATAAATCGTCGGCTACGTCGGAGGCGCCGGACAAGGCCAGCCCAAACCGCCAGACGCGTTTTGAATGCGTCTGTATCGCGCCGCGTACGGCTTGTTCGGAACTAATTGCACCAACCATTGAATAAATAGTGACCTGTGTGTGTTTGACATTCACGAGCCGGGCCCGCCTGGTCAGAATTGACATAACCCGTGGAGGAAAGAAATGAAACTTCTGTTGAAAGCAGTCACGATTGCGTCGGCAATTGTTGCAACGCCAGTACTGGCCGAGCATTGGACCCTGTCGCCTGAAAACTCTCATTTGGCGTATGGTACCATCAAGAAAGATACCGTGGGCGAGGTCAATTCCTTCACCAACCTTTCCGGTCACGTGGGTCCAGATGGCAAGGCCGAGATCGAAATCGATCTGTCGTCGGTCGAAACGAATATCGACATCCGTAACGAGCGGATGATCGAGCACGTCTTCCGCAAAGCGGGCACTGCCGCCCTGAAGGCCGAGTTTGACATGGCCGAGGTCAAGGCGCTTGGAGTAGGCGAAACCGCGGTAATTGACGTCGAAGCGGTACTTACGCTGGTGGGGACAGACGTGGAATTCGAGGCAGAAATGTTCGTTGTCCGCGTATCCGAGACGTCGGTTATGGTGTCAACCAATGACATGGTGTTTATCAGCACCGAAGACGCAGGCGTGAATGCAGGTGTCGACAAGCTGATGGAACTGGCCAGCCTGCCCGGCATCACCCGCACCGTACCAGTCACTGCGCGCTTGTTCTTCAACATGGATGAAAACAAAGCCGAGGCAACACCCGCTGCCGCTGCAACCCCGGTCGCCGTCGCTGCGGTGGAAGGCGACATTAAAGCCGGTAAGAAAGTCTACCGCAAATGCAAAGCCTGCCATCAAATCAAAGAAGGCAAGAATGGCGTTGGACCGTCATTGTACGGAATCGTCGGTGCACAAGCAGCACAAGCGGAAGGGTTCAAATACTCGGATGCTCTGAAGGCGTCAGGGCTGGTCTGGAACCCTGAAACTCTGGCTGCCTTTTTGGCTGACCCCAAAGGGGCCCTGCCCGGCAACAAAATGCAGTTCCCCGGCCTGAAGAAAGAGGAAGACATCACCAACGTGATTGCCTATTTGCAGGACGAGGCGCAGAGCTAAGGCTCAAAACCGTTTCCCTCACCTGCCCCGCCGCGCTATGCCTGTCATAACCAAATGACAGCGCAGGGGCGGGGCATGAACGAGACGGTCAAACTGGAACTGGACGAGATTAAGGCCCTTAGCCTCAACATCTTGACGAAATCCGGTTTTGGAACGGACCACGCTAACGCAATTGCAGGGATGCTTGCGACCTGTCAAATCGACGATTGCCAGTCTCACGGGTTGTTCCGCCTGTTCATGTGCAACGACACCATGAAAGCGGGCAAGATCGATGGGCGTGTCGCGCCGGTGTTGGAACATTCGGACAATGCCATCGTTCGGGTGGATGCGCAGGACGGCATGTCCTTGCTGGCCTTCGAACAGGCGCTGCCGGTACTGATCGAGAAGACGCGAACCCACGGCATTGCCGCCATGGCGATCAACCGCTGCTTTCACTTCTCGGCGCTCTGGCCCGAGGTCGAGCGCTTGTCTGCGGTTGGCCTGGCCGCGATGGCGATGGTGCCCAGCCATTCCTGGGTCGCCCCTGCGGGGGGCACGCGCGGTAGCCTCGGCACCAATCCGCTGGCCTTCAGTTGGCCGCGTCAGGGGCAAGACCCGTTTACCTTCGACTTTGCCACCAGTGCCTTTGCCCGCGGTGAAATTGAACTCTATCGACGCGCGGGCAAGCCCCTGCCCGAGGGTGTGGCCATCGACAAGGACGGCCAACCCACGACCGATCCACAGGCGGCGATGGAGGGCGCGATGCTGACCTTTGGCGGCTATAAGGGCTCGGCCCTGTCGATCATGATCGAGCTGATGGCAGGCCCTCTGATCGACGATTTGACCAGCCTTGAAAGCATGGAATACGCCGAAGGCGCGGGCGGCGCGCCCTATCACGGCGAGATCATTCTTGCTTTTGATCCGGCCCAGTTCAGCGGTGGCCGTTTGGCCGCAAATGATAGCCGCGCCGAGCGTTTGTTCGCCGATATCATCGGTCAGGGCGCACGCCTGCCCTCGCAAAGGCGCTTTGCCGCAAGGGCCCGCAACACTGAACGTGGTTACGTCGAAATTGCCAAAACGCTGCACGACGATTTGCAGGCGCTAGCCGCTCAGGTGTAAGGCCTCTTTCCCTTCGGCATATGGCTGGCTAAGTAGGTCCTCCGGATAATATTCAGGAGGCCCCCTTGGACCGCATCGCCCGCACCATCGCCACAGAGATCAGCGCCCGCCCCGAACAGGTCGGTGCTGCGGTGAAATTGCTGGACGAAGGAGCCACCGTTCCCTTTGTCGCGCGGTACCGCAAAGAGGCAACCGGTGGATTGAACGACACTCAACTGCGCACGCTGTCTGACCGGCTGACCTATCTGCGCGAACTTGAAGCGCGGCGCGAAACGATTCTGGGCTCGATTAAGGATCAGGGCAAACTGACCGACGATCTTGTCAAGTCCATTACTCGGGCGGACACAAAGGCGCAGCTGGAAGACATCTACCTGCCTTACAAGCCCAAGCGCCGCACCAAAGCCATGATCGCGCGCGAAAACGGGTTGGAGCCGCTGGCCGATACGATCCTGACAAACCGCTCGGCCAAACCAGAGGCACTGGCCGAGCGCTATGTAACCGAAGCCGTGCCCACCACCAAAGATGCCTTGAACGGCGCGCGTGACATCATCGCCGAGCGATTGACCGAAGATGCGAACTTGCTTGGCGATTTACGCGGCTTCATGCAACGCGAAGCGTATCTGACGTCCAAAGTCATCGACGGCAAACAAAAGGAGGGTGCCAAGTTCAGCGACTATTTTGAGCATGTCGAGCTTTGGGCGAATACGCCCTCTCATCGCGCGTTGGCGATGCTGCGCGCGTCCAAGGATGGTATTGTTACACTTGATATCGCGCCTGAACCCGAGACAGGAGTGGCGCACGCCGAGGCCATCGTTGCTGCGTGTTTGCAGACGCGCAGCGATGCACCCGGAGACGTGTGGCTTCGCAAGGTGGCGGGTTGGACGTGGCGGGTTAAACTGTCCCTGTCCCTTATGGTTGAATTGATGGCCGATCTGCGCAGCAGGGCGCAGGATGACGCAATTCAGGTGTTCTCGAATAACCTCAAGGATTTGCTGTTTTCCGCGCCAGCAGGTGCCAAGGCAACGCTGGGATTGGACCCCGGCATTCGTACCGGTGTGAAGGCGGCTGTTGTCGACCCAACCGGCAAAGTCATCGCCACCACCACGCTGTATCCGTTTCAACCGAAAAACGACCTGAAGGCCACGCAGACAAGCATTCTGGCTATGATCGAAGCGCATCAGATCGAGTTGATCGCGATCGGCAACGGCACAGCAAGCCGCGAAACTGAGAAGATGGTCGCCGACACGTTGAAACTGCTGCCCAAGTCAGTGAAAGCGCCCACCAAGGTGGTGGTTTCCGAGGCGGGCGCTTCGGTATACTCGGCCTCGGAACTCGCGGCGCGTGAGTTTCCCGATCTGGATGTGTCACTGCGCGGCGCTGTTTCAATCGCACGGCGCCTGCAAGATCCGTTGGCCGAGCTGGTCAAGATCGAACCCAAATCAATCGGAGTGGGCCAATATCAGCACGATGTGGATCAGCACCGGTTATCGCAGTCGCTGGCATCCGCCGTCGAAGATGTCGTGAACGCCGTCGGGGTGGACCTGAATACCGCGTCTGCTCCGCTCCTTTCACACGTCTCGGGCCTGGGGCCTGGCCTTGCCGAAGCCATCGTGTCACATCGTGACATCAACGGCCCGTTCGCCACGCGGTCCGAACTTTTGGACGTCGCGCGGTTGGGACCACGCGCCTATGAACAATCCGCAGGGTTTCTGCGCATCCGGGACGGCAAAGAGCCCCTGGATGCATCCTCGGTGCATCCCGAATCCTACGACGTAGCCCGGCGCATCGTTTCTGCCTGCGGGCGAGACATTCGGCAAATCATGGGGGATGAACAGGCCCTGAAACGACTGAAACCGCAGCAATTCGTCGATGCCAGATTTGGCCTTCCGACTGTCCAAGACATCTTTGCCGAGCTTGAAAAACCCGGGCGCGACCCGCGTCCAAGTTTTGTAACAGCGACTTTCCGCGAAGGTGTCGAGGAGATTTCCGATCTAAAGCCCGGAATGGTTCTGGAAGGCACCGTGACCAACGTCGCCGCCTTCGGCGCGTTTGTTGATATCGGTGTTCATCAGGACGGGCTGGTGCATGTCAGCCAGTTGACCGACAGGTTTGTCAAAAATCCCCATGACGTGGTCAAAACCGGCCAGATTGTCAAAGTGGCCGTCGTCGATGTGGACACCAAGCGCAAACGCATTGGTTTGAGCATGCGCAAGAAAAAGGGATAGCCTTGGGTACGCTGCACAAGCAAAAAACCCCGGCAATTCAGCCGGGGTTTTCAGAAATCTACAGTGCGGCGAACGCCCTTTTACTCGACGATCTTGTGCGAATAGCCAGCCGTTTGTGACGCGTGGAAGTCTTCGACCCAGTCAACGGTAAACGCGTAGTCATCCTCGGTCAGCGGCTTGTGGCAGGCCATGCACGGAGCTTCGTTCACACCAGCCTTGTTCGAGCCGTCGACTTCAAAGACCGAATAACGCCAATCGTCATTCTTATAGATTTCAGGGACATCATCCCCCCAACCGTCGCGCTTTTCCATTGCCGTAAATAGCTTACGCTCGCCAGCAATCAATTTACCCTCAGCGTCCTTTAGCAGATTACCATCAGCGTCTTTTTTAGCGTCGTAAATCTCGACCAGGAAATACGAACCAGGTTTGAACGGCAGACCGGTCTTGACCCCTTCAAGCGCCAAATCGTTACCGCTGAAGAACCGAACCTGTTTACGGTCGTCATAGTCTTTGCGGTGATAACGGGTGAACGTGGTTTCATGATCCTTCGGGAACGCCATCAACGATCCGTCAAGACCCGTTTCATTGCTGGCAACCGCCCCAGCTTCGCCCCCGGGCAGGCTGGCGAAATAAGCGGCCAGATTATCGATCTCTGCATCGGACAGGTTCGCTGCGATGGCGTTCATCAAATCATCCTTGCGGCTTTCGGTTTTGAACGCCATCAACTGCTTTTTGATGTAGCCTTCTTTTTGACCGGCAAGGTTTGGGAAGTTGTCGGCCGTACTGATACCAGCACTACCGTGGCAGGCGGCGCATTGCGCGGCCGTTTCACTACCAGCCTGGATATCTCCGGCATTCACAACGGTCCCCAGCGAGGTGCCAACTATGGCGGCCCTTAGTGCGGCTTTTACCAACGATTTCATCAAATGTCCTTTCACTGGCTGGCAGCCGCCCGAAACATGACAAACGGCGATGCTTGCTGTGGTCAGGACATTAGGCACATGAACTACGCACGCAATGGATGCACCGTTCACAAACGCGCACAAAAAAATGAGACCATTTTTAAGCTTGGTGCAGGCCGAAACGGGTCATTCGATCCGCATAGCTTCGGTTTCGATTTTTATGTTCACAAGGTCACCCACAAGGCCATTCTCGACCGCGTAAGTCATGCCATAGTCGCTGCGTTTGATGGAGGCTTCTATCGAAAGCCCAAGCACAAACCGTTTGTGCCCAAATGGGTAGGGTTCAGCCTTGTTCAACTTCACGTTCAGTGTCACCGGCTGGGTCACGCCCAATATCGTCAGGTCTCCGGTCACTGTGCCCGCATTGTCCGTGGCGGCTGTACCAGACTCTGCGACAAAGGTGATTTCGGGGAACTCCGAGACATGCAGAAAATCCTTGTTTTTAACGTGCCCGTCACGCGCCTTGTTAAAGGTGTTGACGCTTTTGGCGTCGATCGCGACTTGAACATTCGCCAGTTCCTGCGTCTCGGTGTCATAGTCGAAAATACCCTGCACATTGCCGAATATCCCCAGCGTGTCGGCATATCCAATGTGTTCTATGGTAAAAAACACTGTCGTATGTTCGGGGTCCAGTTCGTAGCTCGCCATTTCGGCGGCCGCTGCGATTGGAGAGGTTGCGATCAGAAAGCTTAAAGCAATATTGCGCATGGCTGGTCCCTTGACGATTGTCGAACTAGATAAAGGTAGTCAAACAACCATATAGCCCGCGCCCTGCACCGACAAAGTAAACTAAATGCGCTTAACCCGTCTAACTTGTGCCACTTGGAACATTCACCGCGCCAAGGGAGCGGACAAGCGGGTTGATCCCGATCGTATCCATCGAACCATCGCTTCTGATCTGGCCCCTCTTCGGCTGGACGTTTTAGCCTTGCAGGAGGCCGATGGCGAGTGCCGGCCACATGCGCGAATTTTAGACATGCGCCGTATACAGGGCGACACCGGCTTGGTTTACCAGCATGATCAGCATGCGATGCGATGGGGATCACAAAGCGACGGATTCCTGGGAACCATTCTATTTCTTCATCCGCTTCTTGAGGTAACCCACCGCGATGTTGTCGATCTTCCGGGGCATTGCCACCGCGGCGCGGTCGTGGTCGAGACCCTGCGAGACGGCGTCGATATGCGAATTCTCTCTACGCATTTATCGCTGTTCCAACCCTTGCGCGTCATACAAATGCGTATCATCGGGCAATATTTGCGGCGCCGCCCTAAGATGCAGACAATTCTTCTGGGTGACTTGAACGAATGGCGGCCGTGGGGTGGTTTGATGTTTCACAGACGTCTTGTTGGGCAAAAGCTTGCAGGACCCGCGCGGGCGACCTTTCCGTCACGCCGCCCTTTGTTGCCTCTGGACCGAATTATGACTGATCGGCCTGATGGGGTCTTTGATGCACAGGCTATGTCGACGCCGAATCTGCGCATGGCGTCAGACCATTTACCATTGATTGCTTCGGTCAAGGTTTCGTGATCACCTGAATAATGACGCTCGGCATTTGTTAAGAGATTAGTCAAAAGGGAAATCTACGCTAGATCACAATAGATTATGACACCGCAATCCAAAGTCCAAGCGTCACAGCGCGTGACAACCGACCGCCAGTCTCTCTGGCTGATGTCGCCCCTGACCTCCTTTTGGCTTCAGGTAGGTTTGATTGGGTGTGGGCTGACAATCTTGGCATGGTTAACCCTGCCAACCGTTTTTTGGGTTCTACTTGCGTTCTTCGTGGCCTCGGCCCTTGCCGGGCTGGGGTTGGCAACTTCGTACCCTCACAGGTTGCTGGGCCTTTGCAATACCGTAACCTTGCTGCGCGCGGCCCTTGTGGCGTTCCTTTTCGGCACGCTTTTTGTCGCCGACACTGTGTCGGGCTGGGTGATATTCTGTATCGGAACAAGTGCATTTGCGATGGATGGCCTGGACGGCTGGCTGGCCCGTCGCTCTGGACTGAAATCCGATTTTGGCGCGCGGTTCGACATGGAAACCGATGCCGCCTTGGGTGCAGTGCTTGCGCTGTGGCTGATGCTATCCGGAACCACACAGGCCGAAGTTCTGATCCTTGGTTTTGCTCGCTATGCCTTTGTTATTGCTGGTTGGGCAATACCCCGACTGCAAGGAGAGCTTAGGCCATCCTTTCGTCGCAAAACCATCTGCGTGGTACAGATCACGGCACTTTTGATCCTCATTTGCCCGTTGGCACCTCACTTTCTGATCGCGCCGATTTCCATCAGTGCGTCAATCGCGCTGAGTTACTCATTTGGCGTGGATATCCGTTGGCTGCTGAGCCGCAACTCATGAGGTTATCTTTCGCACTTGTCCTCGGCGCTCTTTTGGTCTTTTGCGCTTTGGTCCTGCCGAACCATCCCGGCACAATGAATTGGTCTGCGGTGAATCGCTGGCCGCTGGAATTACCCGTGATCCTTTTGTTCATGATCGCATTCGGAAGGATTCCTGGGGTGGCGTCAATTCTGGCGGCCCTTTTGATCGCAGCCAGCCTGATGAAACTAGCTGACTACGCCACGTTCACCGCGTATAACCGCACCTTTAATCCAATCGTCGATACATTTTTGATCGAGGCAGGTTTTGGCTTGTTGCAAGACAGTGTTGGCAGGCCCTTGGCCATAGCGATGGCTGTGACAGGCGGCGCGCTGGTGGCCATCTATTTCGTATTGCTGCGATTTGGGTTGAAGGCCTGGGGGTCTCTGTCACCCCCCGTTTGGGCGAAGACGGCTGCGGTGCTTGGCATAATGATCACAGGATCCTGGGCCGTGGCGGACGCCGGGCATCACCTTAAATACTGGCGTTTTGATCAAAGCCCTCCGGGCACGGCGTGGACATCCCGGCTGGTGTTCAAGCGTGGGACCGAGATGCAGGCAACCGTTGACGATCTGTCTGTGTTCCGTCGCGAGGCGCGGGCAGATCCGATGCGCCAAGCGCAAGGTTTGCTGGATAGGCTTTCGGGCCGCGATATTCTACTGATCTGGATTGAAAGCTATGGCCGCGCGAGCTTTGATAATCCACTGTATTCCGACACCCACCTGCCGACGCTACAAAGCGCCGAGACGGCCCTTACGCAAGCGGGACTGTCCGTCAAAAGCGGCTGGCTGACCTCACCCACGGCAGGTGGCGAAAGCTGGCTGGCACATGGCGCCTTGTCGACCGGACT
Source organism: Ruegeria sp. HKCCD7628 (assembly GCF_057221005.1). Lineage (NCBI taxonomy): Bacteria > Pseudomonadati > Pseudomonadota > Alphaproteobacteria > Rhodobacterales > Roseobacteraceae > Ruegeria > Ruegeria sp. HKCCD7628. Next base: position 172,219 of record NZ_JBWVBA010000006.1, read on the forward strand.
TTGGACGTCGGATAACGGACGCTACAACGCGATGCTGGTCAGCAATCGAAAGTGGTTGTTCCACTATGCGCGGGATGCCGGCTATCGCACGGCGGCGATCATGCCTGCGATTACGCTGGCGTGGCCCGAAAGCGCCGTGATGGGGTTCGATCACATATTTGCAGCCGCGGACATTCCTTATCGCGGAAAACGTTTTGGCTGGGTGACTATGCCTGATCAGTTCACTCTGGCGACCTATAAGGATTTGCTACCGCCCGACCCACGGCCTGATTTCATTCAAGTTGCGCTGATCTCGTCTCACGCACCATGGACACCGATCCCGCGGATGATCAGGGATCAGGACCTGGGCGATGGAACCGTTTTCACACCGATGGCCGAGCAAGGCCCCCCCGCGCGCGAGTTATGGCAGGATCACGATGATGTGCGGGACGCCTATCGCCGCGCGGTCGACTACAGTTTGCAAGCAGTGTTTTCGCATGTGGCAAAACTGGGTAAGCAAGCACCACTGGTTATTGTCGCAGGAGATCATCAAGCCGCAGGTTTTGTGGCTGGCAGTGACAATCGCGATGTCCCGATCCATGTTATCGGCCCCACAGATGTTCTGTCTTTGATTAACCACTGGGGCTGGGCTGACGGTCTAGCGCCCGCCGCAGATGGCCCGGTACGTCGGATGGATACGTTTCGCGATGATTTCCTGTTAGCCTTCACTTCTTCGGGGCAATTAGCGGGGAAACCGAGATGAGTGGCCGCCTGTTTCGCCTGTTCGGATCACTTGCGCTGTTGGGCGTCGTGTTGTGGTGGAGCGCGGCCGGAGAGGTCTGGGAAAGACTGCGCGAAGCTCAGCCGTTCTGGATTGTGATAGCAATCCTTGCCTTGAATTGCAGCACCCTATCAATGGCACGGCGATGGCAGCTAACCGCGCGGGCGTTGGAGCTGAAGATGACTTTCCGCGCAGCGCTAAAGGAATATTTTCTAGCCCTTCTCGCCAATTCCCTGTTACCCGGTGGTGTCGTTGGCGATGTCAGCCGTGCAATCCGAACACGCCAGCATGGCGACCTGAAACGCGCAGCGCAATCCGTCGTGGCCGAGCGGCTTATGGGTCAGGTGGCTCTGTTTGCGGTCCTTTTTGCCGGTCTGTCCGTTAGTTTGTTGTGGCCGGGTGGAATCGAATGGCCCAGCGGGACAGGATGGATGCTGGGAGCTGGCGTTACCCTGACTTTCGGTGTGTTGATCTGGCTGGCGTCGGCTCAAAAGACAGCCCGTTTTACGAAGTTCTGCCTTGTGCTGATGGTCCGCCCAGAGATTTCGGCTCATGCCATGACGGCCGCTGCTCTGTTGATCTTCGGCCTCTATGCATGCGCCCGTGCTACTGGAACAGAACTATCGATTGAGGCAAGCGTGACAGTTCTGCCCTTGGTCTTGTGCGCCATGCTGGTTCCGTTGTCGATCGCCGGTTGGGGATGGAGAGAAGGCGCCGCCGCCGCGCTTTTTCCCATACTGGGGGCATCGCCCGAAGCTGGGATCGCGATGGGTATCTGTTATGGTGCTGTGATGCTGTTGGCCGCCCTTCCTGCGGTTGCTTTTGTTTTTATGCCCTCCGAAGCTGAGTTGAACACAAATCCCTTGGAAAACGCATCATGAGCGCCGTTTTTGCGATACCCGGAGACAAAGACCAGCGCACCGGCGGTTATATCTATGATGCGACCGTATTGGATTTGTTGAACCAAATCGGCTGCCCAACCGCGCATCTGGAACTGCCCGGCAGTTTTCCGAATGCACCTGCGCATGACATGGAAACTGCGCTGAATGCTCTGCGGGCCGTTCCTGCCTCTACCCCGGTTATCGTGGACGGTTTGGCTCTGGGCGCCATGCCACCCGAAGGTGTCGCCAGTATTGCCGCACCTGTGATCGCGCTTGTCCACCATCCGCTTGGGCTGGAAACCGGAACAGATCCCGCCCGCGCACAGGATTTGATCCGCAACGAGGCCGCAGTGCTGGAACATGTCGCCCATGTCATCGTGACCAGCACCCATATCGGGGAGACGCTTTGGGCCGATTTCGGTGTGTCCCCTGATCGGATTACTGTGGCAAGCCCCGGCTTCCTGCGCCCCATGACTGGTTCAGCACCTGTTTCACCACCGCTGATCCTGAGTGTTGGATTATTGTCATCGCGCAAGGGCCACGACGTTCTGATCTCTGCTTTGGCGCAAATTGCCGACCTGCCTTGGCAAGCGGAAATTATCGGCCGCCCGCAAGACCCAAACTATACCGCAGAATTGCAATCACTGATCTCGAATGCAGGGTTAGCCAATCGTATCCAACTAAGGGGCGAGGTCGATGGTGCCGCCATCGAGGATGCATACCGACGCGCAAGTATGTTCGCTCTGGCCACACGATACGAAGGCTACGGCATGGTCCTGAGCGAGGCGATGCTGCACGGTCTGCCGGTTGTTTCCTGCGCAGTCGGTGCGGTCCCCGAAACGGTTGGCCATGCCGGGCGTCTTGTGCCCGCCGATCAACCCGATGCCTTTGCAGCCGAATTGCGCACCCTGCTGGAAGACCCGGATCAGTTGGTGAAAGCTGCGCAGGCTTCACTGGAACAGTCGGCAGGGTTGCCGAGCTGGCACGACACAACCCGGCATTTCGCCGATGTCATCAAACGGGTGGCCGAGTCAATTGTGCCGCCTTTCCCCTCTGGACCCACGAAATGAACTGGACCGCCTATGTTTGCTGTTGAAGTCCGCGACCATGTAATGATCGCACATTCCCTACCCTCTCCTGTTTTTGGCCCCGCGCAAGGGATGCACGGCGCGACCTTCGTGGTGGATGCGGCGTTTTACACCGAAGATCTGGATGAAAACGGTCTGGTCGTTGATATCGGCTTGGCCACCGAGGCTCTGGCCAACACGCTTGCCCCGCTGCGCTACGCCAATCTGGACGAAGTCCCAGCGTTAAAGGGCAAGATCACAACGACAGAGTTTCTTTGCTATCACATTTGGGATCAACTCAAGACGGTCGCAAAAACCAGCGGATTGGGCGACAATGGCCGCGTCAAACACATTCGGGTGCAGCTGCACGAAAGCCATGTGGCGCGTGGGTGGTATGAAGCAGACATCTGAAACCAGCTTTGAACCGGATTGGCTGAATCTTCGGGAACCAGCCGATCACCGGGCCCGCGATCCAAAACTGCTCGCTAGAGCCGCAGGCAGCGTTCAGGATGGGTCCGTTGTACTGGATCTGGGCAGTGGCACCGGATCAACGGCCCGGGCATTTGTTCAAGCAGGGTTCGGCAAGATGCGTTGGCGCTTTTTCGACAACGACGCGACCCTGTTGCGTATTGCAAGTGATCGCCATCCCGAAGCCGAATGCGTCGTCGGCAATCTCGGTGACGTAAAAAATCTGCCGCTCGGGGACGTCGGCCTGATCACGGCTTCGGCCTTGTTCGATCTTGTGCCCGAAAGCTGGATCAATGCTCTGATCCTCCGTGCAGCCGATGCGGGCATACCAATCTACACGGCCCTGAACTACGATGGCCAAATGAGCTGGACACCCAACGATGAACGTGACTGTGTCGTCACTCTTGCGTTCAACCGGCACCAGACGAACGACAAAGGTTTGGGACCAGCGCTGGGGCCGTTATCCGGGTCACGGTTTGCGGAATTGAGCGAAATAGTGGGCTACACTGTTGCTTCCGCACAAAGCCCTTGGCGGTTGGGGCCGCAAGAGACCCAACTGCATGACGCAGTTTTAGACGGAATCGCGCAGGCAGCCCACGAGGCTGGCGCGAAACACGCACTCGATTGGGGAAGAGACAGGCGGGGCGCAGTCGCGGAAACGCTTGGGATGATTGGGCACACTGATCACTTATCGGTACCGCGATGACAGTCGCTCAACTCTATACAGAATGCGGAGAAACCAATGCACGACGTTGACGTAACACCCAGGGTTTGGGACCGCATTCTTGCCGTTCGAGCGGGTCATGGTTGTCTGTGCGATCCGGATTGGACGGAAGGCGAAAAGCGGGCTATCTCTGTCTACGGAGCGTTAGCACAGCCGAACCCCTCGGGTCAGGTAATCGGGCAGATCGGGCAATCACTGGACGGACGGATTGCAACTGTGTCGGGCGATGCCAAAGACATCTCGGGGCGCGAAGGGCTGGTACATTTACACCGTCTACGGGCTTTGTCGGATGCGGTTGTGATCGGCGTTAAAACTGCACTGCATGACAACCCACGCCTCACCGTTCGCCTCGTCAAAGGTCAAAATCCGGTCCGCGTGATCATTGACCCAAACGGGAGGATGCCAAACGATATCGGTCTGATGCAGGACATGAACGCCCGGTGCATAGTCATCCAATCGGTAGATGCACCGCGTCCCGACCATATCGAAGTGGTCAAGTTGCCGCGCACCCATTGGATTTCGCCAGCACAAATCCTGGGCGCCTTGCGTCAGCGCGGATTGAATCGCGTCTTGATCGAAGGTGGCGGCATCACGATTGCTCAGTTTCTTGAAGCAGGGCTGCTGACCCGGCTGCATGTCGCGGTTGCACCCCTATTGATCGGGGCCGGACCACAAGGGCTGACCACATCACCGGTCGCCAGCCTAGCGCAGGCCCTTCGGCCCAAGACGGACGTCTATGGTTTGGGTACCGACGTCCTGTTTGACTGCACACTGGAACCTCGACATGAACAAGTGGCCACCTACCCCTTACCCTGCCGGAACGCTGCTCATGCGTCCTAACGCGAATAAGTTGAACTTTGAACAATGACCGCCAACCCAGAACAGCCTACACGGGCTTTATGGATTACCAAAGCCGCTAGCACTGAAATACGCGAAACGGACATCCTTGATGGCCTGGACCATGTACAAGTGTCCACCCTGTTCTCGGGCATCAGCCGGGGCACCGAACGGCTTGTGTTTTACGGTCAGGTACCGCGCAGCGAACATGGCACCATGCGTGCGCCGTTTCAGCAAGGCGATTTCACCTTCCCCGTCAAATATGGCTACTCGGCTGTTGGCACCGTTCAATCCGGACCGCGTGAGGGTGAGACTGTATTCGCGCTATATCCCCACCAGACACGGTTCAGCATACCCTCACATGCGGCCATTTCGATCAACCCATCCGTTCCTCCTGCCCGCGCCGTGTTGGGGGCCAATATGGAAACGGCATTGAACATCATGTGGGACGCGGGCGTTTGCGCAGGCAGCAAAGTGACCATTGTTGGCGGCGGTGTTGTCGGCGCGCTGACCGGATACCTGTGCGCCAGAACGCCAGGAACCGAGGTTTGCATAGTGGACATCAACCCGGACAAGGCCGCCCTTGCCGGACAGTTGGGTTGTGCATTTGCCGCCCCCGAAAACGTGCCCGAAGACGCAGACATGGTCATCCACACCTCAGCCACCTCAAGCGGATTGGCGACAGCAATAAACGCTGCCGGTGTCGAAGCAACGATTATCGAGGCCAGTTGGTATGGTGATCACCTCACGACCGTGCCGCTTGGTGCCCGATTCCATCAAAGGCGGTTGCGGATCATCAGCAGCCAAGTCGGTCGTATCCCCGCACATTTGGGAGCGCGCTGGGACTACAAAATGCGGCTAACCAAGGCGATTGACCTGTTGGCAGACCCAGTTCTGGACGCATTGATTTCGGGTGAAACTGAATTCGCAGATCTTCCAGAGAATTACGGGTCTATTCTGGAAGATCCATCGACCCTCTGCCATAGAATACGGTATTCCAACAGATGACGTTGCCGCAGGAAGTTACTCCTTGGCTGTCGCCCAAGGCGTCTGAACACATGCAAGCGATGGCACGGGCCGCGCTTCGCGCCGGGGCCGGGTTGCAACAAGCCTTCAAGACCCGCGACACGCTAAACATTTCACAAAAATCCAAAGGCGACTTCGTATCCGACGCAGATCGCACGGCAGAAGCGGAAATCAATCTGCACCTGACCGCGACCTATCCCAAGTATGGTTGGCTCGGTGAAGAGACTGGAACGCGCGCGGGCATCGGGACGGCTTTGCGATGGGTGGTGGATCCGTTGGACGGGACGACGAATTTCCTGAAAGGTATTCCCCATTGGGCCATATCCATAGCGTTATGTGATGGCGACGATGTACTGGCTGCCTTGATCTACGATCCCCAGAAAGCCGAAATGTTCACAGCCGAACGCAGCTGCGGCGCATTTTTGAACGGGCGACAGATATCGGTCAGCGGCGAAGGTGATCTGACCGCAGCTTTGTTTGCCACTGGCGTCCCTGCCGGGGGGCGTGTGACCTATCTGAAACCTGCCCTTCAGGACCTTGAACGACTTATGCCAGAGTGTGCCGGTATTCGCAGAAACGGCGCTGCGGCCCTTGATCTTGCCTATGTCGCCGCCGGGCGGCTTGAAGGGTATTGGGAGCGGAACCTGGGTCCGTGGGACATGGCTGCAGGAATTCTGTTGGTGCAGGAAGCCAAAGGGGTCGTGCACCCGCTTTGGCCGGATCAAGACATCTTCTCGTCAGGCTCTTTTCTGGCAAGTAACGCAGCCTTGGCAAATACGTTCCGCAAATTCATTGTCTGAGGTGATCTTAGACAAATACCCCCGCCTGGTCACGCGCCTGCGTTTGTGATGAGGTCGTCTTTTGCAAGGTGGTCGATCAGGTGCCTGACGCGGGTCGTCATACGGCGATTTTGCGGGAAAAGAGCGGCGACGACATAAGGTGCCACACGGTAAGTAGCAAACAGTTCGATCAAAGCACCCGACCTGAGAGCCTCAGCTACTGTGTAAGCAGGACATCGTGCGATCGCCACACCATCCATCGCAAGACGCGCCGAAGCTGCGGGGGCATTGGCGCGCAACCGTCCGCTTACCGGAACCGCCACATCTTCGCCTTTGATATCGAACCGCCACAGCCCGGGCTCGGACATGTTCCCGTCAAGAATGCAGTCATGTGTCGCCAGGGCGCGTGGGTCTGTCGGCGTGCCTGCGCGGTCCAGATACGCGGGGGATGCGCATACGATTAAAGGCATTTGCCCCAGTTGACGCACTTTCAGTGAACTGTCGCGCATCGGACCTATCCGGATAGCGAGGTCCAGACCCTCATCAATGATCGACACCCTGCGGTCGGACAGGTTCAGGTCAATCTCGACCTCGGGGTGCTGTGTTGCAAAGGCCGCAAGTGACGGCGCAAGCCGCACCGAGCCAAAGCCGGTCGGCGCAGAAATCCGGATTACGCCGCGCAGTGATTTCTGGGCGTTTCGGACTGTTTCCTCAAGTTCGTCAAACCCATCCAGCAGCGGTTCGCACATTGCCAGATACGTCGCACCCGCATCTGTCAGGGATACGCTGCGTGTCGTACGGTTCAAAAGCTGCACGCCCAATGCCTCTTCCAGATCAGCAACATATTTGCTGACCAGTCGAGATGAACGCCCCATCCGCTGCGCCGCCAACGTGAAAGAGGCATTTTTTGCCACCAGCGCGAATGCGCGCATTCGATCAATCTTGTCCATTTAATTGCGCCCTTTCAGGGCCTAATTATTCGCAAAATCTGACAATTATCATCCAACTTCGCAAGAGTTATCTGTCCGTCAGACACAGCTTATGAATGACAGGAGCCAACAGATGTCCGACGCAGTTCGTATCCACCATTTCCCGAAATCAGGTCACGCGCATCGTGCTTTGGTCTTCGCCCAGCTCGCAGGAATTGCGCATGAGGCCATCTTTGTTGATCTGGCTGCCGGAGAGCACAAGACACCAGAATTTCTGGACATGAACCCAAACGGTCAAGTGCCGGTCTTGCAAGATGGCGATGTCGTCGTATCGGATTCGAACGCAATTCTGGTGTACCTTGCCCGGAAATATGCGTCTGACTGGATGCCCAGCGATCCAGTCGGAGAAGCTGCTGTCCAGAAATGGTTGACCCTTGCCGCAGGTGAAATTGCGTTTGGGTCATGTGCCGCACGTTTGATTACAGTCTTTGGTGCTCCGTTGGATGCCGATTTTGCCGCGGCCACCGCAGCCAAGGCAATGAAAAAGCTAGAAAATGGCCTTGAGGGGCGTGATTGGCTGGTTGGCGACCGCCCGACCATTGCAGATGTAGCTGGCTATTCCTACACCGCCCATGCGCCCGAGGGGAATGTCTCGCTTGACCCTTACCCAAACGTACGGGCCTGGATCGCGCGTTTCGAGGCCCAGGATGGCTTTGAACCGATGCCCTCCACCGCTGCGGGCCTCGTGGCCTGAACCAAACCTGCCCGAAACTTGAGTGTAAAGAGCTTCGGGCAAGGGTTCCCAGTGTTGGGAAATAAAGAAGGAGTGAACCGATGGTCGACGCAGATACCCCATTCCATGCCGGTGAACTGGCCGCACAAAAACGCGCGGGCGCGGATAATATTGCCACCATCGGAACACGCTATATACGCGATTTCATGCCCGAACAGCACCGTACGTTCTATCAGACGCAACCGTTTCTCGTCGTCGCCTCAGGTGACTCGGACGGTCAGGTCTGGGCAACAATCATCGAAGGGCCTGATGGTTTCATCGGGTCTCCTGATCCGGAACGCCTGACGTTGGATACACAAGTTGACCCGCTGGACCCTCTGGTACACAGCCTGCAGGAAGGGACCGATATTGGGGTCGTCGGGATCGAACTGGCCACAAGGCGCCGCAACCGTCTTAGCGGCCGGACCCGACGTTCAGACCAAGGGCTGATCATAGACATTCGCCAAACATTCGGAAACTGCCCGCAGTACATCAATGAACGCGACTGGTGGCGCGCCCCGCGAACCGTGCCCACAGAAGCCCAAGAATCCTACCATCTCAGCCCCGGCCAAATCGCTCGCATCCGTGCCGCTGACACGCTTTTCCTGGGTTCCGGTCATCACGCCCCGCAAAAGGCGGCCTCGGATGGGTACGACGCTTCGCATAGAGGCGGTGAGCCAGGGTTCGTGCGCGTGATCAGCCCAACCCGGTTGCGCATACCGGATTATTCCGGGAATAACTTTTTCAACACGATTGGAAATCTGCTGCAAGACCCCCGTGTCGGATTGTTGTTTGTCGATTTCGCAACCGGTGGACTTTTGCATCTGACCGGGCGCGCCAAGATCGACTGGGCGCCCGAAGAAGCGCGTGATCCAAACATTTTGCGCATGATCGACGTTACGATCGACGCGGTGATTGAACGGACCGAGGCACTTTCGTTACGTTGGTCAGCGGACCCTGCCCCGTCGCAAAACCTGACCGTAGTCGACAAGAAATCCGAGGCCGAGGGGATCACATCGTTCCACCTCGCTCCGGCCGAGGGCGATACTCTGTCACCCTTTCAAGCCGGGCAGCATTTGCCGATCGCCCTCGAAATACCTGCGCATGATGTAAAGATACGTCGGTCTTATTCCCTGTCGGGCAAACCCGGTGAAGACACTTACCGGATCACTGTAAAGCGCGAGCCAGGTGGGACTGCATCGCAATTCTTACACGACAGCATCAAAACAGGAGACACGATCGAAGCCCGCCCTCCGGCTGGTGATTTTCTGATACCTGATTCAACACGCCCTTTGGTTCTGGTCAGCGTGGGTGTTGGTTTGACACCAATGATGGCCATGCTGCATCGGTTGGCGCAACAGAATACCGGACGCCAGGTATGGTTCGTGCATGGCGCACGCAACGGTCGTCACCATGCACTGTCCCAAGAAACAGACCGCCTGATCTCGGCGACCCGCGGCGCACGGAAACGCGTGTTTTTCAGCCAACCCGACAGCGGCGATCTGGTTGGCCGCGATTTCGACGCAGAAGGCCGTGTCACGGCCGCAGAGGTTCTGGCGCTCGATACCGGTGCGGATGCGCTTTACATGCTTTGCGGTCCCGCCGGATTCGTGACTGATCTGAAGTTAGGTTTAGAAGCTGCCGGAATAGACGGAAGCCAAATCCACTATGAAACCTTCGGCTCTGCCTGACCGCTGCCGTTAGTCCAACCGCTGTTTGCTTTGGTTGAGGCTAAGGATGTCGCGACGGCTGTAATGCCCTGCCGGGTCCAGTTTCAGATGTGCGGCGATAACCTGATCCACATCGATCTCAGCATAGAGCGTGATCTCTTCGCCCGTGACTGGGCCCGCAATCAATTTGCCACCGGGTGCCGCGATCATGCTACCGCCGTCGTTGATGACATCGCGCCCCTCGGTTACGTGTTTTCGCAAGGGGAAGCTGTCAGGAATGTCACTGCTGCGCAGCAGACCCGAAACCGAAACAACATAAACTCGCCCCTCCATCGCGATGAATTGTGTGATGTGGTCGGTTACGTCCAGATCACCTGGCCATGTTGCGATATGCAACTGTTCTCCCTGCTGGTACAGCGCTTGCCGGGCCAGAGGCTGCCAGTTTTCATAGCAATTCAAACCGCCGACCCGGATGCCTTTCCAATCCTGAACAGCCAGACCATGCCCATCCCCATCGGCCCATAGCAGCCTTTCGTGAAACGTCGGCTTGAGCTTGCGATGCACATTCACGACACCCTTGTCGGGCAGGATTGTCACCAACGAGGCATAAACCGAACCGCCCGAACCAGCCCGTTCAACGATCCCGGTCATGACGGCAACGCCAAGGTCAGTTGCCTCGGCACAGATAGCAGCAATCTCGGGGCCGTCGGTCGTAATCGCGGACTTCAGATAGGCTACATGCCCGATCTTCAGCAGCTCGTCATTATGGGCCACGCTCGGGGCGCGCAGCCATACGGGATAGCCGGACAAAAACACCTCGGGGAAGACAACCAATTCGGCCCCATTGGATGCCGCATCCCGCAGCAGGGCGATCAGCTTGTCCGTGCTGGCCTGTGGATCAAGAAAGACCGGAGCGGCCTGAACAGCGGCAACTTTCATAAGGCAATGTCCTGCTCGTTTTAACTATGACCCGCGCATGATCTCATCAGGCACGGGCCAGTGTGTCAAATCAGACGTTTAGCCCGGATTGGCCGGCGCTTTGTCCATTTCATCCGAAACCGGGCCCCAGGGTTGCGCAGAATTGCACCAGATCTGGATCGATGGCTTGACCCATGAACTGTCCTGCAACGTCCCCGCCTTTACCGCCGCAAGGTCACCAAAGGCCGGCATCTCGGTCGACAGGGGCGAGCCGCAATTGCCGCAGAAATTACGGGTCACCGGCTGCCCGGATGCCCCGTTCATCACATAGGTCCTGCGGCTGTCACCCTCGAATGCGATCGACGCGGTCGGCACCAGCACATTGGTCGAATAGGCCGAGCCGCTTTGCCGCTGGCAATCCGGACAATGGCAGACGACCATCATGGCAGGCTCATCGGCGCTAGAACTATAGGTGACCTGTCCGCACAGGCAGCTTCCTTCGATCTTGGGCATTGGTGTCTCCTTGCTGGTGGTTCTGATTTTATTGGGACTTCTCTTTTGTTGGCATCAGGTGGGCGGCCGATTGGTTGAACAGGGTTTCGTTCTGCTGCGCCGTGGCTTTGCCCGTGAATTGAGCGTTTTTGTGCAGGTTGATCGCATCACGAACGGCAGGGCGTGCCTTGATCCGTTGACGCCAGGCGGCAACGTTTGGAAAAGCATCCAATGAAACGCCTAAAGGTTTCGCGATGAAGGCCCACGGAAAACACATCATATCTACGATCGTATAGCGGTCGAACATATACTCGCGCCCCTCAAGCCGGTTCTCTAGGACCGCCAGAGATCGTTCGAACTCGCCCTTGTATCGCTTGTGGGAATAGGGCTGGTCCTTCGGCGCATAGTTCACAAAATGGCTCAGTTGACCGCCCATCGGACCCTGATTGGCTGCCTGCCAGAACAGCCATTCGGTAAAGGCGATCCGCTCGCGTGGGGTTTCGGGGCCGAATTGGCCGCTGCGATCTGCCAGGTACAACATGATGGCGCCGCTTTCGAAAACACTCAGCGGGCCACCGTCTGCGTCATGGTCCAGAATGGCCGGCATCCTGGCGTTTGGGCTGATCGCCAGAAAGTCGGGTTGGAACTGGTCGCCACCGCGCAGGTTCATAAGAATGGTGCGATGATCCAAACCAGTTTCGGCCAGCATGATCGCGACTTTCCAACCGTTCGGTGTGGGGGAGTAATAGAAGTCAATCATGATGCATCCGCCAGAGGGTTTGGGGTCAGGCTCGCACGGACCTCGGCAGTGTGTTCGCCCAGTTCCGGCGCGGGGCGCAAGTCGGTCGCCGGAGTACCATGAAACACGGCAGCCGGCCGGGTCTGCCGCAGGCGACCGGCAGTCGGGTGGTCATATTCGACGAACATACCATTGGCCTCGAGCTGCGGATGTTGGCGCATCTCGCGTCGTGTCAGGACAGGGGCACAGGGGACACCCGCCTCTTCCAGTGCAGTCAACAACGTGTCACGGTCAAGGTCACGCACCATCTCTTGCGTCAAGTCCAGCCGCGCGTCCCGGTTGATGTCGCGCAACTCGGTCGTTTTAAAGCGTTCGTCGTCGATGATATCAGGGCGACCTGTGGCATGGGCCAGAGCCTCCCAATGTTTGTTCTGCATGATCGAAATACTGAGGTATCCGCCTTTCACCTCATAGATCAAATCATGGAAAGACTGGCTGGCTTCAACCTCCATCTCATCGCCCACAAAGGTGTGGCCGTTCATGTCCGAGGCCCAGAGGAAAGCCGCCACTGTGTCCAGCATCGACAGCGTGACCTTCTGGCCCTTTCCTGTGCGTTCGCGGGCAAACAGCGCGGCGGTCACCGCCTGACTGGCCTGTACCGCCGTCAGCTTGTCGGGCAGGATCGTGCGGACCAGACGCGGACGCTCCTCGTCCGATCCGGCCTGAACCGTGGTCAGCGCCGATAACGCCTGTATCAGCGGGTCATAGACAGGCTTATTGGCCAAAGGTCCGTCGAACCCGAACCCAGAAATGGACATATAGACCAGCCGGGGGTTGAGCACACTCAGCACTTCATAGCTAAGCCCAAGACGATCCACGACACCGGGGCGGAAATTCTGGATAAACACGTCGGCGTCCTGCACCAGCGTCTTGATCATGGCGATATCATCGGGATTTTTCAGATCGGCCAACACCGAGCGTTTGTTGCGGTTATTGTTCAGGTAAGAGGCCGAATGTCCCCCTCGGCGAGTCGCCACGTGACGGGTAAAGTCGCCGTCGGCGCGTTCGATCTTGATTACATCGGCTCCCTGATCGGCAAGGATCATCGTGCTCATGGGGCCGGACACAACGGCGGTCAGATCAATGACCCTGATGCCCGACAGGGGGCCGTTGCGCTGAATGTCACTGTGCTGGGCCATCGCCAAACTCCTGCAAACCTTAGTTTGAAGCTAGGTTGCGAAGGAACAGGTTTGTACTGCAAAAACCTCAGCAAGAGTTGAAAAAAATTCAATTCCTTTGCGTCAGCAACCAGTCATGGAACCGCTTGACATCGGACCGCATGGCACCATCGGGCCGCGCGACATAATAGCCGATATTGTCGGCGTCGGGCAGATCAAAAGGCGCGCACAGAACGCCAGCAGAAAGCAAAGAATCCACCAGCGGCCTGCGGCCCAAAGCAATACCCAAACCGTCCTGTGCCGCCTGAATCGTCAATTCATAGGTTTCAAGACTGTACCGCTGATTGGCCGCCGGAGGTTGAAACCCCCGCGCCTGGCACCAGTGATCCCATTCTGCATCCACGGTCGTATTTGCCAAAACCCGCTGGGTTTTCAAAACTTCCGCCAGCGCCATACCCCCAATCGTCTGAGCAAACGCAGGCGAAATCACGGGCACGATGACTTCGCGCATAAGCGGAGTTACAACCGTTTGAGGCCACTCGCCCATTCCCCGCCGGATTGCCAGATCAACATTTTCCCGTTCTAGATCAACCACACGTGTTGTGGTGACCAAATTGACCTCAAGATCGGGGTGGCTACGTTCAAGATCGGAAAGCCTCGGCAACAGCCAGCCGGCTGCAAAAGACGGCGTCAGAGTCAAAGATATCCGCTTGCGTCCCGGCATCGAACGGATGGCCTCGGTCGCGCGCAGTATCTCGAACATCGGCCCTTTGATCTGATCAAAAAACTGTGCGCCATCGGCGGTCAGAAACAGACGTCCCTTGCGGTTTTCGACCAACCGGACCCCCAATTCGGATTCAAGCGACTTGACTTGGTGGCTGATAGACGACGCCGAAACTTGCAAGCGTTCCGCTGCCTTGACGGCGCTGCCGGTCAAAGCAACCTCGTAGAAGGATTTCAACCCACCAAAAGGCGGAAAATAATCATGTGGAATGCGCGGTCTGACCTTGGACATGGCGCCATCTTAGCCATCGTTCGGGAGATGAACAGCCAGAGCAGATCAAATCCCTTTCGCACAGTACATGGCTATCTCATACAGTTTTTAGCAAACCAGAAAACGCTGTTTGGTTGATAACTCCGTGACGCCTATTCACTCGCGTCATATTACCTTTCCGGGCGTTTAACCATGTTCCTATGCGAATGCACAGAACATCGGCACAAGTGGTGAACTCCGGCGTCTGGGGATCGACCTCAAAGACGGGCCTATTTCTCTCAGAACTGGCGAAGTCAGAAAGCCCATTCCGGGCTCAAGCCGCTGTTTTGACATCTCTTCCTCAGTTTATGAGAACTCTTCTTCCAACAATCCCGAACGTCTGATCTTTTCTAAACAGATAAGTTTAACTGTGGGTCTCCAAGTGTCACTTGGTCGGAAACCGGTCAGACAGGCAGACGTTGTTTTCCACGCAATATCGCAGGGAAGGGCTGGGTGCCCAAACCAAACTGTCTTCGTTCGCATAGGTATCCAGACGCGCCAAGATAGTTTCAGCCCCGATCGTATCCGCATAAAACATCAACCCACCACGCCACCGTGGGAAGCCACAGCTTCTTACGGTAACAAGATCAATACTTCGAGCCGATAAGGCAATTCCTTCGTCAAGCAGACCAACCGCTTCGTTGATCATCGCACATAGCAGCCTGTCCCTGATCTCCTCCTCAGAATAGTCACAGCGGGTGATCCCTGCGAAATGTGCCTCCTCCAATGCCAGGTCGGCCACGATCGGGTCGTCAACCTTCCCACCCCCGCCGGGATATCGATACCAGCCTGCTCCGACCTTTTTGCCCAGCTTGCCCAGCTCGAGCATCCGGTCCGCGATGGGAATATTTCGGCGGTTCGGGTCGCGCGGGGCGTTTTCGCGGCGATTGGCAAGAGCGATGTCCACACCGTTCAGGTCCTGCGCCTCGTAAGGGCCCATGGTATAGCCGAATTCGACCATGGCCTCGTCCACCTCCCACGGGGTCGAGCCATCCATCAGCACCGTATCCGCCGCTTCGTGGTACCGCGCGAGAATGCGATTTGCGATGTGGCTAGTGCTGGGGGCGTCCTGCCCACGCACAGCGCGTTCCGTAAAGAAGATATGGCGAAGGGCGCGGGCTTGTGCGCCTTGCCGCAGGTCCAAAAACGTCGCGCGTTCTTGGGCCATTGCTTCCGACAAAGTGGCCGTGGTCGACAGGGCCACCAGATCAATCGCCTTTGGCGGCGCGATCTGGTGGGGCATCCGCTGCGAGACATCGGCGCGCGCGGCCGCAATCGCCGTATCATCTGCGGCGGGCCGGTCCCGCAATCCGGGCGGCACAGACAGCTCCAGCGTGCCTACGTCCAGATGCAGCGCAACATCCACCGGGTCCTCTGCGATACCGTCCACCAGCCCCAAGGCTTCGGCCTGTTCAGCCGGAACGGGCTTGCCGGTTGCAATCAACTCGACAGCAGCCGCAATCCCGATCAGGCGGGGCAAGCGTTGCGTGCCGCCCGCGCCGGGCACCACGCCCAGCGTCACCTCGGGAAGGCCAATCCGGACACCCGGCGCCGCGATCCGATAGCGGCAGGCCAGCGCCAGCTCACACCCACCGCCCAACGCACCCTCCGTGATCGCCGCAACCCACGGCACGTCCGAGGCCTCAATCCCATTCAAAATTTCCGGCAAATGCGGCGCAACTGGCGGCGTGTCAAACTCTCGCGCGTCCGCACCCGCAGCAAATGCGCGCTGTGATCCATGCAGCACCACCCGCGACAGACCTTTCTGTGCCTGAACCCAAGCCACCGCATCCCGCAAGCCCTGCCGAATGCTGAGACCGATGGCATTCACAGGCGGGTTGTTCAGCCTGACAAACCCGACGGCTCCCTGACGCCAGACATCCACGGCCATCATCGGCTCCTTCTGCGTTATAGTTCACTTATGTACGGATATAGGCCTAGGTCACGCTTCCAACAGCTTTTGCGTCCGGATCATCGTCACCAATTCATCCAGCGACTGGTCCAGCGCCCGCCCCGACGTGTCCAGCATGAACCGCGCCCGCGCATAAAGAACCTCTCGGCTTGCCAGGATCGAGGTCAGCTGCTCCATCGCGTCGGCATTGCCCGCCATGGGCCGCTCATCACCCTGCGCGCGCACCCGGTCCATATGCTCCTGCGGCGAGGCCTTCAGCCAGATCGTATGGAAACTGGACAGCAACTTGTTAAGAGTTTCAGGCTCGGACACGATGCCACCGGCCACAGCCAGGATCACGCGGTCATAGTTTTCGATGACCCGATCCAAAGACCCGGCCTCAAGCTTGCGATAGCCTTCCTGCCCGTAAAGGGCGAGGATCTCGTCAATCGGCATTCCGCCATGCAGGGCGATTTCTTTGTTCAGCTCCAAAAATGGCGCATCCAGTTGTTCAGCCGCAAGTTTACCAAGCGTCGATTTCCCCGCACCGCGCAAGCCAATCAGACAGACGCGCTGTGCCCGTCCACCCTGATCGCTGCCCGGCGAGAGCGCCTGCAACACCTGATCACGTGTTTCGCTATCGGCTGCAGAAAATAGCTCGGCCACGCGTAGGCTTGTGGAATTCCACGGATCTTCTGCGCCAACAAACCACTCGATTCGGTGATCCAACGAATGCGCGACCCGTTGCAGCAACCCGATCGAAATATTGCCCGTCCCGGATTCAAGCTGCGCCAGATAGCGCTGTGACACGCCCGAGCTTTCGGACAGAACCCGACGAGAAATGCCCTTGCGTTCACGCGCGCTGCGGACCCGTTCACCCACCTGCACCATCAGCGCCGAGATGCTGCGTTCGATCTCGGATTCCGTGTCGATCTGGGTCGACACCCCGCTGAAGGTTGTAATTTCCGCCATGTTTCGCAATTCCGAATGTGTATAATAATGCACAATACGTTCGCCGGACCAAAAAGGAAAACGGTTATGTCCCGGTCTGCTCCGCGTCACACAAAAACGGAGCCAACAGGTCTTGGATATCCTGCGGAGGTTGGCGTTTTTCAAACGCGTCTGCCACGATGAAGACGCTGACGGTCTGGGCCGAAAAGCACAGTTGGCCATCCTGTTCGCCATCGACGCGAAACGTGATGGAGGATGTGCCCAACCGACTGGGCCATACGTGACAGGCCAGCGTGTGCCGGGGCGTGACCGGCGATTTGAAGTCCATCTCAAGCCGGACGAAGGGCGTGCCGACATTGCGGTCCAGTTCCAGCTGATACCAGCCCTGACCCAGATGCTCTTCCCACCAGGCGTTGATCGCATCCAGTGCGAACCATGGCAGGCGCCCGGTATAGGCGATGCGCGCCGGGTCGCAATCGCCCCACGTCACCCGGATATCATGCCGATAGGCCGAGGCCGGCCGGACCAACATCAATAGGTCTCCACGTGGTATCGACCCGCGTCGCGCATCTGATCCCGCAGCGCGGTCCAGTCCTGTCCAACGCCCGCCGAGATTTCGGTCAGAGCTTGCTCGACCCCGTCCTCCATATCCCGCAGGCCGCAGATATAAACGTAGCTGTTGGTGTCTTGCAGCAAGTCGGCGACGATGTCTCGTTTGGCCAGCATCCTGTCCTGAACATATTCCTTGTCCTGCCCCTCTTGCCGGCTGAATACCAGATGCTGATCCAACAGCGTCTTGGGCACTTTCTGCAACGGCCCGAAATAGGGCAAGCTGTCAGGCGTTCTCGCCCCGAAGAACATCGTCATGCCACCGTGGATCGTGCCCACCTTGCGCTGACGGCGCATGGTAAAGGCGCGCATCGGGGCCGAGCCGGTGCCGGTGCAGATCATCAGGATGCGCGCGTCGGGATCATCAGGCAGCAGAAAGGTCGACCCGAACGGGCCGGTAACATTGACCGCATCACCCTTTTTCAGATCACAGACATAGTTCGAGCAAACGCCGCCCTCTTCGCGTTTGACGGTCAGTGAGACGTTGTTGAAACCGGGACGTTCGCCATCGCGCGGGCTGGACACGGAGTAAAGCCGCGGCAGGTGCGGCTGCCCTTCGCCGGTGGTGCCGGGCGGGATGATCCCGATCGACTGACCTTCCAGAACCGGCATCGGGTGGCCCTGAAAATCAAGAATGATATGGCGCACGTCACTGTCCGAGGACGCCTCGGTCAGGCGGTAGTTGCCCTGCACAACGGCTTGAACAGGTTTGCCCAAGTTGTACAGATTGATCGTGGGTTTCGACGCCGTGGCGGGGGCCTTGGATTTGCCCCCCGCACCCTTATGGGCATCGGCCAGCAACGCGGCCATCGCATCATCCAGCGCCTCAATCCCGGTGTCGGCGTCATCCGAGACCAGATCCTCTTGTTCCGGCAACTCCTCCCACTCATATTGCTGCTCAAGGCTGTAAGGCTCGGTCACGACGCGCCATTCGTCGATCGAACCGGTCGGGCAGACCGGGATGCAATCCATGCAGAAGTTGCACAGATCCGCATTCACAACCACGTTGTTGTCGTCATGTTCGATGGCCTGTTCGGGGCAGGTCATCTCGCAGGTGTAACAACGGATACAGATTTCCGGGTCGATCAGGTGCTGTTTGATGGGTTTGTTCATGATTTATGCCGTCGCTGGATAAGGGCGGGAAGGGTCATGGCGTCGATAAGTGCTGCGCAGATGCCGGTGCAGGTGTCACAGCCAAGACAACGCCCCCGGATAACCGAGTGATTGGGCTGTATCTCGGCCTTGTCTGCGCTGAGTGCGGAGCGTTCCGCCGCCATCATCCATTTCCTTCCCGCGTTGGCTGGCAAGATGCGGCCGGCAGAGGGGGTCCCCACTGCCCTGCCAAACAGGCCCGAGATCAGGCCATGTGCAGTTTCACATATTCGAAATCGCCAGGCTTGTTATCGATCCCAACCTTTGGGGCCGAGATCCAGCCTGCGTATTTGCCGGGCTCATAGCACGGCACCATAAGCGACTGGATATAGGCCCCATCTTCCTTGGACGGCAGCCATTTGTCGGCATTCGCGGCCCATTCCGCCTCAGAGATGATATCGCCTTCGGGATTGGCCTTGATCGCGGCAAAGACGCCAATCTGGCGGTGGAACGCCTCGTCTGGCAGGGCCAAGTTGAATTCGATCCCGGCCTTCTGAATGATCTTGTTCCAACGCCCGACACCGCCCGAGGCATCGCGGACATAGTCGTCGCGCAACCGCATGTTGATCGCGGTCAGCGCAGGTACATCCTGCGTCACGATCGCCCCATCAACAATGGATTTAACTGCATAAGTGTCGCTTTGCAGCATGTGGTCGTCGTCGATACGGTTCTCCATATACCGGCCCTTGATACCCGCGTTGAAGGCGTTGGCGGCATTGGTCGAGACCTCCTGCCCGAACAGGTCCAGCGACAGCGAATAGTGTAGGTTCAGCTTTTTCTGGATCGTCGGCAGGTCGATCACGCCCAGATCACGCACTTTGCCGATATCGTAGGGGTCGGTCAAACCGGCCTCGTTCATCGCCTCGCAGGTGCGTTGCACGATACGGCTGACACCGGTTTCGCCCACAAACATATGGTGGGCCTCTTCGGTCAGCATAAAGCGGCATGTTCGGCTGAGCGGATCAAATCCAGATTGCGCAAGACTTTCCAACTGCATCTTGCCGTCACGGTCAGTGAAATAGGTGAACATGAAGAAAGACAGCCAATCGGGCGTTTCTTCGTTAAAGGCGCCCAACATCCGCGGCGCTTCTTCAGAGCCCGAGGACCGGATCAGCAGGTCATCCGCCTCTTCCCGGCCATCCTTGCCAAAGTATTTCTGCAGCAGATAGACCATCGCCCACAGGTGGCGGCCTTCTTCCACGTTGACCTGAAACAGGTTGCGCATGTCATAAAGCGACGGCGCAGTCAGTCCCAAGAACCGCTGCTGCTCGACCGAGCCCGGCTCGGTATCGCCTTGAATGACAATCAGACGTTTGAGCATGTTGCGGTATTCGCCCGGCACCTCCCGCCATGCTTTCTCACCCTTATGCTCACCCATTGGAATGATGCGTTCTTCGACCTGCGGAGCCAGCAGAACGCCCCAACGGTATTCCGGCATTTTCACATAGTCGAACTTGGCCCAGCCTTTGGGGTCAACACTGACGGCAGTGCGCAGATAGACCATGGATTCCTGAAAGTTCTGTGGGATCAGCTTGTTCCACCAGTCGATATAGCCGGGATGCCATTTCTCAAGCGCTTTCAGTACCTTGCGGTCCTGACTCAGGCCGACATTGTTGGGGATCTGAGTGTCGTAACTTACGTTGATGACGTCTAGCATGTCTTTCTCCTGATGAAGCTCGGGCGGAACCTGTCACACACGTTCCATGTCATATTCGCCGCGTAGCCCGGTGCCGTACCGTTGCAACGCGCCATCGGGACCCACCGCATTGGGACGGTTGAAAATCCAGTTCTGCCATGCGGTCAGGCGGCCAAAGATGCGGGTTTCCATGGTTTCGGGGCCCGCGAAACGCAGGTTCGCCTCCATCCCGGTCATTGCATCGGGGCTGAATGAGGCGCGCTCTTCCTCGAAGATGCGGATCTCGTCTTCCCAGTCGATGTCATCCAGGATCATCGTCACAAGGCCCAGCTCGTCGGCAGCTTCGGCATCCAGCGCGGTGTTTTTATGGTCTTCCATCTGGCCCGCCGCATCGGGCGTGCCGTAGAACCGGGTTTCAAGCCGGGTCAGGTCATTGCCCATGGGCAAAGGTCCAAAATTCGCATCAGTCAGAGTGACCGTCGCCAAGGGACGATTGTCGCCTTCGAACTCGTCTTCCATCATATATGTGCGATCCACCGCCCACAGGATTTCGGCCAGAATACCGGTAAAGCACGAGCCATGTTCGACCAGCGCTGACATCGACCGTGATGTGACGTCGATCCGTTTCAGTAGGCGCTTCCAATACTGCAGCACCTCGTTGGCCAGCCAGTGGTCACGGTTGACCAGCAACAGCGCCTCATGCGCCTGGAACAGCTCGGGGTCGCCTTGGGTGCGGAAGACCAGAAGCCCCAACTCCATCTCATTCAGGCGCAGGTGCAGGATGGCGTCGTCCAGTTCGCGCGCCAGCCGCAACAGATAGGCCTGATCCCCCTGCGCCGTGAACGCGGCCATGTCCTGCGGAGCGTCGGCATCCGGGCCGCTGATCGTCACGGTCGCCTTGCGGACATCCCGATCAACAGCCACTTCAATCAGGCTATACGTGACCGATCCATCTTCGCCGACCGTCTTGTCCAACGGACCCAAAGCAACCCCTGTGGCATCCGGCTTGGGCATCGCGGCGGCGAATTCGCGGGCACGTTCTTGCACGGTGGCGTCGAACTTGGAGTTCGGCACGACCTCATCCACCAGACGCCAATCCAGCGCCCTCTTGCCTTTGACCCCTTCTTCGGTCGAGCAGAACACATCTGCCAGATCGCGCCGCACCTTGCGTTTATCCGTCACCCGCGTCAGCCCACCAGTTCCGGGTAGAACCGCCAGCAAAGGCACTTCGGGCAGCGCGACCGAGGACGTGCTGTCATCGGTCAGCATGATGTGGTTGCAGGCCAGCGCTAGCTCGTAGCCACCCCCTGCGCAAGCGCCTTTGACGGCGGCAATATATTTCTGGCCGCTGTCCTTTTCGGCAGCTTCGTAGGTGTTGCGCGTCTCATTGGTGAATTTGCAGAAGTTCACCTTGTGGCTGTGGGCCGCCCCCCCGAGCATCCGGATATTGGCACCCGCGCAGAACACCCGGTCCTTACCGGATTGCATGACGACCACTTTCACTTCGGGATGTTCAAAGCGCATCCGTTGCACAATATCGGCCAGTTCGATATCGACGCCCAGATCGTAAGAGTTCAGCTTGAGTTGATACCCCTCGAACAGCCCTTGATCTTCGTCGACATCCATAAACAGGTTCGCAATCGGCCCTTCATATTCCACCCGCCAATGGCGATACTGCGATGGATGGGTCTGAAAATTGATGACCTTGGTCATGTGCAACTCCTACGTTCAGACATGCAGGATAGTGCGCTGCATGTATCGAGTAAAGGAATGAGTGCAACATAACGCATCTTTTAGATGCATTTTTTGCCGATTCTACCCTCTACTGCTACCTTGTTGTGCATTATTTTGCACATCTCACCATTCAAACCCAGAACAGCCCCTCCTGCCCGGTCCACCGCCTCGCAAGCCAGATCGTCGGACAAGGTCATTAGCCGCGCCATCGCGCGAGGCTGCCCCATCCGACCTTTCAGACAGGCGTTTGCGTATTGGATAACCGCCTGCACCATCAGACGTTCTGGCGAATTGGGCGGGCAGGCCAGCCAGACGGCCTCGAGCACCTCATGCGCCTCCCAAAAATACCCTTCGTTCAGAAAGGCCAAACCGCTGGTCCAGGCAGATGTACCCACCAGATCCGACGGCGCAACATCCGCCAGGCCGGTTTTCAGCGGGTCAAACAGACCTTCGGGGTGACGCGCTGTCTGACCCGGTACGTAAGCATGCGGAGGCCAACAGTCGCTGGTCATGCCATTTCAGGCATTGCGTGTTCCAACCGCTCAAGCCGGGCGGTGAACTCTGCGATTGCTGTCAGGGTTGCTGTGGGTTGATCAAACTGAGGGGCGTGTCGACAATTGTCCAGTATGGCTGTTTCGACTGGGGCATAGCTGCGGGTTTCAACCTCGGCAATCTGAGCCAGTGTGCCATACTGATCATCACGCCCCTGAATCGCAAGCGTCGGAATGCGCAGGTAGTCGATGACATCCGCCACGTTCCAGTTGCGGAAACCGGGGTCCAGCCACGCATCACACCAGCCATTAAACATCGCCGCCGGGTCGCGGTGATAAGACGCCAGCCGCCCTGCTAGGTCGCCGGTATCAAACGCTTCCCGCGCGGCGGCAATCGAAGCCAACCCCATCTCTTCGGTAAAGAAATGCGGCGCCATCAGGATTAGCCCCCGCACCCGCTGGTCCGAGACCGAGCCTGCATAGATCGCCGCAATCGTCGCACCGTCGGAATGGCCCAGCAGAACCGCCCGCTGAATGCCAGTCTGATCCAGAACGGGACCCAGAACCTGCTGCGCTTCGACGGTCATGTAGTCCAGCGGGCGCGGCAGCTCTGCTGGATCGGATTGGCCGTAGCCAGCACGGGAATAGGCCAGAACACCAAAGCCGGTTGCCGCCGAAATCTCGGCAGGGAAATCCCGCCACATCGCGACGCAACCCAGCCCTTCGTGCAGCAATACGATGGTTGGCGCATCCTGTGGCGCAGGGCCCCAGGTGCCATATTCCAATTCCCTACCGTTCACATCCATGCGGCCCGAGCCGCCATCCTGCCAGATCATGCGGTTTCCCTCAGTTTAAAACGTTGGATTTTGCCGGTTGCGGTTTTGGGCAAATCGTCCACCACCTCGACCCAGCGCGGATATTTCCACTTGCCGATCCGGTCTTTGACAAAGTCTTTCAGATCCCCAATCGCATCCGCGCTTTGACCATCTTTCAGAACGACAAAGGCGCGAGGCTTGTCCAGGCCTTGCTCGTCGGCATGGGCCACAATCGCGGCCTCCAGAATGGCGGGGTGTTCGATCAGCGTCTGTTCAATCTCGAACGGGCTGACCCAGATACCGGACACCTTGAACATGTCATCCGTACGCCCGCAATAGATATAGCGACCCTCGGCTGTGCGCTCATACTTGTCGCCAGTCCGGGTCCAATGCCCCTCGAAAGTCGCACGCGATTTCTCGCGCCGGTTCCAATAGCTTTCGGCAGAGGAAGGACCCCGCACCAGCAGCTCGCCCACCTCGCCATCGCCAACCTCGTGATCGGCTTCGTCGACCAGACGCACGTCATAGCCGGGCACCGCCGTGCCAGAAGTTCCGTAGACTATGTCACCGGGGCGGTTCGACAGGAAAATGTGCAGCATCTCGGTCGAGCCCACGCCATCCACGATCTGCGCACCCATATTCTTCTCCCACGCCTCACCCACCTCGCGCGGTAGCGCCTCGCCAGCCGAAGTACACAGGCGCAGATTTGGTTCGCTTTGTAGATCGCCCGCCTCGAACCGTGCGTTCATCGCGGCAAAGAAGGTGGGCACACCGCAAAATAGCGTCGGCTTGTGCGCGGCGATGATCTGAAACGCCACATCCGGCGTTGGGCGGCCACCCAGAAGGATCGTCGTTGCCCCAACCGACAGCGGAAAGGTCAGCCCGTTGCCCAACCCATAGGCAAAGAACAGCTTGGCGACCGAGAACACCACGTCTTCTTCCCGGATACCCAGCACCTGCGCCCCGAATGTATCGGCGGTGGCCCGAAGGCTGGACTGCACATGGCGCACACCTTTCGGCAGACCCGTCGAGCCCGAGGAATAGAGCCAGAACGCGGCCTCATCACTGTCCGAGGTGACGGTTTCCACTGGCGTGGCCCCGTCCATGAACGCCTCAAGGCTGGTGGTGCCATCGGGCGCGTCGCCTACAACGATAACCTGCCGCAGATTTGTATTGCCTTGGATCGCAGGTGCGATCGTGGCCCACATCTCGGCCGATACGATCAGAACCGTCGCGCGGCTATCGTTCAGGGTCGCGGCATATACCGGCGCGGACAGCAATGTGTTGATCGGCACCGGAATGGCTCCGGCCTTGATCGCGCCCCAGAACAGGATCGGAAATTCGATCTGGTCCAGCACAACCATCGCCACACGTTCTTCGCGGCGCACGTCATGGCGCGTCAGCGCGCCCGCAAACCGCGCGCTTTCCTCGGCCAAGGCGCGATAGGTCAGCGTGCGTTGCTGTCCGTCGGCCTCGTGAAAGGCCACTTTGTCGCCGCGCCCTTCGCGCAGGTGACGATCCACAAACCAAAGGGCTGCATTCTGGTTTTCTGACACGGGTTCCTCCTCCCCTCGACGGGCCAGCGGCTGCTTGCCGGAAAAACAATCACCCTGATGTGCCGCCCATCTCCCCTATGGGTCGTCTCGTTGGGGGATCATTCGAACCGGGGTTTCAGAAAATTTCGCCCCGACGCCTGAAATATGCGTTATAATGCACATCTCCCGCATATGTTTGCAACAGTGTTTTTTGCGTTTGTGCATTTTCTTGCACAACCCAGCAAAGGTCAGCCAAATGGGATCAGGAATAGAGTGATCGCCGGGAACAGCACCAAAAGGACAACACGCAGGATGTCAGATCCGACAAAGAACAGCACGGCCTTGTAGGTCTCGGTCATGCGGGTTTCACGGTCCATCGTGTTGATCACAAACAGATTCATCCCGACTGGAGGCGTAATCAACCCGACCTCAACCACGATCAACACGAGGATACCGAACCAAATGGCTGTGCGTTCTTCGGCGATGCGGTCGGCCATGCCTTGTGTGACTCGGATACCGATCTCTTTCTGTAAATCGCGACTGATCTCAGCCCCCGAGGCAATCAGGGCTTCGACTTCAGCGCGGATGTCGGGGGCGATGTCGGCAGCTCCGGCCAGCGCAGTACGTGCTGCATCATGTTGCATCGCGATCAAGTCGACCAAGCCGAAATCCAGCACGGATATAACCGGGTAGAAGATGGGAATCGTCAACAGGATCATGCTGAGGCTGTCCATCACACAACCAAGAACCAGATAAAACACAAGGATCAGAGCCAGAATTGCCCAGGGGCTGAAGCCCTGACTCAGCACAAAATTCGCCAGTTCCTGCGGCACATTCGTCAGCGCCAGAAACCCGTTATAGAACCCCGCGCCCAGAATGATGAAGAAGATCATCGCCGTGGATTTGGCCGTGGTAGTGAAACTGTCTTTCAGCGTCGACCATGTCAGCCCGCCATTAGCTAGCGCGATGAGTCCGGTTCCAGCCGCCCCCACAGCAGCGCCTTCTGTGGGCGTGAACCACCCCGCATAAATGCCGCCGACAACGCCGCCAAAGACAACCAGCACGGGCCAGACGTCCAGCAACAGCCGAAACCGTTCACGGTAGGGCACGGCAGGACGGGTTCCGGCGCTGTCTGGGTAAAGGCGCACATAGACCGAGACGGCAATCACATAACCCAATGCCGCCAGAACGCCGGGGATGAATGCAGCTAGAAACAGCTTGGCGATATTCTGTTCGGTCAGGATCGCGTAGATCACCAACACAACCGAAGGCGGGATCAGAATGCCCAACGTCCCCCCTGCGGCCAACGTGGCGGTCGAGAAGCCACCGGCATAGCCATACCGACGTAACTCAGGCAGTGCCACGCGCCCCATCGTGGCCGCCGTCGCCAGCGACGATCCGCAGATCGCCCCGAACCCTGCGCAAGCTCCGATCGCGGCCATGGCGACACCGCCCCGGCGATGGCCCAAAAAGCCCTCTGCCGCTTTGAACAGCGCCGTCGACATCCCGCCCAGCGTGGCAAAATACCCCATCAGCAGGAACATCGGCACAATCGACAGGGAATAGCTGGAGAAGGTCGTGTAGGTCTCGGATTTCAGCCGGCCCAACGGGATATTCAGGTTGCCGGTGACAGTCACAATCCCGACCAGACCGGTGACGAACATGGCCAACCCAATCGGCACGCGGGCGAATATCAGCAAAAGCAGAGCGGGAAAGGACAGCAACCCGATGACGAGATCGCTCACGGCAGGAGTTCCTTTCCTGTCGCGCATTCGCGGATGCGGATGCCCGCCATATAAAGACCAACGACCGCCGCCACGACGGCTGCGCAAAAGCTGGCGGCGTAACCCCACCAGACGGGGAATTGGAGGATAAACGTATTCTCACCAAACCGCAGCTTCGCCATCATGCCCCCGAACAACTGCACTGCGATCAGCACCAAAACGGCGGCAAAGACCACCTCGGCCAACATGCGTAAGATACGGTCAACCCGGGGCGATAGTTTCGAGGTGAAAATATCCACGACCGCATGGCCCGAATTCAACTGGCAGAGCGGCAGAAACGCAAAGATGGCAAAGGCCACGCCCGCCTCGACAATCTCAAAATCACCATTGATAGGCCCGACACCCAGCCCCAGAGCCCATTCAGAAAAGCCCGGCGCAACCTGTCCGATCCAACCATGCAGCAATGTATTGAGGGACCGGCCCAGAACCGAGATACAGATCAACAGGATCAAAGCCGTCAGAACAGCGCCGCCCAGCAATGCCATGCCGCGCGCCAGCTTTTCTATCGTTTGGTGCATGTCCCCTCCACCAACGGTGCCGATGCAGATTTTGGTTTAAATGTCGCGCGGCGCTGTCTGAGCCCCGCGCGGAAGGTCCGGCTTAGCTGCCGTACTCGTTCATCAACGCTTTGGCCCGATCTATCAGGGCCTGACCGTCAATGCCCTTTTCGTTCATCTCTGACAGCCAGGTGTCATAGACAGGCTGTGCGGCCTCGGCCCAGGCGGCGGATTGTTCGGCGTCCAGAGTCACCACGTTGTTCCCGCGATCCAGCGCGATTTCACGTGCGGGCTCGTCATAGGCCTGCTGGACTTCGCCTGCGAACATGGAGAACTCCAGACCCGAGTTGTCGTCGATGACAGCTTTCAGATCATCCGGCAGTGCGGCGTATTTTTCCTTGTTCATGGCCAGAACGAAGGTCACGGTATACATCATCGGCCCTGTGAATTCGGTATGGTTTTCTACCAGTTCCGGCACTTTCAGCGCTTTGGTCACTTCCCACGGAATGGTCGTGCCGTCGATCACACCCTTGGACAGCGCCTCGGGCACCGCAGGCACAGGCATACCCACCGGGGTCGCGCCCAATGTGCTGAGCAAGGCGTTGACCTGACGCGAGGCGCCACGGATTTTCATACCGTTGAAATCGTCTGGCGTCAGAACCTCTTTATTGGCATGGATCATGCCGGGGCCGTGGACCCAGCCACCCAGAACCTTCACGTCCGAGAACTCACGCGCGGCGATGTCTTCCTCCAGCAAGGTCCAAAACGCGGCCGAAGCGGGCTTGGCGTCATTCACCAGGAAGGGCAATTCGAACACTTCGGTCGACGGGAAGCGGCCCGGCGTATAACCGATGACGTTCCAAGTCATGTCAATCACGCCGTCGATCACCTGATCCAGCAGTTCCGGCGGCTTGCCGCCCAGTTGCATCGACGGATAGCGGGTAATTTCGATGCGTCCGCCCGAATCCTCTTCGATCTTGTCGGCCCAGACGTCGATGATTTTCGATGGAATCGTCGCCTGCGCAGGCAAGAAGCTTTGCAGGTTGAATTCATACTCGGCCGCGTTTGCCACCGTTCCCATGCCAAGGGCCATAGCCCCCAACGCCCCGATCAGCGTGCGTTTGATCTTCATTGTTTCCTCCTCTGCGCGATGCGTCGCGATGCAATTTAATGCATAACATGCATAATATCGCAACTTTTTTTGCAGGCCCGCTTATCATCAGTCCAGCGTCCTAGGTCCGATACGGGGCGGTATCCAGTCATCGCATGGGATCATGTATGGCCCCCTTATGCTTTTATCGCAACGGTATGGCCGCATCCGTGCGTTGCGAAACCTCTTGCACAATGCAATCCTGCACAGCGGGGACAGGAGGATAAGATGCGGACGCAAGTTCTTGTGATCGGCGGCGGGCCGTCGGGTTTGCTGTTATCACAGCTTCTGGCAACGCAGGGAATCGACAGCATCGTACTGGAGCGTCGGACCAAGGACTATGTGTTGGGCCGCATCCGCGCCGGCGTGCTGGAGCAGGGTTTTGTCGACCTGATGGATCAGGCAGGCGCCAGCCCGCGCCTGCACGCTGAGGCAATTGAACATAGCGGCACGTTGATAGCGGTCGAAGACGACTGCTTCCGGGTCGACTTCCAGCACCATACCGGCACCCCAGTTCTGGTTTACGGCCAGACCGAAGTGACCCGCGACCTCTATGACGCGCGCGAGGCCGCAGGTGGCGCGATGATCTTCAACACCGAAAACGTCACCATTCATGACGCTGAAACCGACGCCCCCTATGTGACCTTCACCACTGATGGGCAAGATCAGCGTATCGATGCGGATTTCGTCGCGGGCTGCGACGGATTTCACGGGGTCAGCCGCCAAACCATCCCGCTGTCGGTCCGGCGCGAATACGAAAAGATCTATCCTTTTGGCTGGCTGGGCATTTTGTCCGAAACCCCGCCTGTGCATCACGAACTGATCTATGCCTCGTCCCATCGCGGCTTTGCGCTGTGTTCTATGCGCAACGAGGCGCTGAGTCGCTATTACATCCAGTGTTCTCTGTCCGATCACCCTGAAGACTGGACTGATGCCGCTTTTTGGGCCGAGCTGAAACGCCGCATTCCACAGGAATATGCCGATCGCCTTGTAACCGGCCCGTCGATCGAAAAATCCATCGCGCCACTGCGTTCCTTCGTGACCGAGCCGATGCAGTGGGGGCGGTTGTTTTTATGCGGGGACGCGGCGCATATCGTGCCGCCAACCGGGGCCAAGGGACTGAATACGGCAGCCTCGGACGTGCACTACCTGTTTCAAGGTTTGAAGGACTATTACCAAGATGGGTCTGAGGCCGGGATCGACGCCTATTCGCAAAACGCTCTGGCGCGGGTTTGGAAGGCCGAGCGGTTCAGCTGGTGGTTTTCAACGCTGCTGCACCGCTTTCCCGACCAGTCCGAATTTGACCTCAAGATGCAACGGGCCGAGATTGACTTTCTGCGCACGAACGAAGCCGCGCAAAAGGCGATGGCCGAGAACTATGTGGGGCTGCCGTATTGAAGATGACCGACGAAAAGGGGACTGTGATGGATCGCCATGCAACCGGCATATCCGTGCGCCGCAAAGTTCTGGGCGACGCCCATGTGGATCGCGCCGAGGCGCGCAAAACCGCCTTTGACGCGCCGTTTCAGGACATGATCACCGAAACTGCGTGGGGCACGCTTTGGGCGGACGACACGATCACCCCGCGCGAACGATCTATGATTACGCTGGCACTCCTGGCCGCGACGCGGAACTTTGACGAGATCCCCATGCATGTGCGCGCCTGCGCCAATACCGGGGCTTCGAAAGACGATATCCTTCAGGCTTTCCTGCACGCCGCCGTCTATGCCGGCGTTCCCTGCGCCAATCGGGCCATTGCCCTTGCCAAACAAACCTTTTCCGAGATGGAGGACATGGCGGAATGACCCAGCTTTTCCCACGCGACAGGGCCTGGCATCCGCAAGCCTTGGACCCCAACTACAAAACCAGCGTGACGCGGTCTCCGAGACAGCCGCTTTTGTCTCTGGAAGGAACCACTAGCGAGCTGTCTGGCCCGACCTTTGGCCATGTTGACATCGACCCGCTGGACAATGACCTGCTGCGCAATTTCGCTACAACCGGCGATCCGGTGGGCGAGCGTATCCTGCTGCACGGAAGGGTGCTGGATGAAAACGCCCGCCCGGTGCCCAATACTCTGGTCGAGATATGGCAAGCCAATGCCGGAGGGCGGTATCGACACAAGAAAGATACCTATCTGGCCGCCATCGACCCGAATTTCGGCGGCTGTGGGCGAACGCTGACCGATGATCTGGGTTACTACCAGTTTCGCACCGTCAAACCCGGCGCTTACCCTTGGCGCAACTGGGTCAGCAGTTGGCGGCCTGCGCATATTCACGTGTCAGTCTTCGGGACCAGCTTTGCGCAGCGCCTGATCACGCAGCTTTACTTTGAAGGCGACCCGCTGATTGCCAAATGTCCGATCATCAACACTATCCCCAACCCGCGCGCGATTGACCAACTGGTGGCCGCGCTGGATATCAATGCCTCCGTCCCTTTCGATTGTCTTGCTTATAAGTTCGACATCGTGCTGCGCGGGCAGCGGTCGACTTATTTCGAAAACCGGCCCGAGGGGAACTGACCATGGTGCAAAAGCTGGACTATCTCAAGGAAACACCCTCACAGACCGCGGGGCCCTATGTGCATATCGGGCTGGCCCCCGGAGACGCCGGGTTCGATATCTACCGGCACGAGTTAGGCCGTGACATCGCGGGGCCAGACGCGTCAGGGACGAAGATCACTGTGCGCGGTGTGGTGCGCGACGGAACCGGCGCGCCGGTCAAGGATGTACTGATCGAAACATGGCAGGCGGATGCAAATGGCGTTTATCCCGATCAGGGCTCTGTTGATCCGGGCTTTCGTGGCTGGGGCCGTGTGATACCGGATTTCGAGACGGGCGAATGGGCGTTCGGCACAATCAAACCGGGCGCCGTGACAGACCAATCCGGCGCGGTGATGGCTCCGCATATTAACTTGTGGCTGGTTGCTCGTGGGATCAATCTGGGCCTCAACACCCGGCTTTATTTCCCCGATGAAATGGCGGCAAATGCGTCGGATCCGGTGCTGAACCTGATTGAGCAGCCCGTGCGCAGGCAAACTCTTATCGCGGAACAGGTTGAAGGCGGCTACCGGTTCGATATTCAATTGCAAGGCCCTTCAGAAACGGTGTTTTTCGATGTCTGATCCTGTCTCACAAACCCCCTGCATCATCTGTGTGGCGATCACCGGATCGGTGCCCACCAAGGCCGATAACCCGGCCGTTCCCATCAGCGTGCCGGAGCAGATCGAAAGCACTCATGAAGCTTTCGAGGCCGGAGCCTCTATCGCTCATTGCCATGTGCGGGACGCTGAGGGCAAACCCACCTCGGACCCCGACCTGTTCGCAGCGCTGAAGGAGGGAATCGAAACGCACTGCCCCGGCATGATTGTGCAGCTTTCAACCGGGGGGCGGTCCGGCGCGGGCAAAGCGCGCGGGGGCATGTTGCCGCTGTCCCCGGATATGGCCTCGCTTTCGGTGGGATCGAACAACTTTCCGACGCGCGTTTATGAAAACCCGCCCGATCTGGTGAACTGGTTGGCCAGTGAGATGGTAACCTACGGCGTCAAACCCGAGATCGAGGCTTTTGACCTGTCGCATATCCTGCAAGCGGCCCGGATGCACCGCGAGGGGCAATTGCCCGATACGCCCTATGTCCAATTCGTCATGGGGGTCCGCAATGCCATGCCCGTGGATCGAGATGTATTCGACTTCTACGTCAAAACCGTGCACCGCCTGTTCGGAGACGTCCCGTGGTGCGCCGCCGGGATCGGGGCTGGGCAGATCAAGCTGAACGAATGGTCCATCGCGGCGGGCGGGCATGTGCGCACGGGGCTGGAGGACAACGTGCGTCTGGATCGCGACACGCTTGCCCCGTCCAATGCAGCGCTGGTGCAGAGAGCCGTCGATTTGTGCCACGCCCACGACCGCCCAGTTGCGAGTGTAGACCAGGCGCGCGCCATTCTGGGCCTGCGCCCGGCTGCGGCCTAACGTTAGGCCGGACGACCCAAAATAAGGACGTAGACTATGACCGATCTGTTCTCGCACCCCTGGTTTTCGGGCCTGTTCGGAGATGCCGAGACACAAGAGATCTGGTCGGCGGAGCGGTCACTTACCCATATGCTGGCCTTCGAGGCCGCCTATTCGCGCGGGTTGGGTGCAATCGGAAGAATCCCCGCCGAGCAAGCGGACGCTGCTGCCGCATGGATTGAACAGGCCGTGCCCGGAATGGATACCTTGCGCGCTGGCACCATGGCGGATGGGCTGCCTGTACCGGCTCTGGTTCAGGCCCTTAGATCGGATGCAGGCCCATTGGCCCCGGCCATTCACACCGGAACAACATCCCAAGACGTGATGGACACGGCCTTGGCGTTGACCCTGCGCGAGACCAGCAACCTGCTGCAAACGCGCCTGTCGCAGCTGTCGGACATGTTGGGCGATCTGAGTGAACAGTTTAGTGAACGCAAAATCATGGGGCGCACGCGGATGCAAGCAGCCCTGCCCGTCACCGTCGGCCACCGGATCGGAACCTGGCGCAGCCCTTTACATGCCTTTCACCATAGTATCGAAGACATTCGCCCTAAGATCGAGCGCGTTCAGCTAGGCGGCCCTGTTGGCGATGGCCAGACGATTGGGACCGCGCGGCGGGATTTGGCGACCCATATTGCCAACTCTTTGGGGTTGCATGACGTGGATCATGGTTGGCAGACCGACCGCAACGGTTTGGTTGATTATGCCAATCTGTTGTCGCGGATCTCAGGCTCGCTTGGGAAAATCGGGCAGGATATTTGCCTGATGGCCCAACAGGGCGTGGACGAGATCACGCTGTCCGGCGGCGGGACATCTTCGGCCATGCCACATAAACAGAACCCCATTCTGGCCGAACTGCTGGTCACACTGGCCCGGTTTAACGCCACACAGGTGTCCGGGATGCATCACGCGTTGGTGCATGAACAGGAACGATCTGGCAGCGCTTGGGCGTTGGAATGGATGATCTTACCGATTATGGCGCAGACCACGGCTCGGTCACTCACTGCGGCGAGCACACTGTGCTCTCAGATCGTTTCTATTGGTGTCGCGCCCGCCTGACGCCGCTCTGCTTGTTGAATTGATCCCTGCACCGCTTGGATTCAACCATCAGAACTATTTGGAGGCGACCTAGCAAAGTTGCGACCGCGCCACTCCATTTTTTCGACAAGCTCATGAAACTATGCTTTGGAAGCGATGGCCTGTGCAAAACATTGGCAACGACCAGACTAAACCTTGAAAGGTTATCCCCCTTTTAATTTGCGCTGATCGCCTGCCCTGACGCATCGAAGAACTGCAGTTTCTCAGGCGCGAAAAGAAGGCCAACCTGCATTCCGGCCTTTATCTGCGTATCCCCGCCAAGGCGAACAGTCACCTTCTCGTCAAATCCGCAGTCGACGATAACAAACATGTCGGCCCCAAGGTATTCGACAACCTCGACCACGCCATCACTATTCCCCGCACCAGATTCAACAACGCTGATATGTTCAGGACGGATACCCAACCGGGTCGCGTCACCTGTTCTGTCAAATGGGCCAATCCCGCCGTTTTCCAGACGAAACCGGTCCCCCGCCACAGAGCAAGGCAAAACGTTCATCTTTGGGCTGCCAATGAACTGCGCGACAAAAAGGTTGGCGGGGCGTTCGTACAACTCGCGCGGAGTGCCCACCTGCGCGATCTTGCCGAATTCCAGCACCACGATGCGATCCGCCAGAGTCATCGCTTCGACCTGATCATGGGTTACATAGATCATGGTTCGGTTCAGACTTTGGTGCAGTTTCGCGATCTCATAGCGCATTTCGACCCGCAGAGCGGCATCAAGGTTGGACAAGGGCTCGTCGAACAGGAACGCAGTGGGGTCGCGCACGATCGACCGGCCGATCGCGACACGCTGTCGTTGGCCGCCGGAAAGATCCTTGGGGCGGCGCTCCAGATAAGGATCCAATTTGAGAACCTCGGCAGCCTTTCCCACACGTTCAGCTATTTCAGGTTTCGACACGCCCGCAACTTTCAACGAAAAACCCATGTTTTCGGCCACGGTAAGATGAGGGTATAGCGCATAGGACTGAAACACCATCGTCAGCCCCCTCTTGGAGGGCGGATGGTCGGTTACGTCATCGCCATTGATCAGAAGCGATCCGCGCGAGATATCCTCGAGCCCACCGATCATCCGCAACAATGTGGACTTGCCGCAACCAGACGGCCCCACGAAAACGACAAACTCACCGTTTTGTATTTCCAGGTCGATGCCCTT
This sequence comes from Ruegeria sp. HKCCD7628, assembly GCF_057221005.1. Classification (NCBI taxonomy): domain Bacteria; kingdom Pseudomonadati; phylum Pseudomonadota; class Alphaproteobacteria; order Rhodobacterales; family Roseobacteraceae; genus Ruegeria; species Ruegeria sp. HKCCD7628. The sequence continues at coordinate 206,991 of NZ_JBWVBA010000006.1, forward strand.
GATCACCTGAACTTCGCCGAACCATTTCTCGACGGCTTTAAGCTGGATACTCCCCATCAGTTCTTCCCCGCCCAATGCAGCCAAACCGCAGCCGTCCAAGTGAAAGAATTGCCTCCTGCCGGACCTCCGGTAAGAGGGTCGAAATACTCGGCAAATCCGTGGCCCGCGATAAGCCGGGCTGTTTTCAGACGCAAGGCTTCGGCTTCAACCCCATGGCCCATCTCGGCCAGTCCGAAACCTGTCAGCATGTTCATGAATGCCCATGTCGGGCCGCGCCAGTAGCGGCGTTCGTCAAACTTGGGCATTTGCGGGTCATAGCTTGGAATGGGGTGTGGGACAGTAGTCAGAACCGTCTTGACCCGCTCAAGCATCCGGTCAGAGTCAATGCCCGCATACCAACACAAGTAGCTGGCGTTCGAGACGCTGTCCGCCCATTCACCGGTATGCGCATCGCGCGAGTCAAACGCACCAAGCGCGTCATTCCAAAGCGAACGTGCTCCGGTTTCCAGTATGTCCACATCCTCACTGAGCCCTTCCGCTTCTAGCCCCAGATCGTTGCTGATAGCCAACAGATCGCGGGCGGCGCGCAAGGTTGTGAAACTCATGGTTGGATCGGCCACACGGAATGGATTCAATGCCAGCAGTTTCTCCTGATCCCAGCCGACCTCGCGCCCGATGTTCACCAGTTTAATGTAACGGTCGTAATCGTATTTCGTCGGTCGGTCCGCGCTGTTCACGTGGCTGGTGTCACGGCGCTGATATTCACCCACATCCGAGGCATCAATCGCCGCCATCGTATTGTCCCAATCAGGCGCGTTGTCCCGCCCGGCCTCCCACGGATGCGTCGTGCAAACTGCACCGTGATCGTCCAGCCGCCATGCCATGATCCAGCGATGCCAGGCCAGCATTTTGGGAAATAGCGCGCGCATCCTCTCTGCCCCAATGGCCTGGTCTATGTCCAAAATCCGCCGGGCCATTGTGGCGGCCAGTGGTGGTTGGATTATGCCCGAAGACGGGATAGGCCCGGTGCCGCCCCAAACATCCGGTCCTGGAAAGTAACCCGGATCGGGCTTGTGAAACAGGATATGCGGAACCATGCCATCCGCCCATTGGCCCGAGAACAGCGTTTCAAGTTCGGTCCAGGCGCGCGTGATGTCGAACTCGGCAAAACCCAGCGCGGCAATCGCGCTGTCCCAGTTCCACTGATAGGGGTAAAGGCCGCTGGTGGGGATGGTATAGCCACCGCGATCATTGGCGATCAGAATGTTGCGGGCCGATTCACTTGGGGTCGTATAGTAGTTCATGTCAGTCATCCTTTGACCGAGCCTGCCGTCAGGCCCTTGGTCATGAAACGTTCAAGCCCCAGAAACAGGGCCATGATCGGAACGGTGGCAATCACCGCACCGGCCATCAGGTGTTGGCGTGGAATCTCCGAGGAGTTCAGCATCGTGACACCTCGGGTCAGGGTGAATTTCGACGGGTCATCCAGCAGCATGAAGGCCAGCAGGAACTCGTTCCAGGCGATCATGAAGACGTAAAGCGAGACCGAAGCCAGTGCCGGCAGGCTAAGCGGCAAGGTGATCTTCCAGATCACTGCCAGCCGCGACAGGCCGTCCATCAGACCCGCCTCTTCGACTTCGGTCGGCAGGCCGCGGAAGTAGCCTTGCAGCATGTATAGGGCGACCGGAATCGTCGTGACCGGGTAGATCATAACGATGCCCAGGATCGAGTTGCGCAGCCCGGTCAGCGAGAACGCGATGTAGATCGGCAGCGCCAACACGATCATCGGCACCATGTAGATCAGCAGGATTGAGCGCGAGAAGGCCTTTTGGCCTTTGAACCGGAACCGCGCCACTGCGTAGGCACCGGGTACACTGAAGGCCAGCGTGATGAACACCGTCAGGACCGAGACATAGAATGATGTCCACAGGTAGGTGCCGAAATTGAAGTCGCGGAACAGCTCGGTATAGCTGCGGAACAACGCACTGCCCTGCGACAGGTCGACCGAGAAATCCAAAGGGTTCTGCAATAGCGCCTGTTGCGATTTCAGGCTGGTCATGACCATGACGTAGAAAGGGATCACAACAATGGCGGTGAAAAAGATATAGCCAAAGCCGGTGCAGAACCGGATCACGGCATCCTCGAACTCGTGCCGTGTGAGTTCCCCAAACGGCGTGTCCCGCAATATCGCGGTAAGCGACAGGTGCGTCACGGCAGCCATGGCAAAAACGGTCACCAACAACGCCTGCAGGGACGTTTGAGAGCCGATCAGAACGGGACCAAAGCGCGTCAGGGCCGACAGTCCTAGCATGATCGACAGACCAAGCCGCGCCATAGCGTGTCGTTCGGGGTAACGCACATAGATCAACCCGGCTACAGCGCCCCAAACAAGGCAGAGCAAAACCTGCGGTCGAAACGCCGCCCCTGTCGAGAAGGACATGGTAATGGCGACGGTGGTCGCAATCACAACCAGCCAGAGCGCGCCCAAGGCTGGACCAGTCAAATAGCCTTTGCGCATCACAGGCCCTCCTCTCGGCTGATGAAACGGAAGAAGACAAAGCTGAAGGCGATCAGGCACATCAGGATCACCACGGCCACCGCCGCCCCTGCCCCGATATTGGAAATCGCAAAGGCCTGTTCATAGACGTTCACGGTCAGCGTACGGGTCCCCGCGTTGCCGCCGGTCAGCAGGAAAATGTCGTCGAACTTGTTGAACGTCCAGATAAAGCGCAGCAGGAACAGCACGGACAGGATGCCCAGCAGTTGCGGGATGCTCAGCAGCCAAAACTTCTGAAACGGTGACGCCCCATCCATATCTGCCGCTTCATACATGCTAGAGTCGATGGATTGCATTCGCGCCAAAATGAACAGGAAGGACAGCGGAAAATAGCGCCAGATCTCGAACACTGTCACCATGATCAGGGCCAGAGGACGTTCGCCGAAGAAATTGATAGGCTCACTGCTCAGCCCCATTTGCACAAGCAGCGCATTGGCAGAGCCTGAGAACGGATCAAACAGCGTAACCCAAGTAAAGGCCACGGCAATGACCGGGGCCACGTAGGGGAACAGGTAAAGACCCCGTATGATCCCCTGCCCTTTGAAACTTTTGTTCAGCAACAGGGCTGCGAACAATCCCATCACCAGCGCCCCGATCGTGCCGAACACCGTGTAGAACAGCGTGACCCACAAAACGCCCCAGAACTCATCCCCGTCAAAAACGCGGGCGAAGTTTTCGAGGCTGAACTCGAAATTGGTCAGAACGCTTGGGCCACTTCCAGTTATGCTGGGTTCGGACCCTTCGATCAGATCTTCGAAAGTATCCGGGTCACCTTCCAGCGTGACCGGAATGCGAACACGTTCGCGATAGCCACCTTCGAGAGTGCCGAAATCACAGAACAAATCCTGCCCGTCCAGCACGCAAGGGGCCAAGACCTCGCCCGCGGTCACGCCATCCGGCAAAACGTCGGTTAAGGTGACACCGGTGACAGCAATATCCTGACTGGAGTTTCGCACGCGGTATTCAATCCGCAAATCATCACCTGATCCGCGCAAGCTCTCGCGCACAACGGGTGCGGGCGGCCGCAGATCGGACAAGGTGAACGGCTTGAAACTGATCCAGAAGATCGCCAGCAAAGGCAGGATCACGACAAGCGATACGCTGATTACGGTCGGGGAAAGCAACGCCCAGGCCAGACGCGCCTCGCGTTTGGCTAGCGCCCCGGTTCCGGTCGGTGGGGTGGCCGAAGACATAAGGGACCTCAGAGGTTTAGGTGTAGCGGCGCGCACGCCGCTACAATTGCCGGTCAAGCAGGAGTTTACTGGACCTTGGCAAGCTCATCATTCATCGCGGCCACGGCAGCCGCGGCGTCGATTTCATCATCGATATACTGGCGCACAACCCGGTTGATGGCCTGACTGTTGATCATCTTGGAGGCCAGCGAGAGCTGCCCTTCGGCCACTCCCCAACGCTGCGCCACATCCAATCCGCCGACAATCTCATCTATCATCGCCTGATCATAAAGATCACCCAGCGGCGCCTTGCGGTCGACGCCTACAGGCAATTCTGCCCAGGCTTCGGCAAAAGCGGTCGGGTTTTCGGCGTTACCGCGACGAACCGGGAACTTACCCTCGGGCGCGATTGACAAGGTTTGGGTGTACCCGTCATCCATAGCGAATTTCACAAACTCCATCGCCGCGTCCGTGTCGGCGTCATTGGTGATCCCAAAATACCGAACATCGCCCCAAGCTGCCCCATCCGGGTTGGAGGGGCCTGAGAAATTGGTGACAATCCCTGTTTTCGACGCCAAATCGCGCGAGGTCGGATCATCGTTGATTGTTGGCGGCGCGCTGTCGCGCAGACCGGCCAACTCGTCCAGAATGAAGGGCGACCAGATGATCATCGCGGCTTTGCCATCAAAATACAGCTCGCGCGATTGCTTCCAGAACAACTCACCCGGAGGCGACGCTTTTGAAATCGCCTTGTAGAAGTCCAAGACCTCGGTTGTCTTCGCTTCGTCCAGAGGCTGGAACCCATCCGGGCCGACCGGGCTGACGCCATTGGCAAGAAACACGTGCTCCAGCACCTGGCTCATGAAGTTCTCGTCCACCTTGGTTGCGGCAACAAATCCATACATCTCGGGCGGGTTGTGCAGCTTGTCCAGCGCGGCCAAGACATTTGCATAGGAACTGGGCGCCTCAAGTCCGGCCTCGTCAAACAAGTCCTTGCGATAGACAATCATCTGCGTCCAGCCATCCACCGGCACCGACGCGGTTTCGCCATTGAACGCAGCCATCGCCAAAGCACCCGGAGCGAATGTGCCAGCACCCAGTTCTTCGATCACCTCGGTCGCGGCTTCGGTGTCCAGAATACCAGCCTCGGCCCAAGGCAGAGCGTATTGCAAAGTGTGATAGACCACGTCCGGCAGGTCCCCAGCGGCAAATGCGGCAGTAGCGCGCGTTCCCAGATCGCTTTCGGTGACCGGGATTACCTCGACTGTGGTGCCGGTTTCGACTTTGAACTGATCGGCCATCTCTTGTTGCTTGGCCAAACGCTCGGGCTGTTCCTCTGTGGTCCAGAACCGGATCGTGTCCGCTTGCGCCGACAACGCGGTCAACGCAAAGGCGAGCGACGTTCCAAGCAACAGCCGGGACGCTTTGGATTTCAGTCTCATGTTAGATCTCCCCGTTTTTGGTTTGTTAGATATTGTCGTTTCTGCGCCAGTTCTTCTGGCGTCAGTCTTGGCGGACCGTCCGAACCACCCGTAACAAGGGTGGCATCAACCAGTTCTTGTAATGTCGAGGGGTCAGCCCCTTGGATTTGCTGGATCAACAAGGTTGCCAACCGTTGCCCTGCCTTGCGCGAATCCACCGAGAAGGTTGTCAGCGCCGGGCGGGCGTATTGGCATTCCGGTACGCCGTCGTAGCCAATCACCGAAATATCGCGCCCAATTTCGAAACCCTGATCCTGCGCATCCGCGCAGAACCCCAGAGCTGCCAGATCGGTCGCAAACACAATCGCTGTCGGAGGACATTCCAGCGCCATCAGCGCCCGCCCCTGCGACGCACCGTCTTCGCGCGTGCGTGCGCCCTCACGGATTAAATCCGTGTCCAAAGGCAGGCCAGCAGCCTGCATACCCTCGGCATAGCCGTCACGGCGCAGATGTGCGTAGTTGAACTTGGGGTCGCTTCCAACAAAGCCGATACGCGAATGCCCAAATTCGTTCAGCCGCAAAACGGCGTTGCGCATTGCACTTTCCCCCGCAATGTCGAACCACGAGGTTTCGCCCCACTTGTTCGGCTGCCCATAGCCCGTGCGCCCATAAAGGATATGCGGAACGTCGAGGCTACGCAGCAAACCGATGCGCGCATCCTTCACTGCTGTTCGCGGTAGAATGAATCCGTCTGCCTTGCGCTCCTGGTAAAGTCGGCTGAGCACTTTCAGCGTGTCTTTCTCGGATGTGGCCGTAGAGATGGTCATGGTCCAGTCGAGACTGCTCGCCGCTTGGCAGGCTCCGGCCAGAAAGTCCTGCAAGAAGGGATTGTGCTGATCCGGCTCTTCGCTGTTCAGCACCATCGCAATAGCCCGAACCTGCCCGGTTCGGATCGCCTGCGCGTGACTGAGCGGTCGATACCCCAAGGCCCGCGCGGCCTTTTCAACCCGCGCACGCGTAACCGGAGAAATATCGGAATACCCGTTGAGCGCCCGCGAAACCGTGCTCTTGGACAAGCCGAGGTGTGCGGCCAACTCGTCCAGCTTAACTCGGCCGGACACAGTCATCTGGCTGGAATGGTTGGTTAGTGGATATGAAAGATTCGTAGTCATTAAGGGTATTTCAATGTTCCGAAACCGGTTTCGGCAACAAAAAAGTTAAAAAAAGTGCAAACTGTCTATTTTTTGGAAGTTTTGAGGATTGTCTTGGCAATTATTGCAGCGCACGAGAGACCAGTAAACTTATAGGCATTCACATCCACTAAGGAACCATCAAAAGTAGTGCGTTTGTTAGCGCTAGAACCAATGCGGGCTTTGAAAACTTGAGGCCACACTAATTCTCTGCGCAGTTCAGGCATTTTTCAAACGCGCGAACCAGTTGGTAGTGCCACTATCAAGCATGTTTTAGAAAGTGGGACACTTTACAAATATCCAGTAGCTTCGCGCTTGCTTTGTTAAAGTATCTTCTTTGAAGCTACCCGACGGAAATGCCTACCTTCACGGCAAGATCCGAAATACCCAGTAGGACTTCGATAAGTATCACCAGAATCTGTTACATACTTTTGGCTATTGACGGCGTCAGATACCGCGGATGAATGACTTTCGGTAAAACCAGCCGAAGGCCAGTTCTTGGATTTCTTCAAAGGTACGCAGAATCCAAAAGGGCGTGATCCTTTTTGCGGTAGTTTTCTATATCCGGTACGGAATTTCTTGCCAGGATCTGGAAGAAGTCATGGCCTGCTGCGGTATCTCAGTTGTCCACAACACTGCAAACTGATTGGTTGCTCGGTACTTTGGCGAATTCGCCAGGACAGTTCCGTGACTCAAAGCTTGGCAACAAAACCAGCGAAAACGGGTTTGTTTTGGAGTCATAGGGCTCTTTTAAACCAGCAAGTCAGTAATAGTCGCTTCGCGCTATGCGCTCATTATCCTACCTTTTTGCGTATTACCTTTCAACACACCAAACGAAAAGTTTTCGTCGCGCATCCCAATTCTTCCCAGTAAGCTACAATTGGCATTTTGATCAGCCAACGTTGTGCAATTACATATATTCTCAAAGGTAGGAGAAACTTCCTTGCTAAGGATATGCGGGTGATGAACAAATTGCGGCTCTAATGCCGTGCGAGCGTCGAATTGCTCAATATAGTACTGCAAAACACTATTGAGATACCAAAGATCCTATTACGCATCTTTCGAAACCAGCATGAACGCTTCAGGCTCAAGATCTTCCCAAAACTCAAAAATCTTAGAGGCATTCAACCCGGACCGCCAACCATGTGTCCGGAAGTGCTCTCGATCAAGTTCATTTTCCAACCCTGCCATGAACAGACGCTTATCAGCATCTCTTTGCGTAGGGTTTCGCCGCGAAACCAACTTCTCAACAATAGCGAACATACGTGAACGTTCCGAACGCTCGGCAGCTCTTTTTGCGTATGCCTGATCCTCCTCATACTTTTCCAGGCGCCGCAGCCGAGCAGCCTCTTTGGCTTCGGGCGAAGGTTCAACGTCGTTCTCAGGTGAGTTTGATTGGTAATCGTCCCGTAGAGCCGCTGAAAGATACCCCAACGCAGATTTCACACTCCCCTGCCCGCTTACATATTCGAGTTTCTGCTGTACGTAGTCTTCACCGTGCTCCGCGATCCACTGACGAGCTAACCGGTCAGACACGCCTTGCTTTAGCAACTTCTTATAAACCGGCAAATTTCGAACCCCATCACTGTCGTCAATTTGGAACATTGCCTTTTGGGGGTTACCTTTAATCCTGAACCTAATATCGGTGACTGTACGACCTTTCTTTTGAAAATCCGCCTCAACCAGAATATCCGAGCTCTTGTTTACCTCTGCCACAGCCGGCTTGATAATCTTTGCGTTCAGATGCTTGAAACTACTGTAGTAGTCGCTTCCATCAACGCCCATCAACTTCCTAAAAACATCCAACGACCACCACCCAGTCGAACCGGTTCTGACAAACCTGTAACAGTTTTCATAAAGCGCCAGTCCATGACCAGAACTGAAGTTCTTCTGAATTTGCACGTTAATCAAAGCGTAAATCTTGGGGTCGTAGAGTTTTTGAGCCAGGGCTGGTGAATAGGCATATTCACAGACACCGCCCTTCAGCTTTGCAAAACTTAAAAGAGACGAAACTCCCCACTCTTGACGGCCCTTTTCATCAAGCATGTCCCACTCGGCTACAGTTTCAGCCAAAGCTCGAAGGCTTGATCGCAATGTATCAAAATCGTTTGAGTTGTACCCAACCATCATCGCTAGTGTTCGCGCATCAATTGTATGGGTTGTCGCAGACGTCAATGCATCATAGGCGTTGAGCAAAAGTACATTCGACAACTTACGCTGCAATAGCGTCAACTTACCGCTGATGTGTATAGCAGCGACGTTCTTTTTGACTGCTTCACGGCGCAACGCACCCGAGAGACGGTCGAGGTTCAATTTCGTTTCTGGCATGATTCTGCCTGACTGCTCTTTATTGTGACATTTGACACGAAAGGTACCTCCGGAGCAAACAGTTTTGGGTGCCTAAATACGGGATGACCCTTATCCTGCAGACGGGTACCCAAAGACTTTCCATCCGAACTTATCCACAGAAACCTCTGTATATTGACCACACCTCCGTAACCACGAGCCAGCGCCGATACATTTTTTGCTTTTCTCAGAGCCTAAAAGGCGGGTTTCCGCACATCCTGCGAATCGGGCCCTTTCCCACCGAATTCTGTTACCAATCGACCCGCATACGGGTACCTTTGATACCGAAGAATGGTCCCTTAACACCTGTAACCAGGTACCCAAAACGCTATATACTGTTGTTTTTAAACGTTTTTCTAATGGCAAAGACTCTAAATATCTAAAAATAAATAAACGATTTGTTGCGTTGTTCTATTCATTTTTTTATTCAGAACACACCTCCAAGGCGCTCTATCCATGTTTTTTGTGGAAAACCCCGACTCACAGGATAGCGCCTACGTAAAATGTTCGTTAAGTTCGGCGATATACGCTCTAATAGCGAACATACTATGAGGCACACACAATGAGCAAACCGACGCAACCTCCCCTGCCCCCCTACTTTAACCTAGATCCAGAGCAAGCGGCAGGGAAACTTCCAGACCCTATTGGAACCACGCGGTTTGCCAAGGCGGCAACCTTTTGTGCTAAAGGGAGGGAAGACCTGGCACTAAGAGGTTACGCTCCAGACGGAGAAAAACGCCTTCGCCGTTTTTCTATTTGGGAAATAACAAAGTACCTAATTCCGGTAGCTCCTGCGCATTTAAGACGCGTATTGAAGGCCAATCCGGAACTTCCGCAAGGAGAAGGTGAGGCCGGCTCCAAATGGTTTACTCTTGAAGAAGTTATAAGTCTCAGAAAACACTTTGCGGCAGGCGGAGTTAGTACGAAAGAATACCTGCCTTATCGCCCGGAAGGATTGCCTGCGAAAGTTGTGGCTGTCGCAAATTTCAAAGGAGGCGTTGGTAAAACGTCTACCGCCGCGCATTTGGCAATGTCCGCTGCCTTAGACGGCTACAAGGTGCTGGTTGTTGACTTGGACAGTCAAGGATCCATGACCTCTATCTTGGGCGGACGCGTAGCAGATGAGTGGCAAACAGTTTTCCCTTTGATAGCAAAAGATTACGCGCGTGCGGTACAGGAAGAGAACCGTGTGCGAAGCGCTGCAGGACAGCCAGAAATAGCCTTGGATGAAACTCTAGAAGAGGCGATGAAAACCTCCCCAAAAGACGTAATTCAAAAAACACATTGGCCAAACATTGACCTTATCGGAGCGCAGTTGAACCTCTACTGGGCCGAGTTTCAGATACCTGTGTGGCGAATGGGACTTCGGAGTTGGCCGTTGTGGGATGGGTTGACAAATTTCTTAGAGGATGAGGGGGTTCTGAATGACTACGATATTGTCTTTCTCGATACCCCTCCTGCACTTGGGTACCTTACAATCAACGCTCTTGCAGCCGCTGACATTCTTTTGGTGCCGTTGGGGGCCTCGTTCCTTGAATTTGATTCAACGGGCAGATTCTTCGATATGCTCTACACGACTTTCGCCAGTATAGAGGACGGAGAGAATGCAGCCTTGAGGGCCGCAGGCTTACCGGAACTGAAATTTGAGTGGGACGTTGTTCGGGCCATCATAACCAGGTTTGACGCCAGCCAGCAAACAGACATGGCGAATGTCATCCAAGCTTATTTTGGTGACTTTATGAATGCTTACCGGCAGGATTTTACTGCGCTTGTCGGGCAGGCGGGCGAGCAAGTTAACGGCATCTATGAAGCGGATTACAGAGACTTCAACCGGGAAACCTACGTCAGAGGGCGGGAAACGTTTGATCGCACATACGCAGAATTCAAAGAAGTCCTGATCGGTTGCTGGTGGCGCGACGCAAATATGGGAGGTGAGAGCAATGGCTAAACGCAGAAGACTTTCGGTGCCGGACACTAAGGAGCTCAAGGAGATCGAGGAAGGTTTCGCCGCGAAACCATCGTTGAACCCATTTGAGGGTTCGGGTGTCACGCCCCCAATAGCGCAAGTTGCTGCAGAAGCTGCCATGCTAAACGGTATGACGTCCGTCACTGATCGGGCTGCTTTGGCGAAAGATCAAGGTGACGCGTCCAAATGGCGCGCAGCTCAGGACGCCGGATTGGTCGCTGAAGAGCTGCCTATCGAAGCGATTGATCCTGACTTCATTCGTCGCGACCGTATGGCCGAGGACGAAGAGGCGATGGCCGAGTTGCTAGAATCGCTACGGGAAAACGGATTGAGAACGCCAATTGAGGTGACGCAAAGCGGCGAAGGCTATGGGCTGATTTCCGGCTTTCGACGACTGGTGGCCTTCCGTCGTCTATCTCAAACGGAGTCGCGGTTTGCCAAAATCCCGGCATTTGTGCGCCAGGCTGGAACGGGGCAGGGAGCCTACGTTTCGATGGTCGAAGAGAATGAACTGAGAGCGAATCTTAGCCCATACGAACGAGGTCGCATTGCCGTGTTGGCTGCGGGGCAGGGGGTTTTTTCTTCGACCGAGGAGGCGGTGGATGTTTTGTTTGCAGCAGCTTCTAAAGCCAAGCGCTCGAAAGTCAGAAGTTTTGCCCTCGTGCACGAAGCATTGGGGGACGTTTTGCGATACCCTATTGATTTGACAGAGAAAATAGGATTGTCCCTTGCGGCTGCATTGCGTTCGGGCGCTCAGACGGAGCTCCGGAATGCCTTGGTCGCTTCTGAGCCGAGTGATGCGAAGTCAGAATGGGCTGTTCTAAACGCAGCACTAAAATCATTGAACCAACCCGGCAAAATCAAGTCGCGGGGAGGTAGGCCTCAGCAAGTGCAAAAACTGACTTCTGTCGCGTTGTCCGGTGGAGGCAACGTGGTCGGCGAATTGTCGGCCAATGAAGTGCGTATCCGCATTCAGATTGAAAACGTTTCAGTCGAGGAAGCTCAGGCGTTGCTTGAAAAGATTGCTAGCAGTCTGGCCTAGGTCACGTTCCATTCTGTAAGCCTTGGGTTCGAAGGTTGGCTGTGCTCTGTCTTCGTTGAGAGAGAACAGAGCGCAGCTACTTCAACTGGCATGAAATGATCAGGTTTTAGCTGCACCGAAAAGCTGGGTGTGAAGTGTCAACGTTTAAGTGGCGAAGAGATTTGCAGGTACGCTGGCCGTCTTCCGAGAAAAAAGTTTTCGAATAGCCATTCCGGAAATACCAAACCTGGAAGCTAAATGGTCCTGCGGTTTGATCGGAGTTGCTCGGAAGTCTACGATCGATGCCTGAGTCACAAGCAAGAGCCGTACTACGGATTATGAAGTGTACCTGCCGAGGTGAAAAGCAGGGCTATTGATTACTGCGCGCATTTCAGAAGACAGAAAAAGTTAACAAGACAAGGTTGCTAGTTGTGGTGAGCCAAAAGACAGCTAGGGTTAAAGAGCCTAACATCACCATACACCTGTAACACGGCTTCAAAGCAGTGCTCAAAAGCTGTAAAAAATGGGCAGTAAAGGCAATGCTCTGTTAAAAAAATGTGTCGTAAACGGATGTGTCGCAAACTCTGAGGTATAGTTGACGAGCCTGGGTGATCTGAGTTTTTTGTACTAGTCGATTAATTTTCGAACAGGTTATTTGAGCATGATCTCGTTAAAGGGCTGTCATTTCCCTAAGGATGCAGTTTTGTACGCTGTTTACTTCTATCTGCGGTACACGGTGTCCTATCGTGACTTGGAAGAGATCATGGCTGAGCGCGGTGTGCGAGTTGATCATGCCACATTGAATAGGTGGGTTGTGAAATACTCGCCGATCGTCGCTGCTCGTGCGCAGTCAAAGAAGCGTCCAACACTGAGTTCATGGCGCATGGACGAGACCTATATTCGTGTTCGCGGCAATTGGGTGTACCTCTATCGGGCCGTCGACAAAGCTGGGAATACTCTTGATTTCATGCTGTCTGAGCGCAGGAACCGTCCAGCAGCAGCAAGGTTCTTTGGCAAAGCGCTATCGACGAATGGAATCCCGAGCAAGATCGTCATCGACAAAAGCGGCGCCAACGCGGCGGGCATTCGAGAGGTGAACAGGATCCTGAAGCGGTTCGGCTGCCTAGCCAAAATCCAAACGGTCAGGTCCAAGTATCTGAATAACCTGATCGAACAAGATCATCGGTTTATCAAGCGTCGCATACGGCACATGCGCGGGTTCAAATCGTTCAGATCCGCATCAGCTACTTTGGACGGTATCGAAGTCGCCAACATGATCCGGAAGCGGCAATTCTCAAGCGATAAGACTTCCGGCTTTCAGCTATTCGCCGAGATCGCAGGATAGGTGTATCCAGTAAGTCGCTGACTTTGGCCTTTCCAAATGTTTGCGACACATCCGTCTTCTGCTCATTTTGCGCCTCTCGATACTGACAAAGCACTGTTATAACTAGGAATGCGGCACTACAACTGGTGGCCAGCAGAACTGGCGTCTCGTCACTAGTCTTGTGCGCCATGCTTTGACATAGGGCGCCAATCGGACATGTTGCCCGCCAACTCAGGCACTTTAGAAAAGACGCGATCAGGGGCAGCGACACCGTGCGCTTCCAACCACTCACGTATCACCAACCAGTCGTCTTGTAGGCCTCGCGAGTACCGAACCTATTGAACCGACTATTGTAGAATTGTCGGCGCCGGCGGTGGTAACGCTTCATTTACATCGGTTGAATCCGTATTAGTCATCACAAGAACCGACGCCGTTGTGCCTACAAGCAATTCGACTCCCTCGGGGAGTTGGTCAATTTCTACTCTTACCGGAATTCGCTGTGCCAGTCGGATCCATTCAAACGTTGGACTCACGTTTGGCAAGAGATTGACTCCAACACTCCCATCACTTTTGGCAATTCCTCGCCCGATGCTATCCACCACCCCAGGAATTACGATATCGGGGTTAGACATGAGCGTTATGGCGGCGCGGTTACCAGGGGATATATCGCCTACATAGTTTTCGCGGAAATAAGCGTCGACCCAAAAGCTTTGGGCATCAATGAGTGCAAGGATCGGTTGATTAGCGACAGCCTGGCTGCCGAGACGCAATGTCAGATTTGCCACATATCCGTCAACTGAGGCATGTACTTTAGTGAATTCAAGGTTGAGGCGCGCAGCTTCTAGAGCAGCTTTAGCCTCGCGGAGGCTTGAGTTTTCCTCACCAGTTACGCCGCGGCTTGCAATTGAGCCCTCCAGCGAAGCCTGCGCTTGGGCGAGCGCGGCTTTGGCTTGAACCACTCCGCCTTGTGCTCTGGCGGTGTTTGCTTGAGCAACGTCCAAATCTCTTTGTAATTCGTCGAACTGTGACTCGGGGATGCGACCGTCGCTTACCAAAACAGAGGCCCGGTCAAATTGACGTTGTGCCTCTGTCTGCTGGGCTTTTGCGGAAGACAATTGAGACTCGGCTTGTTGGATCGACGATTCATATTGCTGAACACTCGCACGGGCGGCCTCAATTTGCTTATCCAAAGAAGCCAGATCTTCGACGGTTTTGTCGAATCTCGCTTGTGCTTGCGACAGTGCTGCTTCGAAAGTGCGCGGATCGATTTCGAAGAGAAGATCCCCAGCCTTTACAAACTGGTTGTCTCGTATCGGAAGGTTGACGATTGGCCCGGAAACGCGCGGTGCAACTTCTAGAACATTTGCGCGAACCTGCCCATTGCGCGTCCATGGGTTGGATACGTAAATGGCATATTTCAAGAACACGGCGCCCAAAGCGACGAGTACGATTGCAACTGTGACGATCAACTTGGTGTTTCGGTTCATTTGACTATGCCGGGATAAGAAAGGTTCCGATGACGGACGTATAGATTGCTACAAGTGCAACAAAAACCAACGCCGGATGAGAGATGAAACGCGACATTCGGAAACGGTTCAAAACACGCGCCGTCATCATAGTTAGAACGACTGCCAGTAGGGAAGATATGAAAAGTGGTGAGAGGTAGACGCCAAAAAAGTCGAATTCGCTTGGAACAGGTAGCATTTTTTCCTCGACTTCAGAAACGGGACTCTCGTAGTGCGTGCCAATCAATGAATGCCGCTCTGCCGGTGTACCCCAAAACACCCTCCGCAAGACCGCGATACGCGCCAAGAAGACGATACATGTTTTCGTAGTCAGCGGTATTCAAATTTGAACTAGACTCTTTGTTAATTAGGACTTCTACAGTCTTCTCAAGGGCTACAGTAGCGCTTTGAAGCCTGTTTTGCAGATATTCAGGGTCAATCCCCCCTGGGTCGCGTTCAATATCCAACATTACATCCGCAACGGCCAAGCGCCACTGCTTCATTGCTTCGCCACCGCCTTCTCTCAGTGAAGCTGCCTGTGACAGTCTTCGGGTTGCGGCAAATTCAATTAGCTTGCTGCTCAGCGCTTCCAAACTTGTCGCGATTTGAAGCGTATCCGTCCTTTTGGTATTGCCCAGTGCTGGTTCCGACAATGCAGATAGCCAAGGAACAAGTTTGGTCGGAATGCTATCTATCTCGCTGACATGTAGCGAAAGGCGCATCCGATTAAACCAGTTTGGTTGCTCTCTTTGGTCGGTAAGGCTGTGTCGGACCACATAATCCGCGCTAGAAAAGAAACGCTTTGTTAGAGCTTCCACACGGATTTCCGGCCTTAAAGAAACCGGGAAAAAACGCGTGCATTCGATGATCACAATTACACAGAACAAACCGATGAACATGGTTGCAAAGAAGAGGAAACTGTATTGCTGCTGATTATCGATCTGAAGGCCGACCAGAAACAAGTTCAGGAAAAAACTTCGAACAATCATTTGTTCCGGGCGGGAAGTTAAGTAAGCCACCAGGACTGTGGTGCCGAAGATTAATAAAGCCAACTGCCAGAAGGTGGCCAATAGCGGTAATAGAACAAGGTGCACAGTTCCAACAATCAACAGTAGGATCGCTGCGAAAGGCAGCGCGACGGAGACAGACGCCTGCGGATGTAAAGCAAGGTTCAGAGCGAGAGAAACGCCTATGCATATTACAAGAGCCGGATTGGGAAAGCCTGGAACAAACAGGACACATGCCACTGTCGCAAGAAATATAACCTGAACACGGATTAGCGCGCTCCACATATCCCGATCAAGGAATTCGGATGTGGGTTTAGGTTGTTGGGATGAGGCCAAATGCCGGGTGTTTGCCTTCCAGCTTGCATCTTTAATGTTGGTCATCAAATCTGACAAAGACCGACTGTATTCTAGCGACCGTTGGACATTGTGACGGGTGGCAGTCATGGCAGCAAGTTGGAAGTGTCCTAGCCCGCTGTTGACCATTTCTTGGGTAATCTGGTTTTCGGTGTGATACCCAGCTTGCGATGCGGTTGCGGACAGAATTTTCTCCGCTTCAAGAAGATATTGCTCGGTACTCAGTATCGCGGAGCAAAGAGATTGGACTTGGGCTGTGTCACGGGAGTCTTCCAAGTCTCTTGCGTTCAAATATAAACGCTGAAGCTCTCGGTCCAGTGACGCCATATTTGCCACGAATTGCCGCCAGACAAGGCGTCTATCCCAGACGTCATAACTATCGACAATTGCGGCATCCAAAAGCCTTTCGACAGTGGAGCGCAATTGAGCGATCTGCATCCGAAGCTTTGGCAGGTCTTCCTTGCGCTCATTTCCAGTCAAGATGTCCAAGGTCGCCATGAGAAGACGTCGTTTTAAAGTAAGTGCTTTGCGTACTTCTTCTTCGAACTGTTCCCGACTGCTGTAGGGCCATAGCAGTGAGTAGACGACACTGAAGCACACAATACCAAGGACGGTTTGCTGAGCCCGAAGAACCACAACAGTAAAATCATTGACCGGGTTTTCGCCGCCTCCAATGACCAATATGGGCACCACAAATCCGGCAGTCATCCAGAAGTATGAGCGAGACGTTCGAAACATATTGAAGCAACAGAATGCCAGCCATAAACTGAGCGCTGCGATAAATAGCCAACGATCCTGCGGGAACAGCGACAGCAGAGCAATCGCAACGACAATTGCCAAGAACGTGCCACCCAGCCGGAGTAGTCCTTTGTGAAAGGACTCGCCAAATGTTGTCAACGAACAAGCAACTATTGAGAGACCGGCCCAGTAGGGCTTAGCCCAGTCCATCGACAAAGCGATCCAATACGCAAGCACCAAAGCCAACGCCAATTTGATAGCAGCTTTAAGGCGCAAGGAGTCCATGGTCATGGCATCGTTTGATGAGATCACAATAATGCATTAATCGAGATGTATCTTGATCTTATGAGTTTTCCAATTGCAATCCTAAACAGGCTGAAATGGCGCGTTCACTCTCCTCCTTAGCTAGCCTTGCCCCGTGTGACAGCCCTGTGTCACAGAATGATTGCCTACATTGTGAAGCTGTTGAAAACGCTTGATGACAAGTCATATTTTGCTGAATAACTTGCCTAAAGCAGCCAGAAACGAAGGTGTTTGAAACAAAATACTTGGCCTTGGACATCGATTGGTGTGCCGCAATATTGCAGTTGAGGAACTAGCCTGATCGGGAAAGACGTGTGGAAGCTTTGATTTCTTATGCTCGAGAAAATGTTGTCATTCTTCTCTTTGTTGTCATCGGATTGGGGTATCTGGTCGGCAAGCTGAAGATTGCCGGTATCGGGCTTGGACCAACTACAGGAATACTGATTGTCGGGTTGGTTATCGGATTGGCACAAATCGAAGTTCCGGAAATAATCAAAGGGTTGACGTTTACAATTTACCTTTTTGTTCTGGGAACGATGGTTGGACCTGGCCTGGTGCGTGTTTTAAAAGTAAGTCGGCTTTCAAATACTTGGTAATGTGCGTTTTTACTGCCGTGGTCGCTGGGGTCTCGGTTTATCTCATGGCTTTGGTGTTTGGCTTGAACAACATTGTCGCCGGTGGGCTGACTGCCGGCGCGGTCACAACATCTGCGGTCCTAGCCGCCGCTCAAGGCGCTGTGTTTTCCGGATCGGTCCAGCTTCCAGAGGGTATGGCGCCGTCAGATGCGGGCAATATCCTCGCCAGCGCCTACGCCATCACTTATCTGTATGGCACATTTGGACTAATTATCCTTATTAAATTGTGCCCAACGCTTGTGGGAGCAGACATAGCTAAAGAAGCGGCGAAACTTGACGTAGTCGGGAGTGTGCCCCAGAAGCGCGTAGCGCCATCCGTTCGGGCCTGGAGGCTGGAATTACCGAAGTACATCGGAAGTACAACTGGCGAGCTTGTCAAAAACGTTGAAAAGCGGCGAGAAGAAGGAGCTTTACCTTCACTTGAGCAGGTAATTCGCAATGGAGAACGTTTGACCGTCACCGATGATCTGGTCCTTGCAAAAGATGATATCTTGACCTTCCTTGCGCCCAGCCATTTGCTCTTGAGGGGTAATGAGACGCTGGGGCCGGAAGTTGCGGATAATGACGCTTTGGCCGTGGATATGGCATCGGCAGAACTCGTTCTCACCAACAATGCACACGTCGGCAGAAGACTCTCGGAACTGCTAAACGAGCATGGCTACGGTGTCAGCCTGGAGCGCGTAGTGCGGCTCGGTACAGAAATGCCAATAGACGACGAGGATTTTGAACTGATCGCTGGGGACGTGCTGTTTGTGTTTGGTTCAGCACGGTGTGTGTCGATATTTGCCGACGAAGTCGGTTACGAGGTCACAAACCAGATGACGACTGATTTGATGAATACTTCATTTTTCATCGCCATATTTGCGGCCTTGGGTACGATTTCAGTGACCATAGCCGGGATTGAAATTCCACCCCTCGGGGGGTCCGCAATGGGTGCCATGTTTGGCGGGGCTATTCTCGGTTGGTTAAGGACCCGCAGCCCCAGCATGGGGTCGGTATCCGCGCCCGCGGCAACGGCGCTCTCTGACCTAGGGTTGTCACTCTTTATCGCGGCTGTCGCAATTGGCGCAGGTGGTTCGTTGATTTCGACCATGCAGGCTTTTGGGGTAAACCTTCTGATTGCCGGAGCATTTGTGACGACGGTTTGCACGATTTCTTGTTTCTTATTCGGGCACTTCATCATGAGGTTGAACGTTGCTGAGAACGCCGGTGCCACGACTGGCGTCATGACAGGCGTCGCAATCGCTGAGGTCTGCAAGGATGCCAAGAGTTCCGCACCGGCTGTTGCCTTTGGCTTACCAGGCGCTGTATCCAGCTTGACATTTATCGTCGTCGGACTCGTCATTCTGGCCATAGTGCCCTGAAAAGACTTCTTGCCGCCACTGGATCGGTTTCTCAATCGATTGTGTATTGTCTTGCTGTTGATCAAACAGGTCGCGAGGTGCACGTGCATCTCTCGACTGGTGAAAGTGCGAAAAAAGAAAAATCTGTCGAAGTGCCTACTTGTGGGCAGCTTTTTTCAACGGCGACTCGCAAGCTTCAGGGGTAACTTTAGGCTTCCGCCTCGATACCAAGGAATTCACCGACTTTGATCCGGTCTGGCGGGCTGTATCCCATCACGCGAAAGACCGGGGGAAGGTTACTTTCCACGTCTTTGGTAAGGCACCTTTGGTCAAGATAGGGGCGCCAAGCGAATGACCCACAAGTTTGACCAGAAAACAGTTGCATCTATCTCGATTCATGATCTTGTTTGATTTCATTGTGATATTGGACAAACGCAAGTTTCATTACAGCTGGGAGCAAAAAAGTGGCTAATACATCGACCGATGGACCTATCCTCGCGAAACCCGAAGATCTCAGTACAAACGTGCCGCTTGACCGCGTTCTCGAGATCAGCGCCTATCTCAACGCGCCGGAGAATATGGTCAAGGTACAGTTTCCATCTCCTGAAACGCAGTACTCCTATGTGAACTTCTCAAAAATCAGACCAACGGCGCAGGTAATGCGCGGTGGACCCGTGGTCGACCTGCCCTACGCAGTCGACCCGTCAATCGGGAATATCGAATACCGGAACAAGCATGGTGACTGGGTCAGCGTGGATGAACATTTTGCCACCAAACCAATCGACGCCATGATGGTCGTGAAAGGTGGTGAGATCGTTTACGAACGCTATCGCACGATGAAACCGCATGAGAAGCATCTGTGGATGTCCGTCACCAAAGTCACCGGGTCAACCATGATGGCGATGCATGAACATGAGGGGAATGTCGATGTGGACGCGCCGGTCAGTTCCTACCTGACAGAATTGCAAGGATCGGTATGGGACACGGTGAAAGTCGTCGAAGCCATGGACATGGCCACGGGCCTCAACGGCACAGAGCACGATGAGCCGGAGCCAAACTCGCGCACCGATCCTGACCAAATCTGGTTTCGCTGGGCGGCGACGAGCGCGGTCGGCATGTTGCCCGATGTGCGCGGTCGCAATGAAACATGGGTTGATGTCTTGCGCGATATGGAGCGGCATTCTCCACCGCATCAGAAGTTTGAATACAACTCCATCGACACCTTTGTCATGAACCGGATTAATGAGCGGATCGCCGACAAACCGCTCTACGCGCAGTTCTCAGAACGGTTGTGGTCTAAGCTTGGCATGGAGCATGACGCTTTTTACGTGGTCAGCCCGACCGGAAATACACTCGGTTTTTTCGGCATGAACTCTACGCTGCGCGATCTGGCCAGGTTCGGCATGGCCTTTTCGCCAAGCTGCGCGAAGCTGGCTGGTGAGCAACTGATCCCTGACGCGGTCATGGCCAAGATCTATGACCGGACGTATCTCGACATGTACGACAAGGGCTGGATCGGCAAGAAGAACAGCATCACCTTCTGGGATGATGCCGGCGCGATCTCTAACCGTTACCAGTGGGATGCTGTCTTTTCAGACGGCGACCTGTTCAAGGCCGGAGTGGGCGGGCAGGGGATTTACATCTCACCCGAGACCGACACCGTCGTGGCATTCTTCAGCACCAGTGATGGGGAAAACCAGGAAGAAGGCATGGCGCGTGCTATCGTTCGGGCAATCAACGGTAATCCGCTGCCTAGGTAACCTTCAAAGTTTTGAAGCGACAGTCAGGCCAAGATCAACAGTAGAGTCTGAGACAGGGAGAAGACCATGTGTTCGCGCATTTTTTTCAACAAGGATGGCCAACCAATGCTGGTAGGCCGGAATGAGGATTGGTTCGAGAGCTTGCAAACCAAAGTTTACGCGTTTCCCAAAGGGATGAAGCGTGACGGCGCGGTAGACGACAATCCTGAGACCTGGACATCGAAGTACGGAAGTATAGTTGGGGCCTGCTACGGCGCGGCAATTACTGATGGCATGAACGAAGCGGGATTGAACGCCAACCTGTTGTATCTCGCGGAGTCGGACTTTGGCCCTCGCGATACCTCAAAGGGCGGTCTGTCAGTTTCGATTTTTGCGCAATGGATGCTCGACAACTTCGCGACGGTGGACGAAGTGCTCGCTGCGCTAGACAGCATTCAGATCGTGCCGATCTACATGATGCATTTTGATGACAAGGTGCAGTCACCCTTCCACTACTCAATTGCCGACAAGACCGGCAACTCGGCGGTAATCGAGGTGTTGGACGGAAAGTTCAGCGTTCACAAAGGCCGTGATGTCACAATCATGACGAACTCGCCACCATACGAACAACAGCTTGAAAACATGAAGAAGTATGTTGGTCTTGGCGGGGATCAACCGCTTCCGGGCGGCTCGCAGGCCGACGAACGTTTTGTGCGCGGCGCCTATTATCTCAGTGCGCTGCCTGAGGAGCCGGCTGACTACCATGAGGCTGTCGCAAATGTACTGGCCGTCATTCGGAACATGTCAACGCCTTGGGGTATTAGTGATCCAACCCGGCCCAACGTCTCTCCCACCCGCTGGCGCACGATCAGTGATCTGACCAATGGAAGGTATTATTTCGAGTTCACTCAGAATCCGACAGTCGCTTGGATAGATTTGCACAAGCTCAACCTGAGCGACGGAGCGCCGGTCGTAATGTTCGATCTTAAGAAGGACATTCGAGCAACGGGAGAGGTTTCGGACTGTTTCAATCCATCAAAAGAACTGGCGTGGTTGCGCGGCGGATCAGTGCTCAACCCAGCCGAATTGTGAATAGCCAAAAAGGTGAGAAGATTCTGCCTCCTCCGATCTGATTTTTCAATAGGAGTAAGCAATTATGACCAGTGGTCCCGCCCCGAACCTGTTGCCACCAGCTGCCCTGCCGAAGCCCATCAACCCGGAAATCGGTAAAATCGCGACTGAACCCAAGAATTTCGGCACAATCACTCTGGCCGGACGGCGACATGTTCAAGGCTGGCTTCCAACGGCAGGCAATCTATGCGTCGTCGTCTCGCGATTTGGTTATCGTGCATTTTTCGGTGAACGCGGCGGACGATTCGATCATGCAATACCTGAGGCCCATCGCGACGTCGGGGCTTTTTGACTGAGCAAAACTAATGCACTGTGAAAAGGAAAAACTGAAATGAAACCACGAACGCCCCTGTCAGAGATTTCTGGTATTTTTCTGCCCTTAGGCCATCGTATTGTTCATGCACCAGACGATCCAATGAGCGTACCAGGCGCTAAAGTAACGCTGCCAGTAGGTGCCGTACACGATGGGTTCGACCTCGAGTTCGTCGCCGCAGCCCGAAAAAACTTTAGCAACACGCACATGCAGTTGGGTGGCGACCACGCGCTGTATTACACCACAAACATGACCGAATTCGTGCCGGCTGCCTTTACCTATTCCAAAGGTCCGGTCAGTGAACTAGCTCGTCGACCAAACCCATCGCTGGGGGACTTAACCTACATGCTGGGTGACGGCAGTGAAAGTGCAACCTTGGATGACCACATCGCGGATTTTGACACGAGGCTTCAAGGCGTGATGATCCTGCACAAAGGCGAGGTCGTCTACGAAGCCTTTCCGGGCATGCATCCTGAACAGATGCACATCTGGGCTTCAGTCGCTAAGTCGGCCGTGGGCACTCTGCTTACGATGCTAGAGCTTGAAGGCAAGGTCGACACATCCAAGCCAGTTACTGATTTTGCGGCTATGCTAAAAGGGTCCGAGTGGGACAAGGTCGCGCTCATCGATGCGATGAACATGGCGTCAGGTCTCGATATCTCCGAGGATGCCAAGGCCACGATGGACCCCCATTCTGTGTTTCAACGGATGCTGGCGGCTGATTTTGGGATCCCGAATGCGGATGGGGTAAAGGAAGATGAATATGAGGTGCTGCGCGACGTAGCCCCCATAGCAGGCGAGTCGCCGGGCAAAGTTGCGCGCTATAGCTCCGTTATCACCAAAGTATTGTGCGCAGCAGTGGAAAGCGTGACCGGACAAACCTACACCGCCTATCTTGGCGAGCGTATCTGGTCGAAAATCGGCGCGCGGTCGCCATTGGCGATCAATATTTCTCCTGCCGGTTTGGCCATTGGCTATGGTTTATTGAATTCCACGCTTGAAGACCTAGCGCGCTATGCGCTGATATTTACGCCAAGCTGGCGCAAGGTTTCGGCAGAGCCCGTAGTGTCGCCGGATGTGCTGCGCAAGATGCAGACCGCCAGCAGCAAAGAGGCCTACCTGGCGGGTGATTTTACCGACCATTCGTGGGTAAAGATGTGCTTTGGTAATGATATGCCAATCTTCAACTCGCACCAGTGGGATGCAGTGTGGGAAGACGGAGCGCTTTTCAAGCACGGTAACTTGTATCAGGGCATTTACACCGATCAGGCTCGCGATGTCGTGGGCGTGTTCTTCTCGACGTCGCCTGTCAATCTCGCGCCGGACCTCAACCCCGGCTATATGCGCGCAGCGGCAAAGCAGTTGGCAGGCGGTTGAATATCGATGGGCCGCTCGTATGCTTTCGCGCGGCCCACATCGCACTATTCTAGGACCGGAGATAGAGGCTCGTGGAACAAAGCGACTGTGTTAGTCTGAATCATACATGCTTTACGGTCACCGATATTGGAAAGACTATTCAGTTTTTCGAGGAATGTCTCGGTTACCAAGTAGAGCGCCGGCAGCAGGTGCCGGGGGTGATCGGACGCCTTATCGGTGTGGCAGATGCGACGGCAGAGCAGGCTTTTCTGACCGGTAACGGAAGTCGTATCGAGTTGCTTTGTTACCAGTCGCCGCCCAATCGCACGGTCATTTCCTCAACGCCAGTAGATACGGGGTCCGTCCACATCGGAGTTTACGTTGATGATGCCAAGGCTGCGGTTGCCAAAGCCACCGGGCACGGCTTTGCGCTTCTGGGTGACTTCATTGAGGTGGACAGCGATCATTTTTCCAGCCCGGTTAATGCCGTTGCTTGGGTCCGTAACTCAGACGGCATCACAGTCGAATTCCTGGAGATGGAATAGTAGGCCAAGCGTGCAACACGATTTCTTTGACCAGCGTATGAGAGGGAAAACGAGTGACTAACAAAACACCAGACCCGGCGAAACCCGACGCACAAATCAGGGAATACTTGGTCGATCTAATGCAGCTCCTTCTATCGTGGAGTTGGGAAGGCGTCGTAGGCCATGAGGAAGTCGTAGAAAAGGCTGCGGCCTCTTTTGGTGTAAAGGATGTCACGGTCGTCTATGGTGCAGAGTCTGCAATATTGGAGTACAAAGGTCAGACGGTTCTCGTGAAGGTAGATATGCCTGGGTTCCCGGCGCTCACGAACACTCAAAAACTAAAGAACCACCTCGCAGATGTCTTTGAAGGCAAGCTGACTCCGGAAGAAGCCTGCAAAAATCTTTCTGATCTGAAGTCGAGTAAACCTCCTTATTCGCCATTGCTCGTTTGGCTTGGCGTCGTCTCGGTGTCGGCGGCTTTTGCTGTTGAAGTCGTCGGTACGTGGGAAGGTATCTTTTTCGGTATTTTGACGGGCATGGCAACTGGTGCTGTGTTTTTGGCCGTGGACAAGAACCCGGCTTTGGCGAGGCTTGGTCCCTTAATTGCAGCATTTGCGAGTGGCCTGATTGCTATGGTCGGTTGGCAAACGGGTTATGCCTTAGCTGCACCGGGACTTTTGCTGATCGCATCCACTTTTGTCTTCATCCCAGGAGACTCCATCAGTATGCAGGCTTACGAGCTGGCGCAGGGTAGGTGGTCGCCTGCGGTAGATCGATTTTTCTACAGTGTCTTCATACTGGTGCTGTTGGCTTCTGGTGCATACTTCGCTGCGGTTGTTACTTCGACACCGGTCTCAGCTCTTCTCCCTGTTGCGCCTGACGGCGAGGAGTTTCCGTGGTGGGCCATCTATTTTGCTCGAATTCCATTCCTTCTTGGTATCATGTGGGCGTTTCAGATGGACAAAGACCATTTCCTGACTGCACTGGGCGTCTTGCTGCTCTCCACGGCAACAGCGCAGGCCGTAGCGATAGGCACAAATGGTATCTTTGGGACGTTGGTTTCAGCAGCAGTGTGTATGTACGTAAGCTTGTGGATTTCACAAAAACCACGCGCTGTTCCGACGTTTGTGCTGATGGTGCCGGTCGTTTTTGCGTTGTCGCCGGGATCTCACGGTGTTCGTGAAATCGAAACGTGGATTTCTCATGGTGAGATGACAGGTATTGCAGACCTCATGCCGCTGTTTGGTAATCTCCTCGCGATTGGCCTAGGGATGCTGATTGGACGAATGATCTCCGGGAAGCATTGGATCAGGGGGTTTGAGGAAAAAATGAGCGCATGATCAACCTTCCAGCAAGCCAAGAACACGAGCTACGCGTCACCCGAAAGCAAGAAGATTTTTGCGCGAAGTGTGCTGCAAAAAGATGTTCTTTTGGCACGTCAGTGCTGAGTGTTCTTGGTTTACGCCGCTGGACAAAGGTCATCGCCGCATTTCTTTGCTGGATATTTATCGGTCAGCAAGTGATTGCGCAGGCAATTACGGAAGATATTGAGCCATTCGAAAGCCTGCCGCCAGTTTTGACGCATTCGCCACGAGACACGTTGCAGTCATTGGAAAATTTGCGCGATGCACTCATTGGTATCTACTTGGAATACCAGGTTGGGAAATCAGCTCAACAATGGGAGCAACTGGTTCTAATCGGTGATGCGCTCATTTCACTTCTTGATCTAACGGAAGAAAACGTTGCGGAGAGACGTGATGCGAGCATTAGAACTGCCCTGGCTCTCATCGACATCATTGGTGAAGTTGGAACGGAAGAAGCGGAAGCTCTACCCGACGATGAGACGGTGTACTTGGAGGATCGAACTACTTTTTTGGTGCCCAATACCCCACTAATAATCCAAAGGGTCAACGCGGGAAACCGGGAGGGTGAGTTTCTTTTCTCGGCGAGTTCGTCGCAAATCGCTCCACGCTACTTGCGTGAAATTGCAATGCAGTCACCGCATCGCATCGGCGAGTTATGGAGCACTCGTTTTCTTCAACTGAGTGGACCGTTTATCCCTTTGTTTGTCGAAAACGCCCTTCCCCCCGCCTCCCGTAAAATCTTTTGGGGAACTCCAATTTGGAAGATTTGTTTCACTGTCTTCTTCTTAATTGTCTCTCTGGCACTTCTTTACGGGCTTAGTTTTCTGCTTAACCGTCGCGTTGCTTCGGGACAAATGCCAGAGTCGACAAGGAAGTTCGTTTTTGCCAGCGCAGGGCTTTTGATCTTACTCGCGCTCAACAATTTCTTTAACAACCAACTCTTTTTGACAGGTTCTTTGGCTCTAACGGAGACGTTCTTTGCAACAATCGCGATCTATGCAGCTGCGGCTGTAACCTTCTGGCGATTTATGTCGCTCTTAAGCGACAGGGTAGCCGAGAAAAAAACGTCCATTGTGCGTCAGTATGATGAAAGTATGATGCGTTTGCTCAACCATATTATCGCTCTTGTTGGAGCCACATGGATTCTCGCCTACGGTGCGCAAACCCTAGGATTCCCGCTCTTAAGCATTATAGCAGGACTTGGCGTTGGCGGTCTTGCAGTCGCGCTCGCGATCCGCCCGACCCTTGAGAACCTGATCAGCGGCTTTGTGATCTATATGGAAAAGGCTGTGAAGGTTGGTGATTATTGTTCGTTCCTCGACAAGGAAGGAACAATTGAAAGCATTGGAGTACGATCAACCCATGTTCGTGGATTGGACCGAACCACGATAGCCATTCCGAATTCAAAGTTTGTGAATATGGAGCTCGTCAACTGGGCCCGTTGTGATGAAATGATGATCCGGACAACGCTTGGCTTGCGACTTGAAACGGATACTGACCAGTTGAGGTATGTTCTCGCCGAAACTCGTTCAATGATGTACGCACACCCACGTATCACTTCAGATACAGCGCGGGTGAGGTTTATAGGGTATGGAGACTCATCTCTGAATATTGAAATCCGTGTTTACGCTCAAACCCGCGAGTGGAACGCTTTTTATGCTATTCAGGAAGATGTCTTGTTCAGAATGAAGGAAATTGTCGAAGCTTCGGGTACTGGCTTCGCGTTTCCCAGCCAAACGGTTTACATGTCTCAGGACGGAGGGCTTGATGCTGCAAAGTCAAAGCATGCCGTCGAACAGGTTGAACAGTGGCGCCGCCGGCGTGAACTTCCATTCCCGGATTTTGCAACTGCCGAACGCGACAGGCTTGAGGGCACGTTACGTTATCCCCCAAGAGGATCTCCGGAATTTGATGGCCCGGACGATGAGAAAAGCAGTGTTGAGGAACCGTTGTCGGTTGAGGAGCCTGAGGCTGAAGAAACAAGCAAGAGCGAGGAAAGTACACCGAACGATGAAGAAAACAGCCCGCTCCGTCAATCTCGAGAAGACAAACCCTCATGAACGAAAGCCGTGGAAAGTCCCACCTTCAAACCCCCACTTGGTTTTAGGAACTTGGCCGCAAACAACCGGAAACTAGAAAGATACGACCAAGTATGCTTTGTTGCAGTCTGCGGTACGGAAACACGTTTCGATATCAATATGGAAGCAACGCCAGGTTGCAAACCAATTGAACCTTAAAATAATCGGCTCAGGGGATTGATGTTATGAACGATGAAGTGGAATCTCGCGCTACCAGTTCTTTGATCGCCTCGCTCGTAACCGTCGGTGGAATGGTGTCACTGATATTCGCATCAGTTTTGCTGTTCGGTGAAAAAGCCGAAGATGGTCCATTACAGATTGCCATGACGCTTGGTCTCACACTTGCACTTGTGATCGCCATCACGACTGGCAATTCCGCCGAAGACCTCGCGGCGGTCATGTCCGATAGTATCAATTCAGCTCTGGGAACAATTTTTGTGCTGATTGCGGTGGGTGCTCTAATTGGAGCACTTTTTATGTCTGGGACGATTGCTTCAGTGATTTATTTCGGAGCTCAATACGGTTCGCCGCGCTTTCTGTACATAATCGTCTTTGTGGTCGCATCTGGTCTTTCGTATGCAATTGGAAGTTCATTCACCACGATAGCCGCTGTGGGTTTGCCGTTTGTAGCTCTCGCACCAGCTATGCATGTTTCTCCACTGGTCACAGCAGCCGCTGCCGTTTGTGGAGCGTTTACGGGGGACAGCCTAGGTCGAATTTCGGATACCTTCATTCTCACGGCATCGGTGGTGGGTGCCGAAGCTAAGGACCACGCACGCGCGCTACGTACTGTCCTTGCGCCTGGCTGGATTGCTAGCGCAGTGCTTTTCCTTTTTCTTGGTTGGCGACACGGTATGTCTGACAACTATGACAGTGCTCAAATACTCCAGGCTATTGAAGAGCATTTTACCGTGTCTTTCATCTCATTCTTGCCACTCATCTTGGTTCTCGTGCTGTCGGCGCGGACGACCGCGTTCTTGTCGCTAATGGCAGGAGCAATAACTGCGGCAGTACTCGCTGCATTTACACAGCAGGATCTGATTGACGCGTTAATGATCGACGAGGGCCTTGGAACGTTAGGAGGCTGGGGTAAGCTTTCACTTGAAGTATTGGGCAACGGTTTTTCACTAAACAGCGGGAGTGAAACACTCGACTCCACATTCGTAGGCGGTGGCGTTGTGTCCATGTTGCCGACTATTTGGTTGATACTCGTTGCGGCTGCATTTGGAGCGCTGGTCGAGTTTTCCGGGATGCTTAGGCGCTTGCTTGCTCCGCTGCTGGCATGGGCCACTGGAGGCGCACGTCTGATTGTCGCTACAGCAGTAACTGGAATTGGCTTGAACGCGGCTACGGCAGATCCTTACATGTCGATAATACTAAATTCAGCGACCTATCGAGAACGCTATATAAAGGCTCGTCTGGAACCATATGTCGCCTCAGCAGCAATAGCGGGATCAGGGTCCATTTTTTCACCATTGATTCCGTGG
The DNA here is from genome assembly GCF_057221005.1 of Ruegeria sp. HKCCD7628. Lineage (NCBI taxonomy): Bacteria > Pseudomonadati > Pseudomonadota > Alphaproteobacteria > Rhodobacterales > Roseobacteraceae > Ruegeria > Ruegeria sp. HKCCD7628. The sequence continues at coordinate 235,865 of NZ_JBWVBA010000006.1, forward strand.
AACGTTCATGGCGCCTTTGTGGCGGGCACAATGGGCATAGGCGTTCTTTCGATAGCGCCTTACGCCGTCCTGCTCTGGATCACACCCGTCGTTTTGATTGGTATTGGAATTACAAAGTTCAAGCGGGATGAAATCCCAGATTCCGTGACCGCGGAAGAGTCCTATGGTTCCGAACCCAGCGAACTACCGCAGCGGCGAACCTCAACTTAGAGGGCCGAAAATTTTCCGTCTTGGGGTCGCTTTCTGGAACGCGTTGAAACTTTGGCGACTATGCGGCTAACTGCATGATTAAAAAACTTTTCATACAAATGCATATGTGAGATGCCAATGAAAAATGGACTTATGCTATCTGAGAAGGGCAGGGCGGTATCAGTCAAAGCTCTCTCAAGCCAATAAATGATTGGAGCTAAAAACAAAAAACCCGCCGGGTGTGACGGGGTGCCGGCCAGTGGCGAAATTGTGCATCGGTTCAAACCATCGAAAGAGCCAGCATCGCTGCCCGGCGGCGCAGTCTTACAAATGACGCACTAAAAACGGAGTCCTGCGTCTGCCCTCAGGCGCAGGGAAAAGCCAAGAAGCAAAAGCGATTTTGTTGCTATTTTTGTGCGACGGTGTGCAGACTGTCGAACATGAGTGTATGCATGTCAGTCGCTTCGTAACCTTTTTCTGTTAGGAAGCCGAGGGCGTCCACATTTTGCTTGTCACGAATGGGGCTTGCGACCCATTGCTCGTAGGCGGCTTTATCCGTCCAGTTGCACATAACGCAAAGCTGCCCATCGCCTTCATGCGACACCATCAACTCGCCGTGGCGAAAGCCTGGAATGGCATCGGCGCATTCCTCGATAATGTTGCGGTGAATGAATGCTTCTGCGGTTTGCTTTGCCTTCTCCGCAGGCACTTTTATCATGAGAAGTGTCCAAAACGACATTTTAGAATTCTTGTTTCCATAATCACGAGGGATAAGCCCGAAGTGGCTCATAAGAATCTGTGTCCAGTCTCATACACGATGCTGACACGGATCCTCCCACTCACGTAACTCAAAATGCTTATTTTTCGTTTTAGGCGAGGATTGCGGTTGTGTGCATTGTCCGACTCTCCACAATTTACTTTGATTGCCCGATCCCGAGCATTAACCTTGTTATGGAGATATTTTAGGAGTTTGGGATGACCAAGGAAAAAGTCACGGTTTTCATCGCTAAGAAATTTCGCACGATGGACCCGGGCCGACCTGAGGCTGATGCCGTCGCGGTTTTGAACGGCCGTATCCTTTCGCTCGGAACGATAGATCAGATGCAGCCTTGGCTGTCGCGCTACGACGTGACGGTCGATGAAACTCTGAAAGACAAAATCGTCTTGCCAGGCTTGATCGAGCCGCATTCGCATTGCTGGATGTCCGCAGGCTTCATGGCGGTCGACTACATCGGGCCGCTGCCTTGGCCGGGACGCGAGGGCATGAACCCTGCGCATCCGCACTTTGACGATGTGATCGAATATCTTGGCGAACTCCACGAGACGAAAAAGGAAGGTGAACCCATCATCGCATGGGGCTTTGACCCTGCGAACCAAGGCGGGTCGATTGATCGTGACACGCTCGACAAGATCACGGCCACGCGGCCCATTTACATTTTGGGTTTTGCACCGCATTTCGCCTATCTGAACTCAGCTGCCATCGAAATGGCCAACGTGGCGGATGGTGCAAACCCGACCCACATTTTGCAGTATCCGGACGGGCGCTTGAACGGCGTTTTCACGGAGGTGGAAGGTGTTTCGATTGGCATCGCCCCGATCATGCCAATTATCGCCCAATTGGGTGGCGTGGACGGCTTGAAGTTTTTTGGTCAAATTGCTCTAAAGGCAGGCATTACGACAGTCGCCGACCTTATGTTCGGCGTGATGAACATTGACGCCGAACTGAATGACCACGAAACTGCAACAGAAGACCCGAACCTGCCTATCCGGTTCTGTCTGAAACCGCATGCCATGTCCTTTGTGGGGGCGCATGGGGACAAGGCATCGGACGTTGTTTGGGAGCTCGCCAAGCACGAAAAGGACAACCTGTTTATTGGCGGTGTTAAATTCCTGAGCGACGGGTCGTTCCCACTCATGGGAGCGCTGTTGAACTTTCCCGGCTACCTGGACGGTGGAAATGGTTTCCCGGGCGACGCCACTTATGAAGGCATGGTGCCGTTTTGGAAAGGTGGCCACCAGATCCACTGCCATGCCAATGGCGATCAGGCGGTAGACTTTACTTTGGACTTACTTGCTCGATTACAGGCAGAACATCCTCGGTTCGATCATCGGTTTACCATCGAGCACTATGCCATGAGCAACCCGATGCAGGCGCGCCGCCTTAAGGCCCTAGGCGGTAACGCCAGTGTGAACAATTACTTCTCGCATTTCCGCGCTCTCCTGCATTCTGAAAATGCCTATGGCCCAGACCGCGCGCAGACCGAAGCCCGCCTTGGAAGTTTGGAAAAAGAGGGCGTGATTTTTGCGCTGCACTCCGATTACCCGCAGGTCGTCGTGCCAATGCATCCTTTGACTGCCGTGTATGCAGCCGTCACTCGTCTGGCCGAAGACGAAAAGACAGTCGTCGCACCTGGCGAGCGGATCAGTGTGGAGCGGGCATTGCGCGCTGTTACTATTGATGCCGCCTACATTCTCAATCTCGAAAACGAAATTGGAAGCCTTGAAGTTGGCAAGTTCGCGGATTTTTGCGTCTTGGAGGAAGACCCGATGGAAGTCGAACCAGAGAAAATCAAAGACATTGGTATTTGGGGCACAGTCTTGGGTGGACGCGTTATTGAGGCGCCGAATGACTGAGCGCCCGCATGCTCAAAACACCGCGTCGCGGCATGATCAATTCATGCGAGCGCTTGACCAGAGGCAAACAATTGCTGGCTTGATCTTTGCCGCCATGTCGATGCCTCGCGAATTGGCGGCCCCTGCAAGGTCGCTGCCTTTAACAATCATCGGAGGATTTCTCGGCGCGGGGAAAACCACTCTACTCAATCGGTTACTGGCGGACCCGCAAGGCCGCAAAATCGTTGTTTTGGTGAACGACTTCGGCAAGATCAACATCGATGCGGAACTTATTGCCGAACAAACCGACGACACGATTACTTTGACCAACGGGTGCGCCTGTTGTGCTGTTGCGAGTGACCTGTCCAAATCACTCGTCGACATTGCCCAGCGTAGAGATCGCCCAGATGCCATCGTTCTGGAATGTAGCGGCATTTCCGAACCCGGCTCGATTGCTCAGATCGCGCTTGCAAATGAAGCGATCCGGCTTGACGGTATCATCACAGTTGTCGACGCGGAAACACTTGAAGCACGTGCGAGCGACCCTGCGACACGCGAATTATTCAACGCCCAACTCGTGTCAGCGGACATGATTTTGCTGAGCAAACTTGATTTGCTTTCCGATGAAAGCCGCGCTCGAGCAAAGTCGCGCGTCGGGGCTCTGTATGCGGATACGCCAATACTTGAGGCTATTGAAGGCCGGATACCGACAGATGTGGCGCTTGGCATTGACACAAAACAAGACGTCTCCGATTATGAATCCCCTGTGCCCGAAGCCGAACACGGTTTTGAAACCATCAGTGTGGAAACCAACGACGCGCTCGACGAAAAAGCTTTGCAGCAGTTCTTCTCTGATCTGCCTGATACGATACTCAGGGCAAAGGGATTTGTTTTCATTGCCCAAAAGCCGGATCAGCGTTTGATCTTCCAAAGAGTCGGTTCCAGATGGAGCATGCGAGAGGGCGACTGTTGGACAGAGACAGGTCCACACACGCGTCTGGTCTTTATAGGGCCGAAAGGACAAGTCTATGGCGACGCACTGCGCGGGGGTGTTCTTTCTTGCAAGGCGCAAAAAACAAGATAAGCGCTTCTACAAATGTCACTGTGCCCTTAATTCCCGGACAGTGTGTCCTGTGGATAAGTCGTGTGGGGATGATTTTGTCTAATTTAGTAGAGAACCCGACCAATCGATGACCGCTCTCAGCCCTGTACGTCGTCAGGGTTTTCCGGAGAATTTAGGCCGTTTTGTAACGGAGGCTCTGGTTCGGTTTCTGTTTGAGTTTAGGCAGCAGCGGCTTGGTGCTGCAACCTGCGTTTTCGGATTGTCTGCTTCTTGATCTCCTCTCTCCTCTTTAGGTTCTTCGCGCTGCGGCCGTGATAGACATCGGCGGGGGTTAGGTTGTCCCGGCTCTCGTGGTAGCGATGGTTGTTGTAGTGATCGACGAACGCCCCGATCTGGCGTTCCAGGTCGCCGGGCAGGAAGTAGTTTTCCAAGAGGACACGGTTCTTCATGGTCTGGTGCCAGCGTTCGATCTTGCCTTGGGTTTGCGGATGGTGCGGCGCACCACGAACATGATCCATGCCCTTGTCCTCAAGATAAACGGCAAGATCAGAGGCGACGTAAGACGAGCCATTGTCGCTGAGCAGCCGAGGTTTCTGAAGGATCGTCGCGTTGTTGCAGCCAGACGCCTCCAGCGCCAGTTCCAACGTGACGTCCACAGCCTTCATCGTCGTGCAGAGCTTCCAGGCGATGATGTAGCGGCTGTAATCGTCCAGGATTGTGCTGAGGTAGAACCAGCCCCAACCGATGACCTTCAGGTACGTGAAGTCGGTCTGCCAGAGTTCGTTCGGACGACTTGTTTTGTCCCGGAACTCATCGGCTGCGCAGATCACGACATGGGCCGGTGCCGTGATCAAATCCTCGGCGCTGAGAATGCGATACACGGATGATTCCGAGACGAAGTACCGCTTCTCGTCGGTGTATTTGACCGCCAGTTCGCGCGGCGTCAGATCTTCATGCTCAAGGGCAAAATCGACAACATCCTCGCGGACCTTACCCGGGATGCGGTTCCACACTGACTTGGGCCGTGGGGAACGATCAGCTAAGGCATCGACGCCACCGTCGCTCCAGCGGGCATACCAGTCGTAGTATGTGCTGTTGGGGATGCCGAGCATCTTTAGGTTTTGACGGGTTGGCAGATGCGAGGCCGGCACAAACCTTCGTATTTCAATCCAGTTGAGCCGGCTTCCTGATGAGACCTTGATCTGGTCAGACCGTTTTCGGATCGATTCCAACCATGCCGATGTATTCGGGCTTCAGGAAGACATCGCGCGCCAATGTGCGAGGCGGTTGGCTGATGCCTACGGTATCGTCGCCGAAGATCTGAATGCCCAATATACCGGCCGCAGAGCTACGGATGCAGGAGTCTATGAAGCGCTTCTAGCGTTTCATGCACACGTACGTACATCACGACTTGATAGCCTGAAGGAGTTTCAGGAACTCGCAGAAGGTGCCCTCCGGCACAACCCATCGAGCGGTCTCGCCCATGCTTTGGTTGCGATTGCATTGATCGAAGCAGCGACGCTCGGCGCTACCCCGATCGAAGATGTGATCGAGCCGGGAAGAATCCACGCTGAGAAGGCCATCGCTCTGGCTCCCAATTGCCAGGAGGCGCTTTTTGCCTCAGCAGCCTTTACCCAAGCACGAGGGGACGCTGCACGTTACCGAAATCTAATCTCGCGTGCTGTGAGCGATACTTGAACCGCGACTCCTATTCCTTCTGAGGGTAGGGGAGCTTTCCCATCTCTTCCATCATCTTTTCGCGGAACACCTCGGCCGGTGTCTTCCACCCGAGGCATTTCCGAGGCGTTGCGTTAAGGCGGTCGCAGATCATTTTCAATTCATGATCTGAGATCGCCGTGATGTCGCGCCTCCTCGGCAGCCATCGTCGGGCGCGGCGATTGGTGTTCTCGACCGTGCCTTTCTGCCATGGCGACGACGGATCGCAGAACCATGTCTGGGTCCCGATCTCGGCTTGGAGATGCGGCCACGAGACGAACTCGGTACCACGGTCGAAGGTGATGGATTTGCGCGCCAGGTGGGGCAGGTCACGCACAGCCTTCATGATCTTGCCCATCACCGGCTTGGTGCGCCTGTTCGGGTTCTTCAGCAGCACGGTGAACCGGCTGACGCGCTCGACCAGGGACGTGACATTGGACTGCCCAAGCTTCTGTTTGAACAGCATCAAATCGCCTTCCCAGTGCCCGAACTGGCGCCGGTGCGCCACGTCGTCTGGTCGGAACAGGATGCTGACATCCCGATCAAACTTAGGCTTCTGGCGCTTTCTGGCACGACGCGGCCTGCGGGCTTTGCGATGCTCGGGCAGGTACCACCACAGGGATGTGTCGCAAACTCTGAGGTATAGTTGACGAGCCTGGGTGATCTGAGTTTTT
>NZ_JBWVBA010000007.1:0-226415 GCF_057221005.1 Ruegeria sp. HKCCD7628
CACGAGCGGCTGCATATCTCGACCCGCCAGTATGCGCGGATCGTCCGCGATTGGGGCACATCGATCGGTCTTGAGGCGAGCGCACACGGTACGCATTCGATGAGGCGGACGAAGGTGACCCAGATTTACAAGAAGACAGGCAACCTTCGGGTCGCCTTCGGGGGGGGCCCAAAGCGGCCATTTGCGTGAGCCGCATCGAAGGTCTGGTTCGAGCCCAAAGCGATCATTGAATATATACGAAATCCGGACGACTGTAGGATAGGATACCGCGAGAAGCGCGGCAATTTCACACAGCTTTCAGAGGTCAATGTTTGGTGCCGACAGATGGCTATGGTCTTTGGTGCTGATTGGCGTTTTATCGGCTCAAGACTTTGAAAACGGCCTGTTTGTCCAGAAATCAAGTAACGTTTCCGCTATCTTGGTCTGGTGATGGGCATAGACCACCACGTCGAGCTTTTCCTGGCCCAGTTGGTTGCGTAGGGAGATCAGCTCGCCGCTTTCAATTTCCTTGTGCACCATACTGAACGGCAGCCAACCAACACCGAGACCGTTCAGGATCATTTCCTTTGCTCCACTTGAAAAGGCCGTCTGGCAAACGGGGTTTTTGCTGAAATCGGCGGTTCCGAACGGGAGTTTGCTCTTGTTCAATGCTTCGCCAAAATAGCTGTTTTCGGGATAGACGATCGCTGGCGTATCCAAAGGCACGTCGCCGTTTCCGCGCACTGCATACCGCAATCCGCCACCGATGACCGGAATGAGGTAGTCGTGACCCCAAGTGCCGCGACGTATGCCTGCTCCGAACGGCATTGGGGCGACGGTTTGCGCCTCGTAACATAGCAGCATGTTGGTATCGCCGCGCAGGAACAGAGTGACGCAATCGTTCAGATTGGCAGTCCTGAGGCGAAAACGGAGCCCCTTGAACGTGGCACGTGCACGCAATGCCATATCAGGGAAGGTGGAGACGACCGATGCGTGTGTCGCGGCGATCGTCACAATCGAAACGGTGGGGCCATGTTGCGCAATTTTTGTGCGAAGGTCATTTAGCCTTGCGATCAAAGAGCGGATTTCGGCCTCGTTAGAGGCCAGTGCTGGACTGATCTCGACCCGGTTCGATTTGCGATCAAGAACTTCAATCCCCAGCCACTCCTCAAAACTGCGAATACGCCTTGAGAACGCTGGTTGTGTGATGTTTCTGCGGGCCGCAGCCCGTGTCATGTTCCGCTCTTCCAGAAGGGCCAGAACATCGTCAAACCACAGCATATTCATCCGCATCTCCCGAGTACCCAAAGAAAATGTATGAGCAGCCTGCGCAATATGCACTGTTTTTCTTCTTTTTCTTTTGAAAGTGTTTGGCTGTTGGCAAACGCAGGGAGAGTGTGGTGGCGGAGACAATTCAGATGACCGGCGGTGACGCGATGGTCGCGCCGGAGATGGTTTTGAGCTTGTGCAAGGAGCTATCGCTGACACTGGCGAAATTTCCCCGGGTATCGCTTGGTCATCTTCCTACGCCTTTGGAGCCGATGGATCGCCTGAGTGAGGTTTTGGGTGGTCCACGTTTATGGGTCAAAAGGGATGATTGCACCGGCCTCTCGTCGGGTGGGAACAAGACTCGTAAGCTGGAATTTCTGATGGCTGACGCTGTCCAGAAAGGTGCAGATACCATCATCACGCAGGGGGCGACGCAATCCAATCACGCGCGCCAGACAGCAGCGGCGGCCGCAAAACTTGGCCTTGCGTGCCATATCCTGCTTGAGGATCGCACGGGTTCTAATGATCCGAACTATATTCTGAATGGAAATGTTCTGTTGGATCGTTTGCATGGCGCCAGTGTCTCCAAGCGTCCCGGTGGTGCGGACATGAACGCAGAGATGGAAGCCTGCGCCGCGCAGATGAAGACAGAAGGCAAAACCCCTTACATCATTCCCGGCGGTGGATCGAACCCGATCGGGGCTTTGGGCTACGTGAATTGCGCGCGCGAGTTAAACGAACAGGCCGCCCATGCCGGGTTGAAAATTGACGCGTTGGTACATGCAACCGGTAGCTCGGGCACACAAGCCGGATTGGTCGCCGGTCTTGCCGCACTGGAAAGTGACATTCACCTTTTGGGCATCGGCGTGCGTGCCCCACAAGACAAACAGGAAGGCATGGTCCATGATCTGGCCGTACGTACTGTCGAGTATATGGAGGCGGGTACGCCCATTGCGCGCGAAAATGTACGCGCAAATTGCGACTACGTCGGTGCAGGATATGGTCTTCCCACCAAGGGGATGATTGACGCGCTTAAGCTGTTGGCCCGCACCGAAGGACTTTTGTTCGACCCGGTCTATTCCGGTAAAGGATTGGATGGGCTCATCGACCAAACCCGCAAAGGCTATTTCGATGGTATGGACAATGTCGTTTTTCTGCATACCGGCGGAAGCGCAGCCCTATTTGGCTATCCCGAAACTTTCGAACTTCCTGGCTACGTGGCCTGAAAATAAACAACAAACCAACAAGGAGATATCAAATGAAACTAAAAAAATACTTGATCAGCGCGGCTTTGGTTTCAGCTCTCGGCGCACCACTTGCCGCTGAAGAGGTTAAGATCGGTGTTCCTACTTGGACCGGAGCGCAGGCTATTGCCCATGTCTTGGGTGAGATCGTGACCACCCGCATAGGCGGCACGGTGGAGTATGTGCCCGGTAACAATGCCACGATCTTTCAAGCGATGGATCAGGGTAAGGGCGATATCGACGTTCACCCCGATGTATGGCTGCCAAATCAGGAAGCGTTTACCAAGCAATATGTTGATGGTGCTGGCACAGTGACGTTGTCATCGAACCCATATCAGGGCAATCAGGGCTTCTGCGTCTCCAAAGACTTTGCAGCAGAGATGAACATCACCGACATCGCGGATCTTGGACGCCCCGATGTGGCGGCTGCGATGGACAGCGATGGCAATGGTAAGGGTGAGATGTGGATCGGTGCGCCCGGCTGGGCCTCGGCCAATGTCAACGAGGTGAAGGTGCGCGACTATGGCCTGTTGGATTTCATCGATCCGATCCGCGCCGAGGAAGCTGTGAAGACCGCGCGCATCAAGGACAGTATTGCCAAAAAAGAAGGATATGCCTTCTACTGCTATGAGCCGCATGCTGTTTGGTACATGTTTGACGTAGTGATGCTGACCGAACCGACTTATGACCCTGAAAAATACGTGATGGTGCAACCCTCCGACGACCCTGATTGGTACAACAAGTCGATGGTAGCCAGTAAGGACGCTCTGAAGGAAGTTCAGATCGCCTGGTCCAACTCGCTTGCGGATCGCTCGCCGGCGATTGCGGAATTCTTCGCCAACTTCGCGCTGACCGCCGATGACGTTAGCTCGCTGGCCTTCGAGATCAGTGCCAATGGGCGCGATGCTGAGGAAGTTGCGGCCGAATGGGTTAACGCCAATTCCGAGCGCGTAGATTCGATGCTGGGTCTCTGAGCCAAGCCAAAAAACAACGGGCAGCACCTAGCGGTGCCGCCCCACTTGAAGGCACGCACAGGTGGGCGGATGAGCGACGAGACTGTAATCGAAATTTCCAACATCTGGAAAATCTTCGGGGCAAAACCCGAGGCCGCTCTTGAAGCCATTCGTGCGCGGGGGCTGACCAAGGCTGAAGTCCTTGCTGAATTCAACGCGGTGGTGGGTGTTGCCGATGTCAGCCTCGACGTCAAACGCGGTGAGATCTTCTGTATCATGGGCCTATCAGGGAGCGGCAAATCCACGCTCGTGCGCCATTTCAATCGCCTGCTCGAACCAACGGCCGGCAAGATCGAGATCGAAGGCACGGACGTCATGGCCCTCGGCACAAAGGAACTTCAGGCTTTCCGCAACCGGAAAATCGGGATGGTCTTCCAGAATTTTGCGCTGATGCCCCACCGTTCAGTCCTTGACAACGTGGCTATGCCGCTGGAAATCCGCCAAGTCGCCAAGAACGAGCGCATGCGGCAGGCGGCCGCCATTCTCGACATTGTCGAATTGGGGGCTTGGGGGTCAAAATTCGCTCACGAACTCTCTGGCGGCATGCAGCAACGTGTGGGACTTGCCCGTGCGCTCGCAGCCAACCCTGATGTTCTACTGATGGATGAGCCCTTCTCCGCACTTGATCCCCTGATCCGGCGGCAGTTGCAGGATGAGTTCATCCGGCTGTCAAAAATCCTCAAGAAGACCACGATCTTCATCACCCATGACCTTGATGAGGCCGTCCGCATTGGAGACCGGATTGCGATCATGCGTGACGGCAAGATGGTGCAGATCGGCTCGGCTGAGGACATTGTGATGCATCCCGCTGATGACTACGTCGCCGATTTCGTGGCCGGGATATCGCGCCTGAAGGTGGTGCATGCTCATGCGGCGATGCAGCCCTTGGACAGCTATCTCGCTAAGCACGGCCCACTGCCGGCTGACATCGACAGGGTCGACCACAATGAGACACTTTCCGCTTTAATTACACGAGCCATCGACGACGAACGGCCGGTTCTGGTGTCCGAAGGCGGCGAGGACAGAGGTGTCATCACTCGCGCAGATCTGTTGCGCACCGTGATTGAAGGGACGGAAATGTCATGAGCGAAGATCTTGGTGTGAACCCCCTTGAAGACACAGAAAGCGAAGCCGCGCAGGCCTATGCCGAGGAACGCCGCGAGAATATCCGCACTTTTGTGCGCACAAGCCCCGATTACTACATCCGCAATTTCGACAAGATCGGGGCGTCCGCACGCTTTACGGCAACCTTCAATGTGATGGCCGGGCTCTTTGGTCCAATCTGGTTCGGCGCACGCGGCCTTTGGTCATGGGCATTGGCCTTTCTTGTCGTCGAAGCGATCGGCTTTGTGCAGATCGCGCGGGGCCTGTTCGGAGATCTGGGAGCAGACGCGATGGCCCGTGTGACCTCGATCGAAGGTACGCTCGATTTGCGCTACCAGCAACTCGCGGCCGCGCAAGAGAGCGGCTCGGATAGAGCCGCAGCCATCCAGCGCCAGATCGAAGGTCTAGAGGCCAATATTGAGGGGTTCCGCGCTGAGGCAGATTTGCTCGCTGCGCAAGGCCCATCGATTGCACTCACCGGTGTCGTCATCTTGCTTGTGGCCAAGCTCATACAGGCTGTGGCCGCCAATTGGGCGCTGGAGGCCCGCTTTTCTGACTGGCTCTCAGATCGCACCATTCGCTCCGGCATGCCGGTCAGCCAGATTGTTTTCAGCGCGGGTTTCATGATCCTGTTGGTCGCGACTGCAATGGTCCACTACAGTTTCCCGGGCCGTTTTTCATTTCTTAGCGAATTCCCGACAGATAACTCAATCCGCCTGGCCAGTATTGACAGCGTAGAGGGTTTTATCGCCTGGTGCGTCGCCAACAGTGTGGCGTTCTTTGACGGGCTCACCGCGGCCATTCGCTGGTTGCTGGATGCCATGGAGGTTGCGTTAGTTCAGACCCCTTGGATCGTGGTGGCCGCGCTGATCATTCTTTTGACCTGGCTTACCGCTGGCTTGCGCATGGCTATATGGTCTGGCGCCTTTCTGGCCTACATGGGTCTCCTCGGCTTTTGGGAAAAAGCTATGACCACATTGGCGCTTCTCGGCACTGCGGCGCTGCTTTCCATCGTGATTGGGATTCCTTTAGGCATGTTCTCTGCGCGTCGACCGCGGTTCTACGCGGTCATCCAACCGATCATGGATTTCATGCAGACCATGCCTGCCTTTGTCTTCATGGTGCCTGTGATTGCATTTTTCGGGGTTGGCAAGCCAGCGGCAGTCATCGTCACCATGATCTTCGGCGGGACCCCCGTGGTACGCCTTACCGTTTTAGGCCTGCGTGGTGTTCCTGAAAGCGTGCGTGAAGCCGCGATCAGTTTTGGCGCCAACAAGTGGTACCTTCTCACCAAGGTCGATCTGCCGCTTGCCAGCCCCTCCATTCGCGCAGGCATCAACCAGACAATCATGCTGTCGCTGGCCATGGTCGTGGTGGCCTCGCTTATTGGCGCGAAAGGGCTGGGCGAAGACGTTCTCGAGGCGCTGCAATACGCCAATGTAGGCCAGGGTATCCTCGCAGGCTTTGCCATTCTATTCTGTGCGATGATCCTTGATCGGATCGTTCAAGGTCAGCGAAAGTGATCCCCCTTGTCCTTGTTCATGGTTTCATGGGGGGCAGCGCACAATGGGATGGGTGTCGCGATACACTGCAGCAGCATGCTGATGTGGTTGCCGTCGACCTGCCTGGGTTCGGCGCAAATGCCTATCTGCCGCCAATTGACAGTATTGGCGGATATGCGGATTGGGTCGTCCGGCACCTCCGCGGCCTTGGAGTAGAGGAATACCATCTGCTGGGTCATTCCATGGGCGGTATGATCGCTCAGGAAATTGCCTTGCGCGACGGTGAAAGGATTAACCGACTTGTGCTTTACGCGACTGGCGCGGTCGGTGTTTTGCCGGGGCGGTTCGAGACTATTGAGCACAGTAAAAGGCGCGCTGGGAAAGACGGCCCGGCGGCCACCGCACGTAGAATCGCAGCGACTTGGTTTCTGGATTGTGAAGCTGCAACAGGATATGAACACTGCGCTGGGATCGCCGCTAAAGCCAAACTGGCCGCCATAAATGCTGGGCTTGAAGCCATGCAATCCTGGTCAGGAGAGCAGAACCTTAGCCGGATCCGGCAGGAAACTCTTGTGCTCTGGGGCGATCAAGATCGGACATATCCGTGGAGCCAAATTCAAATGCTTTGGGAAACAATTCCCAATACTTTGTTGGCAGTTGTGCCAGGTTGCGCTCACGCTCTACATGCCGAGAGACCTGATTTTTTCACACGTTTAATCTCCGACTTTTTGGACCGCTGAGCAATACCAACAACTTGGACTTTTGCAGGGCGGCAGCCAAGATCAGCTTTGTCCGCATAGCAGTCATTCACGCCGAGTGCAGCGAACGACTGTTCCAAGCCCATAGCAGAAATACAGCTATCCACTGAATACGGAACCGCACTAAATATTTATGTTACGATACCATCACGTTGTACCGGCCCGATGCCGAAGGACTCGTCCCAACCAGAGCGACGAAGTCCTTGACCAAATCCGATACGGTGATTTTCAATGCGAAAAAAGAGTTCAAGTGCGCGGAAATTGCGACTCAGTAAACCGCAACGACCAACCGGAGAAAGGGATGCATGCTGGTGCATCGCAGGTGATAGTTCTGCAGCCGCCGCACGCGAAAGGATCAAATGTCTGAAATCTCGCGTTGGCTAGAGAAACATGGCTTGTCCAAGTATGCTGGGTCGTTTGCAGAGCATGAAATCGAACTAGGTGATCTAACCGAATTAACTGACAAAGATCTCACTAAAATCGGGCTTCCCCTAGGTCCGAGGCGCCGTTTCATGAAAGCTGTTCGAGCTGAAGCAAAGGGAGAGACTTACCCGCACAACACTGCGTTAGGTCCCGCGATTGTCGCTGAGCGCCGGCAGCTTACCGTCATGTTCATAGATTTGGTTGGATCAACGGAAATATCCCAGCGCGTCGATCCGGAAGATTTGGCGGAAGTACTCCGACTGTTCAAAGAAACCTGCGCTGCGTCGGTGGCAGCTTTTGATGGCCACATCGCAAGTTACTATGGTGATGGGATAATGGTCTTTTTCGGGTTTCCTTATGCGCACGAAGATGACCCTGAGCGAGCCATTCGCGCAGGTCTTCGTATTATCGAGGAAATTCCAGCTATCCGCACTCATGCGAAACTGAATGTCCGAATTGGGATCGCAACTGGGTTGGTTGTTGTCGGTGACTTACGTGGTGAAAAAATGTTTGAGGACGGAACGGCGATGGGGGAGACGCCGAACCTGGCCGCACGTCTACAAGCAATGGCTGAACCTGGGACATTGATCGTCGCTCCCAATACTCATCATTTGGCGGGTGATGCTTTCGAATACGTTCTGCGTGGCGCATTCAAGCTTAAAGGTTTTGCCAGAGAGGTCGAAGCCTGGCAGGTGACAGGAGCACGGGAAACAGTCAGCCGTTTCATGGCAGAGGAAGACGAGTTACTGAATCCTTTGATCGGACGCGCCGCAGAATATGAAACTCTCAATGAAAAGTGGAAGTTGGCAAGTGATGGTCAAGGACAAGTTGTGCTGGTGTCCGGTGAGCCAGGAATTGGCAAGTCTAGATTAGTCGAAGAATTAAGGCAGAGCATTCCGACGATGTCGCATACTCAAACGCGATATCAATGTTCTCCCTACCATTACGCGAGTGCGTTTTATCCGGCCATTCGCCAAATTGAGAATGCTGCAGGCCTTCGTTCAGACGACAAAAACGAATTGAAACTCAGAAAGATATCCTCTGTTCTAAGTGACCAGTCGGATCACACACTGAAACTGGCCGCGTCCCTACTTTCGGTTCCTTTTGAAGACCAATTGGGTGAACTGAATCTGACGCCACAGCAACTCATGAATCAGACCTTAGAAATGCTGTTGGGCAATCTGACTTCGCAGGCTGAGGAAAAGCCAGTGTTGCTCTTGTTTGAGGACGCGCATTGGATTGATCCGACAACTAAACTGTTGCTTGACCGAGTTGCTGATCGGATTCGTGACCTTCCAGTATTGGTCGTGATGACGTTCAGACCTGAATTTGACCCAGGTTGGGCATTGCAATCCAACCTTTCTAAATTGGTCTTGAAGCAATTGGACTTTCACCAGGTCAAAAGCATTGTGGACGAAGTTGCAAAAGGGCATTCAATTTCTGACGAAATGTACAATGTCGTCGCTGCCAGATCCGATGGCGTCCCGCTATATGTCGAAGAAGTGACAAAAGATCTATTGGAATCAGGGGTTTTGACAAAAGGAAGGGACGCATACTCGAAGGGTGGGGCGTCCCCGGCAAGCTCGGTCCCAAGCACGTTGCATGATGCACTTATGGCGCGGCTTGACCGACTGAGTTCCGTCAAGGAGGTCGCCCAGATTGGGGCGGTTATCGGACCTCAATTTTCTTTTCCGTTGATCGCCAAGGTCGCTCGGATCAGCGACAAGGCGTTGCGCACGGGATTGGAACTTTTAGTCGACGCAGGCATTGTGACAGTTTCTGAAGAAGAAAACCTTGAAACTTTCAGCTATCGCCACGCCCTAATTCGCGACACAGCTTACAACAGTCTCTTGAAGAGCGAGCGCAGGGTCTTGCACGCACGTGTTGCGCGAGCGTTAAGTGGGAAATCGACCCATATTGGCGATGCCAGTCCGGAAATACTTGCGCACCACTACACGATGGCAGGTATGAGCAAGGAGGCAATCGACTATCGCTATCTCGCAGGCCAACGCGCAGTCCAACGTTCTGCCAATATCGAGGCGAACACACAGCTTTCCTTGGCGATCGAGCAGTTGAGTCAACTGTCCCATGGTGTTGAGCGGGATCAGAAAGAAATTGAGGTTCAGGTTCTCAGAGCAGCTGTTCTACGATCGACGGCAGGAATAGCCGCCGATGAAACAGGGACCGTTTATGCAAGAATACGCGACTTGTGTGAACGGGTGGACGAAACAGAACATCTGTTCCCTGTTTTGAATGGCTTGTATTCCTTCCATTTGGTGCGTGCTGAGTATGATTTAGCCAGAAGTGTTGCAGCGCAGTTGCTGAATTTGGCAGATAAAACGGGCGAGACACACCATCAAATGGTAGGGCATCGAGCCATGGGCGCAGTGCTGTTTCATATTGGAGAACTAAACCCTGCATACGAGCATTTGAGTAAAGCGTTACAGCTTTACAGTCGGAAACGCGATGGGCACCTGGCCTACATATACGGTTCGGACCACGCAGCGATAACGTCGTGCTTTTTAAGCATGGCCGCATGGATGCGCGGTGCGCCAGACAAAGCACTTGAGATTCAAAAACAAGCGGTTGCTGCAGCTCAAAAGCTGGAGCATGCGCACAGCATAGCACAGTCGCTAACTTACCTGTGCATGCTCTACCTTCTGCGCCGCGAACCGGGAAAAGTCATTGAAGCCGCAAATCAGTTGGAGGAACTGTCTTCAAAACATTCGTTCACCTTCATGTCGCTGACTGCAACGCTCTGGCGAAGCTGGGTGGATGCCTACCTTTCCCCTGAGCCCGAAAACATCCACGCATTGCGACAAGCATCGGAAGCGTGGTGGGCCAGCGGAGCTGGGAATTACAAACCTTTCTTTTTGACGATGATTGCAGAACTCACGTTGAAAACGGGTGATCGGGAAAGTGCCTTGCAGTTGTTAGCCGAGGCCCGCAGGTACCAAAGCCTTACAAACGAAGGATGGGCGCAAGCTGAGACCGACCGCGTTTATGCGCTCGCAATTTCTGAAAGTCGGTTCGCCGAAGTCGAGTTTTGTGAGGCTTTGAACACGGCAAAACGACAGCAGGCAAGGATGTACGAACTTCGGATTGTTGTAGACTACATAAAGAGTTGCCAAAAATTTAGACAGACCCCCACTCCCAACTTTGGCTTAAATGCTGTCTTAGAAACTATCATAGGAGGAGAGCTAACAGTCGACGTGAACAACGCCCACAATCTGCTTGATCAGACTACTTTTGACTAACTTCAATAATTCAGAGCGGTGCAGTTGAGTAGATTGGAACTCATACTCGTTAACTAGGTGTTCGTCTCTTTGAGCGTTCGACAGAAACTGCATCCAGGAATATCAGACCCGCGTTTCTTCATAAGTTGTTCCCTAACGAACAGTACACAATTTCGCTCAATTTATTCGCTGCCAAAAAAGTGGACACTCATACCCAGAGCAGCGAATGACCAAATCGTCCGCAACTCGGACGTAGGTCCCGCTCAAACCTATGACCGGTTCCAATCGCGCTATGGGCATTCGACAATGAGGCTCAGATTGCCGCGTCGAGCCGGCCCGCTTCTGGGTTTGAAATCGGAACTCTGCTAAGTCCCCAAGAGCAACGCAACAAAGGAGCACATCATGGAGATTCACCGCGCCGGGGACCGGCCCTCTCAATTCCCCGGTAATGAGTATTTCACCGGCACCGTCCGCTTTGATCCTGTTGTAACAGGGAATGATCCCTCGCCGGTCAAGGTCCTTACTGTGACTTTTGAGCCCGGCGCACGGACAGCTTGGCACACGCACCCTGCCGGTCAAACGCTGCATGTTTTGTCAGGCTTGGGGCTGGCTGGGTCTGAGGGGCAGCCAGTGCAGGTGTTGCGCCCTGGCGATACGGTGTGGTTCGCGCCAGGAGAGCGGCATTGGCACGGCGCGTCGCCAGACTGTGCGATGACCCATCTGGCTGTGCAGACGTCTGTTGAGGGCAAGACTGCGGATTGGATGGAGCATGTTTCGGACGAGGATTACAGCGCAGCGCGCGCAGAGTGAAGCGCTTGAACCTTACCGAGCGGCTCGCCGCGGAGTGACCCCTCTAGGGCTTTGTCCTGACCAATTCTACGCCCATATAAATGGATGCAGCAAATCTTTCGCCTCCAGAGCGCGGCCGTCGTTTCGCCCCTGAAAAACCCTTACTGCGTGTTTTAACTTTTCCGGCTTTCTGGCCTCATCAGCCAGCAATTTACCCTGCAAAATCCCATCGCTGCAGAACGTCTCTCGCCCGGGCCATTGACTGCGCGTTGGCCACAAGGTCATGCGCTCCGTCGCGCAACTCCTCATCGAGCAGAAAAGCCTCCTCGTACCCACATGCATTACAGGCGGCTTTCTCACCTGTAATCACCGTATCCGGCGATCCGCATTCTGGGCATCGTGCCTGGACGTCATCGTTGAACATATAGCGACCCCTCCTTTGTTTACCGATTGCCAGAACCGGGTCCGCCCGCCAACATAGCTGATTGGCGCATCCGCTTAAACTCGTCTGGGGTAACGGTCCCACTGCTGACATCGATACCTTTTGGGATGCGAGCTCTCTTGTGTCCGATCGCGCGAACGCTGCCCCTTGTTATCTCCAGACAGGTCGACTCGTAACATGTAAGCCCGCTTGTGTTGATTTGGATGGCAGTCTGACCGTTCGCATCAGTTACCAATGGGGCCTGGGACGGTGGGTTGCAGGCTGAAACCAGCAATGCGAACCCAGAATAAATCCATCTGTTCATATGAAATTCCCTTTTTCTCTAAAATAGGCTGGCAGCGGTTCAGTCAAATCTGTCGGGTGTCAGCTTCGAGCGCATAGAAGCCTCTCACGAGTATCATCGCTTGACCGAATGGAGTCCACTGTAGCAGCCTGCGGTCACACTTGCTCTGGGGTGAGAAAGTCACAACAGATTCCATGTAGAGCTTGTACATCGGGCAATGGGCAAGAGAAGGCTTTCTGGCTCCCCACCAAAATTTGGGTTGGTGATGGACCTCTGAAGGTAACCCAGTTGCGATTATCAACGTGTCGTAAAGGCTGAAGCGCTCCAGTTGCGATATCGATCCAGGTGCGAGACCGAAGATTGACGGGATATGAATTACTCAATAATTTTCTGATAAAACTTCCACACAGAAAAACGTGGAACAGTCTGCCTAACTTTTGGTGCTGCTTGTTGATCAAAGGCTGCTTTCTGCGAGATAGCAGCCTCCAATACTGAATATCCGTTACGCTTATGCTCTACGCGAACCGATCAAATGGATTGTATTCCGCCTCTGTTTCAGGAACCTGAATATTGCTGCGGTTGGTTGGGCTCCCGCCCAATGCGCTGACGTGTAAACGAAGTTCTCTCAACAGCGCCGCGCTGAGGTCCTGTTGGACCTGTACTCGAGCCCTCAGGATACACGCCGATTCCAACAAGGCACGGTCGCTATGAACCAACCAAGGCAATTCCTCTGCAAAGGCGCGCCAGACAGCCTGTTCCGTCTCGTTGAGATAATCCGGTGGCCCCCCGAGCTCGCCTAGACCTTCCGGTTCGTTCCGTCCTCTGTACCGCTGTGGGTCTTTCTTTGCGGCGCCTATCAGGATCGCCTTGCCAAGTGGTGTCTTTGGTCTGGGCATTCTGTGCCTCGAATTTCTGAATTGCGGATATGTGTAAACAGCGGGTGGGTCGGTGTGCAGAGCGAAAGCGATGATGATTGACCTACCCCCCTTGGGTTGGGATGCTCTGGCCTGCTCCTTAGTCGACCTTCATTCTTCCTCCGTATGTCTCTTTGCTTCTCACAGAGTGGTTAGTATTAGCGTTCCAAATCAGAACCGACCGACCGGAGAGAAACCGGCCTGACCGGTTCTGAGATGGAACCATCAGAGGTCTTAGGGTTCTCGAACAAAACCACAGAGGATGCTGACGGGTCCGTCTCAGAACCGCGTTTTGTTTTTTTGGGCTGCCAGAACCGCCAGTCGTTGGTGGCGGCTTTCTTGCCGGATCGGGTTTGCGTCGCCTTGGTCGTCAACCGCCACTCGTGGGCGCGCCGGTGATACCAGTTGCCTTCGCGCTCCAGCACAAGGAAGCCTTTGTCCTGCAACTCCTCGAAAGCACGCTGAACCGTGGCCTTGCCCAATCCCAGTATCTCTGCTGCTTCATTCATCGACAGAAAAACCTTGCCGTTGTTGCCGCCGTTGTAGCGGGAGTGAAGCTCCAGCCAGAGCTTCACTGCAGGACCGGACAGAGCCCGCCACGCCGGGGACTTGATCATGGCGTAGGGCAGATAGACGAACTGGCCCTCATCCGACCGTTTGCCATTGGGAGACCGCCGCCCACTCATCGCGACACCTCCGCTGGAAAATGCTCGGGCAAGGCATCCAGTTCGGGGATGTGACAGCCGACATGTACCCGGACGAGCCGGGTTAGGCCGGATTTGGACGCACAGCACCCGAGCGTGTCTCATGCCGCTCCACCGGTCGGAAATTGGGGTCTCTGACGCTGAAACAACCATTGGATACCGTCCCGGCAGACAGAGACGCAGTAGATACCATAGCGAAAGAGTTCACCCTGGTAGTTCTCATCGGTTTGGACTTTGCCACGTCGAGCACCGTCTTGATCCGCTGCGACAGTCGCTTTGCGGTTTCGTGTTTCTCGGTCCAGATGGGGGACAGGCACATCAGCACTTCAGGCTGATCAATGCTGTCCACGGGCATGCGACCGATCTTGGGGAACGCATAGTCACGCAAGGTATTGAGTTATTGCTGGCCATGCTTGGCATTCTTCCACGTGGGCAGGCGGTCAATGTGAACCTGGCGGCTGAGTTCTTCGAAAGTAGGTATTTTACGTTAGGCATTGAAGCGCGGGCTCAGTCCGGACTTTGCCATTCTTCGATATTCGAGGGCTCTTTCTCGCGCTTGGTTCAGAGTGACCACATCAGCGCCGCCTAAACCGAAGTCCGTTCTCAACGGTGCGTCCTTGCGGTTCTTTTGCCCTTTGACCGTTACACGCACAATACAGCGCCGTGCGCCCGAGGGATCGACAACAAGGTAGAGACCAGACCCGTCGCCATGACGACCCGGACAGAGATTCTCCACCAAATTCTTTGTCAGCTTCCCGCTTAATGCAGCCAATAAAATACCACAAAATATACCACTTAATGAATCACACTGAAGGTAATTCAGTAAAATTCAAGTCTGCGCTAAGAGACAGTAAATGCTTATTATCTATTAACTTACAGTAAGTTAAACATGCCACACTAACTCATCAAAATGGGTAGATGGCGGAGACGAAGGGATTCGAACCCTCGAGACGGTTTCCCGCCTACTCCCTTAGCAGGGGAGCGCCTTCGACCACTCGGCCACGTCTCCGTTGGCCGGTATATCCCTGCCCGGCGACCAGTTACAAGGCGATTTTCCCAGCTGTTGTTATTTTTCTAACTTACGGCCCAAAGGTGGCATCAGAATTCGTAAAAGACACACCTAGTTAGCGTAAGTGCGCGCCGAGAAACCGTTCCAACGCATGACGCCGAGTCGGGTGTGGAAGCAGGGCGAGTCAGAAAACTTGCCAACAGGACATGGTTTAAGGCATATTTGCTTATACATATTTAAGAAACCGATAAGATTAAATTTAATGGGGGCAAAACCGGGCAGTGGGCGTTCAGCCCATTTCTAAGCTATTGGGGGTATATAAGCTTGGCCTGGTTAAAAGTATTTTGCGTTGTGTTGTCTATTTTGCTTGTACCTGTGCAAGTCTGGGCCAACATAGGAAAAGTCGTCGGTGTCAAACAAGGCGCACAAATCGTCAGAAGCGGAGAATCACAGCCCTTACGGTCCGGTATGGAGGTCGAGTCTGGCGACGCCATAACAACCGACCAAAATGGATTGGTTCAATTGATATTTGTCGATGAAACCAAAATAGCGATCGGACCGAACGCCAGCATGGTGCTTGATGTGACTATGTTGCGCGGCAAGCAAAAAGCAAAGTCCTTTGCGGTTCAGGCATTGGGCGGTAGTTTTCGCTTCATCTCGGGGAAAAGTAAGAAAAGGGCATATTCCATCCAAACCCCGACAGCCACCATGGCCGTTCGGGGCACAACGTTCGACATGTGGGTTGTTCCCGGGACGCAAAGCGCAATGCTGGTTTTGGATGGCACTGTTCGAATGTGTGGCCTCGGCGGTACATGCCGCTCCACTGGGCGACAGTGCAGTCTGTTCGCGACCACTCAGCGCGGCAATGTTGGTCGACCTATAGATCAGGAACAATACGAGTTGGCGCTGAAGACCGGCTTTCCCTTCGTCCAGTCTCAAGACGAACTACTAAGCCCGCTTAAAGTCGGGATTGGTGGCTGCGCAGCTGAATCCGTTCCATTGCCACCTATTAAGTCCGACGCACCGACACCGCGACGCATCCGGCAGCAAGCAAAAATCACTGCTGCCCCCCGTGCAGACCCACCGGCAGCTGACCCCCCCGCCGCCCCTGAGCCACCTGCCCCTGAGCCACCTGCGCCGGAACCACCGGCACCCGAACCGCCGGCACCCGAACCACCGGCACCCGAACCACCGGCACCCGAACCGCCGGCACCGGAGCCGCCTGCACCCGAACCGCCTGCACCGGAGCCTTCGGACCCAAAAAGCAGGTCGGGTCAGGCTGATGGTTCTAACCCAGCGGGTCGGGGTGGGCCATCTGGTGGGGTTAACAACCCCGGACAGGGCAAGGGGCCAGGGCACGGGAAAGGTCATGGTCGCGGGAAAGGTAAGCGAGACAGGGGCGACGCTTGAGTACATGCGCCCTTTCTACGGCACAGTGACGTGCCCGCGCACGCAGACGCGTCAGCGAGCTGATAACCCAAACCGGGCAACCCTCGCCCGATGTTATCGGAGGCACAGTTGACCGGGAAATCCAGAGAAAAAACGGGACGGCGGCGCGGTTTTCGCCTGGTCGGGCTGGGTTTGATACTGATCGGTTGCTTTATCAGGGTCATTGACCCTTATCCCATTCGCATGAGCCGTTTGATTTACTTCGACCTGCTGCAACGTGTTTCACCGCGCGAATACAACCCGGACTTGCCGATCCGCGTTCTGGACATTGACGAAGAAACCCTGGCGGTCTGGGGCCAATGGCCATGGCCCCGAACGCTATTGGCCCAGATGGTGCAAAACCTTGGCGAAAGCGGCGCTGCGGCAATCGCGTTTGATATGTTGTTTGTCGAGCCCGACAGGTACTCGCCTGCACGGTTGCTGAACGACCCTGCCTTGGCGGGCGTTCTGACGGTCGAACACCATGCACAGAAGATGGACTACGACGTTCTGTTCGGTCTGGAAGTAGCGAATTGGCCCGTTGTCTTGGGAACTGCTGCCCGGGTCTCGCAGGAAGGTGCCAAAATTACACCCAAGGCAGGCATTATTGAAGTCGGTGAACAACCGGCATCCGGGCTGGTCTCTGTCCCGTTCTGGACGCCAATTGCGCCGCCTCTGGGGCGCAGCGCTGCTGGCATTGGCGGTGTGAATGTCTCACCCCTTGGGGGAACGGGCGTTGTAAGGCGCGTTCCGGTTCTTTGGAACGGCCCCAGCGGTCCACTTCCCGGCCTTGGCATCGAAGCACTCAGGGTGGCAATCGGCGCACCCTTTGTGCTGGCCGAGGGATCATCCGATGAAGAGGGCATCATGCTTGCGGTGGAGCTTGGTGATTTTCGGTTGCCGACCACTGAAAACGGCGAGGTCTGGATCAGATACAGGCGCGACAAACCCGAGCTCTACCTGTCGGCCAATGACGTAATGACAAGTCCTGATGACCCAGCGCTGCAAGCTGAAATCGAAGGCCGGATCATTTTGATTGGCACATCTGCAGCAGGTTTGTTCGACATGCACCAGACACCACTAGGCGAGTCCGTCCCCGGCGTTTCCATCCACGCACAACTGCTGGAACAGATCCTGACCGGCGAAATGCTGAGCCGGTCAGATGTAACCGCTGCGCTGGAGCTGCTGTCTTTCGTGTTGCTCGGCCTGATCGTGATCGCTGTCATGTCCAGCTTTGGGGCAGTTGCATCATTTGTTGCTGGGGGTTTAGCCGCTGCTGTGGTCATCGGCACAAGTTGGCTTGCTTTTCAAAATCAGCTGATCTTGTTTGATGTGACGTTCCCTCTGGCTGGGGGAATGGCCAATTTCGGCTTGTTGGCGGGGTATCTCTTTGTCTCAACCGAGCGTGAGAAGCACGAAATCCGCAAGGTTTTTTCACATTACGTAGCACCGGAAATCCTCGACGAAATGGAGCAGTCCGGCCACCGTTTGAAACTAGGCGGCGAGACGCAGGAGATCACGGTCATGTTCTCGGACATACGGGGATTTACTCCACTCTCTGAATCTGTGTCCGCAACCGAACTGGTGACTTTGCTGAACGAGCTTTTCTCGCAGGTGGGCGACCAGATCTTGCATGAAAGAGGTACAATCGACAAATTCATAGGCGATGCAGTTATGGCGTTTTGGAATGCGCCTTTGCCGGTAGAAGACCACCCCTGTCGCGCTGCGCACGCGGCATTGTTGATGCGCAAAGCTCTGATTGCATTCAACGCGTCGAAGGTGATGCAGGACCGACCACCGATTGCCCTTGCCACGGGATGCGCCACGGGACACGCCTGCGTCGGCAATATCGGATCACGCAGCCGGTTCAACTATACGGTCATCGGTGATGTAGTGAATGTGGCGGCCCGCATTGAACAAAGCTGTCGCCATGTCGATTACGACATCGTTGTTTCGCACTCAGTCTACAACGCAGCGCATCAGGATATGGCAATGCTTGAAGCCGGATTTGTCGATCTGAAAGGCAAAACGGATCTCGAAGCGGTGTTCGTTCTTATCGGAGACAACACCGTGCTGGACAGTGCGTCGTTTGAACGGCTTTCAGAGGCACATAACGAACTTATTTCCGCAATCCGAGACCGGCAGCCGTACGATAGGATCGAGCAGTTGTGCGGGCACTGTTTGGCCATCGCGGTCGAAATCGAGCCTGGCCTGCGTCAGTTCTATCGCTCGCTTCCCGGTCGAGTGGCGGATTTCCGGACAGACGTTCAATCAGGTCAGGCAATGTTCAGTCATCGTGCCCGTGAGGTCAGGGCCTGAACGTTCTTCGATTGGCGACCTTGGCGTACTGGCTCGGCAAGTACTGTCGACCACTAAAAGAATAGGCCAGGCCATATTTCTGGACGCGTGTCGGGTCTTTCGACCCCGCTGCGGATCGCCTACGGAGCGCACGACCTTACATCAGATCGTTTTCGACGTCTTCAACCGAAATGCCCAAGGCGTCCAAACCGTTTTCTAAATGGTCAGACAGGTGCGGTGTTCCAATCAAGTAGTCCGCGCAAGGAGTCGACGCCTCGGACTTGGCGGTCGCGATAGCTTCAGCCAGATCATCCGCGAAAAAGCTTTCACGTCCGATCCACATGACGGCAACCAGTTCGGCCTGTTCGTCTTCACTCATCCGGCCAATAAAAGCGCGCAATTCGCCCTCGGCCCGGTCCAGTTCACGCCCCATCATGGCGACCTGAGCTATTTTTCTTGCCGAGATTTCCAACATGTCCCAACTCCTCGTGTTCGCGACTTACTTACTACCAGAACCATTCTCAAAGGATTGAGTCTTTGATCTTACGCAAACAGCGGCGGGTTATGACTTGCGTATCCGAGAAATCGGATGATCCGGAACGGGTGCGGTACGGAAAGGACGGAATTGGGCCTTTTTTAATTTCAGTTTCAGCGCCTGCCACACGATCAAAGTGAAGGCACGCCGCGCCCCAAACGGACGTCGCACCAAAGACCAGAGGATCGCGCGATCGGTCAAAGGTGCCCTTGGGCCGGTAAGAGTGGCAATTAGCCCCCCTGACTTGCGCCCATAATCAATCCAAACACCAACCCGGTCAGCGCGGTAGTGGAATCGAAATGTGTACGAGCCTTCGATCTTTTGAAATGGCGATACATGCATCAGCTTGTCTGCCACGATGCGATCAGTGGGTTGGATGGGCGCGAAATTGGCATTGTGGCACAGGTAGCTGTGCCGCGTGCCATAAGTGTTCGTTACCTCAGCCACCACTGAGTAAAGGTTGTCGCAATCGTCAAAACAGAACCAGAAGCTGACCGGATTAAACACATGGCCCAGAACACGGGGCTGCGTCAGCAGCATGATGTGTGCCGGTTGCACAACGCCCAGCGCATCGAACTGTTCACGCAACCAAGCCGCGCCGCGCCCCTCACCTGGCACACCACCGTGGTCCCTATCTCTCCAGTTCGTAATGTTTGCGCCGTTCAAGGAAAACAGACGCGGCGTTGCGGCCTTTTTCTCGGGGTCAAACAGGATGTAGTCGACCGAATAGCGAAATGCGTTTTCGATGGCCCCTTTACGCCCATGATAGGTTTGCCCTGCAATATGGTCTATCCGGTTCATTCCACATTTTCCACTCTGCCCGCGATTTGATCAAACAGCGCTTATTTTTTGCGGCCAATTCATAGGGATACTACGACAAGACAGCTCGTTTGGATTAAAATTTTCGTGCTTAGTGATCCAAGTTGGGACAGCCCGCGTAAAAAGAGTATGTTTACCGAGATCGATACCGCGAGCTTGGGTGAACCGGTGGCTGAAAAGCCCGTTGTAATGCCCCCGCGCGGGAAACAACGAGTAAAAGGACGACCGGTGAACCACGCAGACGGCAATTGCGAGACCAGAACGGAATGGGTTAACCATGTTGCCCGTATCCGCGACGCGCAGGATCAGGCGGCATTTGCCGAGCTGTTCCAGCATTTTGCGCCTCGGGTCAAAGCGTTCCTGATAAAGTCGGGGTCGGACGTGACCCTGGCCGAGGAATGTGCGCAAGAGGTGATGGCCACCTTGTGGCACAAGGCGCATCTATTCGATCCGGCCCGCGCAACGGTGGCCACTTGGGTGTTCACGATTGCTCGGAACAAGCGCATTGACGTGCTGCGCAAGCAACGCCGCCCCGAGCCCGAAGATCTGGGATGGGGACCCGAGGCCGAGCCGGACCAGCACGACATTATGGCGCTGCAACAGGAAACCGCGCAGCTGCGCGACGCGATGACCGCGTTGCCAGAGGCGCAAAGAGAATTGATCGAAAAGGCCTATTTCGGTGACCTGAGCCACCGAGAAATTGCCTCGCAAACCGGATTACCACTGGGCACGATCAAATCGCGAATTAGATTGGCGTTGGACCGCTTGCGCCATTCGATGAATTGAGACAACGACGATGAGCAAAAACATAAAACATCACCTGACAGATGACCTGCTGATGGCTTACGCCGCAGGCAATCTGCCCGAAGCGTTCGACCTCATGGTCGCTACGCATCTGTCTCTGTGCGACCACTGCCGCGCGCGGGCCGAAAGCTTTGATGCCGTCGGGGGCTGTGTCCTGGAAGATCAGGAAAGCGCCGCTCGGATGAGCGACGGATCGCTTGCGGCAACTATGGCGTTGATTGCGCAAGGTGCACCGATTGCAAAACCAGCCCAACCGGGATGTTCGGTCCTGCCTGCTCCGTTGCAGGATTACGTGGGCGGAAATGTTGAGGCGATCAAGTGGCGCTCAATCGGCATGGGTGTGAAACAGGCTATCCTGCCGACTACTAGTGAAGCAACCGCGCGATTGCTGTTTATCCCCGCTGGGGCCGCCGTACCGGACCACAGCCACAACGGGATGGAGCTGACAATGGTCTTGCAAGGGGCGTTTTCGGATGAGGTCGACCATTTCGCCCGCGGCGATGTGGAAATCGCAGACGAGGACCTGCATCACACGCCCACGGCCGATATGTCCGAGGATTGCATCTGTCTGGCCGTGACCGACGCACCGTTGAAGTTCAACAAGCTGATGCCGCGTCTGTTCCAGCCCTTTCTACGAATCTGACGGCAGAGACACGTTGTGCTAAGCTGCCGTCATTCGTCGGAGGATAGTGCATGATGAAACGCCTGATCTTTATCGCAGCAATCATGGGTCTGGCCACTTCGGCCTCGGCCCAACGCGTCGCTGAGGTCAAATTCCAACCCGGCAATTACGGCACGATGGTCAACGGCACCATCACCGGGGACGAGTATTTCGACTACAAGCTGGGCGCTCAGGCCGGTCAAGAGATTTTCGCCGATCTGCAGGTCAGCGATACCAATGGCAACGGCGTGATCTATTTCAACATCCTGCCACCGGGCAGTGAGGGCGAGGCGATCTATATCGGTTCGATCGACGGCAACACCGCGCGTATCGCCCTGCCCCAAAGCGGAGATTACACGATCCGCGTTTACCTGATGGGCAATGATCGCGACACCGGCAAAACGGTCGGTTACAATCTGGACCTGTCGATCCAGTAGCAGCTAGCCTTCGGTCTTGCCCAGCGGCACCACGTTGGAGTGATCGTCAGGGGCCAGTTCCTCGAAATCGAAGTTATCCAGCCGCTGCGCCCGGCGACCCGCCTTTTCGGCGCTGATCTTGATTTCCGAGATATCCTTGGCCGCCTGTCCAAAGTGGCGGTCCAGATTGGACACCCGGTCGCCAAGACGCTCCACATCCTTGTGTAGCATCCCCAATTCCTTGCGAATGGCACCCGCTTGCTCGCGCATCCGCGCGTCTTTCAGGATCGCGCGCATGGTGTTCAGCGTCGCCATGCAGGTGGTAGGCGACACGATCCAGACGCGCTTGCTGAAACTCTCCTGCACCAATTCCGGGAACTTGGCGTGCAGTTCGGCATAGACCGCCTCGGACGGCAGGAACATCAGCGCGCCATCGGCGGTCTCGCCATCCAGAATGTATTTCTCGGCAATGTCGTTGATATGCTTGCGCACTGTGCTGCGGAACATCTGCACCGCTGCCTTCAGCTCGGCATCGTTGGTCGATCCGATCAGCGCCTCATAGGCCTCCAGCGGGAATTTGCTGTCGATCACGATAGGGCCCGGTGGGTTCGGCAGGTTTATCAGGCAATCGGCGCGCCGCCCGTTCGACAAGGTCGCCTGCAGTCGGAAACTGTCCGAGGGCAGCGCCTTGGACACGATATCATTAAGCTGAATTTCCCCAAACGCGCCGCGCGTCTGCTTGTTCGACAGGATATCCTGCAGCGACAGCACATCGCCCGACAGTTTGGTGATATTGTCCTGAGCCTTGTCGATGGCGGCGAGGCGCTCCTGCAGCTGGGTCAGCGAGGTCGCGGTCTGTTTCGACGAGCCATGCAGCGATTCCTTCATCCTCTCCTGCATCTCGGCCAAAGCACGCGCGGATTTCATCGCATTATCCGCCAGCCGGTCATTCATCTGCTGCTGCACCGAGGACAGGCGCGATTCGACCGTCTGGATCACCTGTACCTGCGCATTGGCCTGCGTGTCTGAAACATGCTGCAACCCGCCACGGAGTTGCTCCTGCCCTTGTCCCAATTGCTGCACGTGCTGGCCCAGATGCGCCATCTGCCGCGCCAGAGGTTCAGCCATGCGGGCGGACTGCTGCGCCGCACGCAGCGACAGAAACAGCAGTAAAAGGATCAGCGCCACCAACCCGCCGCCGATCAGAATCACGGGGTCGTTTAGGGCGATTTGGGTGCCAGAAATCTCGATCATGTCGCCTCGGATGTTCTTGTTTTATTCCTCATACCGCACGCAAGTGGAGGGATCAACTGCGCCCGAACAGCCGTTCAATATCGGACAGTTTGAGTTCCACATAAGTTGGCCGCCCGTGGTTGCATTGGCCGGAATGGGGCGTCGCCTCCATCTCGCGCAGCAGGGCGTTCATTTCCTCGGCCCGCATCCGGCGGCCCGACCGGACCGAGCCATGACAGGCCACCCGGCTGAGGATCGCCTCAATCCGCGCCTGAACCGTCTGGCTTTCGCCCTGATCGGCCAGTTCATCAAGGATATCCAGGATCATCGCGCGGGCATCGACTTCGCCCAGAATGGCTGGGGTTTCGCGCACGGCAATAGCTCCGCCACCAAAGGGCTCCAACGTCAGGCCAACGCGGGTCAGGTCGTCGGCCACGGCCATCAGGCGGGCACAATCGCTGTCAGACAGTTCCACGATCTCGGGGATCAGCAGCGCCTGCGCAGCGACGCCGTTTTCCGCCATCTGGCGTTTGAGTTTCTCATAGACCAGCCGCTCATGCGCTGCGTGCTGATCGACGATCACCATGCCATCGGCGGTTTGGGCGACGATGTAGTTCTCATGCACCTGCCCGCGCGCCGCGCCCAGCGGCAGATCCTGCGCCGGGGGTCCTTCTGCGACAACGGGTGCGGGCTCCACAATTCTACCGCTGTAATCCTGCGACAGTTCCGCAAAGCCCGGCGCCTGCGCCTGGTAGGATGCCTGCCGGGCTGCCAGCGACGGCTGGTCCATCTGATAGACCCGCGCGGGCGCAGGCTGTGCCGGTTCAGGCCGCATCGCGCCCAAAGTCGCATTGGCCACGGTCGAAGAGGCCCGATGTCCCGCCTCGGCCAGCGCGTGCCGCAGGGCAGACACGATCAGCCCCCGCGCCACGCCGGGATCGCGGAACCGGACCTCGGATTTTGCCGGATGCACATTCACGTCGACCAGCGTCGGATCACAGTCGATGAACAGCGCGGCTGCCGGATGGCGATCCCGGCTGAGGAAATCGAAATACGCCGCCCGCAGCGCTCCTGTCAGCATTTTGTCACGCACCGGGCGGCCATTGACGAACAGGTACTGCGCCACCGCCGCGCCACGCGAATAGGTCGGCAGGGCGGCGTATCCGTATAGCCTGATCCCCTCACGAGTGGCGTCGATCTGCAGGGCGTTCTCGGCAAACTCGCGACCGATCACGCGGGCCAGACGGGCGTGCAACGCGTCGATCAGATCGCCATTCTCGCGGTCGGCGCGGAAGGTCACGCGCCCCTCGCCCCCGCCCGACACATCGCGCAAGGTAAAGGTGATCGCGGGCTCGGCCATGGCCAGACGTTTGACCGTGTCGCTGATCGCCTGCGCCTCGGCCCGGTCGGTGCGCATGAACTTCAGCCGGGCGGGCGTGGCGAAGAACAGATCGCGCAGCTCGACTACCGTGCCCGTGCGCAGGGCAGCGGGTTTGACCGCCCCCATCCTGCCGCCCGAGACGTTGATCTGCGCCGCCTCATCCCCGGCCACGCGACTTGTTATGGTCAGTCGACCCACCGCGCCCAGCGAGGGCAGCGCCTCGCCCCGGAAGCCGAAGGTATGAATGTTCAGCAGGTCTGACCCATCGATCTTGGAGGTCGCATGGCGCGACAGCGCCAGTGGCAGATCATCGGCCGCGATCCCGCAACCATCATCGGTGACGCGAATCAGCGTCTTACCCCCATCGGCAATGTCGATGGCGATCCGGCTGGCCCCCGCATCAATGGCGTTTTCCACCAGCTCTTTGACTGCCGAGGCCGGACGTTCGACCACTTCGCCTGCCGCGATACGGTTGATCGCAGCATCGTCCAACTGTCGTATTACGGGACGGGTATCGCTGATATTGGGGTTTGCCTGCGCCATACCCCTAGACCTAGCACATGCGTGCGCGATTCTACCACTGATTTACGCTGAACTGTTTAAGGAATGAGGGGGCGTTCGGACAATCGTCGTGTCAGCCGTCGTGGCAACACAGAGGCAACGATTGCCCGAACGGTCCAAAGTGAGTGGTGGTCGTTCGCCTTATGTGAACATTCCGTAACACGAAACCCACATTGAGGCTTGCTAACTGTGACCACCGCGTAAATCTGGGCGGAGTTCAGCCGATACCGGGTTGTTGCCCCGGCGCTCCGGCGCGGGTCCGGCACGGCCCCCATATCGCAGCTGCGGCCAGGATCAAACCAGCGACTGCAGCAATCATACCGGCCGCACTGACTGCATCGGCCATACCCAACCAAAGCGGCCCGTAGCCTGCCAGAACATAGCCCGCAACGGCCGAAACCACTGCAAAGGCAACGGACCAAGTGATCTGACTCTCTAACCGGTTGGTCATCATCCGCGCGGCGGCGGGGGGGCAGATGAACATGGCGATCACGATGATCGACCCCACCGCGTCAAAGGCCGCCACCGCCGCAATCGCCGCAACCACCACCAGCGCCAGGCCCAGCGCCCCTGTGCGGATGCCGATAGTGCGGGCGAACCCTTCGTCGAAGGTGGAAATCTTCAACGGTCGCCAGAACAACCAGATGAACAGCGTCACGCCCAGCAAGGTCGCAGCAATGCGCGGCAGTTCGGGCGGCAGCCCCGCCAAAGCCGTCAGATCCAGCAACGAGGACCACCCCACCGCATCCAGCCAGATCAGGCTTTCCAGATTGCCATAGAGCGCATGTTCCACGTCCAGATGCACGGTCGAAGTATCGGTCTGTTCCAGCAACAGCACCCCGGCGGCAAACATGGCGGTAAAGACCACCCCCATCGCGGCGCCGGGCTCGATCTGGCCCAGCCGCCGGATCGCTTCGATCATCACCACGGCGACCACTGCGGCCCCCGCCGCACCCAGCATCATGGGCCATGTGGATATTGCTCCGGTCAGGATAAAGGCCACGACGATCCCCGGTAGCACCACATGGCTGATCGCATCGCCGATCAATGCCTGTTTACGCAGCACCAGAAAATTACCCGGCAACGCGCAGGCAATCGCCGCGAACGTGCCAATCAGCAAGGGCGTAAGGGACAGGGGGACAAACTCTTCACCGCTCATGCCATCACCCCCTGCGGGCCGCCAATCTGGCGGTCAATCTCAGCGATCTGGTCTCGGGTCAGGACAGTCTCGATATCACGCAACCCGTCGTACAGCGCCGCTGTTGCCTCGTGCGCCTGATCGGCGCGGACAATTTCCCAGCGTTTCTCATCCCGCAGGGCCTTGGCGGCGCGGGCCTTCCCGGCCTCGGTCGCGACACCATCGGCGCGGGCCAGACCGGCGCGCTTCAACAAACGCAGGGTCAGAGGCTCGTAAATCTTCTGCCCCTGCGCCAGCGCCAGCAGGCCCTGACGGATATGCACCCGGCGCTGAAACCGCAGATGGCGCAGCACGGCGGCCAGAACGCCGCGAACCGGGGCCAGCAGCAGCGACAGGGCAAAAAGGGCAAAGCTTACCAGCACAATGATCGGACCCGTCGGCAGATTCGGGGCCGAGGCCGACAGCGCCGCTCCGACATAGCCCGACACCCCTCCGGCAATCCCGGCCAGCAGCACCACCCGGTCCGAACGTTCAGTCCAGAAGCGCGCCGTGACAGCGGGGATGATCAACAGCGCCACGATCAGGATCAGGCCGACGATTTTCAGCCCCACCACAGTGACGGCCATCACCAGCCCCATCATCGCAAGGTCGATGCGATGCACCGGCAACCCGCGCGCAGCGGCATATTCGGGGTCAAAGGCCACCATCGTCATCGGTCGGCGCAGGATCATCACCAGTACCAGCGTGGCCGCCCCACCCAGCGCGATGACCAGTGCATCGGCCCAGAGCATCCCGGCGGTCGAGCCCAGCAGGAACCCTTCAAGCCCCGCCTGACGACCAACGCCCATGGTCTGGATGACGGTCAGCAGCACTATGCCAAAGCCAAAGAACACCGACAGAACCGCACCGATCGCGGCATCCTCGGCCAGTCGCGTGTGGCGGGTCAGCCAGTTCATGCATAGCAAGCCGACCCAAGCCGACAAGGCCGAACCAGCCAGCAGTCCCAGAAGATTACGGCCGTCGCCGCCAAAGGCGACCAGCAACATGAAGGCCAGACACACACCGGGCAGCGTCGCATGGCTGATCGCGTCGCTGACCAGCGCCCGTTTGCGCAGAAACAGGAACGTGCCCGTCACCCCCGCCGACACGCCCAGCAGCGCAGCCCCGATGGCGACCAGCGAGGCGTTATAGCCCAGCTGAAGGGTCAAGGCGTCCCAAAACATGGATTATCCCAGCGCGCGCGAGATCTGGTCGATCTGGGCAGTCGCCAGACGGCCCCCATAGGCGGCTTGCAGGGTCTCGGCGGTGAAGGCCTGATCCACCGGACCCTCGGCCACTTTGCTGGTGTTGATCAGGAAGACATGGTCAAAATAGTCAGTGACGGTGGCCAGATCGTGATGCACGACAACCACGGTCTTCCCGGCCTCTTTCAGCGCTTTCAGCACCGCGATAATGGCCTTTTCGGTGGCCGCATCGACCCCGGCAAAAGGTTCGTCCAGCAGATACAGATCAGCCCCTTGCGCCAAAGCGCGGGCCAGAAAGACACGTTGTTGCTGACCGCCCGAAAGCTGACCGATCTGACGGTCCACGAAATCACGCATACCGACACGGTTCAGGCAATCCATCGCGCGCGCGCGATGACGACCCCGAATGCGGCCCAGCAGACCCAACTCGCGCGAGAGGCCCATCAGCACCACGTCGATCACTCGGGTCGGGAAATCCCAATCCACGCTGGCGCGCTGCGGGACATAGGCGATGCGAGCGCGCTGTTTCTCAAGCGCGGCGCCGTAAACCGTCACCTGGCCCGACAGCGCGGGCACAATTCCCAACGCAGCCTTCAACAGAGTCGACTTGCCAGCGCCGTTCGGCCCGATAATCGCGGTCATAGCGCCAGGCTGCACGGTCATATCCACCGAGAACACCGCGGGTTTCTGGCCGTAAGACACGGTCAGCCCGCGAACGGCCAGAGGGCTACCGCCCAGCCCATTTTCCTGAATCGAAACTCCGTGATTTGCGGCCAGTTCAAGTGTCATCTCAGAACCCCGCCGACAATTTGCCATTCATGCCCAGTGCCGGTGCATCCGCACCCAGCGCGCTGGCAATGACAGTGATATTGTGATCCAGCATTCCGACATAGGTGCCTTCATAGGTGCCCGGCTCGCCCATGGCGTCGGAATACAGCTCTCCGCCCACATCCACCTGATGCCCCTTGGCCGCGGCACCCTCGATCAGCGCGCGCATGGACCGATCCGAGACCGAGCTTTCCACGAACACCGCTGTCAATTGCTGATCAACCAGCGTATCGACCAGTTCGCCGATCCGGTTCAGACCGGCCTCGGACTGGGTCGAGATGCCCTGAATGCCCAACACTTCATAGCCGTATTCCGCACCGAAATAGCCAAATGCGTCGTGGGCCGTCACCAGAATGCGATTGTCCTTTGGGACGGCGGCCAGCATCTGTTTCCCATAGGCTTCCAACTGGGTGATCTCAGCCAGATGGGCCTGCGCATTGGCCGCGAAAATCTCGGCTGCTTCGGGGCGGGTGTCGGTCAGCGCATTTTGCACCTGAACCACCACGTCGCGCCACAGGGCCGGGCTCATCCAGACATGCGGGTCGAATTTGTCGGCGTAATCATCATGGGCGCGCAGCTTGGACGTGTCGATCCCTTCGGTCACGGCCACCACGTTGCGCTTGCGGGACAGATCGTGAAAGAAATCCTCCATCTGCGCCTCAAGATACAAGCCGTGCCACAGGGTCAGGTCCGCGCGGGTCATGGCGACGATGTCGCTGCGGGTCTGGCGATAGGCGTGCGGATCGACGCCGGGACCCATCAGGCCCTTGACCTCGACCTGATCGCCACCGACCTGGCGCACGGCGTCGGCAATCATACCGGTTGTCGCAACCACTTTCAGTGGCGTTTCGGCATGGGCCGAAATTGGCAAAGCGACAGCCAAAGCCAACGCAGCAAGAAAGTTACGACGAATCATGTCAGACCCCGATCTGATATCCCCACGACCATTAATATGAGAACCATTCGCAACTTAGTCAATGCTATTGCGAATTATTCGCAACAAAGTATTTATTTTTGACCAAATGGACAAAAAGTTGTCTTTGAATTGCCGGTTTGCCTTTCATTTGGGCGCAACCCGTGCGATTTTGGCGCAAACCTCCCAAAGGATGTGAGAATGGAAACGCAGAGCCCTGACAGCGCCGTGCGCACCGCGCATCTGCCGCAAGTGACCGAACCCCGCAATCCGGGCATGGATCTGGATCTGGACTGGGTGCGCGCCGTGCAGGCCAACACCTCGGCCATTGAACGCCGTGCCGCCACCCTGCCCGGTCGTCGTTCGGTAAAGAAAGACTATCAGGCCGCTTGGCTGCT
This sequence comes from Ruegeria sp. HKCCD7628, assembly GCF_057221005.1. Lineage (NCBI taxonomy): Bacteria > Pseudomonadati > Pseudomonadota > Alphaproteobacteria > Rhodobacterales > Roseobacteraceae > Ruegeria > Ruegeria sp. HKCCD7628. The sequence continues at coordinate 29,327 of NZ_JBWVBA010000007.1, forward strand.
GAAGGCGATCACGATGATCGACCTGACCACGTTGTCGGGCGATGACACGGCGGGCCGCGTGCGCCGCCTGTGCGCCAAGGCGCGCCAGCCCGTTGCGCCCGCGCTGCTGCAGGCAATGGATATGCCGCCGATCACCACCGGGGCCGTGTGCGTGTATCACGACATGATTGAACCTGCCGTGACCGCGCTGAAAGGCACGGGGATTCCCGTGGCGGCTGTCTCGACCGGGTTCCCGGCGGGCTTGTCGCCTTTCCATCTGCGCGTAGCCGAGATTGAAGAAAGCGTGAAGGCCGGGGCCGAGGAAATCGATATCGTGATCTCGCGCCGTCACGTGCTGTCGGGCGACTGGCAGGCGTTGTATGACGAGATGAAGGCGTTCCGCGCCGCCTGTGGCGATGCCCATGTCAAAGCCATTCTGGCGACCGGAGAGCTGGGCAGCCTACGAAATGTAGCCCGCGCCTCGGTCGTGTGCATGATGGCGGGGGCGGATTTCATCAAGACCTCGACCGGCAAGGAAAGCGTCAACGCCACCCTGCCCGTCTCGCTGGTGATGATCCGCGCGATCCGGGATTACTATGACCGCACAGGATACCGCGTCGGCTACAAGCCTGCGGGCGGGATTTCCAAGGCCAAGGATGCGCTGGTCTATCTGTCGCTGATCAAGGACGAGTTGGGCGATCGCTGGCTGGAGCCGGACCTGTTTCGGTTCGGCGCCTCGTCACTGCTGGGCGATATCGAGCGGCAGTTGGAACATTATGTCACCGGGGCGTACTCGGCTGGCTACCGTCACTCCATGGGCTGAGGACAAGAACAATGACAGTCAAAGAAATTTTCGAAACCATGGATTACGGCTCTGCCCCCGAAAGCGCAGCCGAGGCGCTGGCTTGGCTGGTCGATCAGGGTGACAAATTCGGCCACTATATCGACGGGGCCTTCACCAAACCCGGTAAAGGGTTTGACAGCCGCAACCCGGCGACCGGAGAAGTGCTAGCCAAGCTGACCCAAGCCAAACAGGCCGACGTGGACGCCGCAGTGGCCGCAGCCCGCAAAGCGCAACCCAAGTGGGAGAAGCTGGGAGGCGCGGGACGGGCGCGGTATCTCTATGCCATTGCGCGCCTGCTGCAGAAGCATTCGCGTTTGTTCGCGGTGCTAGAAAGCCTCGACAACGGCAAACCGATCCGTGAATCGCGCGACATCGACATCCCTCTGGCCCAGCGGCATTTCTATTACCACGCTGGCATGGCGCAGCTGATGGAAAGCGAGTTGCCCGACGCGCAGGCTTTGGGCGTTTGCGGGCAGATCATCCCGTGGAACTTCCCGCTGCTGATGCTGGCGTGGAAGATCGCGCCCGCGCTGGCGATGGGGAACACGGTGGTTCTGAAACCTGCCGAGTACACTTCGCTGACTGCGCTGCTGTTTGCTGACATCTGCACGCAAGCCGGTTTGCCCAAGGGCGTAGTCAATATCGTCACCGGCGACGGCGCGGTGGGTGAGATGATCGTCAACGCCGACGTGGACAAGATTGCCTTCACCGGCTCAACCACCGTTGGGCGACGCATCCGCGAGGCGACTGCTGGATCCCGCAAGGAACTGACGTTGGAGCTGGGCGGTAAATCCGCCTATATCGTGTTCGACGATGCCGATATCGACAGCGCCATCGAAGGGCTAGTCGATGCGATCTGGTTCAATCAGGGTCAGGTCTGCTGTGCGGGCTCGCGCCTGTTAGTGCAGGAAGGCATTGCCGACCGTTTCCACGCCAAGCTGCGCGCGCGGATGGACGGCTTGCGCATCGGTGATCCTCTGGACAAGTGCATCGACGTGGGCGCGGTTGTGGACCCGATCCAGTTGCAGACGATCAAAGGCATGGTCGACAGCAACACCGCAGGTGAGGTTTATCAGGCGGCCTGCGCGCTGCCCGAGAACGGCTGCTATTATCCGCCCACGCTGATCTCGGGTCTGGAGACATCCGATCCGCTGATGCAAGAGGAGATTTTTGGCCCGGTTCTGGTCTCCTCGACCTTCCGCACGCCCACTGAGGCGGTCGAACTGGCCAATGACACCCGTTACGGGCTGGCCGCGACCGTGTGGACCGAGAATGTGAACCTCGCGCTGGATATCGCGCCCAAGCTGGTTGCGGGCGTGGTCTGGGTAAATGCCACCAACCTGTTTGACGCCGCTGCCGGGTTCGGCGGAGTGCGCGAAAGCGGCTTTGGCCGTGAAGGCGGCTGGGAAGGGCTGGCCGCCTATACCAAGCCCAAAGGCAAGACCAAGCCGCTGGCAAAGGTCGAGGCTGCAATGGGCCAAGGCGCGCCGGTTGATCCTATTGATCGCACCGCCAAGATGTATGTGGGTGGAAAGCAAGCGCGACCGGACGGAGGCTATTCGAAACCCGTCTGGGGTAAATCCGGCCTGCTGGGCCATGTGGGTCTGGCGAACCGCAAGGACGTGCGCAACGCGGTAGAAGCCGCGGCGGGCGCGAAAGGCTGGTCCAAGACCACCGGTCATCTGCGGGCGCAGATCTTGTACTACATCGGCGAAAACCTCTCGGCCCGCGCGGATGAGTTCGCCACCCGGATCGACACCATGGCCGGTGGCAAAACCGGCGCGGCCGAGGTTGAGGAATCAATCCAGCGCCTGTTCAGCGCCGCGGCCTGGGCCGACAAATATGACGGTCAGGTCCATGGCGTACCGATCCGGGGTGTTGCCCTTGCGATGAAGGAACCTGTTGGCGTGATCGGGGCACTGTGCGCGGATGAGGCACCTTTGCTGGGCCTGATCTCGGCCATGGCCCCCGCAATTGCGATGGGCAACCGGGTGGTGCTGGCGGCCTCCGAACCCTATCCACTGGCTGCAACGGATTTCTATCAGATCCTTGAAACCTCGGATGTACCCGCAGGGGTGGTCAACATCCTGACCGGCAGTCACGCGGAGCTGGCGAAACCACTTGCCTCACACATGAACGTGGATGCGGTCTGGACGTTCTCGTCCACTGACCTGTCCAAAGAGATTGAGGTTGTATCTGCAGGGAACCTGAAACGTACATGGGTCAATAACGGCGCGACAACCGACTGGAGCATCGACCACACACGCCGTTTTTTGCAGGCCGCGACCGAGGTCAAGAACATCTGGGTGCCTTACGGCGAGTAAAGCAACACAGGACGCAGGCGAAAGCCCGCTCATGTGCAGACATTTTGTGAATGGGGTCACAGACAAAGCCGCTTGCCTGACCCAACGTAAGGTCCATTCTAATCCAGAATGGGCCTTTTTTCATGCTGAGTTTACCGATTGATTTCTCAACCTCTTTACAGATTGTCACGTTGGTTGGCGTCTGCGGCGCCGGACTGTACATTCTGAACTACTTCATGCTGCAGATGGGTGTCATCAGGGGAACAGGAATCCTTTACCCCGTCCTGACCATTATCGCCGCCAGTTGCGTCCTGATCAGTATGGCTGAAGAATTCAATCTGGCGGGTTCGATCATCCAGATGGCATATATTCTGATCTCGGTCCTTGGTCTATTGCGAGGCTACCTGTCCCGGCACTTGGTGCGGTTCTCGGAGGACGAGCGCCAATTCATCGCACTACATCTGGAATCGTTAAAACCCCATCAGGCCCGCAGGTTGCTGAACACGGCCACCGTGAAAGAGTTCCCAACCGGGGATATCCTGATCGAAGAAGGCAAGACCACCGATTTTCTGGGATTTGTATTGACCGGTCGAACCACGATCCTGAAAGACGGTCAGGTGATCAACTGCTGCGGATCGGATGAAATACTCGGAGAGCTGACCTTCGGCCTTGGCCTGCCCGCAACTGCCACCGTCATCGCAACCGAACCGACCAGATGCCTGGTCTTCGACAACATCAAGCTGACGCGCTTGCTCAAACGAAACAGACATATTGATGATGCGCTAAAGGCCGCGCATTTCAGACATGCGCGGCAAAAGCTGCTGAGCAGCAACAAGCATACGTTACTGGCCCAGAAAAGACCCGCCGCTGCCTAACCGGATCAACCGTCCAGATCTTCGGGTTTGCCGACAATGGTGAAATGCAACCCTTCTGGATCCAACAGCTCGGATGCAACGCGGTTCACATCCTCCAACGTAACGGCGTTCACCTGATCGTTGCGTGTCGCGATATAGTCGATCGGCAGGTCTTCCATCTGCATCCCAACCATGATCGACGCGATCTGGCTGTTTCCGTCAAAGCGCAACGGGTAGGCACCGGTCAGATAGGTCTTTGCTTCATCCAATTCCGTCTGCGTCACACCTTCGTCTGCCGCGCGGGCCCATTCGTCACGAATGACTTTGACGGCCTCGGCAATACGATCATTGGCCGAAGACACGGATCCCAGATAAACTGAGGCCAAATCCTTGGGCACCAGATAGGTGCTGACACCATAGGTAAGGCCCCGTTTTTCACGCACCTCATGCATCAGGCGGCTTTCAAAACCACCCCCGCCCAAGATGTGGTTCAGAACAAAGGCCGCAAAGAAGTCGGGATCATCACGGTCGATCCCCTCATGGCCAAACAATGCCACCGATTGCGGAGTGTCGAATTCGACCACGCTTACACCACCGGGAATGGTCACCTGAGCACGGCCCGGTATCGGTTTGCCGCTTGCGGGCAGGTCGGCCAACAGCTTATCCAGCAGCACGCCCAGTTCCTCGGCCGTGATGTCGCCAACTGCGCCAACATACATGCGGTCCTTGGCGAACACATTTTCGTAAGCCGTGACAATATCGTCCCGCGTCAGGGTGGTGACGCTGTCGATGGTCCCTTTGCCCTCGGACCCATAGGGATGATCACCATAGGCCATGCGGGCAAAGTTGCGACCGGCAATGTCATTGGGATCGGTTTGATCCGAGCGCAGCCCAGACAGAACCTGCGCCCGCACGCGGTCCACAGCGTCCTGATCAAAGCGCGGCTCATGCAAAGTAACGCGCAGCAGATCGACCACCTCGTCGCGATTTTCGGTCAGAAACTGCGCCGACACCGATACCTGGTCGTCAGTTGCGTTATACCGGAAAGAGGCGGCCAGAGACTCCAACTCGCGGGCATAGGTGCGCGAGTCCATATCGCCCGCGCCTTCTTCGATCAGGCCTGCCATTAGGTATACTGCGCCGCGTTTGTCCGGATCATCTAGCGAGGTGCCGCCGCGAAACCGCAACTCGATCGCGGTGAAGGGGATCGAATGATCCTCGACCAGCCAGGCGGTAATACCCCCGGGCGACGTGACTTCCTGAATTTCGATCTCGGCCCAGGCTGGCAAAGCGATAATGAAAGCGATCAGAGTGGCAAAGATCCGTTTCATTGTGTCACCTCATCGTCGCGCATCAGCCACCCGGTGACTGATGTTTCGAGTCGAAAGACTTCGCGTGCGGCCGCGATGATCTCATCGCCGGTAACGGCCTGAAGAATATCGGGCCAGGCCTGCACGTCTTCGACTGTCAAACCGGTGGTCAAAGCACGGCCATAGCGGTTGCCGATTCCGTCCACGTTGTCGCGCGCATAGGTCTGCGATGCCCGCAACTGCATCTTGATGCGATCCAGGTCTTCCTGGTTCACACCTTCGGCAATAAAATCCGAAACAGCCTGATCCATCGCATCTTCGGCTTCTTGCAAAGACACGCCCTGCGCCGGGACGACCACAAGATCAAAAGTCGTATTATCCAACGACGTCCCGCGATAAAACGCGCCACTGAAGACGGCCTTTTGCTGGTCGAACTGCAGCTTTTCAGACAGGTATGACGTATTGCCCCCGCCCAAAAGCTCGGCCAGCAGGAACAACGCCGCAGCCTTTTCCTGCGCGCCCGCGTCGCGCTCTTGCGCCAGATAACTGCGCTGAACATAGGGTTGCGAGACGCGCGGATCTTTATAGGTCAGCCTCCGCGCTGCGGTCTGAGGCGGCTCTTGCGACCTTATGCGCTCGGGCAGATCCGGGTTGGCCGGAATGACGCCATAGTATTTCTCGGCCAAGGTTTTTACGTCATCGGGATCGACGTCGCCGGTAACGACCAGAATGGCGTTATTGGGGGCGTAATGGGTCTGGTAGAAGGACAGCGCATCCTGCATGTCCAGTGTCTCCATCTCATGCCGCCAGCCGATGATCGGCACACCATAGCGATGGTTGAGGTACTGCGCCGCGCTCATCTGTTCGCCAAACAGGGCGCGCGGGTTGTTTTCAGTGCGCTGGTTACGCTCTTCAAGGATCACGTCGCGTTCGGTTAGGATATCTTCCTCACTCAGGCGAATATTGCGCATCCTGTCGGATTCCATCCGCATCATAAGCTCTAGTCGGTCAGAGGCCACGCGTTGGAAATACGCTGTATAGTCGTAGGAGGTGAAAGCGTTGTCATTACCGCCATTGGCTGCGACCGTGGCCGAAAACTCACCCGGTGCAAGCGTATCCGTGCCTTTGAACAGCAAATGTTCCAGAAAATGCGCCACCCCGGACGACCCGATCGGCTCATCCGCAGACCCTGCACGATACCAGACCATATGCTGCACCACAGGGGCGCGGTGATCTTCGACCACCACGACATCCATGCCGTTATCAAGCGTGAAGGTAGTGACCGCCTCCTGCCCATCCTCGGCGAAGACCGGGGTGGCGGCGATCAGGGCAGCCGACAGTGCCAAGGCCCGAACCATGGGGCATCCTCCGTATAGTTTGCTGTGGTTCAAACTACGGTGGTGCGGCGCAGGTTCAAGGCCGATGACGAAAAGTTAAGGATTATTCATCCAAAGGAGGGGCCGAAGGCGTTTCGATACCTGCACGACGGGCCGCCTGATTCTGTTGATCCGCGTTCAGCGCCTCTTTCCGGTAGACCTGCTCATAGCGGTCGATCTTGAACAAACGCAAACGGGTCAGTCGGCCTTGCTTTCTACGGAACTCGGCATCCTCAGTATTAACCACCTGACGGGTATTGGACGGGACGCCGTAGCGGCTCGAGGCTGTCACCAACGCGGCATCCGTGGATGGAATCGCCGTATTCGGATTCAGAGCTGCCGGATTGCCACCAAGCGCCGCAACCGCATCGGCTGTTGGCGTTGGGTCGGTCAGGTTGCCACCACCCGGAGTTGGAGCGGGCAGGAACTGATAATCCTCGGGCTGCGTCAGAGGTTTCACTGGCAGCACGGAAAACTCGTCCGGCCCCGGCCCCGGCGCTTCAAGGTGGCGCAGGCCGATATCGGCACATCCTGCAACCGCAAAAGCCAATGTCACGGCAAATATGGAACGCGGCAACCGCATCAGAGTCTCCAGCCTGTTTGTGGCGTTTTAGCGCATATCGACAAGCGCGTCACGAGGGCTTTTTGCTGTCGAACAGCACCAGCCCCATGGCCCCTGCAAAAATGAACACGTCGGCAAGGTTGAAAACAAATGGGTTGTTGATGCCGCAACATGACATGTTCAAGAAATCGAGAACAAAGCCATAAAGCACACGGTCAACAACATTGCCCAGCGCTCCGCCGATCAGCAAACCGCCGCAGAACAGCATCAGCTTTGATGGCGCAGAGCGCATCAGCCAGATCAACACAGCAACCGAGATCGCAGCGGACACGCCGATCAGCACCCAGCGCGCCGCGTCGCTATTGCCCTGAAACAGGCCGAAATTGATGCCCCGATTCTCGCCGTATTTGAACACAAGCAAGGGCGGCAGAACGTCGATATCGCCCTCGGCCACGCGCATGACGTGGACGACCAGATATTTGCTGATCTGGTCGATCGCGAACGCCGCAAGCGCAGCCAAAAGGAGCAAGCGATAGCGCATCAGTGACGGAAGTGCCGCATACCGGTGAAAACCATGGCCAGACCGGCCTCGTCCGCCGCTGCGATCACTTCGTCATCGCGCATTGACCCACCCGGCTGGATCACACAGGTCGCGCCGGCCTCGGCGGCCTCCATCAGACCGTCGGGGAAGGGGAAGAACGCATCCGACGCCACAGCCGAGCCGATGGTCAACGGCTGCGGCAGCCCCAGCACATCGGCCATACGCTCGGCTTTCTTGGCGGCAATCAGCGCCGAGTCCACGCGGCTCATCTGGCCAGCACCCACACCCACTGTCGCGCCATCCTTGACGTAGACAATGGCGTTGGACTTGACGTGTTTCGCCACTTTCCAAGCAAACAGAAGATCGCGCATTTGTTCATCAGTTGGCGCATTCTTGGTGACCACTTTCAGGTCATCCATACCTACAAAGCCATTGTCCTTGTCCTGCACAAGCAGGCCACCGGCCACTTGCCGCACGGTCTTGCCACCTGCGGTCACATCCGGCAGCTCTTCAGTCGTCAGCAGGCGCAGGTTCTTCTTGGCGGCGAAAATCGCTTTGGCCTCATCCGACGCGCCCGGAGCAATCACAACCTCGGTGAAGATGCCAGTGATCTCCTGCGCGGTTTCCGCATCCAACGGCTGGTTCAGCGCCACGATCCCACCAAAGGCCGAGGTGCGGTCGCAGTCGAACGCCGCCTTATAGGCGTCGATCAGCGTGGCACCTGTCGCCACACCGCAAGGGTTGGCGTGTTTGATGATGGCACAGGCAGCACCGTGCGCCGGGTCGAATTCAGCCACCAGTTCAAAGGCTGCATCGGTGTCGTTGATGTTGTTGTAGCTGAGTTCCTTGCCCTGATGCTGCACCGCCGTGGCCACGCCAGGCCGGTTGGTGCCGTCGGTGTAGAAAGCCGCCTGTTGGTGGCTGTTCTCGCCATAGCGCAGGGTCTGTTTCAGCTCACCCGCAAAGGCGCGGCGTTTGGGGGCCTCAAGCTCCAGCGCGTCAGCCAGCCAGTTGGACACAGCCGTGTCATAAGCGGCGTTGCGGGCATAGGCTTTTTGCGCCAGCTTGCGGCGGAATTTCGGGCAGGTCGACCCATTGTGCTGATCCATGTCGCCCAGCAGTTTGGTGTAATCCTCTACATCCACGACCACGTTCACAAAGGCATGGTTTTTTGCTGCCGCGCGGATCATCGCAGGGCCGCCAATGTCGATGTTCTCGACACATTCGTCATATCCAGCCCCCTTCGCCACGGTCGCCTCGAACGGGTAGAGGTTCACCACCAGCAGGTCGATCGCGCCAATCCCGTGCTCGGTCATCGCGGCCACATGGGTGTCGTTGTCACGCAGCGCCAGCAGCCCGCCATGCACCATCGGGTGCAGGGTCTTGACCCGACCGTCCATCATTTCGGGAAAACCGGTGATCTCGCTGACGTCTTTCACGTCCAGCCCCGCCTCGCGCAGGGCCTTTGCGGTGCCGCCGGTTGACAACAACTCGACCCCGCGCTCGGCCAGCGCCCTGCCCAGATCGATCAATCCGGTCTTATCGGATACGGAAAGCAGCGCGCGGCGCACGGGGTGAAGGTCGGTCATGGGTCCAAAGGTCCTTTTGGCGTCAGTCGAAATCGGGCTCGTCCCGGTGCACATCGCGCACGGCATAGGCTGTATCCTGTGCCTTGCTCAACGTCCACCGAATGCGCGTCGCATACTCCATTGCGCGGCCAGATAGAACGATCTGTTTTGTCGCGCGCGGCTTTAGACGCCCTTTTTCAAGATAAACGCTTGGTTCGACGGTCAGTTTTGCCACCCCGTCATGACGAAACACCCAGATCTCACCGCTTTTGAGCGCCATCGACACCGCCGCGCCGCCCAAATCCAGCGCCGCATCAACGTCGGGATGCAGGTGGAATCTGATATCGAATCCGATGCCCTGCAGGCTCGAGGCGTTCATCGCCTTGTCGAATTGCCGTTTTGCACGGTCATCCGACGTCAGAAGAATATCCTCGCAAACCAGTTCGCGCCCGTCAAAGCGCAGTTCGAACGTACGGGCGTAGGTCAGGCCGAACACTTTCGAATAGCCATCATGCCCGGCCATGAACTTCGCACCTTCAAAGGATTCTTCGAATTCGTTCGGAACATCAGTCGGTGCATCGACCAGGGCTTCGGCTCCTCGGTGGTCAGGGCTGGTCAGGCGGGCGCTGGAATAGCCATCAAGGCACAAGGTTGAATGCGACGGGGTTGCCCGTCCTGCCCGGCGCCATTCCGCGCCAAAGGTTTCCCCTGATCCGCAATTCACGATCAGGGGGCGTCGGCCCGAGGTCAGTTCGAAAGCCAAGGTTGAGGCATGCGCGTTATACGACGCTGGCCCCTTGGGCGGTGCGCTGGCATCCACGATTACACTGGTTCGCGCTGCATAAAGGCGCGCGTAGCCCATCGACAGGCCAGTGGCGTGATGTGGCCGCACGCCACTTTGCGCCAGTGCCTGATCCAGACGTCCTTCCAGCCCGCGCCCGCCCCCGTGAAACCGCGCCAGCCCCCCGTCCGAGTGCCGCAGACAGCGCAGTGTGGGGGCCATCCGCTTGATCGCACCCGCCTGTGCGCCGGGCGTCCCCCTGCCTAGCTCGCTGAGTGCTGCGGATGTCCAGGCCAGCAACGTGAAAACCTCAAGCAATTCTTCTGGATTGCGGGTCAGCAAACCACCCTTAGGGTCAATTTGACTGTCACATTCCCGCGCCAAAGCGCGCAGGGCCGGGTCTGCCATATGTTCAAGACCCTCCAGCGCCAGACCGGCCTGAACCAAACCCGCCAAAGCTTCGAACCGCGGCAATCCCGGCGTGGCGGCTTTCCAGCGCTTGGACAGAAACCAAGTCTGCTGCGACAAAGCTCGAAAAAACTGCTGGCGCTGTTTTTCATCCGTACCACGTAACAAAAAGGCAGAGTGGTTGACCCAGCGCATCACACGACGCCCGGTCAGATCAGGCGCCCAGCCGGGACCGTGACCGCGCCCATGCGCCGCAATCCAACCCCAGACCCAGCGCTGCGCCTTCTCGCGCGCACGCATGTCGCCAACGGCCGCCAGATCATCGAGCCATGCAAACCCGTGCCGTTCATTGTCGAAACCGGTACTTGGGGCCGTGACATCCCATAGCTCGGTATCCAGCGCCTCGACCAGAAAACCTGCAAACAGAAGGTTTCCGGCGACCAGCTGTCGACCCCGGGCAAACGCGCCAATCGTCCGGGGTTCGGGCTCACCCACAAAACCACTGACGGGTTTGCGTCGCTGACTGAGCCGCGCGTAGAGGCGGTTTTGAAACCGCGTCCACCGGTTTGCCATGGTATCCTTGTTTGACATGCCGCCCGTTACTCTGCCCTGTGCGCTCTGCTGGCGCCTAAGCGCAACGATAAACCGCGTCGCGCGTCATGTCATCGAAAAGCGTCGCATCAGGCAGATTTGTTCAGGCACGCGATATAGAAGCCATCCATACCACCCCGATCCGCCCAATAGTCAGGCCGAAGGCGCAGGCCGCCTTCTTCGGTGATCCAATCCTTGTCGATGCCAGCAATATCCAGCGCCTCGCGGTCGACCTGCATGTCCGGGAAAAGATCCAACGCTTCTTCGATCTGAACCTCACCCTCGTCCGGCAGCAGGGAACAGGTGCAGTAAACCAGCCGCCCGCCGGGTTTCAGCAAGCTCCACGCATGGGCCAGCATCTGTGCTTGCAATTCGATCAATCCGCCAAATTCCGAGCCGTCCTTGGCAAAGGGCAGGTCCGGGTGCCGGCGGATCGTACCGGTTGCCGAACAGGGCGCGTCCAACAGGATCGCGTCGTATTGGCCCTGATGCTCTAGCGCGTCACCAGCGATGACCTCGGCTTTCAGCCCCGTTCGTTGGAGATTCTCGCGCACACGTTCTAACCGAGAATCCGACACATCAAGCGCTGTCACGTTCGCTCCGGCCGCGGCAATCTGCATGGTTTTCCCACCGGGGGCAGCGCAGAGGTCCAGTATGTTCTCTCCGACCTTCGGTGCAAGTACCTGAACGGGGATAGCTGCAGCAGCATCCTGTACCCACCAATCGCCATCGTCGAACCCCGGCAAGGTCGAGACCTGCCCCCCATCCTGTACCCGGCGCGAGCCAGTGGGCAGCGTCTCACCGGGGCCATTGGCGCCGGCTTTTACGGTAATATCCAGCGGCGCGCCTGCGAAATGCGCTTGCTCGATACCGGTGATGGCATCAGGGCCCCAAGCCACGGTCAGCGGGTCGCGCAGCCATTCGGGCAGTCGAGGGATGCGCATCTTGGGCCATGCCTCGGGCCCTTCAGCGGCCACCTTGCGCAGCACCGCATTCACCAGACCCTTGAGGCGGCCATGTTTGCGCGACCGGCCAACGATCTCGACCATAGAATTGACTACCCCATGCGCGGCCTCGCCCTGGCACAGTTCCACCGCGCCAAGACGCAGGGCGTTATGTACGGTCAACGCAGGGGTCCGGTTCAAATGGTTGTCCAGCAGACGGTCGGCGCGTTCCAACCCGCGCAGGGTTTCCAGCGTCAGGCGCTGTGCGCGGGCGCGGTCTTCGCGGTCCAGCCGGTCCAATGCCCCGGCGGCCAAACATTCGGACAACAGACGCCCTTCGCCCAATATCTGATCCAGCAGATAGATCGCGCTGCGCCGCGCTGCCGTTACGTTGTCGGACATGGAACCGCCTTTGATGTGACCCTCGCCCGCATTGCCAAACGCGGACGGGGGCGTATATCAAGCCCTAGCACGGAAAGGAACCCGATCTCATGAGCGACGACCGCAAAGACCTGCCGCCCGCCGCCCAACGCGCTTTGGCCGAGGCCGAGGACCGCCGCCGCAAGGCCGCAGCCGAGGCGAAAGAGCAGCCCAAGGAACTGGGTGGCCGCGACGGCCCCGACCCCGCCCGCTATGGCGATTGGGAGAAGAAGGGCATCGCGATCGACTTCTGATCGCTCAGCCCCGTAGCGCGGTCAGGAAATCGGCAATCAACGCGCGCTGTTTTTTGGATTTCGCCCGATCCTCGGGCCATGTCAGCCAATAGCCGTCTTTCGTGTTCAGCGCGGGCAGGTCCAGCTGCCGCAAACTCCCGGCCTGCAGATCGGCCTGCGCCAAAGGTTCAGAGCCCAACGCCACCCCCATCCCTTGCCGTGCCGCCGACAGGGCGTGTTCCATCGAATCGAAGCTGATCACCGAAGGCGGCAGATCGTCATGGCCAGTCTTGCGCGCCCAGTCGCGCCAGGCGGGCCGCTCCCCTCGCAGGTCGATCAGTGGGGCTCCCCATTCCACGCCTGGCGCGGCCATGGGCACCAGAACCTCGGGCGCGATCCGTTCCGCCTCACGCCCCGGCCACGTGCCGCGCCCATAGCGGATTTGCAGCCACGTGCGTTCTTCGTCCAGCGATGAGCGCCGAGCGACTGAATCCGTCATAACCCGCACCTCGGGGCGCAGCTGCTGAAACCGGGGGATCGCCGGGAGAACCAACGCGTGGATGTTCGACGACAGCCCCGCTACGCGCAGTTCGCGCGGGGCTTTACCGAACAGATCCTCGGTATTGCGTTCCAGCGCCTGCAAACTGTCCTGAACCAGCGGCAAATAGCTTTCGCCTTCGACCGTCAACGACACGCCACGCGCTTCACGCACAAACAGGGTCCGGCCCAGCCACGATTCCAGATTTGCGATCCGCTGGCTCACCGCCGCCTGCGTCAACCCGAATTCCCGGGCCGCCGCAGAAAACCCGCCCAGCCGGCCGGCGGCCTCGAACACCCGTAGCCAGTCCAAAGGCGGCAATCCGATCTTTTTTCGAGCCATAAGTTTTTCCAGCCCTCAGTCGCAATAAGGTTTAATTGTGTTAATGCCACGAGGGGCGTATCTCCTCAACCATAGCCCGCGCCGAACAGGAGAGACCTCATGCTGCGCACCGCCACTCACACCACCCAGATCGTGACTGTTGAATTTTCCGATGGCACACAAGCGCGTTTTCACGCCATCTGGCTGCGCGACAATGCGCTGGACCCTGACACCCGCGCGCCGGGCAATGGTCAGCGCCTGATCACCATCGGGGACATCCCCGCCAATGTCTCGGTCAGCACGGCCGAAGTTCTGAACGGCGATCTGAGCGTCACCTTTCAGCCTGAGGACAAAACCGTAACCTTCCCTGCCCGCTGGCTGGCCGATCACATCTATGACCGCGATCCGGCGCAACAGATGGGCCGCCTTACCCCCGGCCTCACCACGTGGGAAAGCACTCTGACCCCGCCCAGCGCGGATTGGAACGCGGTCCACGTCGATCCCAAGGCCAAGCGCGACTGGCTGGCCGCCGTGGCAGAGTTCGGCTTTGCCAAGCTAACCGGCGGCCCGACCGAACCGGAATCGCTGCTGCAGGTGGCTGAGCTGTTCGGTTATGTGCGCAAAACCAACTACGGCCCCTATTTCGAGGTCCGGACCGAGGTGAACCCGACCAACCTCGCTTTTACCGGGCTGGGGTTGCAGGCGCATACCGACAATCCCTATCGCGATCCGGTACCGACGCTGCAAATCCTTTACTGTCTGGAGAACAGCGCCGAGGGCGGCGATTCCATCGTAGTGGACGGATTCCGTGCCGCCGAAAAGCTGCGCGATCAGAACCCCGACGGCTTTGCCCTGCTGGCCGGATACCCAGCGCGGTTCGAATACAAGGGCGAGGACGACGTCTGCCTGCGGTCGCGCCGCCCGATGATCGAGCTGTCACCGGATGGCGAGCTGGTCAGCATCCGGTTCAACAACCGCTCCTCTGCACCGTTTGTTGATATCCCGTTCGACCGGATGGAGGCCTATTACGCCGCCTATCGCCAGCTTGGCGACATCATCGACGACTCGGCCATGGGTGTGTCCTTCAAACTGGAACCAGGTGAGAGCTTCATCGTCGACAACACCCGCGTCCTGCATGCGCGGCTGGGCTATTCCGGTACTGGATCGCGCTGGTTGCAGGGGTGTTACGCCGACAAGGATGGCTTGCTGTCCACACTGGCGGCGATGGAAATGGCACAGCCGGAGGCGGCGGAATGAAACCCGATTTCTCGACCCTGAACCGCACCAACATTGTGGCCTTCATCGGCGATATCTTCGACCGCCGCGGCGGTGAGGAATATCTGGGCGAACCCGTCACCATGGCCGAACATATGCTGCAAGGGGCTACGATTGCCGAACAGAACGGGATGCCTGAGGAAATCATCGTCGGTGCTTTACTGCACGATATCGGCCACTTTACGTCCGAGTTCGGCACCTATCACCCCGACGACACCGAAGACCGCCATCACGAGGACGCAGGCGCAAAGGTGCTGGAACAGTTCTTTCCGTCGGTCATCACCGATTGCTGCCGCTATCACGTTGCGGCCAAACGGTATCTGTGCGCCACCAAGCCAGCGTATTTCGACCGGCTGTCGGCAGCCTCGGTTCATACCCTGGAGCTACAAGGCGGTCCCATGAGCGCCGAGGAAGTTGCCGCATTCGAATCAAACCCCAACCTGAAAGAGATCGTTCAGGTCCGCTATCTGGACGAGGCCGGCAAACGCGCGGGCATGGAAACCCCCGATTTCGCCCATTTCGCCCCGATGGTGCAGCGCATGGTCGACAAGCATATGGGGGCCGCATGACCGCGCCTGAGTACATCTTTGAAGCCAGCACCAAGCCGTCCTTGCCCTGGCACGAGGTGCCTCTGATCCGAGCCACTGATGCATCCGTCAAAGGCTATGGTTGTCTGGTCGATAACCCACAAGGGTTCGAGATCGAGATCACCCGCTGGCCGCAGCAAGGCTGGCGGCCCATCGACGAGAGCACCGGTGACGAAGGCGGCTGGGTTGAAGGCACGTTCAAATGCGACTGGCAAGGCGACGTGCTCTATGGCGAGAACGAGGCGGTCAAAGGCCACTATGTTCTGGGCTGGTCCGCCGATCCGCAGCAGGCGCAAACCGCACGCCAAACCGCGCCTCGTGATCAGGTCCTGCTGTGGCACATGAACTATCACCCGGATGGCGGTCAGATGTTCTGGCCCCTGGTCAACAAGCCGTTCATCGTTCCTGCTGCCCTGCCCGGCGACAACCTGACGCCCGAGAAGGTGGTGGCCTTCTGGTGCGACGGCTCACGCGGGCTCTATATTCATCCCGGTATCTGGCACGAGGGGATTTTCCCAGTCGAAGACAGCCAGCGGTTTCTTGACCGTCAGGGCGCAGTTCATGCGCGCGTCAGCGCCGATATCGGGAAAGAGTTCGGCGTCTACCTGTCTTGCCCGCTGCGCGCGGACAAGATTAAGGACGTGTAGGCAAAGCCCCAGTATGCGCCCGTCGCTTGCGGGCGACCCATAGCTGAACGGCCATCAGATACGGCACGTAGAACGCAAAGTTCTGCACAAGGTCAAACGGGCCCGAGAAATCGGGCTCGGACCCCAGCCCACCGGTCAGCAGAAACCAAATCGTGTAGTGCACCCGATAAAGCCACGATCCCAGCGCCAGCCAGAACAGGCGCAGGCCCCAAGCCCAATGACCGGCACGGTCTTTGTTCAACGCCATACGCGCCACCATCAGCGCTGCCGTGAACAGGCAAAGCCCATAAAGGAAAAAGGCCGCCGACATGACCGACCCACCGATCGTCCCACGCAGGGGGATGTAGGTCATTCCGGCCAAACCCGTGATCAACGCAAGCGTGACTAGCACTCGGCCCAAAATGCGATGGAAACGGGTGTATTTCCGCCGCAAGCCTGGCAGCACTTGCAAAGGGACAAGCGCGACCAATACGGTCCCGGCAAATATATGAACCAGCATCGCCAAATTTCCGACGCCCTGCCCGTCTGCAAACAAATAGCTTTGCTGCGCCGCGTCTTCAGACAGCCCGACACGGATCATGCCAAACCCATGCACAACAAAAGGCAGCAGCGTCAGATAGAACACCACCAGCAACAAGCCCAAAACTACGCGAGACTTCACGGTTCGCATAAGCTGACCCTAGCGCCTTTGGTCTCCGCGTTTATGGCTCATAGGCCCAGCACATCCACCATGTCATACTGACCCGGCGCTTTGCCCTGCCCCCACAGTGCCGCTTTCAGCGCGCCACGGGCGAATATCGCCCGGTCGGTGGCCAGATGGCGCAGGACAATACGTTCACCCGGCGCGGCGAACAGGACGTCATGTTCGCCCACGATGTCTCCGCCGCGAATCGCGTGGAAACCGATGTCGCCGCGTTTGCGCGCGCCGGTAATACCGTCGCGGCCCCGGTCGGACACATCGGCCAAGTTGACCCCGCGCCCCTCGGCGGCGGCCTCGCCCAGCATCAGGGCCGTGCCCGAGGGCGCGTCGACCTTGTGGTGGTGGTGGCCTTCGATGACCTCGATATCGAAATCTTCGTCCAGTGCGGCGGCGACCTTTTTGGTCAGCTGCACCAGCAGGTTGACGCCGAGGCTCATGTTTCCGGCCCGCACGATCACCGCATGGCGCGCGGCAGGTTCCAGCGCCGCGATCTGTTCGTCAGTCATGCCGGTGGTGCCGATCACATGCACACAGCGCGCCTGCGCAGCCAGCGTGGCGAACTCCAGCGTTGCCTCGGGCGCGGTGAAGTCGATCACCGCCTGCGCTTGCGCAAAGGCCTCCAGCGGATCATCGGTAACTGTGACGCCCAGCGCTGAACCGCCCATAGCCGTCCCTACATCCTGCCCGATCCAGTCATGGCCCGCACGTTCAACAACGCCGACCAGACGCGCCTGATCGCTCTCAGACACGGTCTTGATCAGCATCTGCCCCATACGGCCCGAAGCCCCTGTGATGACGATCCCCGGAATATGGGTCATGGCGCTGGTCCTTTCGCGTTTGTCGGCTCAAAGCCTCCTACCCGGTTCGCGCCTGCTTGGCAAAGGTGGGATTTGGGCTTAGATCGAAGTCATGGCAAAGAACAAATTCCACGATGGCCCCGGCCCGTCCCAACGGCAACTGCGTGTCGGCGAACTGATCCGCCGCACCCTGTCCGAAGTTCTGGCGCGCGGAGATGTCCACGACCCCGACCTGAACCGTATGTCAATTACTGTAGGCGAAGTGCGCACTTCGCCCGATCTGAAGATCGCTACCGCCTATGTGCTGCCCTTGGGCGGCAAAGGCCAGGAGGACGTGATCGAGCTGCTGGCCCGCAATAAGGGCGAACTGCGACGTATGATCGGCAAGAAGCTGAACCTGAAGTTCTCACCGGATCTGCGGTTCCGTCTGGATGACACGTTCGACCGTCTGGACGATACCCGCCGCATGTTCGAACAGGACGCGGTGCGCCGCGATCTGGACGAGTGATCCGCACGCTGGCCACATTGGGCGCGCTCCTATGGGCCGCGCAAGCCGGTGCGGTGAGTTGTGAGAAAGTCACCCACGACGCCAAGCGATATACTGTGTGCGAAGTGGACGCGGCCAATGAAGACCTGCGCCTGTTTCTGAACGACGACAATGGCGATCTGCTGGGGCATTTCTCCTCGGTGAATGAGGCGTTGGCTCCCGGTGGTGAACGTCTGGCCTTTGCGATGAACGCGGGCATGTATCACGACGACCGTTCACCCGTGGGCCATTATGTCGAGGACGGGCAGGAAAAGATGCGCGTCATCTCCAACCCCGGCCCCGGTAATTTCGGCCTTCTACCCAATGGGGTGTTCTGTATCCGCGACGGCCGCGCTGACGTGTTTGAGACGCTAGATTTCGTCGATAAAGCGCCGGACTGCCGCTTTGCCACTCAATCCGGCCCCATGTTGGTGATCGACGGAGAGCTGCACCCGCGTTTTCTGCCCGACTCGACCTCTCTGTTCGTGCGCAACGGGGTGGGCACCAGCGCCGATGGCACCCGCGCGGTATTCGCGATCTCGGACGATTATGTCACCTTCCACGAGTTTGGCAGCCTGTTTCGGGACGTGCTGAAAACGCCCAACGCGCTGTTCTTCGACGGCAATATCTCGCGCATGTATGACCGTGCCAGGGGCCGCTCGGATATCGGGTTCTCGCTGGGGCCGATCGTGGGTGTGGTCGAAAGCGCACCCGTAAATTGACAGCGCCCATGTGATCCGCTAACCCGCGCGCCTTAGCATGAATCAAGGTGTGATATGGGACGCAAACGCAAGGGCCGCGACATTTCCGGTTGGCTGGTGGTGGACAAGCCTGCGGGCATGACCTCAACCGCTGTGGTCAACAAGGTGCGGTGGGCGATGGACGCGAAAAAGGCAGGCCATGCGGGCACGCTGGACCCCGAGGCGACCGGCGTTCTGGCCGTGGCTTTGGGTGAGGCGACCAAGACCGTTCCCTACATCACCGACGCGTTGAAAGCCTACACCTTCACCGTGCGTCTGGGTCAGGCCACCAACACCGACGATGCCGAGGGCGAGGTGATTGCGCAAAGCGATGCGCGCCCTTCGGATGACGATATCAAACAGGCGCTGACCCCGTTTCTGGGTGACATCATGCAGGTGCCGCCCAAGTTCTCCGCCGTGAAAATCGACGGCCAGCGCGCCTATAAACTGGCCCGCGACGGCGAGGATGTGGAGCTGTCCGCCCGCCCCCTGTGGGTTGAGGAACTGATCCTTGTCGACCGCCCCGACGCCGATCACGTGGTGCTTGAGATGACCTGCGGCAAAGGCGGTTATGTCCGCTCCATCGCCCGCGATCTGGGTGCCGCTTTGGGATGCCACGGCCATGTCAAAGAGCTGCGTCGCATCTGGTCCGGCTCGTTTGAGGTCGAAGATGGCTTGTCCATCGACCAGATCGACGAGATGGCCAAAACCGAGGCGCTGGATGAGTATCTGCACCCGCTGGAAACCGGCCTCGCCGACCTGCCCGAGCTGAAATGCACTCCCGAAGGCGCGACCCGTCTGCGCAATGGCAACCCGGGCATGGTGCTGGCTAGCGACGTGGAATATGGCGATGAGGCATGGGCCTCGCTCGAAGGCAAAGCCGTGGCCGTCGGCATCTATAAATCCGGCGAATTGCACCCCAGCCGGGTGTTCGTCACCTGATCGCCGTGCTAGGCGAAGGGCATGATCACCCGAACCCATACCAAGGGCGATGCGCCCTCGACTGCCGTCTATTCCGATTGCGAGAACTATCGCTATAGCCTGACCCGCGTTTGGGATCCGGCGGGGCGCAAGGCACTGTTTGTGATGCTGAACCCCTCCACCGCGACCGAGGTACAGAATGACCCTACGGTCGAGCGCTGCGAACGCCGCGCGCGGGCGCTGGGGTTCGGTGCGTTTCAGGTAACTAATATCTTTGCCTGGCGCGATACTGACCCACGCAAGATGCGCGCCGCCGCCGATCCGGTAGGCCCCGCGAATGACGCCGCCATTCTAGACGGTGTCGAATGGGCCGATCAGGTCATTGCCGCATGGGGCACCCATGGCGCGCATCTGGATCGCGGCCCGGCGGTCGAGGCGCTGCTGCGCGGCAGCGGCCAACCGCTGTTCCATCTAGGGCTGACAAAGGCGGGGCATCCAAAGCACCCTCTATACATCGCCTATACCCAGCAGCCCGAATCGTGGTGACAAACAGTTAACCACGAGTCCAACCTGCCTTTGACCAAAGCCTTATGAACATAGGATAAATCACCCTCGGAGAACTGCGTTCACGGAGGGTTGCCATGTTCTTGATCGGACTACTCGGTCTGGCCGCCATGGGCGGTGCGGCCTATGCAATCAGCGATGTGTTTGAGCCCGAGGAAGAGGTCGAAGAGGACGACATCCAGGAAGACGAACCCGTCGACCTGTCCGAGGGCAATCTGCTGGACGTGGATGAGAATATCGACGCCCCTGAAACCTCGGAAATCTCGACCGGAACGGTGCTTACGGAGCAAAACGGCAATCTGATCATCGCCGGGTCCGAAGATACCGACCTTTTGACCGGGCAGGACGGCGACGATCAGATCAACGGGTATGAAGGCGACGACACTATCATCGGCGGCGCGGGCGAAGATGTGCTGCACGGCGGCAAAGGGGATGACATTATCACGGGCGGCCTTGATGACGACGTGCTTCATGGTGAGGACGGCGACGACCAGCTCTCCGGTGATCAGGGCGACGACACGCTGTTTGGTCATTTCGGTGATGACACCCTGACAGGCGGCGACGGCGAGGACGAGCTTTACGGCGGGCAGGACGATGACACTCTGACCGGGGATGCGGGCGATGATGCGCTGCATGGGGGATATGGCGACGATCATCTTGACGGTGGCAAAGGCGAAGACGTTCTGTTTGGCGGCGATGGCGATGACGTGCTGACCGGGCAGGATGGCGCGGATGAGGATGCGGTTGATTTCCTCAATGGCGGCGCAGGGGATGACACGATTCTGGCCGAAAGCGGGGATATCGCCACCGGCGGCGAAGGCGAGGATGACATCGTGATCACGCCCGAAGAAGATGACGCCGCCGTCACTGTCATGGACTTCCAACCGGGTGAGGACAAGCTGCTGATCTCGTGGGAGGGTGCAGGAGACCCCGACATTCATATTGAACCGGATACCGAGGATGACAGTCTGACCAATGTCACGATCAACGGCCAGACCATTGCTCAGCTGCCAAAGGCCGAGGGGCTGACCCCCGATGATATCCAGCTGATCGCCGAAGGAGATCTGGCGCAGCTGAACGCACTGGGTTAAATGACACAGGGCTGAGCGTCACAGAATCCCTTTGCCATTTCTCCCAATACCGCCTATACGCGCGCATCCGCATCGGAATCGGTGCGGTTTTCTCCATGGGCCTGTGCTGGACGACATCCCGGCCTGCGCCATCAACCTTAACCTTTTACAAGGAGACCCCGATGTCGATTACTGCCGCTGAAAAAGCACGCGTCATGAAGGAATTCGCAACCAAAGAAGGCGACACCGGTTCGCCTGAAGTCCAGGTTGCTATCCTGACCTCGCGCATCACCACCCTGACCGAGCACTTCAAGACCCACAAAAAAGACAACCACGGTCGTCGCGGTCTGCTGAAAATGGTCGCCCAGCGCCGTAAGCTGCTGGACTACCTGAAAGGCAAGGAAGAGGCCCGTTATCAGGACCTGATCAAAAAGCTGGGCATCCGCCGCTAAGCGCTTTTTGTGCCAGAATTGAAACCGGTTGCCCGGTTTAACGCTCGCCAGCTTGGCGGGCGTTTTTTTTGCGTCTTGTCTTGGGCAAGTGCTGAATCGGATACGAGTGACACCCGTTCAAAATTACTAACCATTGGTTAACCATTTTCATGTGACGATACAGGTGCATAGACTGAGATTAAAAAAATTAGCAAATTTAAAGCCGATGTTTTTTCAGGATTATATCTTATGAAAAATTCGAAATTTCTTTGCTCTGTCGTTTTGGTAAGCGCAATGGCTCAGAGTGTTGCCGCCCAATCAGAAGAGCCAATAGTTTCGCAATTAGATCTGACACAAAAGACCATTGATCAGATCACTCGAGATCCAAGAGGTTTTACCGAACAGACAATTCGACAACTGTTCCAATATGCGCCCAGTGGCGAGCTGACCCGCGAAGCCATAGAAGTTCACGCTGCTATGAATGAGGCTGGACGCCGCGCAAATCTTTTTCGAAACGTTCTGGCCTTTGATTTGGATGCCGATATGGCGATTTCTGCCGCCGAAATCGAACGACAAACGCCTTTTCTAAACGCCAACCAATCGGTATTGCTCCAGACTGTCCTTGCAACATCGGACCGAGACCGCGACGGAAGCCTGTCGCTGACCGAGCTTTGGCAAAATGCGATGTCATCGTCACTGCCATCTCCGAAGACGCAGCATCGGATCGAAGCTGTACTGCAGTTCGATGCGAACAAAGACGGCAAAGTCACACCGGATGAAATCGCAATTGTCGTGGAACAAATCGCCAACGCCGAAGTTTCCCCAAACGTCGTCCCGCCAGCAAACCTTCGCGGGCAACAGGCGCAACCGGCACAATTGTGCGAGTTTCCCAAACCAACTGCCAACGCAGAGATCATTCTGGTCGGTGGGTATGAAGGTTATGCCATATCAAACGTCGCGGTTGCCGGGTTGGACCGGGAAACTTCGGCTGCAGAAATTCATATCGAGAACGGCGAAACACCGCTTTACATTCTGGCCACCGCGTTCGACCCGATCGTTTGGAAAGTCACCGGCGACACGGACCGGGTAGAACGGTTTGTCGCGCCACGGGATACACGCGGCGTGGGTGTCGCCGGTCTGAAAAAGGACGTTTTGCATTTTGAGCCCGGCATAAGATGTTTGCCCAAGTATTTCAGAGACAGCGCTTCAGGCGACGCCATCGCTGCCAAAGGGTTGGTGTCATCAAAACTGAAACGAAATATTGACCATGTGTTCGGCTTAGGAAAACTTGGCGAAATTCGGTTGCCATCCGGCCAGCATTCAGGCGTCAAGTCGGGCTCAGGCAGTTCTAATGGGCTGACGATTGTGAAGAACAACAGGCGCTATTTGGTGACGGATGAAGGCGTTCAGGTGCTGTACCCGCCGGACACGAAACAGGCTGGCAGTTTAGAACGCAAACTGCAGATGATGTTACTGCGTTATTATCCGGGCGGCATTGTGGAATTTGACCCGGATGGGGTTTGGGCTTCGACCGAAGCAATACCGTATGACGTGTTGCCGCAACAAGCCGGACTGCTGCAATTGGCAAAGCAGGGCGCAATGACTCAGACGCCCGACGGCTATTTCAAGATCGTCGAGCCAATCCCAAGATTCCCTGCAGGTCTCAACGGAGGGCACAGCGTTCGATTCATAATTTCGACTGGCGTGCCAATGCCTGGCGGTTCTCCTGGGCACTCCACCGTGATCATGGAGGAAGATGGAACTTGCGTTGCTGGCTACCGATGCCCGTGACATCTCAGGTTCAATAAAACGCCCGCCTTTTGGCGGGCGTTTCACTTGCAAAAGGTCTGAGACCTACATCTTCGCCTTTTCCGACTTCAGTGCCAGCCACAGGCAGTAGCACATCATCAGAACGACCAGCGTGAACGGGATACCGGTTGACACCGCCGCGCCCTGCAGAGCCGACAGTCCACCGCCCAGCAACAGAGCAATCGCCACCAGACCTTCAAGCGTACACCAGAATACGCGCTGGATCACTGGCGCATCCATCTTGCCACCCGCCGTGATCGTGTCGATCACCAGCGAGCCCGAGTCCGACGAGGTGACAAAGAACACCACGATCAGGACCAGCGCGATGGGGGCCACGATCGAATACAAGGGCAGCTCTTTCAGGAAGCCGAACAGCGCGCCCTCGGGCGCATAGCTGTCGATCACCGTGGCGCGGACGCCTTCGGCGCCGCCTGCGTTCAGCATGTCGATGGCCGCTCCGCCAAAGGTCGACATCCAAAGCGCGCAGACTGCAGTAGGTGCCAGCAGCGCACACAGGATGAACTCGCGAACCGTGCGACCCTTGGAGATGCGGGCGATGAACATGCCCACGAACGGAGACCACGCAATCCACCAGGCCCAGTAGAAAGTCGTCCAGCCATGGAAATAACTGGTATCTTCACGCCCGAACGGGTTGGACAAGGCCGGTAGGTGCGTCACGTAATCCACCATCACGTTGAAGTACCGAGCGATGGCAGTTCCGACGCCGGTGACGACGATCACAAAGATGAACAGACCTACGGCCATGATCATATTAATCTCGCTCAGCCGTTTCACGCCGGCATCCATGCCCATCAGGACCGAGCCCAGAGCGATCAGCGTGATGCCGATGATCAGCAGGACAACGACGGTCGGGCTGGGTTCGATGCCGAACACCTCATTCAACCCGGCTGCAACCTGCTGCGCACCCAGACCCAGGGATGTGGTCAGGCCGAACAGCGTGGCAAACACCGCCAGAGTGTCGATAATGTGACCCCACCAGCCCCAGACGCGTTCGCCGAGGATCGGGTAGAAGGCCGACCGTAGGGTCAACGGCAGGTCCAGATTATAGGCAAAGATCGCAAGGCTCAGGCCCACGGCAGCGTAAACTGCCCAGCCTTCCAGACCCCAGTGGTGGATCGTACCCACAACGCCCGCGTATTCATTGCCCGGCACAGCGATATCAATGCCCAGCGGTACGGCGTTGCCGCCCTCGGCGAAGTTGTAATAAACCGGCTCCATCACGCCAAAAAACAGCAGGCCGATACCAATACCGGCCGCGAACATCATCGCGATCCACCCGGCATAGGAATAGTCTGGTTTGGCGTCCTTACCGCCAATGCGCACGCTGCCGACAGGCAGAACGATCAACACCAGACAGAACAAGGTTATGGCGTCCACCGACAAGACAAGAAACCAGTCAAACGTGCTGGTTAGCCATGGCCTGAGCCACCCAAAAAACGTTGCGGCTGCCTCTTGGTTGGCCAGAGCGATCAGGACAAACGCAAAGATCAGGATGCTTGAGATCAAAAAGACCGGATTGTGTATATCCAGACCGAACGGGCGAACGTTGTCCTGCCCCAATTCGTATTCTGTTTCAAAGTCATAGATCCTTGGATCGGGATCCAGCATTTTCTTGGTTTGAGCCATTCGAAGCCCCTCTGTCCGCTAGGTGCAAACGCCAAGTTAGTCGGTCGGCTGACGGACAAGAATATCGTACCCCCTTGGCGTCGTTCCGTCTTTTCGACCGCGGGTTCAGTGCTAACAGCCTACACGCAAAGCAATATTTCCCAAAATGCATTCTTTTGGACGAATGTTAGCGCAATAAATCAATGTGCAAGCCTGCAATTATTGCGAGCCGGTTACCCCCGCCTCTTTCAAAAATCACTCAGTAGGCTAGGCTCTCAATCCTGAATTTGACTTAAACCATTTTGACCATTCGCCTCCGATCAACGCCAGCATATACTTAGCCGAATTGAGGACTCTAGTGCGCCTTTCATTCTATTTTGCCATAATGTTAATCACTGCCTGCTCCGCTGACCTGCTCTCACCCGAGGCTCTGTCTTCGAAAGTCACTCAGGCATCGACTTCAGAATTGTGCGGTGCCTACTTTCAGCCGCAAACCACCTCCCGCGGTAAACTCATGATCGAAGCAGAACTGGCCGAGCGCGGGGTAAACCAATGCACTTTGGGCAACTACGGTCAATTCAGTGTGTCGACGACTGGGAAGACAATCTATTCAAGGTCCGACGCGCCCAGCGTAGACACATATGATTGCAGCGACTTTCCAACCGGCGCGGCGGCTCAGAAGTTCTTTTTGGTTTCTGGTGGTCCGGTTTCCGACCCTCATAATCTTGATGGAGATGGCGACGGCCTCGCCTGCGAGTGGGGCACGCAAATCCGAAAGATATCGACATACCGCCGACCCACGCCCGTCGTCAGGCGAACCTACTCCAAATGCTATACAGGTCCACGGGGCGGGACCTACACGATAACGGCAAGCGGCAACAAGAATTACGACGGCTGTTAACCCAAACGCCCTCGGCTGCCTTATCCCTTCCCTTTGACACCAATCTCATGTATGCGCGCGGGTATCTGAGACGTTGTGCCCTGACCCTGGCACTCGAATGGAAGATAAATGGGGTCGGCGGCAATGGGGCCGCCATGCAAACCGGAGACCCGCAGGGGCGGGAGTGCTCCGTTCTAGGATACGCATATGTTTGATGTAACTAAGAAATCTATGCAGTGGGGCGAAGAGACGCTGACACTGGAAACCGGCAAGGTTGCCCGTCAGGCCGACGGCACCGTGATTGCCACGCTGGGCGAAACCAGCGTCATGGCCAACGTGACCTTTGCCAAGAGCCAAAAACCCGGTCAGGATTTTTTCCCGCTGACCGTCCACTACCAAGAGAAATACTACGCCGCCGGTAAGGTT
The DNA here is from genome assembly GCF_057221005.1 of Ruegeria sp. HKCCD7628. Classification (NCBI taxonomy): domain Bacteria; kingdom Pseudomonadati; phylum Pseudomonadota; class Alphaproteobacteria; order Rhodobacterales; family Roseobacteraceae; genus Ruegeria; species Ruegeria sp. HKCCD7628. The sequence goes on from NZ_JBWVBA010000007.1 coordinate 55,899, forward strand.
CCGGGCGGCTTCTTCAAGCGCGAGGCGCGCCCGACCGAGAAAGAGACGCTGACCGCGCGTCTGATCGACCGTCCGATCCGCCCGCTGTTCGTTGACGGCTTTAAAAACGAAGTTCTGGTCATGTGCACCGTGCTGTCCCACGATCTGGTCAACGATCCCGACATCGTGGCGATGATCGCGGCCTCGGCTGCTCTGACCATTTCCGGCGCGCCGTTCATGGGCCCGATCGCCGGCGCCCGTGTTGGTTTCGTGGATGGCGAATATGTCCTGAACCCGACCGTGGACGACATGCAGGACCTGCGCCTGAACCCTGAACAGCGTCTGGATCTGGTTGTGGCCGGCACCAAAGACGCCGTGATGATGGTGGAATCCGAAGCTTATGAGCTGTCCGAGGCTGAAATGCTGGGTGCCGTGAACTTTGCGCACGCGCAGATTCAGCCGGTGATCGACCTGATCATCGGTCTGGCTGAAGACGCCGCGAAAGAGCCGTTTGAATTCGAAGCTCCCGACTATGCGGACCTGTATGCCGCTGTTGCTGCAGCCGGTGAAGAACAGATGCGCGCCGCCTTCGCGATCACTGACAAGCAAGAGCGAACCGCCGCTGTTGCCGCGGCCCGCGAAGCGATCAAAGAAGCGCTGACCGAAGAACAGCTGGAAGACGCCAACCTTGGCTCGGCGATGAAAAAGCTGGAAGCCGGCATCCTGCGCGGTGACGTCGTCAAAGGCGGCAAGCGGATCGACGGTCGTTCGACCACTGATATCCGTTCGATCGTGGCCGAAACCTCGATGCTGCCGCGTACGCACGGTTCCGCCCTGTTCACCCGTGGTGAAACGCAGGCGCTGGCCGTGACCACCCTGGGCACCGGTGATGACGAGCAATTCATCGACGCGCTGCACGGCAACTTCAAATCGAACTTCCTGCTGCACTACAACTTCCCTCCCTATTCGGTTGGTGAAGTTGGCCGCGTGGGTGGCCCCGGTCGTCGTGAGATCGGCCACGGCAAGCTGGCATGGCGCGCCCTGCAGGCGGTTCTGCCTGCGGCGACCGACTTCCCCTACACGATCCGTATCGTGTCCGAGATCACCGAATCCAACGGATCGTCCTCGATGGCGTCAGTCTGCGGCGGCTCGCTGTCGATGATGGATGCGGGCGTTCCGCTGAAAGCACCGGTTGCCGGTGTGGCCATGGGTCTGATCCTGGAAGATGACGGCAACTATGCCATCCTGTCCGACATTTTGGGTGACGAAGACCACCTGGGCGACATGGACTTCAAGGTTGCGGGTACCGAAAACGGCATCACCTCGCTGCAGATGGACATCAAGGTTGCGGGCATCACGCCCGAGATCATGGAGAAAGCTCTGGCCCAGGCCAAGGACGGCCGGATGCACATCCTGGGTGAGATGGGCAAAGCCCTGTCCGAGACCAACGAATTCTCGGTCCACGCGCCGCGCATCGAAACCATGAACATCCCCACCGACAAGATCCGCGAAGTGATCGGTTCGGGCGGCAAGGTCATCCGCGAGATCGTCGAGGTTTCGGGCGCCAAGGTCGACATCAACGACGATGGCGTGATCAAGATCGCCTCACCGGACGGAGAGTCGATCCAGAAGGCCTATGACATGATCTATTCGATCGTGGCCGAGCCGGAAGAAGGTCAGATCTACACCGGTAAAGTGGTCAAGATCGTCGACTTTGGCGCCTTCGTGAACTTCTTTGGCAAGCGCGATGGTCTGGTCCACGTGTCCCAGATCGAAAACCGCCGCCTGAACCATCCCTCGGATGTTCTGAAAGAAGGTCAGGAAGTGAAGGTCAAGTTGCTGGGCTTTGACGACCGCGGCAAGGTTCGCCTGTCGATGAAAGTGGTCGATCAGGAAACCGGTGAAGAGATCGTTCCCGAAAAGAAAGAAAAGAAAGAAGACGCGGAATAATCCATCGCTCTTTCCCATGATGAAGGCCCCGGTGGAAACGCCGGGGCCTTTTTCGCTATAGGCAACAGCTTTTCGCCATAACCGTTTCCAGGACGCAGGTCTGAAACCCCGCAGTCGCGAAGGTCGTGCACTTGCTTATTGAATGAAATACTTGATGCCAAAATATGGCCCATGCTGGTCGACGTCATAGGCAAATTCTCCGGAACTCAGCGTGTCACTGTAGTCGACGCTAAAATACCGATATCCAAAAGTAAGCGCCGTGTTTTCCCACGGCTGATAGTCGAATCCAACATTTGCGCCAATTTGGAGGTCGTTACCTCCTGTACCGAAGCCGCCAAGCTCAACCGATGCAATTCCGGTCCATTTTTGGTTCAGCCGCCACATGCCGCGTGCGCCAAAGACAGGTTCGATCCAATTCTGATCCCCGCCTAACACAGGTGGGCTTACCGGACCTGGGTTTGTCAGCTCAATTTCCTGGCGAATAGAGTTGTATCGCAGCCCGCCCTGCAGGTCGATTACATAGCGTTTCTTGCTGTCACCATATGTGCCGTCCATGACCCGGAACGCGCCAAGAACACTAAACCACTTTTGGCGTACATCGACATCAAGGCGCGCGCCCAAAGGGCTGGGCAATGTGGTATCCCGCTCTATGCCGACATAGTTGGCGTCAACTATGATCCCAAAGTTCCCATTCCATGCCTCATACCGGCCTGAAGCCGCGAACTCGAGCACGTCCAGTACGTCTCCGATATCCAGATCAAGCTCTACTGATTGCCCCGCAACAGTGGATGTCCCGGTGGTACGCAGGGGTGCAAACAGGAAGACCGAAGCCGCGTGTCGCCACCCCCTCTCATCCTGTCCCAGTGGGGGCAAAGATTGAGCGCGAGCAGGCGCAGGTGTTGCGACTAGGGCCGTCGCAAGCGCCACGGCAACGAGTAATTGCAGATGTTGCATAGAAGTTTCCTTGGAATTTAGCCGCTTTTAACTTTCAAACCGCTGTTCGACCCTGGTTCCCAGATTGTCGGGCAATCAGAAGCGCGCCCGATCATTGCCGCTTCGCAAACGGCAACACCGGGGCCGTAAGTTTTACCACCCTGCGGACGACAACCAACCGACCAGGCGCCCTCTTTCCAGAAGCTGAGTGCCTTGAGCTCTATTCTGGCCGAGCTCCTGCCACCAAGCGACGAGCCCTTATCTAAACCACGCGATTTTGGGCGATCGGGACGGCGGCGGCCAATTTGCCACCGCCCTGCGTTTGTCACTGCCAGCTGGCGAAAATCTCTCGGGTCAATTCGCTCTCGGGACGCAGGTTCTCGATCCCTTCATAGGGGATACCTTTTCCAAGCGGCAGGTGCGGATGTTCGGCAATGGTTTTCTGATGACGCTTTACCATGTCCTGGAAAGACGCCCCCGACCACAACGAATACCCGACAAGCGGATGCTCTTCCCGTGGATCGCGGTAAACGTTGAACACAGGCGCTGCAGCGCCGGGTTGACCGGGGGCAGCCAGATGCATCTTGAACTCTTGCTTGACCACCGAGCGCAATACCGGCCCTTCGTAAACATAAACATAGTCGCGGCGGGAATTACCCTCGCCTTCAAGCAACAGCGCGGTCTGGTCGATCCCGTCAATCACACGGTCGCGCGGAATTTGGTCAGTCGCACCTGCAATGCGCGCGAAGGTTGTGAACAGATCCGAGACATGCACGATGTCGCCCGCCGCGCTGCCCGGCTTAATTGCACCGGGCCACCGGATGAACGCATCCGTGCGCACACCACCTTCAAGGTGTTGGGTCTTGCCCCCGCGATAGATCAACTGGTTCAGTCCCGAAGTACCCTCGTAATGATACATCAAGCCATTGTCAGCCATAATCATGACAACGGTGTTGTCCGCCTCACCCGTTTCATCCAGTTTGTCCAAAACTTCGCCGATCCAGCCATCCAAAACCTGCAACTTGTCAGCATGGAAACCACCATTTCTTGAAACGGCTTGATCAGGATAAGCAAAATTCAGCGGGTAAAGCGGCCAGTATTGCATAAAGAACGGGGAATCCTGCGCGGCCAACTGCTCTAACTGCTCCAATGCCTGACGCTGGTAGCGCAGGTTCATTTCTTCATATTTCGCCTGTGTCCATTCCTCGCCGGGCGCCATGTCGACTTCCCGAGCAATCCCACCGGCCTGGCCTTCAACCCCAGTTACAAGGCCGTATGGCTTGAAACGCTGATCCAACTGGAACTGGTTGGACTGCCCCGACGGATGAAAGCCAAGCATATTGTTGGCCACCATTGCATCCCGTGTCATCAGGCTAAGTTGGACCTGCTGATGCAACGGAAATGCCGCCCAGTCAAAACCCTGATTATGCGGATAAGCTTCCTCGATGTCGCCCTGATGCCACTTCCCGACATGCGACGTGTTGTATCCTTTTTCTTTCAGAATTTCAGCGATGGTAACTTCTTCAGCCGCAAGCCCCTCGCCGACCAGCGCGACTTTGACCTCTTCCACGCCCGCACGCACGGGATGACGACCGGTCAACATCGCCGTTCGTGTCGGAGTGCAGGATGGCTCGGTATACATTCTCATCAACGACATACCTTCCGTGGCAAAGTCGTTGATGTTGGGAGTATCGAAACCGGTAACGTAGTTCATCGTCCGGTTGCCCATCTGACCAAAGCTTACATCGTCAATCAAAATATATAGAAAATTGGGGGGCTGCCCGCCTTTGGCTTCGCGGATCTCGGCAAGTTTTGCTTCAATTTCCGCATCCTGAGCGTCCCATTCTTCGCCGAACTGCGCGCGAAGAAACTGAAACTCTCCATCATGAATGATGGGCGGCATGTCCTGAGCCAAACTGGCGCCAGCCATTAGCACCATGACCGAAGCATGTTGCAACAGTGATTTCATCGGTATCCCTTCCCCATTTTTGAATTACATCTTTCCTGCGCGCCGAAGCGCCTGAGCGATTTCACCCCGAAGACCGCTTAGGGTTTCGCGGATATCGCAGGTAATCTGATATGACCGACTTCCGGGTTCAGAATTCATTGACAGATGCTCCGCACACAAAAGCTGGTAGTCACGGCAAATCTCATCGAACACCGCATCCACGCGCCGAAGATCCGCAATGGCGGATCGGTGGTCGGGAAATTCTGAATCAAGAGAACAGCCTTTCAATTCTGACGCTCGTTTGTTGGATCGACATGGTTCCCAAACTGTTCGCGGAATTTTCTTCTCACAAAAGGTTTATCGGGGCATAATACGGTTTAATCATAGGTCTAACCTGCTGTAATCATGAAGATATCTGGAAATACATCACCGACTGTGAATAAAGACCAGACGCCGGACGCCAAAGATGTGCGGGCGGCGCTGCAGCGACTTGTCAAATCTTCCACCTTTGCGGGTTCGCAGCGACTACAGGACTTTCTGATCTATGTGGTCGAAGAGTCTCTGAGGGGCAGAGCCGATGATATCCGGGCGAAGACCATCGCTATGGATGTGTATGGGGGAACGATGTCCGAGATGGCGCGCCGTGAAAACGTTGTACGCGTGGACGCCGGTCGCCTGAGGCGCAAGCTGTCAGAGTACTATGCCGACGCTGGCCGGAATGAGGACACACTGTTCGACTTACCCAAGGGGGGGTATGCGCCTCAGATAACAGTAAGGGTACCCAGCGGGGGCATGCCTGACAGTCCAGTGGCGCCGCATATCAAGGCCCGCGCATGGCATCGTCCGGCCATTGGCGCAGCAGGGATTGTCGTTCTAGTCGGGTTCGCTACGGTACTTATGCTGACATCGCCCAAAAGGGACGCGCCGGGTCAATCAATGCTGGATGGCCTTAGCCCAGATGAGCGCAGCGCCATTTTCGATGCATCCCCAATGCGGCTTGAAGCTGTAAACCTCGCCAATTCAGGTCGGGATCTGATTTTTCCTGCCCTGGAGCCCGCACGGTTGAATGCCGCTCTGATCATGTTCGAAGGTGCAATCAAGAATGACCCCGGTTATTTCGGCGGATATGCCGGAGCTGCCCAGGTCGCCGCGACAATGGCAGTGGTTACACCGGATCCGGACCTGACCCGCGACATGCTTGCCTACGCAGACAGTCAGTCCCTAATGGCGCTCGAGCAGGCACCTGAAACAGGTTGGAGCCAAGCTGCCAAGGCGTGGGTTGAATTCGCTAAAGGCAATTGGCCAGAAGCCAAGAACTTTGCGGAGAGAGCGCGCCGCTTGGCCCCGAATGATGTGCACGTGCTGGAATTCGTCTCGCTGATCCTTCTCTATTCGGGCTCATTTGAGCACGTTGTTTCCATCAGCAAAGAGGCGCTCTCGAAAATCGATCTAGAGAGGGGATACGTGTTTCAAAATGCGATGGGGTCTGCAAAGTTCCACCTCAAGGATTACAAAGGCACAGTATCCACCTTCGAACACGTGGCCGAAAAGGGAGGCCCGGTTGGGCCCGTCTCGGTCGCTTACTTGATGGCGGCACATCAGATGCTGGGCAACGTCGCCGAAGCGCAGACCCTGTCAAAAAAACTTTCGCGCGAATGGCCCGAAAGTCGCGTTGATTTACTTTTTCAAAGACTGTTCGCTGATCCCAAACACGGCGAGGAACTCGGGCGGGCAATGAAAGACGCTGGTTGGGAGCCAAAAGGCTGACGGCTGAGCCCTAAACATTCAAGCGAGTGTAGCCATGGTAAAATATTGGGCGGGAAAGGGAGCCAATTCGCTTGGATACTCGTTCAATGCCGTTTGCTGCTGATGGCATGACAAGTCAGCCGCAGCAAAGCTGCGCCCCTGGTGATCTGCCACCCTAATCGTCCCTCGTTCTAATGTAGAGTTTGCTCAACCTTTTGAAGAATCAAACGAATGCGAAAGAGCTATTTCACGGAACCGCAGGTCGTCGGCATGATCAAAGGACAGGACGCTGGGATGTCGACGGCGTCGTGCAAACCACTCAAATAAAATCGCTATTTTCCAATCAAAAGTGCACTTCGATGAACGAAATTCAAGCCCAACAAGAAGGATGCAAGGTCACTGACAATTACTTGGGATTAGTTCAGCGATCTTCCTGCCGAGCATTTAAAACCACTAATTGGTGCAATCTTGTGGTGAGCACAAAAACCTCGATCGACATTGGCACCGAGATGGTCAGGCCCGCCCCTTCACCAAATTTCTATAAGCTGACGGTGACATTCCTGACCATTTTCGGAAGGCCCTCGAAAACGCAGTGGGGTCTGCGTAGCCAAGCCGCAGTGCGGTCTCACTAACGGACTTTCCTGCTGGACCCAGCAGCTTCTTTGCTTCTTCCAGTTTGACGCCAGATATGACCTGAGAGGCCGATTGCCCGTAAGGGGCCAGCCGATTGTTCAATGTCTCCCGGTGGAAACCGCACAGGCGCGCCAGTTCGTTTACACCAAATCCTGGTTCGCCAAGATGAATTCGGATCAGGCCCTGAAGCCCGGTTAAGAAATCTTGAGGCGCATGCTGCTCGGGGGTAGCGCCTGTCTGGTCTGACGGGTTTTCCAGTGTTTCCGATAGCAACTGATGGCTCAGCCAGATTGAGGGAAACCTGATCGAAAATCCCTGTGGGCTGCACTTGATGGCTTGAACACCATGAAAGTGCCTAGGTAGCACGTCTGGTTCGCTTACCCGTAAAATGATTTGGCTCGGATCCCACCTGAAATCTATAACCCGGTGCAGTAGTGATATCCAAATGCTCGCCAGAAATGCGTCAGTCTGTCCGGGGGAAACCGAAATGTTGAAGTTCCGCTTGGCACTGAAATAAGCATGCTCGCCTTCCACTAGCAGCGATTGCGTGACAGCGTTGGATTCTTTCGAGACGGCTTGAGTGTAGCGCGTAAAAAAGTCGCCCAGCGTCAATGCCTCGGCCAACATGTCACCAAGAGGTAAAAACCGAACAAGGTCAATTGATTGACCAACTTGCGCGCAGAAGTCCGGTGCTGTTGCATCAGCAGCGGCTTGATGGATTTTATAGATCGTCTCGTGTGGCAAGATATTCTGGCGATCCATCACTTGGGATTCGCTTACGCCCAGAGGGTCTAGAACGAAGGACGGTTCAACACCGGCGCCGCGCAAAGCAGCTACTACGGGTGCAGCAACCGATGCCCGAACCAACGGCAAGGCCTTCTTTGTGTTTTGGTCAAATGCGTCCATGTCGCCCTCAAATATCATGAAGGTAACGACAGAAAGACAGTAAGCACACAAAAAGGCGCCAAAAGCTTGCAGAATGCCAAATCAGTTTGGCGAAATCTGCCATAATGTCAGGCAATATTCGGCGATCACTCTAAAATCACATTCAGAAATATACATCTATGATTCGTATTTGGAGAACTTCGATGACGCCGAAACTCAAACGCATCGTGGCCACGACAGCCCTTTCTGCAAGCCTGGTAATCGCGGGCCAGGGTTTTGCGCAGGAAGAGAGCTTTCCGATCCTATTTACCAACGTGCACGTGTTTAACGGTGTCGATGAACAGCGACTTGAGAACGCAAACGTTCTGGTCGTGGACAACCTGATCGCAGAAGTGTCGTCAGAACCGTTGGCCGTCGCCAATGCTCAGATCATTGACGGCGGAGGTCGAACACTGATGCCAGGCTTGATCGATGCCCACGTGCATATGGCAATCACCGAGCCCGTCGCAGATTTGAGGGACAACTTTGACTGGATGTACTGGGGCGCGGTTTCCACAATTGAAGCCGAGAAAATGCTGCTGCGTGGGTTCACAACCGTTCGGGACGCGGGCGGCCCGGCAATTGGTCTGCAAAAAGCTATAGACCGCGGTAAGGCCGTGGGGCCAAGGATTTATGCATCAGGGCCAGTCATTTCGCAGACTTCCGGACATGGCGAGCATCGGGTCTACACCGAACCCCACCCGAACTTCATGGGGGCGCAGCCGTCTTTCTTTAACCAGCACGTCGAGTTCCTGGCCGATGGCGTGCCCGAAGTACTGCGGGCAACGCGAGAAGCACTGCGCATGGGCGCGGTGCAGATCAAGGTAATGGCAGGCGGTGGTGTGTCATCTTCGGTTGATCCGTTGCACACCGTTCAAGGATTGCCAGAAGAGTTGGAGGCATCGGTTCGCGCGGCGGCTGATTGGGGGACCTATGTCATGGTCCACGCCTATAACGACGACTCGATCCTGCGGTCACTGGAAGCGGGCGTCATCAGCATAGAACATGGGCAACTGATGACTGAAGTATCGGCGCAAGCCATCAAGGAGTCTGGCGCCTGGATTGTCCCGTTCTATTCTCTGCTTGGGCTTGACGAGGAAGTTGTCAAAAAGGCGCTTGGCCCCGCTGCAGCGCCCAAGTTTCTTGATGTTCAGGCCGGTGCGCGCAATCAGATGAAATTGTTGAAAGAATACGAGATCGAAAACGTCGCATTCTCGACCGATATCATCGGCGACCCGGTGGCTCTGACCAAGCAGAATGATGAGTTCAAATACCGGCTGGAGGCGTGGACTTCGTACGAAATCCTGCAACAAGCCACGTCAAAATCGGCCGCACTTCTGGCACTGTCAGGAAAACTCAACCCCTATCAAGCAGGTCCGCTGGGCGTGATCGAAAAGGGCGCGTACGCCGATCTGCTGCTGGTCGAGGGAAACCCGGTCGAGGATGCCGAGATCCTGGTCGACTACACCAACAACATCGACCTGATCATGAAAGATGGTGTGATCTACAAGAATACACTCGATTGAGTGTCGCGCGGGGTGAATTTACCTCGGCACCCCGCGCATCCCTAGCTCTACAAATGGGAACTTCTCAAAATGAGAATTCGAGCCAAACTGACACTTGTTCCAACAGTTCTCGCATTTTTCTTGGCTTTGCCGGTTCACTCAGAAGTTACACGTATCGAATGGGCTGACTTGATCGATGAAACTGCTCAGAACTACGAAGATCCATTCGTCGAATTGACGGGCAAACAGCTTAACACGCTTCGAAAATTGGTCCGGTTGCGCGCGCAGCAAGAAAAAGGCGGGTCGTCGCCAGAGCTGTTGGACCAGCTTCAAGTGGATATCGAGGCGACCGAAGCAACTCTTGCTGAGGAACGCGTTGATGCGAACTGGCTGATTTCCCAACGCTGGATTGTGATGGAAAGACGTGAGAAGGCGGGCACGGCCGCTAACATCGACATCGACGGCATGATCGTTTCATTGGGCGGGTTTGTGATCCCGGCACCCCGCGACGAAGATGGTTCCCAAATGGCATATATCGTGCCGGAACGTGGAATGTGCAGCCACGTACCACCTCCACCTCCGAACCAGATGGTGCGTTTGCACCTAAGCGATTCATGGACGCCATCGACAGTCTACGAACCCATCGTTGTAACTGGTCAAATCAGGATCGAGCCGACGCAGAAAGAAATGCTGGTTGTTGATGGTACTGTCCTCATGAAGGCTGCGTTCACTATGAAGGTCGATGACGTTCGGACTTTTGGACCAATCCAGACTTCCGAAGAGGCTTCAACCAATAGGGAAAGTGTATTGATGGGAAGGATCAAGGCGACTGGCGGGGCTACCAGAGACGATTAGTGACACGAGCCAATTGATCAGAATATGGTTCAGAACGAGCGTTCAAGCTGGTGGGCTAAATTGCTGCTCGTGAAAGACTGAACGGCGAAAGCGGCGATAGGGGAGCGCATGAAGGTTTGGCTTATTAGAATAATTGGGCTTGTCGCAATTCTCGCTTTCACAACGGTCGCATTTGTTTGGTTGTTGCTTGCGGCTCCGATGTTCTCGGACATGCGGCGCGACCTTGTAGAAAAAGTTCTTTCAGAACAAATTGGTCGGCCCCTTCTAGTGAACGATGATGTAAGCGTCGAACTTGGGCGCGTTAGTCACATCTACGTCGGCGGGGTGGTTATCCCGAGCCTGACAATGCCGGAGTCACCTCTTGTAGAATTGAACCTGTTAGAATTGGAGTTGGATATTATCGCCTTGACCAACGGGCGTCTGCATTTTGACAATCTCGTCGTGGAAGGCCTCCAAGCAAATATTCTTACGGCCGAAAACGGCACCACAAGCTGGCGAAAAGACAGGCCAACACCCAAACCACTGTCCGAGGAAACTGTATCAGCGGATGGTCCAAAAGACGTTGCTAGCGCTGATAGTACCAATGAGAACGACACGGAAGGCAGCGGAATCCTGAACTTCCTGAGCGACAAGAACGTCAGCTTCACGTCAATCGGGTTAAACATCGACGACAAGGTCTCGGGCTTCTCATTTGTGTTTGACCTTCAGTCACTCGCGCTCGAACAAGTAGATAATGGACAAAGAACAAAGGTCTCTGGTTCCGGCTCCGTCAACGGTCAAGGCTTCGAAATCGTAGGCGACTACCCCCATGACGCACCGTTTACCACACGGGCCAATTTCGGAGAAATAACCGTCAGCTACGATGGCGAGCCCTTATCGGCAGACGAAGGGGGCGGCTATCGGGCTGTATTGGAGATGGACACCGGAGAATTCGGTGACTTTCTAGATGTCATAGGATTGGAACGCGTTCTGGAAGGCAATGGTCAGCTGCAAGCAGAGCTTGTGTCTCAGGACGCTCTGAAGATCGAGGCGTTTAAGACCACCGTCAGCCTGGAAGATGGGCAGAAGCTCGAAGCTGAGGGCGCAATAGATGACCTCTACACCGCGCAAGGCGTCGATCTGTTTTTCAACGCACGGCTTCATCCCGAAGGACAGCCGCCGCCTGCAGCAAAACGTATCCAAGAGCTGAAATTCACCGGCTTTGAAATGCACATGGTCGGATCTCTGGCTTCATTCGAATTCGAGAAGTTGCTGTTCCAAACCAATGCATTTGACCAAGGGCTGGACGTAATCGGCCCAGCCTCAATCGAAAGTATTCGCCGCATGCCAGACGGACGGCTCGCCATGCTGGGCATTGCGCTACAAGCCGGTCCAATTGAAGAGCCTGTCCTGAAAGCCGAAGGTGAAATCCTCGATCTGCTTCAGCTTCAGGACGTGACTTTCGATGGGGAGCTAAACGGGCCCGCCAAGTTGATTTTGCCCAACCTCGATAAAGATTACGTTGACCAATTCGGCGGCATCAAAGCCGACTTCAACGTATCCAATGCGGGCGGGTCGGTTTCTCTCAACAGGTTTAACGCGACCACTTACGACACCGATCTATGGGCGCTTGATCTTGCACTATCCGTCAACGAGCTAAAAGGGCTGGCCGGTCTCGATTTTGATGTAGAATTGGATGTCGACGACAGCGTCGAGTTTCTGACAGCAGTTAATCTACAACCTGTCGAGCTCGGGGCACTAGCTATCGATGCTGAAACCTCCAAACAGGGCGAGGACTTTGATGCCGCAATCCAGTTCGAAGCCGGGTCTTCGCATCTCCTTGCGACTTTGAACGCAAATTTCCCCGAGGGCACTTCTGTTGTTCGGGGCAACATCACGAGCGAAAAGCTCGATCTCAACGACCTGAAGAACCTGACTGCCGTGCTGAACCAACTGAAAAGTCTGGTAGGGGAGACGTCAAAAGAACCTGAAGCCGAAGTGCAACCTTTAGTTTTACCGAAGGAGACAGACGTGCAGCCCTTGGTATTGCCAAAGGAAAAAGGGAAACCTGCCGATCTTCTGGATGTGCAGCGCGTGCTACGCGAAGCTGACGTCGAGGTACAGATCGAATTCAAAGAGATTGTAGGCCAGCAAGGTGTAACGTCTGTTTCAAGCCAATTGTCAGCAAAAGAAGGAACTGTGGATTTCGGCCCCCTTCAGATGGCTTACGGTGGCGGAAACTTCAGCCTTCGGGCGGTCATGGATCTGATTGATTCACCCGATTGGCTTTCATTGTCGGGATCAACCTCGGGATGGGAATTCGGGGAGATCCTTGATGAATTGGGAATCGGTATTGATGCCTATGGCCGTTTGAGCGGAGAGTTCAACGTTTCTGGCAGCACCAGCTCTGGCAAAGCCTTCATCAACTCGATGCGCGGCAACGCGTCTTTGTCGATGTCGCAGGGCTATATCAGCACCAGCCTATTGGAGCTGGCGGGGCTGGGAATTTTCCCCTGGCTGTTTTCAGAGGAGTTCAGACAAGGCTACACCGACATCACTTGCGTGGTTGCCCCGGTTAATATCCAAGCCGGGCGAGTCAGTTCAAACTCTATCGTCATTGAAACGGGATCGGTTCAATTGGTGGCCAGAGGACAAGTGGACTGGCTGAACGACAGCATTGCGATCAGAGCTGAGCCGCGGCGCGTTGGCAAACCCTTATCCAGAAGCGCTTGGCCCTTTGATGTGACTGGCCAACTTTCGTCGCCAAAGTTCAAGCTGGATGTAGGCGGGTCCAGAAACAAGGCTCCAGACGGCGCAGATGCTATGCCTGTCGACAGGCAACCCTGCGTGCCTGATATCAACCAATTGCAGTGATCTGACGCGACCTAGTTCTTTAGTGGTTCCGGCTGTTCGGCCTGACACGTCAGAACGGCCTCAATGGCTTTGGCAGACCCGCTGAGATCGAGTTCAACCTCGGCCCCGCTTTCGCCAATAATCGTGACGCTTTGGCGTTTTCCAAACTCGGTTACAAATGCCGGGTTGTCGAAAAAGGCGTAACCACCGGGCACGCCATTCTTGTAGACACCCACCGCTTCGCCTTCGAATCTCGCATCACCAAAATCGAACTGTACGATCCCGGTCGCACCTTCTTCGATTTGCACCCAGGCTGGATTAAAAGCGGCAAAAAAGCCGCCGTCCTGATTAGGTGCTGCGCCGATTTCAACGGTCATGTCATTTTCAAAGGGCTTCCACGCAAGACAGCCATTGCCCTTTTCGGCATCAATCAGAATTGTCCAGTCGCCGGATTCACCCCACCGTTCCATACCGGCGGCCCACACCGCGCCAGTGGAGATCAATGCCATTGCTGATAACACCAACCTGTTCATTCAAAGCTCCACACATGTTCCGCCAATCCTTAGATGCAATCAGACTATCGCGCTGGTTCAGTCAAAGACAACCATTCGATTTCTGGAATGTTGACCCGGCATCAACGCGCGTTTGCCTGAGAAAGAAATCATCATCGGCCTCCGCCAGATAGGCCGTTACACTCTACTCCCCTAGAATTTGCCAGAGTTGTTCCAGGTCTCTTTCGGGCCGATCTGGTCCTGAACATCAAATGTTCGACGATCTTTCCACCCTCCAGCCGGAACAAGTCAAAGACGGCCCAATCGTCCTCGTCTTGTTTTACATGGCTAAAAGCAACCACGAAATTTCCCTGGCCGAGTAGTCGGTGAACTTTGACGTATTGCGCAGTTTACCCAATCAAAAGCTTTGTCGCGAGGGCGATGTCAGACATGAAGATGATAAACTATTGGCAAAATACGCAAACTTATGAGGTGCGCGAAATACTATGCGCACGCCTATACTGCTGGTAGGCGCGCTCATAACGCTGCGCTCCTGCTGTTGATTTCGTTCATCAAATTCAAGTGTGCTTGCCCATAACTTTGCGCCGTATTTGCGCATAATTTTGCACGATTTGCCCAAAAGTTTGCACGCCCCCATTTCGGTGTCGAATTAAATCCTTCCGAAAGTCTCTTTGAGTTCTGCGACTTGTGCTGCATCCAACATTCGGGTTGGCATGTCCCGCAATGCCATGAGCAGCTTGGCTGTTTCTTCTAACTCTTCTGCTGCACAGACCGCCGAGAAGAGGTCCTTCCCCGATACGACTGGTCCGTGATTGGCCAACAGAACAGCACTAAATTTGCCGCCCAGTTTACGGATCAGATCACCTGATTTCGGATCACCCGGCTTGACGTATGGAACCAGTTTGACCGTGCCGACGCGCATGACCACGTATGGTGTAAGCGGTGGAATACAGTCGTCTGGATCGGTGTCTTCCAGACACGACAATGCGGTGGCCCAGGTCGAATGCAGATGAACCACGGCGCCCGCTTCTGGTCTTGTCTCATAGAAGGCTTGATGCAGAAAGACTTCCTTGGTCGGCTTGTCCCCGGAGACGTGGTTGCCATCCAAGTCAATCTTGGCGATGCGCTCGGGATCGATATTCCCCAAAGTCGAGTTGGTAGGTGTCATAAGGATTCCGTTATGCAGCCGGGCAGAGACATTGCCCGCAGTGCCGACGGAAAAGCCACGTGCAAACAGTGAGGCGCACAGTTCCGACATCTGCTGTCGCAGCGCCAGTTCTTCAGAACTCATTTACCGACCTCCATCATTCTGAGGGCCTTCGCGAAAAAGTCCGGAGCGCCGAAGTTTCCAGACTTTAGAGCCAACACAATGGGTTCAGTTTTTCCAACGCTCAAGATTGGCACGCCCGGGTCGATCTCTGGCCCAATTGACATGGCCGGAGACCCCAGTGCCTCAGAGACAGCCTTGGCGACAGCTCCCGAGGTCTCCCCTCCTGCCACCACCAATCGCTTGTAGCTCTTCTGAACAAGTTCTCGTGCTGTATCCGCAAAGAGATTGTCCAGCTTTTCCGCCACAGCGTCCTGACCGAATTTGTTTTGGATCGCGCGCACATCATCCGGGCTTCCTGATGAATACGCGAGCGGCGCCTGACCCGGATGCGTTTCAAAGAAATCCAGAAGCGTTTGCGTGGTCACACCCCCGGACATGACACCTGGAACATCAATGACGAACGTCGGATTGGATTCCGCATGAACATCGATCTGCCCGCGTGTCGCACCTGAACAAGACCCTGCCAGGATAGCGGCGGGCCCTGCGATACCAGTGAACGCAATGCCAACACTTTTGGATGAAGCCTCTCTCAGGAAGTTTCTTGGTAGACCCAGCGCTATACCCGATCCCCCAGTAATGAGCTTGGCATCCTTTAGAGCTTCGCCCCAGGCCAACAAATCTTCATCCGAAATCGCATCACCGATCACAAAGCGTTCGTTTGCGTTCTGCAACGCATCAGAAATCGCCTCTGGTCCCTGCTTCACGGCGTCAATTGACACCGACCCAACCGCTTCTTGGGTCTGATGCTGCAACCAACGCCTAATGTTGGCATCCGTCATCGGAGTAAGAGGGTGATTTTCCATCCCGGACTCGTTCAACAGCCTGCCGAGCACAAAAAGATGACCGTGATAGACCGTGCGTCCCGTTGTCGGAAAGGCCGGGCAGAAAATCACCTTTTGCGCACTCAGTTCACTAGCCAGCGCTTCCGCAACTGGGCCGATATTTCCTTCCATCGTGGAATCGAATGTCGAGCAATATTTGAAGATGAACTGCTGGCATCCTTGGCCCACGAGCCACCTCAAGGCACTCAGACTGTCTGCAACGGCTTCCTTGACCGGTGCAGTGCGGCTCTTGAGCGAGATGACGCCCGCTTCGATCTCTTCGTTGGCTGGGGTCGTCGGAATACCCGGAAACTGAGCCGTTCGTAACCCACCTTCTGGCTCAACGCCCTTCGCCAAGGTGTTCGCAATATCGCTCGCACCGGTAAAATCGTCCGCTATGACACCGATTTTCATAGTTCAATGTCCCGCGTCGGCCCTGGATCCAGCCTATGGATATGCGGTGCCGCGCCTACGGGAAATACCGCGCGCACAAGTGGATCGTGGCCGGGCACGATAAGCCTAGGATGCGAGGCCAACCTCTCGAGTGTATTGAAGCCGTCCATCATGTCTTGCAGGTCGACAACGATAGGAAAGGCTTTGCGCGCCATGAAATTCTCGTAATAATGCGAGGCATCAGAGGCGAGCACCATCCACCCGGCCGCCGTTCTTATGCGCACGCATTGCAACCCGCGCGAATGCCCACCGATGCAGTGCACCGTGACCCCATCTGCAATCTCGGCTTCTCCGTCGTAGAACACGACTTTGCCCGAATAGAGACGCTTTACGACCTCGCAGACATGGCCAGCCGTGAAAGGAGCACGCAGGTGATCGTGGCACATGCAGGGACCTGTAGCGAAGGCCATTTCCGCCGACTGCATATGCAACTTCGCGTTGGGGAACATATGCAGCCCCCCTGCGTGGTCATAATGAAGATGGGTCACGATGACCTCGGTCACCGCTTCCGGCGCAATGCCTAGGGGTCGCAAAGCCTCGCGAGGGTCCATCGCGATGGGACGACCACGGGCGGCGGCCTCATCGGAGTCGTAGCCAGTATCCACCAGAATGACTTTGTTGCCGCGTTTCAGCACCCAAACGAAATAGTCCATCGCATGGGGAGCGTCGTGATTATCATCGATGATGAAACTATCAGCTCGCGCCCGGGCGTTGCGATCCGCGTATTTCACGGCATGGATTTCCCAATCGTTCATCGGATGACCTCGGAATATTGGTGAACCACCTTGGTGGCGATCATATCAGCCACTGCCGTATCAAAGGACTGAAAATGCGCGCTTTTTAGGTGGGCAGAGAACGCCACGCTGTCATCATAAACCTCATAGAGAAAAACTGTCTCAGGATCGTCGCCGAGACATACGTCAAACTGCCGGCATCCGATTTCTTCACGCAAAGAAGTTGAAGCGTTTTCGACCATAAGCGGCAAGAAGATATCTCTATTACCGGGCTTGAGAGTGAAGGTGACAGTAACCGCAAACATCAGACTGAAATTCCTTTTAGGCGTGAGAAAGCGCGTTTCGCGACGGGCAGTTGGCTGAGGATCAGACCAATGTTGAGCACCAGCAGAATGGCCGCACCAGGCCGAGAAAAGAAGACCGAAAGATCCCCATCCGACAGGAACAGCGACCGACGGAAGGTTTCGTCAAACAGGCTACCCAGAATAACGCCTATCACCAACGGCGCGATTGGGTACTTCATGAGGTTCATGAAATAGGCAACAGCGCCGACGCCAAGCATCAGGTAAAGATCATTGATGCCGCCGCCGACGCTGAAAGACCCAATGGTTGTCAGAACCATAACGACGGGCAAGAAGATGGTCTGCGGGATGGCGAGTATTTTGATAAAGACCCGAGCAGTGAACAGGCCCATTAAGAACATTGTCAGGGAGGCCAGCACCAAAATTGCAACCACGCGCAGAATGATCTCGGGGTCTATCGTCGGACCTGGGATCACGTTGTTGATCTTGAAAGCCCCCATCAAAGCCGCGGCGGGTGGTGAACCGGGAATGCCCAAAACCAAAAGCGGGATCAGCGCGCCCCCAATGCAGGCGTTATTTGCTGTTTCAGAGCACAGCAGACCTTCCAATGACCCTTTTCCAAACTTGTCGCCCTCGGCAGAAACGGTCTTGCCAACACCGTAGCTGACCCAACCGGCGACGTCTTCGCCGACGCCAGGAAGCGCTCCTACCCCAGTTCCAATCACTCCTGACCGGCCAATGGTGGGCAGGTAGCGTCGGATGGAGCGTAGGTTCGGAAGAATGCGGCCTTTCAGGGCCAGAACTTTCCCGGCCTCAACGTGCCTCAAACCGTCAATGATTTGGGGTATGGCAAAGGCCCCCATCAAAACTGGCACAACCTGAAACCCGCTCATCAGGTAAGACCAACCGAAAGTATAGCGCGGCTCAGACAACAGAGGGTCGAGGCCCACCATGGACATCGCAAGCCCAATCAGACCGGCGATCCATCCCTTAATCACCAGGTCTTCGCTCATCAAAGTGCCAGAAAGCAAAATGCCGAACAGGGCCAGCAATGCTTTCTCCGGGCTTGCGATGTTCTTTGAAACCAAAAGCAGCGCCCAGACAAAAATCAAAAGCGTGATGGTTCCGATAACTGTGCCAATGAAACTGGCCGTCGTGGTCAGCCCAAGTGCTTCGCCCCCTCGACCCGCTTTGGCCAGTGGGTATCCATCCATGGCCGTCGCCGCGCTGGCTGCCGTGCCCGGAATGTTCAGCAAAATAGACGGGTAAGAGCCGCCGTAAATTGCGCCGACATAGGCCCCGAGCAAAGCGATGAGCGAATAGTCGAGCGGGATTTTGTTACCGAAGAAACCTGTCAGGATCGTCACAGCCAGGGTTGCCGTAAGGCCGGGTAATGCGCCGAACGTGATGCCCAGGAACACGGATGCAATCAAATACAGATAGGTCAGCGGGTCCGCTGCCAGGCCAAAGAATGCAGTCCCAAATCCAGCCAGTTGCAAAAGAAAAAAGTCCATCCGGTCAGTCTTTCCATAGCGGACGAAGCGTCACGTAGTAGTGGTATTCGATTTGCTTGAAGATCAGCCCGCCGCGCGCGGGCACGTTCTGCCGGAAAACAAAGGCCATCGCGCAAACGAGGATGAGCGGGGCAAGTATTGCCACCAATGGAACGTAGCGCAAAACGCGTTCGGTAGTCGCTTTGGCCAGCACCAACAGCGTCAATACGATCCACAGGATCAGCGTGAACCAATCATCGCCGTGCGCATTCCAATCCATCTGTGCCGGAAAGCCGATGAAGGCAAACAGTCCTGCAGCAATTACTGCAAAGCACGCCACCAAAGCACGCCGCGCCTGACCTCCGTAGTAGCCGTAAGTCAAAGCTGTAATCAGCAACCCAGAACACAGAATGAAGTCCACTCTGGGAACGAGCCCGAAGACATATGCAAGAAGGATCAGGCCTATTGTTGAAGCTCGATAGGCTTCCGACTTATCCCATCCGATACGCATAGCGCTAAGCGCGTTTTGAGCTCCACCTGAACGGATCGAAATGGCTAGCAAGACGAAGGACAACACAAGCAACCCTCCGAAGATAAACAGCGGTACAATTGCAGCCGAGTTGTACCAATCCGATCCACTTACACCTGCGCGGTTTTCACCCCAAAGCGAGATGTCCGACGTCTTCCAAAGGAAAAAGACGGACGCGACAATAAGAACAATCGCGGCCCAAAAATCGCGTGTTCGCATGACCAGCGTTTCGTCAGACTTGTCCATGCCTGCCTCCTAATGGAAAGGGCGCGATCAGGCGCGCCCTTTCAAAAGTGATCGGATCAGGGCTTCTCGATACCCAGCGAGGCCGGATCGACCGTGGCAGCGCCTAGATCTTGCAAGGTATAGGCAAAGGTAGCCTCAAGGTTGGCAAACAGCTCTTGAGCTTCTTCCCCGTGTTGACCACCGACATCATAATTGTTTGCTGAGGCCCATTCGGCGACGGTGTCAGAGGCAATTGCTTGCTCGAACGCATCACCAAGCGCGGCCTTAACCTCATCCCCGGCCGAGCTGTGAACAGCAAATCCGATTGCTTGTTTAAGCGGCAGATACTGATCGAGACCGTCATAAATGCCGAAGGCGGAAGGCACCGTTGCCCCTGCGATTTGCGCTTCTTCGGGTGTCAGCATCGCGAGCGGTTTCAGCTGGCCACCCTCGATCAAGGGGGCTTGCTCAGCTAGGGAGGTCACAACCAACGCAACCTCGCCTGCTATCGCCGCTTCCTGCCCTGGCGCCGAGCCTTTGTATGGAACAAACTTGAATTCTGCCCCCGACCCTTTCTCGATGGCGAGAAGATTCAAGTGGTGGATCGAACCTGCACCTGAAGCCGCAGCCGGAATAGTCCCAGGAGCAGCTTTCGCAGCGTCGACCAGTTCTTCCAGAGTATTGTAAGGGCTGTCTGCCGGGATCGAGATCAGATCAGGCGATCCGCCAACAATAAACGGATACCAAAAGTCGAATTTCTTATCCCACCCACCCTGCACGGCAGCGGTGACGTTAGACTCTGACAGGCCAACCAATGTGTAGCCATCGTCCGGTTGGTTCATGACGTAGACCATACCGTTGGAACCCGCGACACCACCTGTTTGATTGATAACATTGATCGAGACCGGAAGGTGTTTTTCCATCTCAGCCATGATCATACGGTTGATTGTGTCCGTCCCGCCACCGGCCCCCCAGACCACAGCTGTGGTGATATCACGATAGGGGTAATCCTGCGCAGACGCCGTCCCTGTAATACCGGTCGCCAACACCGCTGCGGCCACCAACCGCCCTAGTTTTCGTTTCATTTCCAAGTCCTCCCAAACAACTTTGCGTTTATTATTGCATTTATTTGCGTATACATTAAAGAATGCGTTGTCAACGGACTGTAGTGGAAGCTGCTATCGCGCTATGAATACGAAACGAGAAGGAAGCGGGCTAAGATGAAGAAAAGTTATGATGTGGCAGTGTTCCACGGGGACGGGATCGGCCCTGAAATTATGGCTCCTACGCTTGAAATTCTGCGCCAGCTCTCAGGCGAAAACCCCAGCTACGAGTTGACGTTTTCGGACGCGCCGGCAGGTGCAGGCCACTACGCCAAAACTGGAGAATCGTTTCCGGCTGGATCACTCGAAACTGCACGCAACGCTGACGCGATTCTGCTGTCTGCAATGGGCTTGCCAGATGTTCGATACCCTGACGGAACAGAGATTTCACCGCAAATCGATCTGCGAAAGCAACTGGGACTTTTCGCTGGTGTACGGCCAGTAAAGGTAAGCAGTGGACAAATGACCCCCTTGGCGCTGCCTCCCGGAAAAGAGATCGACTTTGTCTTGATACGCGAAAGCACAGAAGGACTGTTCTTCACCCAAGGCGCTGGCGAAGTTACCGAAGACGAAGCACGTGAAACTCTGTTGATCACTCGTGAGGTGTCCGAAAAGCTGTTCCGTTTCGCGTTTGAACTCGCCCAGAACCGCAAAAGAACCGGGCGCGGTCAGGGTCGAGTTACGTGTGTCGACAAAGCCAATGTATTCCGCGCCTTTGCATTCTTCAGATCGATGTTTGATGCAGAAGCCGCCCACCATCCCGATTTGCAGGCAGACCATGCTTATGTTGATGCCACTGCACTGTGGATGGTCCAAAAACCTTGGGAGTTCGATGTCATGGTGACCGAGAACATGTTCGGAGACATCCTCTCCGACCTTGGTGCAGGTCTCATGGGCGGTCTTGGACTGGCTCCGTCAGCGGATATCGGATTGAATCACGCTGTATTCCAACCCTGCCATGGTTCCGCTCCAGACATTGCAGGACAGGGTATTGCCAACCCCTTTGCGATGATCCTGTCCGCAGCAATGATGCTTGAATGGTTGGGGTTGACCCATGATCACCCAGGCCTGTCCAACGACGGCGAACGGTTGCGTGAAGCCGTGGAAAAGGTGACTGCGAAGGGACAGAACCTGACGCGTGACCTAGGTGGCACCGCCGGAACGCAGGACGCAGCCTCATCGGTATTGGAAGCATTGCGGGCATGAATACTCAACAAGCCATCAGGGTCGCGTGTGTGGGTGCGGGGTATTTCAGTAGGTTCCACTACGAAAGTTGGTCCCGAATGCCCGGAGCGGTTCTGATTGCATCCTGCAACCGTGATATCAACAAGGCGAAGGAAACAGGACTGGCCGCTTACGATGATCTGTCAAAAATGCTGGAGGCGGAAAAACCAGATCTCGTGGACATCATTCTTCCACCTGTGGCGCAGGCCGACGCCATTCGAACTGCGCTGCATTCGGGCATAAAATGGCTGATCTGCCAAAAGCCTTTCTGCATGTCTCTGGATGAAGCGGAGAAGATCGTTTCAGAGGCTGAAGCGGTAGGTGCAACTATTGTCGTGCATGAGAATTTTCGCTTTCAGCCTTGGTATCGTGCAATCAAGGTGGCGATGACCGAGGGTCGAATTGGAACACCTCTACAAGCGACTTTCCGGCTTCGGCCCGGCGACGGACAGGGACCGCGAGCCTACCTGGACCGGCAGCCGTACTTTCAGAAAATGCCACGTTTCCTAGTTCATGAGACAGCGGTTCACTGGGTAGACACATTCCGATTTTTGTTCGATGCGCCCAGCGCAGTTTATGCGGACTTGCGCCAAGTTAACCCCGCTATCGCGGGCGAGGACGCAGGTTACATCCTGTTTGACCACCCCAACGGTTTGAAAACTCTGTTCGATGGCAACAGATGCCTTGACCACAGCGCCAAAAACCCGCGTCAGACCATGGGCGAAGCTCTCATCGAAGGAACGGAAGGATCACTAGTTCTTTACGGCGACGGTTCCGTTGACCTCCGCGCGTTTGGAAAACAGGAGAGACAGCAGATTCTACCTCCAAGCGATCATGATGGATTTGGAGGAGACTGCGTTCACGCCTTGCAAAGTCACGTTATTTCGGGCCTTCTACTGGGCACGCCTTTGGAAAACACGGCCCGAGACTATTTGGATGTGATCCGCATTGAAGAGAATATCTATCTCTCAGCTGCGGAAGGACGAAAAATCAACCTGGAGACACCGTGAAGGATCAGGACGCAAAAACTCTTTCCAATACACAACGCGCTGTTAGGGATTTGCGGCGGATGATCCTGTCTGGCGAACTTGCGGCCGGAACTGACCATCTGGAGTCGGAACTCGCCGAGACCCTTGGCATGTCCCGCACCCCGATACGGGAAGCTGCGCTGATGTTGGAAAGTAAGGGGTTGCTGGAAATGCGACCCCGAAAGGGCGTTCGGATACTACCTGTTTCATCAGATGATATGCGTGAGATTTACGACATACTGACGGAACTTGAGAGTCTCGCGGCACAGCGCGCTGCCGAAGCGGGTTATTCAGAAGATGAACTGGCGGTACTCGCTGGATCAATTGCGAAGATGGACCAAGCCATCGAAGCCGAAGACCTTGAAGCGTGGGCAGAGGCAGACGAGTTGTTTCATCAAGAGCTCGTTCGGTTGGGCGGCAACAAACGAGTCGAAGCGATTGTTGCCATGATGAGCGACCAAGTCCGCCGCGCGCGTGCAACGACGTTGTTCATCAGGCCCCTGCCCGTTAAATCCAACGAAGATCACCGGGTTGTTTTTCAAGCGATTAGTGAAGGTCGTCCAGATGCCGCCCGTGAACGTCATCGAGAACACAGGCTGCAAGCACAGGCTATGCTTTGCGGGATACTCGAAAAGCATCGGCTTAACAGCCTCTAATCTTCTCGCATCCGGTCGTTAATCAACTAAAATAGCTGCTTTTTTAGGCACAAAAAGCTCTCCGAACACCTGTCTAACACGGCAGTCTATCGTTGAGGCCGGCTGTTCTGATTTACTTTTTTCAGGTCACTCAACCAACCACTGCATCAATGGAGCTGAAATAGTACGATTTCGGATTATATTAGTTCGATATCGTACTACTGGAGACTCAAGATGCCAAATCGAAGACGTTTTCTCAAGATTCTAGGCGGAGGCACAATACTGGCGGCAACGGGCGCGGTTGCGTTTCTCGCTACACGCACGCCGCATGACGCGCTGGCTCCGTGGACGCCACAACCATATGACGACCCCCGCAAAGCCGCTTTGTCCTACGCGATTCTCGCCCCTAACCCGCACAACTTGCAACCTTGGCTCGTCGAGTTAGTTGGGCAAAACAAGGTTCGCATCCACCGCGATACAGATCGCGAGCTTCCGGAAACTGATCCTTACCACCGCCAGCTCTATATTGGCCTCGGCGCATTTGTTGAGACGATGGTCCTGGCGGCAGGTGCTCTCGGGTTTGATACCGAGGTCAAGTTGCTGCCAGATGGGGATGACGGGCCTATTGCAGAAGCAGTGTTTGTACCTGGAGGGGCACCCGATCCACTTTCAAATCAAATCCTCAACCGACATTCAAACAAAGAACCGTATACTGAACAGCGGCTGTCCGAGACGGAAGTGTCGGTCCTTGAAAACTACGCCACCCTGATTACCGATGAAGATTTGGTGACCCGTATTCGAGACCTTACGAAACGCGCTTTCGAAATCGAAATGCGAACACCGCAGACCTTGAAAGAATCCGTCGACCTCATGCGGATCGGGAAAGCAGAAATCAACGCCAACCCGGACGGGATTGAGTTACGCGATCCCATGCTGGAAACGCTGCGACTTACTGGCCTATTGGACAATGAGACCCTTATGAATGTTGACCACCCAGGCACTCAGTCTCACATGCGAGGCTACTTCGCTATGCTAGACGCGACGCCGCAATACGCAGTCCTCACGACAACTACAAACACGCGAAGCGATCAACTCGAAGCCGGACGTCAATTGATGCGTTTCTACCTGAAGACAACCGAAATGGGTCTGGGCGTGCATCCGGTCAGTCAGGCCCTTCAGGAATATCCCGAGATGGCCGATGAATACGATCTTGCGCATGAGCTTCTTGCGTCACCGGGCCACACGGTGCAAATGTTGCTGCGTTTGGGGTATGGACCCGAGCCAATTGCCACACCCCGCTGGCCTCTGGAGACACGAATTCTGAATGAAGCCTGAAGATGAGACCAACGAAGTCTACCGGTTCTTCACCGAGGTCGGGATCATCAACCAGCTGATCTCGACCAAGCTTGAAGCGTTCTTACCTGGCAGAATGACCGCTACCCAATTTGGCATATTGGGCCACCTGGTCCGGCGCCCCGAGGGGGAAACGCCACTACAGCTGTCGAACGCTTTTCAAGTGCCCAAGACGTCGATGACGCACATGCTCGCGAGCCTCGAAAACCATGCCCTGATTACCCTTGAAACCAACCCCAATGACAAGCGTTCGAAAATAGCCCGGTCCACGCCGCAAGGTGCGGAGTTTTTGAAAGCTTCTATGGAACGGATGTCTGAAGCCCTGGCTCCAGTTTTGTCCGAACTCGGGCCCGAACCGTTCCATAGGTCTTTGCCCAATTTGACGCTCATACGTGAAACGCTAGACAGCGAGCGCGACTAGCCGTAACCTGCATCGCCCCAAGCAAGCAGCCAAATTCTCAAAAGATCATACAATCCGCGCCCGGAGGCAGAGGCGGCGATCCTTCAGGTAAGGTGGGTGTGTAGTCAAATGTCACAATCTTCGCGCCACCGTCGAACGCCACGAACAGTTGGTTAGATCCCGGCCTAATGGCGATGCCTTCCGGGTCAGTTCCGAATTCCAACAGGCTTTGCTGGGCGAGCAGTTGGCCATCTGCCGTGAACTCATACAGGCTGTTTGACCCTTCCCAGTCATCAACGATCAACATGTGACCGGTTCGTGGGTCAATTGCGATGCCCTGTGCCTCGCTTAAGGGGGGAGAGAGCTTCATGGTATCCAACCTTGCCGTAAGGACGCCTTCTGAAGTGAACCAAGACAATCGTTCCGGATCATCTTCTACGGTCACGATCTGCCCCTTTGCATTGATCGCGATCCCTTCGGTATCCGCAAATCCACCTTCAAGTTCAAAGGGTGCTCCTAAAGTGACTCCTTCCTTCGTGAGACGTTGGAGGCTGCCAAGACCGTCGCCTACCAACAAGTGATCTCCTTCGATAGCAATTGCCTTGATACGGAAGAGATCGCTGGATATGCGGCGCAACTCATCACCTTGCAATGTAACGAGAATGGCCTCGGGCCCCTCGTTGGCAATCCACAAGCCACAAAACGTTGGATCGTAGTCAAGGCTTGCGGGTTGGTTGAGCTCATAGCGCCCAGTTTCGCGAAGCTCCAATGCCGTGGCCGGAGAAGCCCCAGCGCAGATCAGTAAGGCTATGGTTCTTGCAAACACTCAGAATGCTCCCGGAAAGGTATGTTGTTTAAAAAAATATACCTGATTATTGCGCCCCTTCAGTGAGAAAGAACAGCTCAATGGGCTGAGCAAGGCCACGTATTTCGTGATCCCCACAGCTAACGAACATGTTCGGTGCAGCACTTGCAACGGCTAACGTCGCCAACACTCTCTGACCAATTGATTTTGTTAAGTTTTCAATTCGGCTTGCGACGTTCACCGCACCGCCCAAAACCGTAAAATCAAGCCTGCCGGGGCTACCGATGTTACCGTAGCTGACCTGCCCAACGTTGATCCCAATTCCAATGTCCAAGGGCGGTTTTTGGAACTCGTCTCGTCTAGTGTTGAGAGCGTTCAAACCACTCAGCACACTCTGCGCTGCAAGAGCCGCCATTCTGCAACGGTCGGCATGGTTTTTTTGAGCTTCAATAGTGAAGATCGACAGGATGCCATCACCCATGAACTTGAGGACGTCTCCACCGTTGTCTTCTACGGCTTTGACCACCAGATCAAAATAGTCGCTGAGCGTGTCGAAGACTTCTTCTTCCGTTGAGGTTTCGGAAAGTGCCGTAAAGCCTCGCAGATCAGAGAACATAACCACGGCATCCAGAGTTGTTCGCTCACCCCGCTTGATGTTGCCGCTCCAGACTGCCTCAGAAGGTCCATCTCCTAAATAAGTTCGAAGTAGACCTTTAGACGATTTTCGCATCGTCACAGGTTCCAAGGCGCAAGAAAGGGCCGGTAAGACCGCTTCAATCAGCCTTAGATGTTCCGTCGAGAATCCATCCGGCGCCTGTGTAATGAACGTGCAACCATGCAGCGATCCATCACCATAATAAAGCAAAGTAGCGTAGTAGTCGGTGCCGCCTTGCTCTGCAAACTCCAAATAGGATGAATGCTCTGTTTCTGAGTCCAGCTGCTGAAGACTTTTGTGAAGCGGCTTTCTATTCGCCAGAATATACTCAAATGAGCTCCCAACATAACCATCCGTCAACGTCGTCTCATGGGTGACATCGTAGCTGTCGGTGCCGTTGGGCGTCCAAACCACGCCCCAAGCAATAAGCAATGGATTGGCAAAGCGTTGGCCAATGTTTACTCGCCACAGCGGAACTCCGGCTTCGACCAAGGAGGAACAAAAGTGTGACACCACTTTTACAGGATCGCCGGAGCGACGACCTTCTGTAATCATCCATTCGGTTAGTCGGGTGACTTCTTCCATGTACCCAAGTTAGTCGCTTGCATAAGATGAGCAAAGACTATTGGAATTGCATTGTCGCTTACACTTATTGAGCCGCCTGATCTGAATTGGTTCAACAGAAGATTACAGCCCCTCGCTTGGGCGACCTTCAGTAGAAACCAATCTCGCTGACATCTACGTTGGCCTCATGATCGTGCCCGAAGGCTACAACCCCAACTGAGGTTATTGCTTCCGCATCGGGAATAGCGCGCAACATGGCACTCGAAGCCTTGAAGCCTGACAGAGGCAAATAGACTTCGGTCCAGTCTTCAGAAGTTGCGAACGCGGCCTGGTAGTATTGCCACGGAAGCACCGTGCCACGTGTTCTGAGGTGAACGAAGTATTGCTCGCCGTTTCCCCGTACCAATAGCCTGACGCCTGATACAGCCTCATCCAGTCGCTCAGACAACTTGCGTCGGAACTGGATGAAGCCCCCATTGTTTTCTGTACTCACGGTACCGGTCAGCCGCGCGAATTCAACACCACCTTCCGAACGAAACTGCACCTGTCCTGAGGAAACTCCTCCCATGACGGTGTCGGCAACGTAGTCCCAACGCGTCTCCGGAGACTTAGAAAAGTCTTCAGTCAGTTTTTCATCAGCATGAGCCATTGTGCATCCGATGATAACAAGACCTGAAACAAGCCCGATGAAGTTTGCACGCATATTGTTCCTTGTCAGTTCAGTATCGCAATGGAGAGGTTCAGCGCCGCGGCAAATGCGACCCATGCAAAGTACGGCAGGAAAGACAGTGCGGAGACCCGATCTGAATTCCTAACCTGAGTGATGAACATGACGATGGCAGCCAACAACGCGACAATGACCAAAAGGGCAAACCACGGCAGTTGCAGTACGAAAAAGGTTGGGGACCATAAAAAGTTCAGACCCATCTGCGCCCACCACAGCTTCATGGCGGTCGAGCTTCGGTCCGCTTCGAACTGACGCCAACCTACCATGGCGATTAAGACATATAGCACCGTCCAAACCGGCCCGAAAATCCAATTAGGTGGATTGAAAGCCGGTTTAAAAAGCTGCGCATACCATTCGCCAGGTGCCGTCAGTGTTCCGATCAGGATGCCGCCTCCCATCACGAGCGTAAGGAATGCTATGCGGATCAACCAATTCCACATTTTGCGATAGCTTTCAGCAGTCCCTGGTCGTCACGTTGACGAGTGCTTCGGAAGAGAAGGTCGCCGTACTGGTCTCATCCGCATCGGTATATGACACCGTGGCGCCTTCGATCTCCGACCCCGTTACGGTGATTTCGCGTTGCCCGATAGTATCATCGACATCGATGGTAAAAGCGAGTGTGTCCCCGGCTGCGAAGGAGGCGATTTCAAGTTCTATTGTATCTTGCCCGTCCACGACCGCTGGAATTTGCCGCAGAGCATCCGCACCCTCAACGAATTCGAGAGGTTGAAAGACCTCGACGCCCGCACCCTTTTCAGTAACGTCGAAAATCAGACGTCCCGCAGATTTCGACAAGTCAATTTTGAGGGTCGAGGCTTCTACTTTGCAAGCTCCGACATTTGTCAGAACAAAGCGGTCCTTGGGTGCGCCTTCAATAAAGTGAATTTGTACACCAGCTTGAAGCGAAGTAGCTGCAAATAATCCAAGGGTCGCCGCGAGAATACTCTTCGGGAGCATTTTTATCTCCTTTCTAAAAGGTTCTTGATAGATACGCTTCGGCGGGCTTCTTGGATCAGACTTATACCCTTTGACTATCGTGGTTTAGCCGACAGGACCTTTCGAAGTTCCATGCACCACTGTCAGAACGGTTAAGTCAAAACATGCCATTGTCATTCTCGCTGTTTGCCGGAACCTCCTGAAGAACGTCCCAGTGTTCGACAACCTTACCTTCAGCATCCAGGCGAAAAATATCGATACCTGCGTACTCGAGACCATCGGGCCAGATTTGGTGGCAATGCAGAACAACGTGGTCGTCTTCAGCAAACGCACGTTTGATATCCACACGCTTTCCCGGATATTCGGCGGCCATGCGTTCGAAATATTCGACAAAGGCTTGCTTGCCGTCGCCAACATGCGGGTTGTGCTGCGTATAGGTATCACCAACAAAGATATCTATGGCTTCCGCAGGCCGACACTCATTGAACATCATTTCGTAGAAAGCAATGACATTCTTCTTGTTGGTTTCGAGGTCCAGCATGCTGATCTCCAATTCTACGCTTGTACCGCCCAAAAATGTTGGTCCGAGTAATTCTTAGAAGCAACCCGGTAATGATCTCGATCACTAATCGGCAAGAATTTACGAGCTTAGTTTTGCGTTCCGACTATTTCGAGTGTTTATCCCTTACTCGATTTCTTCAAAGTCTATGTGAATGTGATTTCCATCAGGATCGGCCACATGGATTTGCACCATTCCAGCCCCCGAGACATCAGTTTTGCGATACTGGATTTGACACGAGATCAGTTTTTCTTCGAATGCTCTTAACCCTGTGGCTGAGAGCGCAAAATGCTCGAGCTTGAGCTTTACTTCGGAGCCGACATTAGGCGTTCCTTCGTGACCCACAAGATGAACCACTGCGTGATCACCCGCATACAACCAAGCTCCGGGAAACTGAAACTCAGGGCGGGCCCCGAGTTTCAAACCCAAGACGTCTTCATACCAAGCAACCATGTCAGGCAACCTAGTCGTCACGATGTTCACATGATCCAGCCGTTCAATTCTCATCTAAAAACCCTCAAGCACGAGCTTTCCTTTGGCCTTTCCGCTTTCAAGGATAGCATGCGCTTTCATTAAGTTTGCAGCATTGATTGTACCAAGTGTATCGGTCGCTGTGGATATGATCTTTCCATCATCTATCAACCCGGCGACCTGATTCAGGATTTCGCTTTGACGATTCATATCTCTAGTCCCGAAAAGCGACCGAGCGTACATGAACTCCCAATGCAATGAGATCGATTTGTGTTTGAACGGCGCGATGTCGAAGGTCTCAGGATCATCGATCAACCCAAAGCGACCTTGGGGTGTCATCACCTGTCCAACTTGGGGCGCATAAAGCTGAGAATGGTTTGTCGAATAGATGAAATCCACGCTGTCGATACCAAGAGCCTCGAGTTGTGAGCCAAAAGGTTCTGAGTGGTTGATGACATGGTGTGCGCCAAGCTCTCGAACCCAGTCTTGTGTCTCGGGTCGAGACGCAGTGGCAATCACCGTCAAGTCAGTGAGAGCCCGCGCCAATTGAATGGTGATTGATCCGACACCACCTGCGCCACCAATAACCAGCAATGTATTGGTCCCGCCGGAAACGGCATCCCGGACTCGCAAGCGGTCGAACAGCATCTCAAAAGCAGTGAGTGTCGTAAGCGGCATCGCCGCAGCCGCTTTTGCCGGTATGGATTTTGGCGCGGCTCCGACAATACGTTCATCCACCAGATGAAACTCGGCATTGGTCCCCGGTCGGTTGATCGCCCCGGCGTACCAAACCGTATCGCCCGGACTGAAAGTCTCCACCGCTTCTCCAACGGCTTCGACGACGCCTACTGCGTCCCACCCCAGAATATCAGGCGCTGGACCCGCAGGAGCACGTTTTTGCCGAATTTTCGTATCAACCGGGTTCACTGACACGGCCTGCACCTTCACCAACAAGTCGTGCCCCTTTGGCGTCGGTTTGTCGGCCTCGAAATCGATTAAGGCGTCCGCCCGATCAATCGACCCCGTCTCACGGTATCCCACGGCTTTCATAACGTGCTCCTTTGTTCGGTTCTGTATCAACCGATGATTGTCATCTCATTCAACGTGAATTCTGCCACGGCGCCCTCTGTTGCTTCCAGGTAAGCCGCAAGGTGCTGAGCACCCATGTGGGTTTGCCAAAGTTCTCGGCTTTCCCAATTTTCGTAGAACACGAAATGAGCCGGGTTGTCGTTGTCCTGGTGCAGGTCGTAGTTAATACAACCCTCTTCGGCACGGGTTGTGTCGATGAGCTTGATCAGCTCACCCTTTACGAGGTCGATCTTGTCGGGGTTGGCTTTGATGTTGGCGAGGATTGTCAGCTTGGCCATTGGAATAGGTCCCTTGTGTTCTTCAGCGATGCGCAAGATTTACGCCGCAGTACTTTCGGGATAAACAGGGCATAATCGAACATATAATACGGAAATTCCGTTTAATGCTTTTAGACAATCTTCGCTTGTTTCTGACCATAGCCGAGAAAGGCAGTCTTGTGGCCGCGGCGCGCGAAACAGGGATGTCGAGCACAACAGTATCCGAGCGGCTCGCGGCTCTGGAGGCACATTACGGTGTGGTTTTGTTCAACCGTACCACCCGTTCCATTAGCCTGACCGAAGAAGGCCGGACACTCGCTGACGGAGCAAGAAGCGTACTTAGTGAGGTTGCGGACCTGGATACGCTTGTTCGGCACGGCGCCGAAACTCTGTCTGGTCCAATTCGTATAAGCGCGCCGATTGACTTGGGACGGAGCATTGTTTCCGAGGTTGTCGCCGAATTCACCGAGGAGAACCCTGCCGTCTCAATCGAACTATCCCTCTCGGACGGCTATGTTGACCTTGTCGGCCAGGGTTTCGACCTTGCCGTTCGCTTCGGCAACATAACAGACAGCTCGCTCAGGTTGCGAAATCTAGGAAGCTACCAACGTTTCGTATGTGCATCCCCAAGTTACCTGGCCTTATTCGGAACGCCTGAAAAACCAGAAGATCTATTAGGCCACAACTGCTTGGCTATGAGGTTTGGCGACATGATCGACAACGTTTGGGAGTTTGGATCAGGACCAAATGCCCAGCGCGTATCGGTAAAGGGAAATCGAATAGTCAATGATGGTTCCCTCATCCGCGATTGGGCGATTGCAGGCCATGGGGTCGTCTTGAAGTCGGAGTTGGATGTAGGCGACGATGTTCGATCTGGCAGACTTGTTTCTCTCTTGCGCGACTTCCTCCCACCGCCGAAACCTTTGCAAATGATGTTTCCGCCGAGCCGAGCCCAACCACGTCGAATAACGGCCTTGACCGAGCATTTGCGTCGCAAATTTGGTGTGAGTTGAGGCCACAGGGTAAGACACTGAATTGATAGCCGCTATGTTTGCTCAATGAATTTCAAAGTCGCCTGTGCCAGCGTTCTGCCAGCATCTTCTTGAATGAAATGCCCCGCTTTAGGCACAACGGCATGATTTTGGCCAGCTGCCCCAGGGATCGACTTTTGGATCAGTTTGTCTACCCCCGCCATGACCCTATCGTCTTCTCCAAAAACATTCAGAAACGGAGTGTTTAAGGTCTTGAGGGTTTCCCATGCGGCTCGGTTGGCATCGGAAGCTGGATTTTCGGGTTTGTCGGGCACCAACATTGGAAACTCTCGAGCGCCTGCCAGATAGCGCGCATCCGGGAATGGTGCGTTATAGGCTGCAACCTCTTCATCTGAAATCTTCGATGTTGTGCCGCCGAATACGATACGGCCCGAATTGAGTTCAGACACAGATTGTGAGTATTCCCGCCATGAAAGAAATGCATCCCCCAAGGGGACGTCACCGGTGGGCAGAGCCGTGTTCGCCACTACCACACGAGCAAAACGCTTGGGCATACTCGCAACCAGCCGCAAGCCAATGAGTCCGCCCCAATCCTGGCAAACCAATGTGATGCCCGTCAGGTCAACTTTCCGCAACCATTCGGACATCCAGTCTACATGGCGTTGGTAAGTGTAATCGGATCGCTCAGTGGGCTTGTCCGACCGTCCAAACCCAATCAAATCAGGAGCCAGAACTCGATGACCCGCATCTTTGAATAACGGAATAATGTGCCGATACACGAAGCACCAGGTTGGCTCTCCATGCATCAATAATACTGGCGGTGCCTGCGCCGGTCCCTCGTCCAAATAGTGCAGTCGGAGAAGACCGCCCTCGGTATCATCCACATCAAGATAGTTCGGGCCAAAGTCGAAATCTGGCAATCCGTCAAACCGATGCTCAGGTGTGCGAAGGAATCTCATCGTGAACTCTCCACAAATGCCGACGGTCTTGGTCCAACAACAGTGATCGATAAAATTAAAACGGTCCAGTTCCAGCGTATACCGACTTCAGGTTTGGTTGAGTTGGACGCGTTACTTCGGTCCCTCGCGGAGGAGGCCATTTTCGCAGACGTCTTGAACCTGCGCCAAAAAAATTGGTCTCAAAAACCTTATATTGCGAGTTGGTCTGAACGGATCGCCGAGAGGCGGCTCAGAAGAAAATCGTAAGCCCGGTCATTGAGACAACCAAGAAAAGGAGAGTCATAATTCCGCCCGAGCGAACAAAATCGACCACCCGATAGCCTGCTGGACCCATGATCAACGCGTTCACCTGGTGGGTTGGGATCAAAAATGAGTTGGACGTTGAAATTGCCACTGTGAGAGCAAATACAGCCGGGTTACCACCCGCCGATATGGCGATAGAAACCGCCAGCGGCACCAGCAGAACAGTTGCACCCACGTTCGACATGACCAGCGTGAACGCCGTTGCCAAAACGGCGATCCCTGCTTGCAAAGACCAGATCGGCCACCCCTTCAGGAGGGCCAACACATGCGCGGCAATCCAATCCGCAGTGCCGGTGTTTTGAACTGCTTGGCCCAACGGGATCAGCGAAGCCAGTAGAAAGACTGTGCTCCAACTTATCGACTCGTAGGCTTCGTCAATCGAGAGCACCCGGCTCAACACCATCCCAATAGCGCCGATCAACAGGCATAATGACAAGCGCAGATCGGAAAACAGAATTAAGCTCAACGCTATTAGGAAGAAAGCAAGCGCCCAGCCGACCTTGTGTGGCCGTAACTCTTCTTGGGGAAAGTCTGAAGTTACGACAACAAAATCCCTGTCCGACTTCAGTCGTGTCAGACGGTCCCACTGCACGTGAACCACACACGTATCACCGGCCTGCAAAGCGACTTGCCCGATATGTGTGGCTGAATGATCCTCGGTTTCAACGTGGCTCAGTGTTTCTTCTCCGCGCTGAATGGCCAAAAGAGACAAACCATGTGTCTGACGGAGGCGCAAATCAATCGGAGTCTGGCCGATCACTGAAGAACCAGGCGGAACAACAACCTCGGCCACCCCGGATTGGGTCGCGGCGAAATCATCCGCAAAGACATCTAGTTGGGGTAGGATCTCTAATCCGTAAGGCTCAGCAAACTGATGCTCAACCACCCGACGCAGGCCAAGCACTGCGAGCCGCGCAGGGGCTTCGATCTTGGTATCCGCCATTGGCGCGATGACCTTGTGGCCGCGATAGGATGTGCCAAGAATGTACATGTTATGGGCGACCATTAGATCCGCGAGCGTTTGCCCGATGATTATTGAGCCTTCAGGAACACGTATCTCGAACATATCGGCCCTAAGCCCATAGGTATTTTCGACGTATGTTTGCATGGACCGAGCTGAGCTTGCGTCTTCTCCGCGCTCTCGCTGCGCTGGGAGGACCCAACGACCAAAGAGCACAAAGTAAAGCACCCCTGTCAGCACCAGCATCACACCGATAGGCGTGACTGAAAACAACCTAAATGTCTTCATTTGTTGGTCAGCCGGAAGGGATGAGTTTGCTGAAACAATCAGGTCATTCAACAGGATGAGGGGCGACGACCCGACCAATGTAATCGTACCACCCAGAATCGCGCAAAACCCCATGGGCATTAGCAACCTACTCATAGGGATTTCCGTACGTGCTGAGATACGGCTAACAACGGGTAGAAAGAGCGCAGCAGCTCCAACGTTCTGCATGAAAGAGCTGATGACACCAACAGTTGTTGATATGATTGGGATGATCCGGGCCTCTGTCGTGCCACCATTCTTGAGGATCAAGGCCGCAACCTTTGACATAAGTCCGGTCTTATCAAGCCCAGCCCCAATTACCATAACTGCGATGATTGACATCACAGCGTTCGAGGAAAAACCTTCAAAGAGCCTGGAGACATCGGCAAGATTACCTAGCCCCGGTAGATAGCTCAGTGCGCCAAGCAACACCATTACAAGAATTGCTGCGACATCAATCCGTATAATCTCGGTAACAAAAAGCAAGACGGTAAAAGACAATAGACTCAGTACGGCTATCATTTCGTACGTCAGTGTTGGTAATTCCATATCGTACTCCCAACCTAACGTTACCTAACCAGCAGCAAATACGAAGGACCAACTCTGCGCCGCAGATAAGGCCAAAATCCATCAGGCCGTCTCATGCGGCTTGTTTTCTCGGATGACGGCCTTGGACTTGCCCATTTGATGCAGAAGGTATCCACACTTTCATTACAAACCTTTGAGTTTGCGACTATAGCCCTTGAAAACCTCGATTGCATCGCAATCCAGCCGTCGGCGCGTATAGTACGAACATGACTTGAGGTATTTTGGCTAACGCTCATACAGTCGCTA
This sequence comes from Ruegeria sp. HKCCD7628, assembly GCF_057221005.1. Lineage (NCBI taxonomy): Bacteria > Pseudomonadati > Pseudomonadota > Alphaproteobacteria > Rhodobacterales > Roseobacteraceae > Ruegeria > Ruegeria sp. HKCCD7628. Next base: position 91,764 of record NZ_JBWVBA010000007.1, read on the forward strand.
ATGCCCTGACCTCTGCCGAGCAGATTTCCAAACTTTCTTCTGAGGCAGATCAGCTAGCGCTCCAATCTGTCACAGCCAACAGATTAGAGCGCTAGCTGATCTGAGCAAGAGAACGCCGAAAAAGCCGTAGGCTCATTAGTAACAAAGCAATTCCTAAAAACGTCATCCAAACGAATTCCGGCCAGACAGTCTCAATACCAGCGCCTTTGAAAACAATAGCCTGACTTGCTGACATGTAATGGCGTGACGGCAAAACCAAAGTACCTGCCTGCAACCACGCTGGCTGACCTTCAATTGGGGTCTCTCCACCTGACAGCATTAGCATTGGCAACACAATCAACATGACCAGAAGCGCGAACTGCGCCATAGAGCGCGCAATGGTTGCCAGAAACACCCCAAGCGCCGTCGCAGTAAAAAGAAACAACGCCGTGCCAACCAAAAACAACATCTTGGATCCAGCGATACTGATGCCCAAAGAACCCTGCATCACAAAGGTTAGTGAAAGACCAGCCGCGACCAAAACCACTGCTGCATTCGCCCAAATTTTGGCAATGGCAATGTCAAATGGAGCAAGCGGCATGGCAAGGAGATGTTCAATGGTCCCGTGCTCTCGCTCTCTAATCATTGCCGCTCCGGTCAATATAGTTGTGAGCCACATGATCTGGCCGATCAAAGCAACGATACCAGCAAAACGTACGGTGTCTCTGTTTGGGTTGAAGGCGCTTCTTAGAATGACACTGATTGAGGGAGCATCTACTAGATCGATACCAATTGCATAGCGATGTATTTCAGCGCTCAAGATACTGGTGATGTAGTTTGCACCAATACCGGCCTGTTCCATGGCGGTTGCGTCAATAAGAACTTGAATCCCCGGACTGCGCCCTGCGCGCAGATCCTTTTCGAATCCGGGGGGCACAGCCACAACGAAAATAAAGCGCCCAGCATCCATGTACGCAGGTCCTTTTCCGGGTTCGATTTGGACGACCGGTTGGAACTCTGGTGGGAAAAACGCTGTGGCAAGTGCTCGAGAAAGTGGCGAGTCGTCTTCATCCGCAAACGCTATCGAGGCGTTGTTTATAGAACTTGCCACTCCCGTTGCTTCCATGATCGGGGCCAGCGTGAAAGACCAAACCAACAATGCCATCATCACCCAATCACGGCGCAGGCTCATCACTTCCTTCAAGCCTAGCCAGAATATGCAGTAGAAGCGCTGCATTCACTTCTCCTGCGCCCGAAGGCATAGGGCTGCGATCAGTGTCAGAACGGGTCCGAAGCAGGCGAGGGCCAGAATGTCTGGCGCAAGGGCTTCCCAACCCAAACCTTTAGTGAAGGCACCAACGTTTAGGTGTAGGAAATATGAGGAAGGCCAAAGAGAGCCCAGCACTTGTGCGCCTCCTTCAAGTGTTGAAACAGGTTGCAACAGACCTGAGAACTGAATTGTTGGGACAACTGAGGCGATGGCAGTTGCAAATGTGGCGGCCACCTGACTGGATGTCATTGTAGCGATCAACAACCCGTAGGATGTTGTTGCCCAAACGTAAAGAAGGGCACCAACAGCCAAAGGGAAAGGATTTCCTTTTAACGGCACCCCGAAAAGAAAAACGGTCATTCCGGCCAAAAGCAGAAAATTTGCGTAGGCGATCAAAATGTACGGAATTTGTTTGCCAATTAGAAATTCAAGCCGCGTGGTTGGTGTCACGTAGAAATTGACAACTGACCCCAGCTCTCGTTCCCTTGCTACGCTTACGGCAGTCAAAACAGCTGGCAGCATAATCAGCAGGATAGCAGGCATTGCCGGAGCCATCGCGGCGATGCTTTCAAAGCTCTGATTGTAGCGAAACCGGGGTTCGATCCTGGCGATATCTATCTGGCTTTTGCCGTTGTTAAGGGCATATTCCTCTAGAAATGATTGGTGCAATCCGGAAACATAGCCTTCAACCGTCTCACCCTTAAATGGGATAGCGCCGTCTACAGTTGCAAGTATCTGGGTCGGTTCACCCGTACTCATCTTTCGGTCAAAGTCAGGTGGCAACTCAACAACCAGAGAGACCTCACCTGCCACCAGACGGTCGCGCCCTTCGCTGGCGCTTTGCAGCGGCGATGTGGCTTTAAAGTAGGACGATCCAGCGAATTCAGCCGAATAAGCACGACTCTCCGGCCCCTGAGAAAGGTCAAGTACCGCGAATTCAAGCTCATCGATATCCAGCGTAATTCCAAAGCAAAAAACCAACATTAGAATAGCAGAACCCAGAAACGCGAAAGCCAGACGCACCGGGTCACGAGCTACTTCAACGGTTTCGCGCCGCGCATATGCCAATACACGAGAAAACGCTCCTCCCCCGGCGTGGGATTTGGTCCCAAAACCCACCTCTGGCGCGACAACAGAGACTGGTTTTTCTGCTGCTTCCAATATCGAAATGAAGGCGTCTTCAAGGTTTTCCGCCCCTTCAACAGCGATCAGTTCAGCCGGAGTACCTTCGGCTAGAACTCTACCAGCATGCATAAAAGAAACGCGATCACAGCGTTCCGCCTCACCCATGAAATGAGTGGAAACAAAGATCGTAACCGACTCATTTCGAGAGAGCTCAATCAGCAAGTCCCAGAAGGAATCGCGCGCCTCTGGATCCACACCGGATGTTGGTTCGTCGAGTATTAGCACTCTCGGACGGTGGATCACAGCTACGGCTAGCGACAGTCGCTGTTTGATCCCCAGGGGCAGTGCCGTCGCCAACGTATGACGGTGCTCCTCGAGCCCAAAGCGCTCAGTGAGTTCCGAAACACGTTGTTCTCGGTCGGCAATTGCAAATATCCGCGCATGCAATTGTAGGTTCTGATGGACCGACAACTCGCCATACAAGGAAAAGGCCTGGCTCATGTAGCCTATTTCACGCCTCATTTTGCGGTCATATGCATCGACAGGGTTGCCAAACAGCAGTGCTTCACCTGAGCTGGATGGTAACAAGCCAGTCAGCATCTTCATTGTCGTGGATTTGCCGCAACCGTTTGATCCTAGAAACCCGAATATCTCTCCGCGATTGATTGTGAAGTCGACGTTGTCTACGGCCGTGAAATCACCAAAGCTTCGTGTCAATCCACGCGCAACTATCACTGGGCTTGCTTCGATCTGCCCATTCGTTTTGTTTTTCCCCGCCGGTTCGACAGGCAACTCCCGCGCTCTCAGACGCCGATATGCAATTTCGAGGTCGACATCACTCCCTTTCAATTCGGCGGGCTTCCCATGAAAGATGACTTGACCCGCGTCCATCGCGACAATCCGGTCAAAACCCACGGCTTCTTCCATGTACGCCGTTGAAACCAATACCGACAGTTCAGGGCTTTTTGCTCGGATTGCATCAATCAAAGCCCAGAACTGCCGACGCGACAACGGGTCGACCCCGGTCGTTGGCTCATCCAAAACCAAAAGTTTGGGGTCATGGATTAACGCACAGCAAAGACCTAGTTTTTGCTTCATCCCACCCGAGAGCTTGCCCATCAGACGGTCTTCAAACTGCGCAAGCCCTGTCGCAGCCAATAGCGCTGCGATACGGTCATCCCGCTCTGAATACCCTTGAGCAAAGAGACCTGAGAAGAACTCGAGGTTCTCGCGTACAGATAGCTCCGGATACAGGTTTCGACCCAGCCCTTGCGGCATGAAAGCGATGGCTGGGCAAATGCTGTGTCGATGGCCAGAATTGCCAATCGGGCCGCCTAAAACGTCGATATTTCCGGATTGCAGTTTCTTTGCGCCGGTGATCAAACCAAGCAGTGTAGACTTTCCCACCCCATCCGGCCCGACAAAGCCAACAAGCTGGCCGCTTGGCAGTTCCAACGAAACAGAATCCAATGCAACATGCTTGCGATAACGGTGCGTAACACCTGAAATGTGAATATCGCAGGCGTCATCCTCTACTCTCATTCGAACAGCTCTTCTGGGATGCGTTGTTCAAGCGCCTCAGGCCAAGCAGCGGCTGGGTTCAGCCGGATCACGGCGACACCGCGCAGACCGGTTTTGACGTGCTCAATCCGACTTTCAACCAAGTCTATTGGGATACGGACGCGAACGCGAAAAACCAGTTGCTCTCGCTCATCGAGGGTCTCGACCTGTTTGGGGGTGAATTGTGCCTCGGGAGAAACAAAGCTCACGTATGCAGGTATCGCATATTCCGGCAAGGCGTCGAGTACGATGCGAGCCTCAGCTCCAATGGGCAAAAGTCCGGCTTCACGCGCCGGAAGAAAAACTTCCATGTAAACATTCTCAAGGCCAAGAATAGTCAGGATTGGTTCGCCTGCGCCAACGACCTCTCCGGGTTCTGCAAGCCGGTAAAGCACGCGTCCGGGCAAAGGTGCCACTAGAGCGCTGTCTTCAATCTGTGCCTCAATCCTGCGAGCTTCCGCCTCAGCGGCAGCAATACGGCTTTCCGCGGTTGCAACTCGGGCTTTGGCGGCGCCCAATACTGCTGTAGCAACCTTATGAGTGGTATCGCGATCTTCAAAAATAGTTTTGGAGATGTTTTGTCCTGCCAGCAACGCCGTGGCACGATCAAGCTCTTGCTCGGCCCTGCGCTGTTCGCTTTCGCGTTGCACAACGAGCGCTTCTGCTTCGGCCCTTGTCTGATTTGCCAAGGCTACCTCGGCTCTAGCCCGGTCCAGGGCGGCAGATAGCTCATCTATGTCCATTTCGGCCAGGATTTGACCGGCTGCAACCATACTGCCCTCTGTTGCCGTTACCTTCGCAACCCGACCTGCATTAGTTGGTGCTATTTCGACTTGTTCCGCTTCAACCCGCCCGTTTCCTTGCACAAATCCGACCGGCAATTCATCGTCATCCTCGGCAACAACGACATACAGCAACGCACCAGCAATTACTAAACCAGCCAAAATAAGAAAAACCGATGGGTTTTTGGTCATAGCGTTTCACCTGAAACAGGGTTTCTGGCGCAGAGTTTAGTGTCTCAAAAGACTCAAAGCCTTGTTTTGGATCAAAACCGATCCGGGCACCTCAGTTCCAAGAATTTGTTTGTATGAACACCGGTTTGGGTGTTGCAGGCTCTTTCGCGATAGGTCGGAAGAAGTAGACTTGAAGCGTTTTTATTATCAGTATGGTATTGAAACGGGTGTTCTAACGCGCAATTGCGGTCGCCGCCAACCTGCTGTGCAATACAGCGAAAGGAAGCACTATGACCAAAACACTAAGAGCTTGTTTGTCTTTGTGGTTGGTTTCAATCGCTCCTGCGTATGCGCAAGAACCTCCTCGTCTCGTTTTGCAGCTGACCGTTGACGCGTTTCGGGGCGATCTGCCGACACGCTACTTTGAGAATCTTGGGGAGGGTGGCCTTAAGTATTTACTAAAAAACGGTGTACACTATGTGGACGCCCATCATTGCCATGCCAATACAGAGACGGTTGTCGGGCACGCCACATTGGCGACCGGGGCAACACCGGCAGTGCACGGGATGATCGGAAACATTTGGTTCGACAGAACCTTGGACCGCGTTGTCTACAACGTTGAAGACAGCACCGCTCCGCTTCTTGGAGATGGCGCTGGCGTCAATGACGATATTGAAATTGACCCAACACAGGCGGCAGCTGGCACAGATGGGCGGTCACCACGCGCCATGCTTGTTACGACGCTTTCGGACGAGTTAAGCGCTTCCACTGCTGGCGCGGCCAAGGTCTTTGGAGTTTCAATCAAAGATCGTGGGGCTATTACAATGGCGGGACAAAGCGGCAAAGCCTTCTGGTTCTCAAAAGCCGCAAATCGTTTTGTCACAAGCTCCTATTACTACGACAAATACCCGGATTGGGTTTCCTCATGGAATGACGCATCGCCGAGCGCCTCCTTTGAAGGAACCTCTTGGGAGTTGATGCACCCAAAGGAAGCCTATCTCTTTGGCGACCGCGACAACCAACCATGGGAGACGGATGTCGCCGGGTTCGGCATAACCTTTCCTCATCGCTATTCTTCGACGCAAAATGGGTTTGACCCGCTGGAAAATCCCTACTTTACGACCTTTTTAACGCTTAGCCCCGCTGGCGACGATCTGACGGCGCAATTTGCCAAACGATTGATTGCTGCCGAGGATATCGGGCAAGACGCGGTAACGGATTATCTGGCGATTAGCTTCTCGTCCGTGGATTACGTCAACCATGTGTTTGGCCCCTCCAGTCTTGAAGCCGAGGACACGATATACCGCCTCGATCAGACTCTCATGAATCTCTTCGCGTTTATCGACGAACGGATTGGGCTGGAAAACGTTTTGACCGTTCTATCGGCGGACCACGGCACCACCGATGCGCCGGGCTATTTGGAGAGTGTTGGCATCCGAACTGGCCTTGTTGCTCCGGACACATGGGACCCGACGGAACAGATAGCCAAGCTTAAGGAGCGGTTTGGGATCACCGGGAAATTGCTTGAAGGTTATAATCACCCCTATCTCAATATCGCCCCCGAAGTATTGGCTCGCAGTGATATTGATTTACCCACGCTGGAGTCAGCTATTGCAGAAGAGCTTCTATCCTTTCCCGATGTGGCATTCGCCGTCCCCAGTACGGCTATCGAAGCAAACCTCCTACCCGATACCGACATCATGCGCTTGGTCCGCAACAACTACCACCCCACCCGATCCGGGAACATATACGTAGTCTTCAAACCCGGCTGGTTCATCGCAGACTTCGATGGTCTGTCCGTCACATCCACCCACGGGTCACCGTGGCGCGGTGACACACATGTGCCGATTATCTTTGCTGGAACGAACTTAAAACCGCAACGGGTCGCACGCCGTGTTTGCACGACTGCTCTCGCATCCACACTTTCTGCATTATTGAGCACGGCACGTCCTAATGGTGCGAGCGGTGAAGTGTTACAAGAAGTCTTGGATTAGACCGCTGTGAAGCGCGAGTCCTGATATTGAAGCAAGCTAGGCAAAACCGCGACGGCATCGTCCACAACGCGATCCTCATATTCGTTGCTTCTTGGCGACTACGGAAACCGCCCAACGCAGCACTCTTTAGCGTACACAAATGCGGAGCAGACCTTCACGGAACATATCGTTCCGGCTTCGGAGACTGAATACTCTCCAAATACTCAGCAATATCGATAAGTCTGGAAGGAATACGCGTAACCAAACCATTCCCCGTATCGAATTCGACAGTAGGGGCGTCATTCAATTCGGTGATTATAGGCATGTCATCGCGAGGTTCTTGAACTTTCAAATAACCGTCCAAGATCGACATGACCTCCAACATGGGCCACACACCCCCTCTGCGTTCGGAAATCTTTGTTAAGTCAGCAGGCACTGTTTTCAAATCAGCTGCGTCAGGTCCTTTTCCAGATGCATCGAGCCCGTGACATCTGGCGCAATGCTCAACAAAGAGGTCTTTGCCAAGGTTCGAAAACTCATCGGCCACAGATATCGTTGCAACCGAAGAAATGCTCATGCCTGCAACGATCATAAAGTACCTCATAATCCGGAGGTCCTTTGCTAAACGAGAGTTCACTACAACAAAAATGGACCGACATCTTCCGCCGGTCAACGTCGGTCCTTTAACACATAACGTTCGCTACCCGCTTCGGGCAGCAAGCAGCCAGTGATGCTTACCTCAGAGAACGGCAGCGCCGAGCCCTATGCTACCGCCTCGGTGATTTTGTAAGCACGGTCGATACGGTGCGCGTCTTTTTACTTCTTGTGATCGCAATTGCGCCCAGCACTAAGGCACATGCAAAAGCTTGAGGAAAAGAGATGGCTTCGCCAAAAGCAAGATATCCCACGGCAAACATCGTGGGTAATTCGATACTTCCGACGACCGCAGTTTGGGAAGCTCCAATAACAGGCGAGCAAATCGTGTAGATGAGCTGAGGCACGAAAGCGGTCACCAGACCAATACCAACAATGAAAAGCCAGTCGGATTGTTCGCTTGGGAGAAGCTCTCCAACCTCAGCACCTAGGATGAGCGGGGCGAGGCCAAGAACAGACCCCAGAGAAACTGACGCGATACGTGCCAACGGCGCAATCCGCGACAACCTGTGTACCAGGACGCAGATTCCGAAGCCAAACCCAAATGGGGCAGCAAGGGATAGCAGCAGCGTTGGTAGGTGTTCCGCAGCCACTGACGCAGGCGAGCCAGCAATAACGGCTGCCACCACAATCAGACCAGCGGCCAACATGGCGCGTCGCGTGGGTGCATCGCCAAACACAGCCCAAGCAATAACTAAGGTGAACACCGGATAGGTCATGTAGAGCACACCTACTGTCGATGCGGGCAGCGTCTCCAGCGCCGTTACATATCCGATCCAACCAAGCCCCATTACGGCTCCGGCGGAGAGACCCCAAATGATCTCTCGCCATTCTTTTCGATGCACAATGAGAACAGGAAGCAGAAGAAGGGCCGCAACAATGTAGCGGTAGAATGCGACCGCATAGGGTGCAACGCCCTGTTCGGTTAGGCTGCGGCTGAAGAAGGGAACCAGGCCGAAACAGATTGAAGCAAAAAGAACACCAAAAACGGCAAATGCATAAGGGATGGATGGTCGATTTCGCGCAGATGTCGTGGCCATAATCTGGAGCTATCACGCATTTGCATCTTCGTCTTCAGAGATTCTACGAAAGACTGCTTTGTCCCGCACACCGGTCGTTCACTGAATTTTTCTGAGCGACCGCACTGAGCCCGAAGGCGACTTAGAAATTAAGTGCAGCATTTGTCGCTAAGGGCGGCAAACGGAAGTTCGCTGCGGATAGCACGGAGGTCTCCTTTCCCATCGATTGCTCCCGGCGAAGGGCTCGCCGGTTCATGCATCTCTTCGGCATTACCTTGGGCGACCGAGGTCCCAAGAGATTTCGGTAGCTGAAAAGTCGCAGCGGGGTCAGGCTAATCTGCAGGCGCACCGGCAATTTGGGCCTCTTGTGCCTCCTTCTTGCGCCAATCTTTCGGGGACATGCCGAAGTTCCGCGTGAAAGCACGGGTCAGGGCCGATGTTTCGGATAAGCCGACCAATTGGGCAATCTCTTTGATCGAGTGATCAGACCCGGTGAGCAACTCCGAGGCCCGTTCCATCCGGAGTCTGTTGATCACCTTGGAAGCCGTTGTCCCGTAGGAGGACAAGCGCTTGTTGAGCACCTTGGTGGTGATGCTGCACATCCGGGCGGCCTCGCTCACCGTCAGCGCCGGATCGGACAGCCTTGACCGCACGAGAATTTCGAAGCCTTCGAGGTAGTCCAGGGGCACATCGACCTGAACCGGTTCTTCGATATCATTGTCGTGGTTCGCGAGGACCTCGGGGTTGATTGGAAGCGACAACCAGGCCACCGGAAAGCGGATCGAGAATCCCCTGTTGTTGCACTTGATGCCCCGCACGCCATGAAACTGCTCCGGCAATAGGGTCGGGTCACACAGGCGCAGAACAACCTGGGTTGGATCCCATCTGAAGTCGAGAACGCGGTGCAGCAGGGAGATCCAGATCCCAACGAGAAAGGCGTCCGAATGGCTCGGCGACGCCTCGGGTTCGAAGTTGCGGCTGGTGGTGAAGTAGGCGTGTTCCTCCTCGATCACGAGCCGGAAGGACACCGCGTTGCTTTCCTTCGAGACGATCTGGGTGAACCGGGTGAAGAAATCGCCAAGGGTCACCGACTGGCCGAGGAGCGCGCCACGCGGCAGGAAGTTCAACAGGTCTGTCTGTTGCCCAGCCAATGCGCAGATATCTGGCCGTGTCACATCGGCGATAGTGGTCAGCGCTGCATAGACCGTGTCATGCGGGATGAAGGCGGCCGGGTTCAGGACCTGTTCCTCGCACAGACCATGCAGCCCAAGCGCGAAGGCGGGGTCCACATCGAGCCGCCGCATCATCGCCACGACCGGACCGAGAACCGTAGCACGCACGAGGGACAATCCGTCCTTTTGTTCTCCTTGCGGCATCCACATCACCCTTTCGCTCTCCACCACGCTACGGGCGCGCGCGCCTGAAGGCCAAGCAGAAATTGGCTGAAATTGACCGGATCGGGTCAGAAAAACGCACCACGGGATCAGCGGGTCAAAAGAATCTCGGGGCACATGTGCATAGTGGGAGGACCGGTCCGCAGGAAGACCGACCCTTGGGAGGACACCGAATGACAACACTCAACCTGAAGGCGTTGCTGCCGGCCATGTCCATGGCAGTTGCGTTGACGACCACCGCTATTGCGCAGGATATCCCCAACATTCCATCAGAGGTCACGCTGTTCAAAAACGTGATGGTCTTCGACGGGGTGAATGACGGCTTGAAAGATGTCGACGTGCTCGTCGTCAAGAACAAGATTCACAAGATTGCAGAGGGCATTCCCGAATCCGGGACATGGGAGGTCCAGGTACAGACAGGCGGAAGCAAGCGCCTGCCCGACCCTGTTGGCGGTATCGACGGCTATTCTTTCACTGTCCAGACCGAACGCGGAATCGAGACCAAAGAGGTCGAGGTCAATGTGATCGACGGCGGCGGACGCACCTTGATGCCGGGCCTGATCGACAGCCATGTGCATGTGAATATGTACAAGGATGGCACGATCCCGGGCCTTCAGGACACGACTTGGGAAGAGATCGGCGCACGTTCTGCGGCCTTTGCGCAGGAAATGCTGGCGATGGGCTTCACAACGGTGCGCGACATGTGCGGTGCACATGGTGGACTTCGTGCGGTAATCGACGAGGGTTCGCTTCCCGGACCACGGATCTACTCATCCGGTGCCTGCCTCAGCCAGACCGGTGGTCACGGCGACTGGGGGATCGCCGGGCAGCGCAAGAACGAAAGCAATCTTGAACGTCTGGAGATCACGCGGCTTGTCGACGGCCCTGCCGAAGTACTCCACGGCGCGCGGCGTAACTTTGCGCTTGGGGCCAACTACCTCAAGATCATGGTCAGCGGCGGTGTGACCTCTATCAAGGACCCGATCTACCAGTCCGCCTTTACTGACGCGGAGATCTCCGCAGCCGTCGAGGTGGCCGGGGACATGGACTCCTATGTCGCCATGCATGTCTTCATGGACAGCGACCTGTCGCGCGCGCTCGATCTCGGGGTCAAGGTGGTGGATCACGGCCTGACCATCACGGAGCCGACCATGCAGAAGCTGGTGGAAAAGGGGGCATTCTTCTCGCCCAACTTGACCGCGCTGGCGCCCGAGGCGCTGGAGCATCCGATGCATCAGGACCCGACCTTCCCGCCGACGGCGAAGTTCCTGTGGTTGCGGAAAAACAGCGAGCAGTTGTTTGATCTGGTGCGGAAGTACAAGCCGAAGATGGTGTTCGATTCCGACTACGTGCTGCTGACCGGTGTGTCGTACCGGCAGTCGATGGACTTCACCAAGGCTTTCATGGCGCGTGAGTTCGGCAACCTCTGGGCCTTGCAGATGATGACCTCGAATGGCGGCGAGCTGGCCGCGCTGACGGGACGCGGAAACCCCTATCCCGAAGGCAAGCTCGGCGTAATCGAAGAAGGCGCCTATGCCGATATCCTCATCGTTGACGGAAACCCGCTCGAAGACATCACGGCCATCGGCGCTGTCGATACATGGTTTGATGCCGAACCGCGCGGGCAGGAGGTGCCGAGCATTCGCGTGATCATGAAGGACGGCAAGTTCTACAAGAACACGCTGGACTGAACGTTTCGGCGGGGCGCTGGCCCCGCCGTCAACCTTCCGGAGGGGCAAACTCATGAAGCATATTTTCAAGTCCACATTGCTGGCGGGAGTGGTGACGCTCGCCGCAGGCATGTCCTTTGCGCAGGACGAAGCGCTGCCGCAGACCCTGTTCACCAATGTCCATGTTTTTGACGGCGTGAACGAGGCGCGGATCGAAAACGCCAGCGTTCTGGTCGAAGGCAACCTGATCAAGGAGATTTCGACGGACGGGATCGAAGCGCCCAACGCAACCATGATTGACGGCGGCGGGCGCACGCTCATGCCGGGGATGCACGACCAGCATGTGCACCTTACGGTTTTCAACCCGCTCAGCGACGGGTTGCGCCAGAACATCACGCCCTTCCATCTTGGCGGCGTCGCAACGATCCGGTCCGAACGCATCCTGATGAACGGATTCACGACGGTTCGCGATCTGGGCGGACCGGCAAAGTCCATCGCGCGGATCATCGATACCGGCATGTTCCCCGGCCCGAGGATCTATTCTTCCGAGGCTTTCATCACGCAGACATCGGGCCATGCCGATTTCCGTAAGCTGAACGACCGGCATCCTACCCTGTCGGGGCAAGGTCCATTGCATTGGGTCGACACGGATATGAGCTTCATCGCGGATGGCCCGGAGCAGATCCGCATGGCCGTGCGCGAGAACCTGCGCCGCGGCGCAACCCAGATCAAGATCATGGTCAGCGGTGGTGTGACCTCGGAATTCGACCCTCTGCATTCACTGCAATATCAAGACGACGAAATCCAGATGGCGGTGAAAACGGCCGAGCAATGGGGCACCTACGTGACCTGCCACGTGTTCACCGAACAGGCGATCCGCAACTGTATCGACAACGGGGCAAAAACCGTCGAGCACATCCCGTTTCTGACTGCCGAAGTGGCCGAAGAGATGGTCGACAAACAAGTCATGTTCGCAACTGCGGTAGCACCGGTCTACTCGGTTTCAACCGAGCAGGCAGAGGCGTTTTATACGCCAGCCTCGTTCGCCAAATGGAAGAGCGTCCGTGACGCCGCCGCCAACATGATCGAGGTGATCCAGACGACACCGGGCATGATCGACCTCTACACGCTAGGCACCGATCTCATCAACAACTGGGACCAGACACTTGAGCAGGACAAGAAAATGAACGACGAGTTCAAATACCTGCACGAGGCCAAGTTCAAACCCTTTGACATTCTGCGGATGGCCACATCGAACGGCGCCCGCATGAACCGGCTTACGGGCCTGAACAACCCGTACCAGGATGGCCCGCTCGGCGTGGTCGAGGAAGGCGCTTACGCGGATCTCCTGCTGGTCGATGGCAACCCGCTCGAAGACATCCTGCTTCTGGCCGATCCTGATCCCAACCTGAAGGTCATCATGAAGGACGGCGTGATCTACAAGAACACGCTGGACTGAGGTGAACACGGGGCGGTCTCCCTCGTCCGCCCCGCGTTTTCATCCGACACAAGTATCCGGGAAAGGACAGACTGTGAAACATCTCGCCTTTGGTACTCTCATGGCCCTCTGCGGCTCGATGGCCACCGCCGAAGACGCTGCAAACATGCGCACCTTTCTGTTCATCGGCACTTCCAACAGCGCCGCCTGGGAGATGCAGATCGCCAATCCCGGAGACCGCGCGGCCTCGGTGAAAGGTGGGATCGAGGCGCTCGGTGGAGAGCTTCTGAGCTACTACTGGGGGCTGGGGAACGGGAAGAACTACATCACCGTGGCCCTTCCGGACGACCCGACCTTCATCCAGGCCTTTTATGTCAGCCGCCTCGGCGACGGGCTGCTGACCGAATACCAGATGATCGAGTTGATGAGCAGCGCCGACATGGCCGAAGCCCTCGAGCGGGTGCAGGAGATCAAGGCGCAGGACGATCTCAAGTAACCGAAAGACGACGGAGAGGACGACACAATGAAACGAACAACAGGGCTTGCTCTTGCAGTGGTGGTTCTGGGTGGCCCGGCAATTGCTCAATCCGCGCCAAGCGACGAGGAGATCGCCGCCCGCATCGAAAAACTGGTCGAGATGGCCGACCCGCGCGGCGATGAGGCGCGTAGGGGCGATCTGGCATATCGGGAGCGCTATGCCGACGCCTTCATGATCGACGCGTTGGCGGTCGGATCGCCGGGGTTCGAGAGTATTGCTTTCCTGCTGAAGGATTGGGAGAGCCTTGCGGATCATTACGAGGGGTCCGGGTTCGCGGCCTTCAGCACGACAATTTCGAACGGCTCGGAAGGCGCGCTCGCGGTGCTGGAACGTATCGACGTGATGCAGAAATGGGTCGAGGAGAACGCTGAGCGCTTCGTGATTGCCACGACCGTTCAGGATCTGCGGGATGCCAAGGCTGCCGGAAAGGTCGCGATCATGCTCAATTCCCAGAGCATGGACATGCTGGATGAGAACCTCGAAAACGTCCAAAGATACTGGGATCTCGGCATCCGGCAGATGAACTTCAGCTACAACCAGACCGGCGCCTATTCCGCCGGCATGGTCGCCAACGATCCGGCTATTCCCGATAACGGCGTGACCGAGTTGGGCTACAAGGTCGTCGCCGAGATGAACCGTGTTGGCATGATCGTCGATTGCTCGCATTCCTCCTGGCAGACCTGCCTTGACGCCGCCGAGATCACCGCGAAGCCGATGATGATCTCTCACAGCAACTCTGATGCGCTCTTTGGCAATTTCCGAAACGTCACGGACGCGGCCATCCGCGCGGTTGCGGCAACCGGCGGCGTGGTGTGTGTCAATTTCCTTGGCGGCTTCCTGAATCCGCAAGGGGACGCCACCCCCAAGGCGATAGCCAAGCATATCGACTATATCGGCCAGATGGTCGGCAAGCAGGCGACATGTTTCGGTGTTGACTACGTGGAGAACTACGGTGTCGCCCTCGGTCCGATCATCAGCAACCCGGAGAAATACCCGCCGGCGCAGGGCTATGGCCTGCCGACGCAAATGGCGCCGCCCGCCGATGCCTGGGCTGTCGCGCAGGTTCTGGAAGACGAGCATGGTTGGAGCGAGGCCGAGATCCGCGCGTTGATGGGCGAAAACCTCATGCGCGTCTACGAGGCCAACTGGGGCGGGTAGGTCTTCTCCAAGGCTGCGAAAGTGTTGCGTTGGGCGGTCAATTGATCGCCCGAGCAGGGGACGAACAGGGAATGGAACACCAGATGATATTCAACCATGCCCGCAGGGGCCGGCGACACTCATGTTGATGATCGCAATTGGCCTGCTGTCCGCGTTCTTCTTGTTCGCCAGTTCGATCAAGATCCTTGGCTGGCAGAAACTCATCTTCGAAACGCAACTGGCGATGTTCGTCAAATACGGGCTGAATCGTCAGATCATGGCGCTTGTCGGGGTCGTCGAGCTGTTTGGGGCGGTGGCGATCTGGTTTCAGGGCAGCCTGCTCGGGCCGCTCGGGGCCGCCGCCCTTCTGGGCACGTCGCTTGGCGCAATCGGCTGCCACCTGATCTGGGACACATGGAAAGACGGCGTGCCCGCCATGATTACCGCCACCTTGTCGGCCTTGGTTCTCTAGTCCGGTCGGGATGTGGTTCTGGCGATACTTGCATAAACAGGCCGAAGAAAACCAAAAGCAACAAGAGAGAACTGACATGGGACAGGCAAGGCTTCTCGGTACGGTCATCGTTGCTGGCTTCTGGGTCTCAACCGGAGCCATCGCGCAGGAAAGCCCGCCACCCTCCGCCCTGGAGGCCGCCGCCGCAGTCTCGCTGGGTGGCCCGGCCTCCACGCAGGCCCAACTGGAGCAGGACCGGATCCGACGGTTGCAGGACTCTCGCTGGCCGGGGCTGGATGCCGCATTGGACCCCTTGGAGGCATCGCGACAAAGCTTTGCCGAACGCACCGGCCTGAACCTTTCCTTCGATTACCAGGCCTATTATCAGTCTGCGACCGAGAGCCTGACCGATATCGAAGAAGCCGCTTTGGGCCAGGCCCGCATTCTTGGCCAGTGGACGCTGCTCAACCGCGGTGGTGAAAACCCCGGGCAACTTGTCTTCTCATTGGAGAACCGCCACCTGCTTGGCACAGACATTGCGCCCGGAGGGCTTGCCGGAGAGATCGGCTATGCGGGCGTCACCGCAACGACTTTCAGTGACACCGACACGACCCTCTCCGTCGCCTACTGGTCCCAGACTCTCGCCGGCGGGCGGGCCGGCTTCGTGGCCGGCCGGATCGATCCGGGAGACTACTCGGACATCCTCGGCTACGTGAACCCACGCACCACGTTTTCCAATTTCTCGATCCTGTTCAGCCCGGTCCTGCCGCTCCCCGATCCCGGCTTCGGAATCGCGGGGGGCGGTTTCCTGACCGACCAGATCTATGCCCTCGGTGTCTTGTCGGACGCGAACGGCTCGCTGACCGATGTCGAGTGGTTCCCCGGTGGCCCCGAATTCTACAAATACGCCGAGATCGGATGGACCCCCGAACGCTCGAAGCGTTTTCTAACCAACGTTCACCTCGGCGTGTTTCACGTCGACGAACGCGCAGAGGCGGGCCTGCCGGAAAGTTACGGGGCGATCCTGTCAGCCAACCACACGATAAACGAGGAGTTCATGATCTACGGACGTTTCGGCTGGTCGGAGGGGGAGGCGCCGATCGCCCGGCGTGCGGCCAATGCCGGTCTTTTATGGCGGCCGGGCCTCTATGACGACCTGTTCGGGTTCGGCGCAACGGTCGCTGCCCCGGTGGATGAAACACTCGACACCCAGACGACGATGGAAGCCTTCTACCGGTTGGACCTGTCGGACAATGTCGCCCTGACGGCGGATGTCCAGCACCTGATCAACCCGGGCTTCAACGATCAGGACCCGACCGTGTTCGGCCTGAGGCTGCGGATCAATCTTTGACCCGCAATGACTTTCGGCGCGCATTCCCGATGCCCGGCGTCCGTGCCGGTTGTCGAAGCGGTGCCTGGTCAGGCAGTGAATTGACCTGCCTGGTTACAACAGTCTGCGGCTTGATGAACAGAAACCTGCGTGTTCAGCGTATGTAGCTCAACTTGCCGACTTGCTGTGTTTCCGAAAACTGCCGTTCCCGGTGTGTGACCCAAGAGTCCGCTAAGGGCCGATTGCGACCTCTTGCACTAAGAGACCGATTGGCGGCTTCGTCCGCAGTGCGGTCATTAGTGAAAACTCTGCGAACGTCTGCACCGAGCCAAAAGCGGTCAATTGGCAGAACAGTATCCTATCCGAAAATCGCCTCTAAGCTTCTGGGTCGCTCGAAGTTTTTTCAGGCATAGATCTGACGCAAGAGTTTTGCGACGCAGCCAAAACTATTTCCGATTGGGTCGGTCTCAATGAACAAACCACGTTTATTCAGGGAGATGCGACAAAACTCTCATTTTCGGACAGCAGTTTTGATGGCGCGGTAACTGTCCACGTTGCAATGAACATCCCGGACAAGCTTGCGGTGTACAAAGAGGCCCACCGTGTCCTGAAGCCGGGAGCACGATTTGGAATTTATGACATTCTACAGGGCGAAGGTGGTGACGTCGTTTATCCGACGCCATGGGCTATGGACGCCTCGATCAGTTATCTCGCAACCCCGAAAGAAATGGTCGGCTTTCTGCAAGATGCGGGTTTTAAGGTATTGGATGAAGAAGACTCGACGACTGAAAGTTTTGAATGGCTTAAGGCGAGAATTTCGAAGCCCAAGTCTAAGAGCACCATGCCTGTTACGACACAGATTCTCTTTGGGGACATCGCCAGCGATATGGTTCAGAACCAACTTCTTGCTCTGGATGAACGTCGGTTATTGACATACCGCTTCATTTGCATGGCCTGATGCGATTGTTGCATCGACGCTCGAAATAGTCATTCTCTGCGGTGTGCGGATTGGCTGATGGCAGCCCGAAGCAGACATTCACAGTCACGCTTTTCAGTTTTGCACTAAGCCATTCACTAGGACATGCGCGACGTTCAGAAAATCATGTTGTCTTTTCCAAGCAGCGTAATTTGCGCTACCAATAGACATGAATGGAGACCGCAGACTTTCCGCAGTACTCTCGGCCGATGTAGTAAACTACTCAGGCCAGATTAAGGCAGATGAAAATAGGACTCTCAGCGAACTTCGTGTTCTACGTCGAGAGTTATTTGATCCTTTGGTTAGCGATCATCGAGGTAATGTCGTTAAAAGGATGGGTGATGGATGGATAGTCGAGTTTAACTCGGTATCTGATGCAGTACGATGCGCCCTTGATCTTCAAAGCCAGGTGTCAACTCAGTCCTCATTGAAACTACGAGTGGGCGTGCATCTTGGAGATGTCGTATTCGACGACGATGACATTTTCGGCGATGGCATCAATCTGTCTGCACGTCTACAAGAGGCTTCCAACGAAGGGGCTGTGTTAATTTCAGATGTCGTCCATCGCAGCCTTGACGAGCGCCTCGCTGAGCAATTTTATCGCGCTGGAGAGCGACAGTTTAAGAACGCGCCGTCACCAATAGAAGTTTTCCAATGGTCGCCGCCAGGTTCTGCCCCACCGCGAGTAACTCCGGCTAGCCATACAAAGTCTCTGCTAATCGGTGTCTTACCTTTCGATAATCTTTCTTCTGACCCCGATCAGGAGTTTTTTGCAGATGGAATTACCGAAGAGATCATCACCACTTTATCAAAACTCCCGAATTTACTGGTCGTCGCGCGTAACTCTACATTCGTCTACAAAGGTCGCTCCGTTGACGTGAAACAGGTCGGTCTGGAGCAGGGTGTCGATCTTGTTCTTGAGGGAAGTGTCCGTCAAAGCGGTAACCGGGTGAGGATCACAGCACAACTAATCGATGCAAAGTCCGGCATGCATATTTGGGCAGACCGCTATGATCGCCTCATTGAAGATGTATTCGAAGTTCAGGATGAAATCGCACTTAGGATTGCAACCGAGCTTCAAGTCGAACTGTTGGCGGGAGAAATGGCTCGTTTCAGAGGATCCGGCACAAATAACCTAGGCGCGTGGACTGCTCAACTAAAGGCCGTTGAGGCTTCGCGCAGAATTACCAGGGAAGCTCAGGCCGACGCTCGCCGATTTGCACAACGGGCAATTGCACTCGACCCGGGTTACTCGGCTCCGTATTGTACTTTGGGATTCATTTGCACTGTCGAAGCACGACATGGATTTGTTGCTGACCGGCGTGCCGCGCTAGCGGAGGCTCGTGACTGCGCTCAGCGGGCTCTGGAAATAGACAGCTACAACCCAGAGGCTCACGCTATTGCGGGTTTTGCGGATGCAATCGATGGCAAGCTGGTTTCGGCTATCGAGAAGTTCAACGAGGCACTAGCGCTGAATCCAAACCACGCTGACGTGGCTGCCAGACTGTCAATCACCCTAGCTTTCAATGGCCAGGCAAATGAAGCGATCCAAGTCGCACAACAAGCCATTACCCTGAACCCTCACTATCCAGGTTGGTACGC
This sequence comes from Ruegeria sp. HKCCD7628, assembly GCF_057221005.1. Lineage (NCBI taxonomy): Bacteria > Pseudomonadati > Pseudomonadota > Alphaproteobacteria > Rhodobacterales > Roseobacteraceae > Ruegeria > Ruegeria sp. HKCCD7628. Next base: position 110,833 of record NZ_JBWVBA010000007.1, read on the forward strand.
AGGCGTTCTGGGTTTAGCCCTTCGACTCGACGGTCAATACGAGGAAGCCAAGAAAGCATTCACCGAATATGGTCAAAGGGTTGAAGGCTTTGGTCACCTCGACCTCGTAATCGTCCATGTAGAGACGGAGAACCTTGAGGCCGCTCGCGATGAAGCACGGAATGTGATGAAATACCGCCCTCAGTTTTCCATATCGGACTGGGCGAATACTCAACTTTTCTCTGACAGAAAAAGGCTGGAGAAAGACTGTGCGTCTTTGCGACTAGCCGGTTTGCCTGAATAGAAGCAGGGTTTCGCTGTAGCAGGATGGTTTGTGATGGAAACCAATCTCACACGTTTCCGATTTGGGTTCGTGATGGCCTTGCGCTTCTAGGCGCCTTGGCGGTAGGCCGCAGCCCAAACCGGATACTCACAAATGGGCCTAGCAATTTCCCAGCTGCGGAGGAAAGCTGCCCTTCGCGGTTAAACAAACCAAGTTGATAATTTTGGCCGATTACCCGTAGGAACTTGAAGCTTAATTTATTTGATCACGCGGGCTTTATCAGTGTTTCCAGATATTCTCGAGTGTCGGCATCCCACGAGCTGGGGTCTTCTCCATGGGCAACCACCGCGTGGAGCTCCATGAGTTTCCATACTTCATCTTTGGTCGCTGCGATCACTTTGCCTGGGCAGGCCTCCATGCCCTCGCAATCCTTGCAGGCATATGAATAAACAGTGTTCATCGCTTTCTCCTCAGTTCGCTCGGAAAGTTGATTAAAACTCGGGAAACGTCGGCAGCCCGTCGTCGAGTTTTATCCATGGCTGCTGATGTGATACGAACACGTGGGCCTTGGGCTGCGCAATCGACGGGTCGTCCAACGTCACAGCAGAAAACCAAGCGTCAGCGCTCCAGTCTTGGCCCTCAACTTCATTTAGGGCGGCATAGGTCAACGTCGTTCCACAGTCCCGACAAAACCCGCGGCGAATACCCGGAGTTTTCTCAATGTGTTGGATTTCGCCTTTGATAACGGCGAAGTCTTCGGCGGCTACCTTAGTCCAAGTTGCAAAGGCGCCACCAAGAGCCATTTGACATGAACGGCAATGGCAATGTCCCGACCAGACAGGTGGTGTCGCGATCTGGTAACGAACAGCACCACAGTAACATCCACCTTGAAGTTTTTCCATCGTATCAAGATCTCCTGGCATGCGGCTAGGTTGACATCGGTACTAGAGCATCCGCTCCAATACTTCGTAATATCTGAGCAGATTTCACTGTTAATAGTGTCAAGAATGTCGATATCATGCGACTCAAATAGTCTAACCAAATATTAGAAAATCTACAGCATGAACTGGCTGCACCTTCCCCCGATGAACGCTTTGCGCGCTTTCTCAGCAGTTGCGGAAGCAGGGAGTTACACCGTGGCGGCTGAACACTTGAACGTGACCCAAGCGGCTGTCAGCCAGCAGGTGAAATCGTTGGAAAGGCACTTGGGTATAGCTCTTGTTGCTAAACGTGGGCGCAGCATTGAATTGACAGAGCCAGGCATCATTCTTGCGCGTGAACTGGGTATCGGCTTTGAAATTATTGGAAGGGGTGTCGAACGACTGGCAGAACACACAGCGCAGCGCCCCGTTCAAGTGACAATGTCACCAGCATTCGCGGTGGAGTGGCTATTGCCGAGAATGGCAGAGTTTCAACGTGAACATCCAGAGATCACTTTGATGCTAAACCCAACTTCGGAACTGGTTCAGATAAGACCAGGCGGCATCGATGTCGCCATTCGGTATCACGACAGACGCATGCCGAGAAAAGAGGAGGATACTGTTCTTGTCTCCGACATGGTCGTGATCGGAGCACCTTCACTTGTGGAAGGCCAAGATCTGCATGACCCGGCCACTCTGACAAAGCTGCCTTGGTTGCAGGAACTAGGCACCAACGAGGCGGCCGACTGGTTCACCTATCATGGGGTCGTACCTCTCGAGCCATTGACGATCAATCACATGCCGGGGAACCTGATCATGACTGCGGTTCGCCGGGGTGACGGTATCACGTATTCTGCCAGAGCTTTTTTCGAGGACGATCTGTCATCTGGCCGGATGATTGAATTGTTCTCTGAGCCTCTCTTCGGCGTCTACTACATCCAGACTCAAGCAGAATTTCAGCGCCCAGAGGCTAAGGTGTTCGTCAACTGGCTTAAATCTCAGTCGCAAGTCGTATCGAGACACAACTCTGGAAGCTGAGACGTATCTATTTACTCCTCTGCTCTGTTTGCTCAACACCGTTGGTTTCGCCTTTTTTAAGGCTGCTTTGTAGAGGAGCCCGCTGCGATCAGAGCCGCCATCCCTCCATCGATGAACTGTACGTTTTGAAAACCCATCGCAGTCAATACATTTGCCGCTGCCGCGCCTCGGTAACTAGGAGCGCCGCCACAGGTGGTGAAAATTCGCCTTCCACGATCCTGTAACTCTTGAGATCTGTATTCACTTTCAAGGTCTGCCATCCAAGCGACGGCGCGACCAGGAGCCGGAATTGCTCTGGGGCTGATACCTGTGGCCGCCATTTCAGCGCTATCCCTCACGTCCACCACAAGTGCGTTGGGGTCTTCGATCAGTACTGCCAGCGCGTCAGTTGCTGAAATCGGATTTGCTTTGGATATTTCCTGAGCTTCCATTTGTGCGAATGTTAAGACCATGTTGCCCCCCGACTGCAAATCTTACGCAATGCTACCATGCGGTTGATTTACCGCAAAACGGCATCCAAGCGATGCTTGGCAGTCTTGTGGTCGCCCAGACGGTTGCCATCAACGAAGTTAAACGAGTCCCGGTCTAGGGCAGAAGCGGGCCTCGCAAATAGCCCGGCCATTGCTGTTGATCAGTGATTATTCGGCGGCCAAAGCCTTCTGCCTGCAATAACACGATGCCTTGATCGGCACCTCGGCGCGGGCAGTGGCCTTGTCCAGTTGTAGCTTGATGTGGGCGGCTTCGACCGTTTCACCGCGCCTGGTGAGACATTCGTGCAGGCCATGCAGGCTCCAGACGTTACCCGGATGCTGACAGGCCCGACTAAGCGTTGCATCCAGGCCAAGGTCTGCACGGTAAACAGCTTCGGCTTCCTCCATCTGGCCCTGTTCAAGAAGAAGAGCACCCAGCGCATGACGGGTGGGTTGCATCCAGCCCCAGGGCTCGTCGTATGGCAAGTTGTCGTCGATCTCGACTGACTTTCGCAGATGGTCAAAGGCCGTCTCATACTCTCCTGCGTGATAGGCCAGCTCACCCAGCATCATTTGCTCAGCGACCTTCAGAATGTCCTGGCATGTGTTGTTGAACAGCATTCGGGTCTCAGGAACTCTGGCCAGAGCATCATAGAACATGGCTTTTTCACTCTCGGCTTCGGCGACCCTGTGTAGGTTGGCCAAGGCAACCGTCCTTGCGTACCGCATCATGGCAATGGTCACGCTGTAAAGCTCTTCATCCTCTGGCAGATCCTGATTGAGAATATCCTGCCAGCGACCAAACCTGATCAGCACATGTTGCTTCATTGGTATGAAGCCTTCAAACCAGTCCGCCATCGGCCGAAGAGTGTCTGACGGCAAGGTGTCGATCAGCTCATCGGCGGCTTCGATTGCTGCCGATGGTTGCCCCAAGAACATCGCACCGTATATTTTAAAGTGATAGTTGTGGCACCGATAGACGGAATAGAAATTGTCAGGGCCTTCGCGCTTCAGAAACTTGCGATCTGCCAATATGGCTTTGTGATTGCGCAGTACCACGTTCATGTAGTCTCCGCACAACACGTCGATATGGGTCGGCATGTGCAACAAATGCCCGGCCTCGGGCACCAGCGTGCTGAGCACATCGCCGTGACGCAGTGCCCGTTCGGGGTGGGGCGACATTTCCATCATGTGAATGTACATGTGCAATAGTCCTGCGTGCTCCCATGCTCCGTAAAGTGTATCGAACGCATTTTCGAGCACGGATATTGCCTCGAGCGTATCGGCCCCTTCGGCGGGCTTTCCGGTCGGCAAATCCCAAAGCTGCCAAGGTGTCCGGTTCATGAGCGACTCGGCCAGAATCGCAGACACGTCCAGGTCCTGATCGAATTCGGAGTGAACCTTTCGCATCGCATCAGCGAAGGCATCATTCCACGGGCTGAAATCCTCAATATCCGATGAGGATGGATAACGCGCTGGAATGGCATCGATTAGCGCGCGTTCAACAGGCGTCAGCCGGTCCTTTAACGACGCAGCAGCCTGGATTGACGCTTTCGCCAAGGCGATACAGTCAGGCTTCTCGTCTTCTTCGAATGTTTCCCAGGGCTTGTTGTAGTTCGGCCCAATACAATACGCGATGCCCCAGTGCGCCATTGCGCAATTTGGATCCGCAGCCACGGCATTCTGAAAGCAAACAATCGCTTCTTCGTGGTTGTACGCGTAAGTCCAAGCCAAACCACGATCAAACCAAAGCTGGGCTTCGTCCGACGAGGTTGTGATCTTTCGGCTGTAGCTACCGAGATCATAGTATTCCATCACAATAACCCCCAAATTAAAGGTAGGAGATTACCACAATGGGTTGTTTCTCGATACTAGCGACATCAAAGCCGATCCAAGGCATAGACCCGTCTTATTTGAGTTCCATTAGATCGAAGCACTCTTCTGGGCGACTGATCAGCTTGTTGGCCGCGTGAGTGACGCGCAGTCCAATCCCTCCACAGTAGCCCACCGACAAGACCACAAACACCGCTCGCACAATCCTAAGACGGGCTTTTGAGAAAGCTGATGTTAGCAGTCAGATTGGTCTTTTCCGCCAACTATCACTTTTGGGGCTTGGTAACGTCGTGCGACAGCCTCCGTTCTAAGTGGCGTTGAAAACGTGTAATTTGCGCTCATTGCGGGCGTCAAAAATGCGGGCACCCTATCCTTCTAGCGTGGCAACTGCATGGTCGTGAGAGGTATGCGGTCGATGCATGTTGAGAATGCGTCGAGCTTCATTCGATTGTCCTGAAATTGCCAGAGCATGCGCCAATGAAAACTCAATAATGTCGCGTTGCGCCCGGCTACCACCAAGGCGTTCGTGCTCAGACATGACCCTGACGAATTTCTCAATCGCTTCATCTGCATTTCCATCCGCCAACGCACGGAATGCGCCTGCGACCGAAGCAACGGTGGGGCCTGCGGGTCCCTTTGCGCCGTCAATGGTTGTTTCCAGACGCTCTCTGTTTCCAGCCATCGCATGCGCAAGAGCAGCGTGAACATCCGCAAAAGCCAAGCCAGGTGAAGGAAAGAACTGAACAGCATAGTCGCTGAGTTGTTGCCAACGCTCCTGAGGAATTTGCTCGCCAGTCAAAAAGGCGCGGTGAACAATTGCCACACTATCAGTCAAAACGTTCAGTGGTGGCGCAGGAGGTCGGTCGGGGGAAACATAATCATCGAACAGCTTCCACATACCTGCCACATCGCCGCTCTCAAGCGCCCACAGAGCGACGTGCCAGCTGAGATGGCAGTGCAGATACGCTGTGAAGGGATAGTCTTGCCAGAATTCGCGCAGATAAGCGTAGCCAGCGTCCGTCTCCCCGTTCTCATAGTAGAGATGGGCCCTGACATGTGCACTGTGTGCGCTGTCTGGCTTCAACTCAAGCGCGCGCTCGATGTTTTCCGCGGCCGGGCCGATCTGTCCGGCCTCCATCTGGGCAAATGCATGCTGGCAGAGAAACCACCAGTCGTCGCCATAGTGTGGCTTCAACAGGGTTGTGTACGCAAGCTGCTCCGCCTCGCGTCCAGCCTGACCTGAAAACCCTATTAAGCCAAATACGCTGGTACATGTCTGAGCAAGCAAAATATCTCGCGGATGGTCTGTGACGTGATCTCGGATGCGCCTGTAGGCCTGCGGTGCACGCCCCTCAATGAGATCGCTGATAATGTCGATCTGGGCGGCTTCGCGCGGGCTGACGCCATGCGACAGTTCCTTTGCGACGGCTATTTCACGCTTTGCATCTTGTGCACGCCCGACAGTAACAAGGTAGCGCGCAAGCCCAACATGGGGCATGGCAAAGCTATCATCTGCCTGCATTGCAGAACGGTAAGCTTCTTCAACATCATCAAAAGCACCCAGAAATCGGTCGATGCCTTCAACGTAGGCGTCTCGCGCAGTTTGTGATGTGGTCGTTAGCGGGCTTCCGTACCGATCTTCAAGCATCCAAACCTTCCACTATCTGTACCAAACCTGTCCGTCAGTGAGCTATATGAGCATGCCTACCCATAAACGAGTCAAAGGAAATCGACGTTCCGAGGCGCGATGATTTCAGCATCCGTTTCTTTCAGAAGTCTCATTAAATCATCAACATGCCGTTTAAACCATATTTGCTATATCAAATCCCGATTTTCCAAAATTGGACTCCGAAAGCAATTTTGGGGATTATTCCATACGGCTCGACCCGCGTCCGGTTAGAGGAGAACGTAGGTATGACAACCCAAACTCGCCCGCTCATTGATACGGCTTGGTTGGCAGATAACCTGACTAACCCGAAACTACGCATCATTGATGTTCGCTGGAAGTTTAGGGAGGAAAACGGCAAGGGCGTGGCCTATGACGATAGGAGCGAGTTCCAAGCCGAGCACATTCCTGGCGCCGTGTATGTTGGCATGTCGACAGAGCTTGCAGACAGCACTCAGAACACTCCCGACATGATGCTCGGGCCAGAGGATTTTGGGAAAAGGATGCGCGAGTTGGGTGTTTCCAACGACAGTCATGTCTTGGTCTACGATGACTCCGGGCTTCCGTTGGCGTCTGCGCGTCTTTGGTGGGCACTTTCGCACTATGGCCATAAAAACGTGCAGGTCTTGGACGGCGGCTTGCAGCAATGGAAACTCGAAGGTCGAACCACTGAAACTGGCGATCCAACCGTTGAGCATGGTGACTTTGAACCAACAGTGCAGAGCAATTGGATTGCCCGCAAAGCTGATGTCTTGGATGCGATGGGTAAGCCCGAGGTCAGAATTGTGGACTTTCTACCAGACGACCTCTTCCGAGGCGACGGAGTTCACACATGGGGAGGTCGCTCGGGACATATCCCCAGTGCGGTCAACATACCGGCGATATCGAACATCGATCCGGACTTGGCACACACACCCATATCCGAACGTGCAGCTAAACTAAAGGAACGTGGGTCATTCAAGTTGGCGGATCATTCCAAGCTCCTCAAGCACTATCAGGACAAGGGAATTCAAACTGACGATGAGGTCATCGCCTATTGCGGCCGTGGCATAGCTGCTTCTTGTGGGCTCCTTGCGCTGCGCCAAATGGGGTTTGAAAAGTCCCGCCTGTATGATGGTTCATGGGCTGAGTGGAGCGCCGATGAGAGCCTGCCGGTTGAAACATCGTGAGACTACGATTTTGGGTCACTGAGGGTGGTCCGTTTTTGACGCGTTGCTAGGAGGATTTTTTGATGACGGACAATTTTCGGCTGACCAAAGAAGCTGCGCAGAAGTACAACAACCATAGTGTGCCTGCGATGTTCGGCCCATTGGCTGAAGCAACCATGGAGAAGGTTCAGCTTCGAAGCGGGACTTGTGTCATCGACATTGCATGCGGCACCGGGGCTTTGACGCGAGAGATTGCAAGGAAACTGACGGGCGAAGGGCGGGTGGTTGGCGTAGATCTGAACGAAACCATGATTGAGGTCGCGCAGTCCAATCAGCCGGATTGTCGTCATGTGCTCGAGTGGTATGCAGCAGATGTAACCGAGTTACCTTTCGAAAATGCTACGTTTGACTATGCCTTCATACAACAGGGGCTTCAGTTCTTCCCCGACAAATCCGCCGCTTTGCAGGAAGTTCATAGGATCTTACGCAATGACGGTCAGCTATTTTTGACATGTTGGCGCGCAGTGTCGCCCTTCAATGGAGCGCTTGCAAAAGCTCTCGAACGGCATGTTGGAACAGATGCCGCAGTAAAAGCCAGAGCGCCTTTTTCGTTTCGAGATGGGGACCTCATTTCGAACTTGTTGGTCGATGCAGGCTTCAAGATAGCTCGTCACGAGCCATTGGTACTTGAGCGAAGATTTATTGATCTTCGCGCGCAAATCATGGCGCTGCCAATCGAAACCGATCTTAGGGATGCAGGTGCTGACGTCACCAACAAGGTCGTGGAAGAGGTTGCAGACGCCTTGTCTAGATATGAAAAAGAAGGCGTATTGCACGTACCGCAAGAAGCGCACCTATTTGTCGCCGCGGCATAGGTCAACGATCACTGACTTAGTTCTCCATTACGATCTTTGCAATGGTCGAAAGACAATGCGGCATTAGTGGCGGCCGAGCCTGGCTCCGCGTTGACGGTTGAGTCTGCATCAAACTATACTTTTGCCATGGCTAGTGGAAAATACATCGACGATTTGTCGGTTGGCGAAACCTTCGAAACCGGAGGCGTTACGCTGACCGAGGGAGCGATTATTGACTTCGCACTGGTTCATGACCCGCAGCCCTTCCACGTTAACAAAGTGGCTGCCGCAGAGTCGATTTTCGGCGGTCTCATAGCCAGTGGATTTCAGACAATAGCGCTTACTTTCAGGTTGTTCCGCGACACTGGTGTACTTACCGGCACCAATCTGGGTGGACATGGTATGGACGAGGTGCGGTGGCTGGCTCCTGTGTATTCCGGTGACACGATCAGCGTGCGCGTCACGGTTGAGGCAATTACACCATCACGTTCGAAGCCCGACCGGGGAACGGTCAAATTCCGATACCAGACATTTAACCAGAACGATGTTGAAGTTCTTAATCTGATCATGCACCACGTGATGGCATATCGGAGTTAAGGCAGTTTGCAGCGACTTGGGCGCGCCGATCAATTTGACCTCCCATTGTCTTCTCCAAGAGTATCCTGGGGCTCGTCGCATAAGGCTTCTATTCGCAATTGCGGTCTTGGCGCACATGCAAAAAAGCTTGTTCGCGTGTTCTCAATCCTTTTTGCCTAAATAACTACTTGTAGATTGCCGCATAGCGAGGTGCGAAGAACTTAACGAAGGCTCTAACCTCTGGCCGACGATAGGCTTCCGGCGAAATGAGCATTAGGTGCGGCACCGCAAGTTCAGGGATTTCGTCGAAACATCGGATAAAAGACATGTCTGTTTCAACCAGCTTGACATTGCTGATCCCAAGACCTTGCCCTGACCTGATCGCCGCATGCATTAGCTCCAGTTCAGTGAAAGACATGACGATCTGGTCCGGCTCCACGTGATTGGTCAACCATTCGTGGAATACATTTGGTACATCGTCCCGCTGAAAGGTAACAAACTGATGCCCGGCCAGATCATTAGTTGACCCCGGTAAGCCAAATTTGTCCGCGTAATTTCTGCTGCCGAACAAAGACCAGCGGGCCGTGCTGATCTTACGACAGATCAGGTCAGGATCGGGATCGGTTCTTGCAAGGCGCAAAGCAATGTCGGCCTCGCCCGCCATCAGGTCCAGCGCCCGAACGCTGGACAAAAACTCGAATGCGACATCCTGATTGTCGGCCGAAAACTCGTTTACGATTTCAATCATTCGTGCAGAGAAGTTTGCTGAGTAAGCGGTGATACGGATGGGTTGTGTCGACGTCATTTCTTTCGCGCAATCGGCAAATTCAAGGACTGAAGTCTCGATTGCTTCGGCGAGGGGAACGAGGCGAAGGGCTTCTGGGGTCGGTTTGAACCCGTGCGTACCGCGCTCAAAAAGCGTCAAGCCTGTTTCTCTTTCGAGAACATCAATGCGTCGTGCAACCGTCGGTTGGGAGACCTTTAGCTTTCTGGAGGCCGCAAGCGTCGACCCTTCTCTGAAGACAGAGAGGAACACACGAATATCCGACCAATTTCGGAACCCGCTCTTCATTTTTGTAGAACAGCACAATTTTGTGCCGGATACCAGAAAAACGAGTGAACAGTTACGGTTGTTGCGACAGCGCAAGTAACTCGGAAAGGACCACGAGATGGCTTCTCATACAATGTCACCCAGCATCTGGACCGTATTTGGTGGACTATTCAGTTGGACCGAAAGAGCCTTTCCCGAAACCCGGAAGCCGAGGCCTACAGCCAACGATCTTCACGCGGAACGCGACTATATCAATGACGTGATCTGGAGTAATCCCGATGCGTTTTCGAGTGAGCTTGACGTACAGAACATGATGAATCTGTATCCAGGCAGGTTCTGACGACAATTAAGTATGGACCGTTGCTGTCCATAACCGCTTCGAACATTGGCAACCCAGCTAAAATCAGAGTGACTGAGGTTTCATCAACAATAGTCTTGAAGTGATCAGCGGCTTGTCGACGCGAGTGCCTAGTCAGAGTTTCGGCGCAATGGTTCACTTCGTCGATAATGATTGTCTGGATGCCGTGTTCAACTACGAGCCGAAAAAGACGTTCTCGAATTTGGGCAGGTCGCTCTCGTTCTACAAAATCGAAGCCCATGCTTCGCAAGCAAGAACCGTAATAATCCCGCTCGGAAGGCCGTGGCGGAAGTCGACCCAGAATGACATCTGAAGATACCAGAATAGCACTTGGGCCGTTGCGGTCATTTTCAACTTGTGCCTTCAAGTCCTTTGTCAGTTCTGTCTTTCCACATCTCGTCGGCCCCAAAATTGGTATGATCCGTCCACCCTCGGTTGCAGCAATTTTCAAAAGACGTTTTATCTCCGAGACAGCCCATTCGTGGCGGCTATGTCGGATGAATGCACCTTGCAGAGCTCTACTAGTTGTTTGGTCCAGCATCTTTTTTTTCGACCCTTGGCAAGTTCTTTGATCTCGTAACTGCGAGCTTGTTGTGACCAACCTCTGACCGTATTTGGTCAATTAGTTGTGGTTCTTTCAAACTTCTGTTCTGCATATCAGCGGCCCGCAACTTGTCGATTTCCGCAGAGCGGTTCCTTTGCAGTTTAGTTTTTTTGCCCTGTTTATACGTCCTGCGCGCTTGGATATCTTTGTGGATCTCCAAAGCCGTTTTGATTGGTCCGTTGTGTTTCGCCTTGGGCGACCGGCATTCTCTTAGCTCACGATAAGAAAGTGCTGCCAAGTCTTTTGCTTTGTTGGACGCGCGCACCAACTCGCCTGTATGCGGATCCACGACCAAAATTTCCCTAGCATCAAGTGGAGCATAGCGTATTTCAACACGCTGGCGCGGGCCTAGTCGTCGGTACAGCCTTGCCAAGTCTTCAGAGTTGTATTGCATACTCTCGAATTCGATACCGTAGTGCCACAGAGTTCGAGATTCGGATTGGATCATCAGCGCTGCGTGATGCTCGTCCAAAGACGGGGGTTCTGGCACTATGTGTTCATCTGCCAATCTATCCCAAGCGGCGCTAGGTGTTTCACCCCGTTTGAAGATGTCTTGGACTTTTCTCCTCGGAGTTCTTCCATATTCATCGTAGCGCCAGCGTTGCATTATTGAATTGAACACTCTTAGCGTCAGACGGGCTTCATCCATTGCTTTTTTGGTTCGATCCCGGTCGGGATATGCCTTTGACTTAGTCGCACCCGGAAGCTGGCTGACTTTGCTTCGAACTGCCCCGAACAAGTTTTCGATAAACGGCTTTTCCTGGGGTTTTCGAGGTTGCGCCCAATGGCCATGGACACCAGCAACTTCGATAAAAGCATCGATGGGTTCGCCCACGTTCTCTGAACCCTGATCCATTACAACCACTTTCGGCAGTGCGGCGATTTTTTTCCTGTTTACAATTTCGTGCTGTTCGAAAAAGTCTTCCTCTGGGTAGCTAATCATCTCCTTTAGAGCTTTGGCCACATGTTCTGATGATGGATCTGGTAGGAAGACCTGAAATGCGACAATCCAACTAGTAGCACAGTCAATCGCTGCACAAATCCACGGCCGACCTATTACCTCCCCGCTATCATCAACCAGCATTATGTCAGCTTTTGTACAGTCCAATTCTATTTGATCGTAAGGTGCTGTTATATCATAGTATTTTTGGGCAATTCGCATGTGTTGGCGCGCCTCGTTACTGCCCAGTTGCCACTTTAGAACGTCAAAATGAGGGATTGTGTGCACAATCGCTTCGACTGCCTTGCGTCCGCAGCACCCAGGTTTTATGCCATTCTCATGGCAAACCAACTGGTATTGATTATAAGCGTCGCTAGACAGACTTGTTAGATTTTGTCTGTCCGACGACGTATATTGCATTTCCAATAGATCGAGCACTATCTCGTGGAAAACGCTGTCAAACCTTGGCATACGATTTCCTGAATTGCTGTGCTTGGGCAAAAGCGCGTCCGGCCCGCCGCGCCGATACAATTTGACCCAATTCTGAACAGTCGATTGCCTCGGAAAACGGTTACCCTTGATTTTGAAGGTGGGTTCTTCGGCGAACTCGCGTTGAAGTATCGGTATGCGTTTTGCCCAATGAACGCCTTCCTCCCCAAGCTTTAGTGCATTTTCCACAATGCGTAGTCTGAGCTGAGCTTCACGCGCATCTTTAGCGGTTACATTACGAGGACGTTTGTCGAAGCCTTCTTCCTTCACTAGCCCATCGTGCACATGGTCTCGGTATTCTTGTCCAGATATCTCAAAAGGATCAACTTGGGAGTTCGATATCTGATATGCATCCCGCCCAGCTATCGCTCCATCGACAGCATAGGTTTCTCCCCTATATTTGATGGTTCTCTGGTGCCGCCTTTTGACAATCTGCTTCAAAATTCGATTACCTCCAGATGTCTTAGGTCGCGGTTCGCAGTATTCAGGTTCGTGGATGGCCCAAGAGCTTCACATGAAAAATCGAACACCAGATAGCCATCAAGAATAAGGCGAAGAATCTTCGCTTGGGGGATGCCAATGTTCTCTCTTAGTTCTTTGAACGTCACACGTTGCTGTTTGAGACACGCTATTTTGCTTGCAAGTTTAGGGGCGGTCTCTTCGGCTTGTCCTTGCAATAGCAGCCAAGCATTTCGATCAATCGGCCCCTGCAATAAGGACTCAGTTACAATGACAAGCGAGATTCCGACTTCGGCAAGAAGTGAAGGATAGTCCAGGTACTCAGGTTTCTTATCTATGTGAGCACTGTGCTTGGCGTCCAAGTAGAACAAACGGCCGTCGACAAGTTTGACTTCTAGGTCTGGTGTATAAAGCTTAGGCCTGTACCGACGCCCTTCATAAGCCTCTAGCGCCGCTTCTTTGTTTGCAAATGCTCTTCCGGTTCCCATGTCGATTGTGCAAGGCTGTGGCTTAAGCGAGACCACACGAGGGTCGACCTGCATGCAACGAACCAGTGCTGCTTCCATTTGGCTTTCGAGCTGAATGACGCCTGGGAACTTGACGCCAGACATTTTGCCAGCGCGTTTTTTCATTCCGCGCTTGTGAACGCGTCGGGCCGTCGGGGGTGCGTGTCGATCTATCCTCATACGGGCTCTATACATGCATCCATTCGCATTGGCAATGGGCTCGATGCGAATAAAATGATTGCGACAGATGATGACTGAAGACGAATTTCAAGATTTGGCCAAAACCGAAAACTGGATTGCCCTCGGAGCGTGGCTGAATCGCGTTGTCCAAGACAGCCAAGCCTTTGGGTTCGCGTTTCCGGACGATGCACTCCAAAGCGTTGCCGCGATCAGAGGCACAAAGCCTGCAAGCCTTCGCAATCCGATGTCCGCTGCGAAATGGTTAGAACAAAACCGACCCGATCTTTTTGAATCAAAGCCCGACTGGCTGGCCATGATGCAAGTTATTTTGCTTTCAAGGATAGATCGGTATGACCCCAAGAAATCCAAAGAGATAGCTGATGCCGTCCTTTCAGGGGAGTTGTCTCAAGCGGATACAAAATCTATTCTTGATGAAGTTCGATTGGCGGAGAAGCCTGCGGTCGTGATTGCTAGAGGTGGTTTTGGCGGCCAGCGAAGAGCCCGAGACTTCGAAGTAAACGCAAAAATGCTTTTCAAACAGAACACTAGTGACATCTTCAATGTGGAAAATTTGACTGTTCGAGAAGGCAGAACGTTCGAGCCTCTTGCCACAGACTTAATCGTATACAAAGGCTCGGAGCCTTTTGCGGCGATTGAGATCAAAGGCCCGAGGAATAGAATTGATCCTGGCTACTTGATTGACCAACTGGCAAGAGCAGCACTTCTTTTGAGAAAGGTTCCTCAAGTACTATACGTTGTTCCTGAGCAATCTGAGTACAAACTGGTTGAACTTGTAGCGATACGAGACAAACTCGAAATCGAAGGAATTAAATTTGGGACATTGCCGGAGAAAAGTCGGCTCGCACCAAAAGATCTAAAAGTTCTGGGATGATGCACTCTCTAATGTTGGGTGTTATGCCGTGCGCGAAGGTCTGCAATGCGCAGAAAGCGAACTTTGCAAAGTCTTGGGTACAGATCGTAATAGAAGTCTATTTTCTCAGAACTCTGGGCCTAAGCATCGCTGGCTGGGGATTAGAAGCGCGAACGACGGATTCAGTTTCAAGGTTCAAATCCATCTCAGCGGATCGCCCAGAGACTGTTGATCTTCCCCGAGTTCAGAGCGGAGTGAACAGATAGAATGATGCGGCGTGACGCCAATTTATTTCCTACCGACCCGGTGCGGGCAGGGATTGGCTCAAGGCAGTTCCAGGAAGGGTCAAGATAGACGCAGAAAACAATTGGCTGAACAGAGTTCTGGCCTGTGACATAGATGATCTTCGCCGAGGTTGGGTGTGGGTGAACTAGTAGTTGAAACGCAAACCTAAGCCGGCACCTTTATCGTAGGGGCGGTCGGAACCTATACCGATGAGGAAATCAGCATAAATTGCGATGCCAGGACTGAGGTTCTTGCCAATCTGGAACTCAGCGGTCGCTGGCCAAGCATCGTTCTCCCAGTCATATGGTGCTTTGATATCAGCCTTGGCCCAGTACCCATCGCCAAACGGTTGTAGCGCAATCAACCGCATCGCGGTTTGGTTTATGTCCGTCGGGCCATTGTATGAAGCAAAATGCTGGAGCAGTGGGATCAGCGTCAGCCCTGATTTTGTGTTTGCAAAGGCGAACCCGCCAAAAGGCGCAATTTGATCGGACCCGGTTCCGATCCCTTTTTCCGGGTCGCCAAAGTCCAGTATCCACTCCAGGCCAATGGCCGACTTGATGGCCCACGTTTCGTTGAGCGGTCTCTGAGAAGGGAAATAGATCGCTTTGAGGCTCAATTTCTCAAAGTCAGTGAACCGAGTTCCAGTCACATCCGTTGAGTTGTAGTGCAACTCATATTTCAGTTTCAGATCAGGCCGCAGCATGTATGCGCCATCTATAAAGGCGTCCTGCTTGTCAGCACCGTTGCCCAAATCAAAATACTGATACCGGATGTCCGTGTTATTGACTGCGGCCAAAGGGTTTGAAGCGTTTTCATCGGCGATTGCTGGGGCCGCAACAATGCCAGTCGCCAATGCAAGGACAAGCGCTTGGATTTTCATATTGTTTCCAGAATTTTTGTTGTGGATGCCAAGCCCCACATCAAGCATATCATTATCTGATGCGGGGCTTGCATTACTCTTATCAGCTTCACCTTTTAGTCGGGCTGAATGTCCCGCTTGGCGACAAAGGCATCTACCGCTGCGACGGTTTCAGGACGAAGGTTCACGATACCTTCATAGGGACGTCCAGTCGCGGCCGGTTGATCGGGGTACATTTCCTTGAATTTCAGGTGGCGGGCAATGATGCGGTTAAACTCATGTCCAGCCCATGCTCCGATCTCGGTCGATACGCTCTGTTCTTCGCGGGGGTCGCGGAACAGGTTGTAGAACTTGGCCACGATAGCATTTTCACCTTTGGCCGGAACTTTGAGTTTGATGTGTTCCTTTACCACCTCTTTCAGCGAATTGATCGAGTAGATCAGTACATGATCCCTGCGCCCATGCGTATCGCCAATAAACATCAGAGACGTCTGATCGACACCGTCAATGATCCGGTCGCGGGGGATGGCATTCATCGCTCCGCCTATACGCGCAATTGACGTGAACAAATCAGAGATATGAATAATGTCAGACACAATCGAGTCTCCCTCGATCAAGCCGGGCAGGCGGGCGAACGCATCCACCCGAACACCTCCTTCAGACGTATCGGCCTTGCCGCCGCGGAAGACCAGCGGCGAAAACCCACTGCCGGGGGCATATTTGGTGAAGTGACCGTTGTCGCCCATCAAAACGATTAGGGTATTGTCCCTGAGCCCCAGCGCATCGACTTCGTTCAGAATGACCCCTATCCATTCATCCAGCTCTTCCATGCTTTCAACGAATGTACCGCCGTTGGGTGTCGTGAACGCCTCTCTCGTCGTGCGCGTTGTCGACAGAGGGACAAGCGGCCAGTATTGCAGGAAGAACGGTTCATCCCGTTCTGCTAGCAGGCGCAACTGTTCCATCGCCTGTGCCTGATAGCGGATGTTCATTTCATTATATTTGTCCTGGGTCCATTTCTCACCCGGTTCCATATGGACTTCGCGGACCTCCCCGCCAATAACAGCTTCAAGGCCGGTAATCATGTGTCCCGGATCAGGGCGAAACCAATCATCCAGCGTGTATTTGGAGTTGTAGTTGTCTTCCCCTATGGCCATGGTGATTTCTTCCTTGGCTGCATCTTCGTTGAAGATGGCCAACTGGCCCTGCTGATGGATGGGGAACGCGGCGTAGTCAAAGCCCTGATAAGTAGGCCAGGATTCCTGAATGTCGCCCATGTGCCATTTGCCAACATGCGAGGTGTTGTAGCCTACGGATTTCAGAACTTCGGCAATTGTGACTTCTTCATCGGCAAGGCCAAAACCTGAAATATCGACGGCGGTATCGCCCATCCCATTGCGATACGGCTGGCGACCCGTCATGAAGGCGACCCGCGACGGTGTGCAGGACGGCTCGGTATACATGCGCGCAAACCGCATGCTTTCCTCTGCGAGCGCGTTGATATTGGGCGTCGAATACCCGCGTATCGCGTTCATCTCGGGCATACCCATGTCGCCAAAACCCATATCGTCAATAAGGATGTAGAAGATGTTTGGAGGGTTCCCTCCGTTTTTCTCACGAAAATCGGCCAGCAGTTGGTCAACCTGTGCGTCGTTCTCGACCCAAACGGCTTCGTTTTGCTGCTTCAGCACATAGTATTCCGCATCATGCACGATATTGCTGTCCTGAGCTGCCGCCGTGATAGCGGAGCCGGCAAAGACCAGCGCGGAGAGGAACAGTTTTGATTTCATGAGATACCCCTGTTTCATGATTTACTTGTTTTCAGACCTTCAAAGATCAGGTGATGGCAAAAGGTTGAAAGGGAGAGTTCGCTGTCTTCAGCCTGTGAGCGCAACAACTCTTTTTCGCTTTTGGTTAGCAGCGTTACGACGCGTTCGGTGCGCGCAGTATCGTCAGGCAACGATGGGCGTCCGAACCTCTTCCCTCTCGATTTGTCTGCTTTGTCTTGCAATTTTCCAAGCCTACATATTCGAATAACATTTCATGAAAACTACCTGCGGGGCGGAATGGACGACATCAAAAAACGATCAGCCCCCAAAAAAACCTGCGCCCCAAACACACTTTTTTTGCAGGACCCTTCGCAATTCCGCGAGTTGTCCCAATGGGATGTCGAGCTACGCCAAATTGAAGAGGGAACTATGAACTCTTCGGTATCCGTTTGGGCAGGTCTTGACCTTCAAATGATCGATTTGTCGTTTGATAAGGCTGTGTACCAAACCGGTGTTTCTCGCTCTGACATTCTAGCGTTTGGCTTACCAGACAAAGGGAGTGTACGGACTTGGCTTAACGGCTCACCCTCAGACACCGCTCTGATGAATTTTGGTAGCGGAGACCCTTTTGAAGGCGTGAGCAATTCAACGCTCACAGGCCTGACCTTTGCCATCGACATCCGAAGGGCTCAACGGATCGCCGACGATTGCGGTCTTGATATCAGCACCGCGCGAAATGACGCTTTAAGATCTTTCGTTAGCGACGCTGGCAAGCTTCATTCCTTAGTCAAAAACAAAGCGCGCTTTCTAATTGGATCAGCGGCCGGACCAAGCTCTGATAGTGAAGAGAGTGATATGATCTTAGAGCTTCTGGAAATGCTGGTGGTAGGCGAAAAATGGAGTGATCGGCGAAACAGTAAAAATAGAACCCGTTTAGCACAACAAGCCGTTGAGTTCATGCGGGCCCATTTGATGGATAACGTGTCAATCGGTGAAGTATGTGCAGATATTCAGGTATCCGCATGCACTCTTCGTCGCGCGTTTCAGGAAACATATGGGGTGAGCCCCAAGCAGTTTTATCTAAGAGCCCGTCTCGGTGCTGTGCGCCATGAACTGGTATCCTGCTCGCCAGAGGAGAGTATATCGGACATCGCAAACGCTTACGGATTTTGGCACATGGGTCAGTTCGCGCGAGACTACAGAGCACTCTTTGGACAACTGCCGACACAAACGTTGTCCGGCAAAATGAACTGAAACAGAGCTTGGCAACAGTCTTTGGCGCAAAGTTTGTGTTAAGCAATTGTAGTTGTGTAGCCACTGTCAGAGTTCAGTGGCTAGCGACGCTGAGACCTTGGCAGTACGCGGCCTAACTTGTCCGCAACACGAGAATTGCAAAGTCGGATTTTGAAGGTCCGCTTCGGGCTGGAAGCGGCCATCCGAAAACCTTCCCCGGCAATACGGCGATGGCGCGAAACAAGCAAAGAATGAGACCCGAAGATATGGAGCCTCGAACCAAGAAAGTTGAAGGTTAATGCGCCCAAAGTTTTGGGCCAAAAATGCAATTCTTTGGGCGAAATGCAAAGCTATGGGCGCACCTACAACAGCTTTAGAAATCCAGATTTTCCACGCTCAGGGCATTTTGCTGGATGAATTCGCGGCGCGGTTCGACCACATCGCCCATCAGTTTGGTGAACAGATCATCCGCTTCAACCATGTCATCCACACGCACTTGCAATAGGGTACGCGCATCCGGGTCGAGCGTTGTTTCCCACAGCTGATCAGGGTTCATCTCGCCCAGACCTTTGTAACGTTGTAGCGACAGGCCCTTTTCACCCTCTTCCAGAATGGCGCGCAGCAGGTCCAGCGGGCCGTGGATCGCCTGCATCCGGTCGCGGCGCACCAGCGTGGCGGGGGTGTTGTAGACCTCTTGCAGGCTTTGGGTGAAGCTGCCGGTTTTGCGGGCCTCGCCCGAGCGTAGCATGGGGCCGTCCAGAGTGCGGACCTCTTCCACGCCGCGCAGGATGCGGGCCAGACGAATGCCGTGATCCTGTGTGATCCGGCCCTGCCAGCCGCGTTCATATTCTAGCGCGATCAGGTCGAGACGGGCGGCGACCTTGTCGGCAACGCCTTGCAGGTCGGCATCGACCGCACCCGGCACAAAGGCCCCCGCAACAGCGGCCTGTTCCAGTATGTGGCGCGGGTAATGCGTCGGGAAAGCGTCCAAAACGCGTTTCAACTGGCGCGCCTCGTCCACCACGCGGGTCAGGTCTTGGCCGATGATTTCCTCGCCCGAGCCCAGTTTCAGCACTGCGCCCTCGACACCCTGATTGATCAGGTAGTCGTCCAACGCCGCTTGGTCTTTCAGATAAACCTCTGACTTCCCACGCGAAACTTTATAGAGCGGTGGCTGCGCGATATAAAGGTATCCACCTTCGATCAGCTCCGGCATCTGCCGATAGAAGAATGTCAGCAGCAGAGTCCGAATGTGCGCGCCGTCCACATCGGCGTCGGTCATGATGACGATCTTGTGGTAGCGCAGCTTTTCGATATTGAACTCATCACGGCCAATGCCGGTGCCAAGCGCCATCACCAGATTGCCGATCTCTTGAGAGGACAGCATCCGGTCAAACCGCGCGCGTTCGACGTTCAGAATTTTCCCGCGCAGCGGTAGAACCGCCTGCGTCAAACGATCCCGTCCCGTCTGCGCAGACCCACCGGCCGAGTCCCCCTCGACCAGAAACACTTCGGTCTTGGACGGGTCTTTCTCGGAACAGTCTTTCAGCTTCCCGGCCAGATAGTTCACATCCATCGCCGTCTTACGACGGGTCAGTTCACGGGCTTTGCGCGCCGCCTCACGGGCCAGCGCAGCCTCGATGATCTTGCCGACGATCCCTTTGGCCTCGTTCGGGTTTTCCTCGAACCACTCGGCCAGCTTTTCGTTCATCAGGCCTTCGACCGCCGGGCGCACTTCGGACGACACCAGCTTGTCCTTGGTCTGGGATGAGAATTTCGGGTCGGGCACTTTGACCGATAACACACAAGTCAGACCTTCGCGCGCATCATCGCCGGTAAAGCTAACCTTTTCCTTTTTCGCGATCCCGCTGGACTGCGCATAATTGTTGATGGTCCGGGTCAGCGCACCCCGGAAACCGGCCACGTGCGTGCCGCCATCGCGCTGCGGGATGTTGTTGGTGAAGGGCAGCACCGTCTCATGATAGCTGTCATTCCACCACATGGCGATTTCCACGCCGATATCGTCGCGCTCACCCTTGATGTAAATCGGTTCGGGCATCGCGGGCGTCTTCGAACGATCGAGGTATTTGACGAATTCCTTAACACCACCCTCATAGAACAGTTCGGTCTCCAGCCGCTCAGCCGGGCGCTCGTCGATCAGAATAATCCGCACGCCCGAGTTCAGGAAGGCCAGCTCGCGCAGGCGCTTTTCCAGCGTATCGAACGAATATTCGAGGTTCGAGAACGTGTCGGTCGAGGCCAGAAACCGCACCTCGGTCCCGGTCCGGTCGCCGCACTCCTGAACCACCTTCAGGTGTTCCGCCGTCTCGCCACCTTCAAAGCGCGCAACGTGCTCCTTGCCATTGCGCCAGACGCGCAGTTCCAGCCAATCTGAAAGGGCGTTCACAACCGAAACACCCACGCCGTGCAGACCGCCCGACACCTTGTACGAGTTGCTGTCGAACTTACCGCCCGCGTGCAGCTGGGTCATGATGACCTCGGCGGCGGACACACCCTCTTCGGGGTGGATATCCACCGGAATACCGCGCCCGTTATCGCTGACCGAGACACTGGAATCGGCGTGGATTTTCACGGTCACATGGTCGGCGTGACCGGCCAGCGCCTCATCAATTCCGTTGTCCACGACCTCATACACCATGTGGTGCAGACCCGAGCCATCATCCGTATCACCGATATACATACCGGGACGTTTGCGGACAGCCTCTAAGCCTTTGAGAACCTTGATAGAATCAGCACCATATTCCTGTGGTGCCTGTGCGTCTTCGGACATGCGGTTAGTACCTATATTATTTTGGTAACTTATACGTTTTCTGGTGGGGAATGTCACGCCATCCCCCAACATTTTGTGCTGTCACGGGTTGTTTTCAGCTAATCAAAGCCGATCCAGATCTGCAGCTATGTCCTCGGCAATTTCAGCCGCATTAACATCCCTGCGTTCGGCCGACAAACGCAGGCCCAGAATGTCCGACTGATAGCGCGCGGCAAGACGGTCAGGGTCATGGTCTGGCCCGATCTCTCCGGCCTGTTGCGCGCGCCGAAAGAGAGTGGCGAAACTCGCCTTCATATCGGCCATGTGGCACCCGGCCTTATCGGCCAGATCATGTCCTTTGGATTGCAGCTCGGCATAGGTTTTGGCCAGCATACAGGCCCGCGCGGGCATCTCGCGCTCGTCGATCACCACATGGGGTTGCGCCTTCAGCGCCCGCAGCGGACCCATTTCATCCGCCATCGCCATCAGACGCGCCACGCCGTCCTGCGCGTACCGCTCCAGTGTCAGCGCATAAAGAGCGTCCTTGGAGCCAAACGCCGCATAGAAACTGCCGGGCTTCAGATTCAGCGCGCTTTCGAGATCCTTCAACGAAGTTCCCGCCCAGCCTTGCTGCCAGAACAAGTCCCGAGCCTGCGCAATCAGAGCATCGCGGTCATATGAAGGTTTGCGGGGCATTGCAGTCACCAATTCTTGAGCGTCCGCTCAAATATATACTTGAGTGATCGCTCAAGAAAGCCTAAATGTGATTCACATCGCCAGAAACAGGAGCTTTGACATGGCAAACTTCCCCTCTCATGACCTCGAATCCGCCCCCGAAGGGTCCAAACCGCTGCTGGAAAAGTCGCAAGCCGCATTTGGACGCCTGCCCGGCCTTCACAAGGTCATGGCCGAAAGCCCGCAGCACCTTGAAGCCTATCAGCTTCTGCATGGCCTGTTCCTGCAGACCGATTTCGACAATGACGAAAAGACCGTCGTCTGGCAGACCATCAACGTTGCAAACGAATGCCACTACTGCGTGCCCGCCCATACCGGAATCGCCAAGATGATGAAAATCTCGGACGACATCACCGAGGCTCTGCGCAACGAAACACCCTTGCCCTCACCCAAGCTTGAGGCGCTGCGCACCTTCACCCTGCAAGTGATGGAAAGCCGCGGCAATCCGACCGAAGAACAGCTTCAGGCCTTCTTTGACGCGGGCTATTCGCATCGCGCGGTTCTGGACGTGGTGCTGGGTCTGGCCCAGAAAACCATGTCGAACTACGTCAACCACATGGCCCATACCCCCGTCGACGAGGTGATGCGCGGCTTCCTCTGGGAACGTAAAGTCAGCGAACCCGCCTAAGCGATGACCGAGCCCTCGCCGCTGTCAGTGACGATCAGCGTCTGGGCCCGGTCCCCTAATTCGCAAAACAGCTCAGGCCCGGTGCCCGTCATCCAGGCCTGAGCACCCAGCGCGCAAATCTCATCATAAAGCGCGGCCCGCCGTCCGGCATCCAGATGGGCGGCCACCTCATCCAGCAACACAATCGGCGGAGCGCCCACCATCCCCGCCAGTGCCCGCGCATTCGACAGAATCAGGGACACCAACAACGCCTTTTGCTCTCCGGTCGAGCAGTCTTTGGCGGGAACACCCTTGGCTGCGAACACACCGTATAGGTCCGACCGATGCGGCCCCAGCAAGGTCCGGCCTGCCGCCAGATCGCGAAACCGGCTTTCATTCAGCGCCTCGCGCAGGTCCTCGACTGTGTCCGGCATCGCGCCTTCGGACTGAACCAGCTCCAGATCAGCGGACGGAAACGCGGTTTCGGCCTGATCCTGCGCCGCGCGCAAGTGATCCAAGGCCGCCAGACGCGCCGCGTGGATGCGGTGCCCGGTCTCGGCCATCTGCCCTTCCAACGCGGCATACCAATGGGCATCGCGCACCTGTTCTTTCAGCAGGCGGTTGCGTTCGCGCATTGCCTTTTCATAGGTCAGTGAAGCCTCGGCATGGGCGGGATCAAAACTCAGCGCGATACGGTCCAGAAACCGTCGCCGCCCCTCGGCCCCTTCGATCCACAGCCGGTCCATCGACGGGATCAGCCAGACCACCCGCGCCAGCTTGCCCAGATCAATCTGACTGGCCGCCTTGCCATCAATCCGAACCTGCCGCGCGGCGCCGCCTTCGGACCATGTCTCGATCTCGTAATTCTGCCCCTGCGCGTTCAGCAGGCCTAACAGTTTCCACCCCAGCGCCTCGGGGCGGCGGGTCATCTCAGCCGCACTGGCCCGACGCATGCCGCGACCGGGCGAGAACAGAGACACCGCTTCCAGAATGTTGGTCTTCCCGGCCCCGTTCGGCCCATGGACCGCCACCGGCCGCCCATCCAGAGACAAACGCGCCAGCTTATGAGACCGAAAATGCGAGACCGTAAGCTCGGTCAGGGCCAATCCCATGACCCCTCCCTTCTTCTGTTCAAAAATACCTCCGCCGGAGGCATCGCGCGCCAGCGCGATCAGACGCGCATCGGCATGACCACATAAACCGCGCTTTGGTCATTGCCCTCGCGCATCAGGGTTGGATCACCGGCCGAATTGAACAGGAACACCGCATTTTCACGATCCACCTGAGACGCAATCTCCAGCAGGTATTTCGCGTTGAACCCGATCTCCAGCCGCTCATCGCCATAAGCCACGGCCAGTTCTTCCTCAGCTGCACCGCTATCGGGCGCATTGACTGACAAAATCAGTTTATCCGCATCCAACTGCAACTTCACCGCGCGCGAGCGTTCGGAAGAGACGGTCGCGACCCGGTCCACAGCCTGAGCGAACTCGGCGGCATCCACTTCCAGCTGGCGGGTGTTGCCCTGCGGAATAACGCGGGTGTAGTCGGGGAAGGTGCCGTCGATCACCTTGGAAGTCAGCGTGATATCGGGCGTGGCAAAGCGCACTTTGGTTTCGCTGACCGACACGGCGATATCCATCTCGTCATCGTCCAGCAGCTTGCGCAGCTCACCCACGGTTTTGCGGGGCACGATCACGCCCGGCATATCTGCCGCGCCGTCGGGCAGATCCGCGTCGATGCGCGCCAGACGGTGCCCATCCGTGGCCACGCAGCGCAGCACTTTGCCGCCCTCGGACCCATCGGCCACATGCATATAGACGCCGTTTAGATAATAGCGCGTCTCTTCGGTCGAGATCGCGAATTTCGACTTGTCGAACAGCCGACGCAGCAGTGCAGCCGAGGCTGTAAAGTTCGACTGATACTCCGAGGACGCCATCACCGGAAAATCCTCTTTCGGCAGCGTCGCCAGCGAGAAGTTCGACCGCCCTGCCTCAACCGTCAGACGGCCCGCCGCACTGTCGGCGGTCAGCGTCACCAAAGCCCCATCGGGCAGCTTGCGCACGATTTCATGCAAGGTGGTAGCGGCCACGGTGGTCGCACCCGCCCGTTCGACCTGTGCGGGAGCCTTATCGACCACCTCGATATCCAGATCGGTGGCGCGGAACATGGCTTGATCGCCTTCGGCCTCGATCAGCACGTTGGCAAGGATAGGAATGGTGTTGCGACGTTCCACAACGGATTGGGCCTGAGAAACGGCCTTGAGAAGGGTGCCGCGTTCGATGCTGATCTTCATACCCTCAATTCCTCTGACTTGCGTGCCGAAATGGGCGGGACTGGCACGTTAGCGGTTCCACCCTGAGGCACAAGGATTTTTTATGGATTTCTGAGTCGGATTGCCCAAGGCGTCAAGGGCCGCGTGGCCACGTGGGCACAGTTCATGGCCGACCGTGGAGATTTTCGCACAAGAAAACGCCCCGGGCGTGAGGATCCGGGGCGTTTTGATGTTCAAGCAGATGCAACCTACGCTTCGAGTGACCGGCGCAGCATTTCCACGTCTTCGGCGATCTGGCCGTCGGTGGTTTTCAGCTCTTCGATGCGTTTCACACCATGCATAACGGTGGTGTGGTCACGCCCGCCAAAGCGACGACCAATCTCAGGCAGAGACCGGCTGGTCAGCTGTTTACAAAGATACATCGCGACCTGACGCGGACGAGCATAAGACCGCAGGCGTTTGGGGCCAATAATATCGCTCAGACGGATATTGTAGTAATCCGAAACCTTACGCTGAATTTCCTCGACGGTGATCTTGCGCTCGGACGCGCGCAGTACGTCGGCCAGGCAATCCTGCGTCAGCTCCATGTCGATCTCACGCCCTACGAGCGAGGCAAAGGCAAACAGACGAGTCAGCGCGCCTTCAAGCACCCGCACATTGGTCGAGATACGGTGGGCCAGAAACTCCAGCACGCCATCAGCGATCTGCAGATCGGGATAGGTGGTGCTGTAATGCTGAACCTTGTTCTGCAAAATGCCCAGACGCAGCTCATAGTCGGTGGGGTGCAGGTCAACGACCAGACCACATTGCAAACGCGACTTCACGCGGTCTTCCAGATCCTTGATCTCACCCGGAGCGCGGTCGGCAGAGATAATGATCTGTTTGTTCTGATCCACCAACGCATTGAAGGTGTGAAAGAACTCCTCCTGCGTGGAATCCTTGCCCGCGATGAACTGAACGTCATCGACCATGAGCACATCGACGGAACGGAACAGATGTTTGAAATCCATCATTCGACGTTCACGCAGCGCCTGTACGAACCGGTACATGAACTGTTCCGCCGACAGGTACAGAACATTCAACTCGGGGCGTTTGGTTTTCAGTTCCCATGCAATCGCATGCATCAGGTGCGTCTTACCCAGACCGACACCGCCATACAGAACCAGCGGGTTGAAAGTTACAGGCCCACCTTCCGAGACACGGCGCGCCGCAGCATGCGCCAACTCGTTGGGTTTACCGACCACGAAGCTGTCAAAGGTGAACCGGGCGTCCAAAGGCGCCGCTTGCAGTGATTCCAGCGCCTCGCTTGATCCCACGGACATTCGAGGTTCCGGTGTTTGTGCGATCTCTACCGAATTAGTTTCAGCAACATTCGCGGGCCGTGCGGTCGAATTGGCGGCAACCCGAAAGGCCAGTCGCTGGACGGTTTCTCCCGCAGTGTTCATCTCATACAGGATGAGATCTGCAAAATTCTGGCTCACGTAATTGCCCATGAAATTGGTCGGCACCGAGAAAACAGCGACACCGTCCTGGACCTCTTGGAACTGCAGAGGTTCAATCCATGTGGTGTAATTGTTCTTTCCGATCGCCTTGAGCAGTTTGTTTTGCAGTAGTCCCCATTTCTCTTGTGTCATTCAGCGCCTCACGCATCCCATTCTTTATTGGCCTGTCGGCCTTATTTCTATGTCCGGTCCCCCGGTATGCGCGTTCACTCGGACAAAGGTCTCCCACCCACCGAATCAAATAGATTCGGTGCTTTCGTCCTTGACGGCGTGCATAACCAGACGATCAGATGCCCCACAGCAGGGCATCCCTTTTTCAGGTTGCGCAACGCAATCTCAATTTTCGACAGGGCTGGAATCCTGGCCGTGCCAAGTCCCACAGCAGATCAGCAAATCGGTTGTCCCCGAGTTACCAACATTCGCCTCCAGATCATCCTGATGCCCGTCAGTCTGACCAAAGAAACAGCCTGTCCCCCCAAGCGAGTGAATCGCTGAATCAGTGGTAACAAGAGGTCGGCGGTCGCTTCAACGAAACTCTGATATTGACTCGGGTCTGAGCGCGAAAGAATCTCTCGGTTTCGTGAGGACGCGGTATTCTGGCAACAGCACAAAGGGCGCCGCACTGCGCGACGCCCCTTAAATAGTTCAGTCTTTCTTACGTGACCTAGGGTCACTGAAGATCAAATCGCGACTCAGCCAAGCGCTTTGACGCGGGCCGACAGACGCGACATTTTACGCGATGCGGTGTTTTTGTGGAAAACGCCTTTGGTGACGCCGCGCATCAGTTCGGGCTGGGCAGCGCGCAGAGCTGCGGTTGCCGCATCTTTGTCGCCGGATGCGATCGCTTCTTCAACCTTGCGCAGATAAGTGCGGATGCGCGAACGACGTGCTTTGTTGATTGCGAAACGCTTTTCGTTCTGACGTGCGCGTTTCTTTGCCTGGGGCGAGTTAGCCATGTGTCTCTGACCTTTGTTCGGTACGGTTTTATCGAAAGCGCGCCACGGAAAATCCGCACCGGATCAGAAATCACGAGTGTGAGTCGGGCCAAGCGGGCCGCACGCGCATGTATAGCGGCGTGTACTATCCAAGTTGCAGGGGTTTGCCAAGCAGATTTTTGGCCGCGCACAGCAGGTATGAAACAGGCGGGCATACGCCCGCCTTTCCCCACCTTGATGGCTTACTTGTCGCGGAACTGCGCCGCGCGCTTTTCCAGAAAGGCTGCCATTCCCTCTTTCTGGTCTTCCGTGGCGAACATCGAGTGAAAGACACGGCGTTCAAACAACAACCCTTCGCTTAGCGACACTTCGTAGCTGCGGTTCACCGCCTCTTTCGCGGCAATCGCGCTCAGCTGCGATTTCTCGGCGATCTTTTGGGCTGCGGCCATTGCCTCTTCCAACAGTTTTTTGGCGGGCACGACGCGGCTGACAAGCCCGGCACGCTCTGCCTCTTCTGCGTCCATGAAGCGGCCGGTTAGGTTCATATCCATCGACTTGGACTTGCCCACAAAGCGGGTCAGGCGCTGGCTGCCGCCAAGGCCCGCAATAACGCCAAGATTGATTTCGGGCTGCCCGAACTTTGCGGTATCTGCCGCGATGATGAAATCGCAGATCATCGCCAATTCGCAACCGCCACCCAGCGCATAGCCCGCAACAGCCGCGATTACAGGCTTGCGGATGTCACTGACCCGGTCGTTGATATCCGCGAAAAGGTTCGTGGTGTAGACGTCCACAAAACTCATCTCGGACATTTCCTTGATGTCCGCGCCAGCGGCAAAAGCCTTGTCCGAGCCCGTAATGACGATGCAGCGCACCTTGTCATTCTTGTCGGCGTCTTCCAGCGCTTCGCACAATTCAGCAATCAACTGGCTGTTCAACGCATTCATTGCGTCCGGCCTGTTGAGTTTCACAAGCGCGACGTGGTCTTCGATTTCGACGATGATCGTCTCAAAAGCCATGAGGTGTAAGCTTCCGGTTGTTCCGTTCAGATACGATTCATTATCACGCGCAAAAGCTGGATCAAGTTATCTTTGGCATTGCGCGCAATAGAAGGATGAGCGACCGGACTGAGTGATTCTTTTTATGGCAGCACCGCAACCTTCGGTGCGGCAGGGTTCGCCTTCGCGGCCATAAACGTCAAAGCTGTGCTGAAAATATCCAAGTTCTCCATCAGCTTGACGGAAATCGCGCAAGGATGACCCCCCGGCCCGGATAGCGTCTTGCAGAACCTGCCGAATGATCGGAACAAGGGCCGCAACTCGGTGCACCGAAATCTGCCCGGCTTTGCGACGTGGCGACACACCGGCGCGATAAAGCGCCTCACACACGTAGATATTCCCCAATCCGGCAACGATTCCCTGATCCAAAAGCGCTGATTTGACCGGCGTGTTTTTGCCTTTGAACGCATCAACCAAGTGCTGTTCGTGGAAGTCATTGCCCAAGGGTTCCGGCCCCAGAACCGATAGCAACTTGTGGTCCTCGGCCGTTGCAGTGGGCAGCAGATCCATCGCACCGAACCGGCGCGGGTCATTAAATGTCACCCGTGCGCCATTGGCCATGTGAAATACAACATGATCGTGCTTTTCCGGCATGGGATGATCGTGAACAAATTGTCCAAGCGGGTCTCCGGAAACTGTCATACGCCCGGACATGCCAAGATGGATCAACAGGGTTTCGCCACTTCCAAGATCAGCCAGAATGTACTTTGAACGCCGCCGCAACCTGTCCACGCGCTGGCCTGTCAAGCGTTCGGCCATTCGATCCGGAAAAGGCCAGCGCAGGTCCGGGCGGTTCACGTCCGCCCGTACGATCACCACGCCTTCCATCGCGGGGCTCAGCCCACGGCGGACCGTTTCGACTTCGGGAAGTTCCGGCATGTGCTCTCCTGATTTGCTGCCAGCGCTTGTTCCAGCGCCTGCACCATTTCATCATGTCCGGTAACATATTTCAGAATACGCGCTGTCTTCCCATCTAAAAAACGCAGCACGTAGTTCCCATTGTGCCTCAATCTGATCTGGCAGAGCTTATTCAGGTCATAGGTCCGACGCTGAAACAGCGGACTCATGGTCGTCAGCTCGGCCCCATCGATCGAAGTTGAATTGGCCAGATGATAGATCAATGTGTAGATCACCAACCCAACAAGTCCCAGCTTGATCAGCACCGCAGTTTCAGCATCCTTGACGGGGATGAAGATCTCGTTCGGAGCCAGCTCGGGCCTGATGAACCCGATAAAGAACAAAACGGCCAACACCAAAATCGTAACAACGATAACGCCCGGCGTCGTGCGAAATGTCATGCGGGTCAGAGAGCGTTGTGCAGGTCTTTCGCTGCCGGCGCGCAGCATTGATTCTTCCAATATATCCTTGGGGAAATGACGTGCTGCGGCGTCCATCTTGTCACCGAACCCTTTCGCCCGATGGAATCGCATAAAAGTTTGAAAAACGGCACGAACGCGCCAGATAATAAAGGCAAATGACAGGACCACGCCTGATACGGCCACTAAACTCGAATAATTCGACATTTGAATCTAACTTCTTCTAAAACTATCTGCATCTTACACCGCGACTAAGGAAAATATGTGGCACGCCGGATGGTTCCGTGCACCTGCTACCTTTTCGCGCGATTGTCTTCCCCGCCGCGCGGCCTATAAGGATGAGCAACACAGACAAAGGCGTCTTACATGTCCGACTCCAACGACAAAACCACTCATTTTGGATTCGAAACCGTGCCCGAGGCGGAAAAAGCGGGCCGCGTGCAGGGCGTTTTCAACTCGGTCGCGTCGAAATACGACGTGATGAATGATGTCATGTCGATGGGCATCCACAGGGTCTGGAAAGACGCGATGATGGACTGGCTGGCCCCGCGCCCCGGTCAACGGCTGCTGGACGTGGCAGGTGGTACCGGAGACATCTCGTTTCGCTTTCTCAAACGCGCGGGCCACGGCCACGCCACCGTTCTGGACCTGACCGAGCCGATGCTGGTCGAAGGCCGCCAGCGCGCCGAGGCTGATCAGATGTCTGACAGCCTCAACTGGGTGGTGGGCGACGCGATGTCCCTGCCCTTCGAGGATAACACCTTTGACGTCTACACGATCTCGTTCGGCATCCGGAATGTGACCCGCCCGCAAGAGGCGTTGAACGAAGCCTATCGCGTGCTGAAGCCCGGCGGCCGCTTGATGGTGCTGGAATTCAGCCAACTGCCCAATGACGGGCTGCAAAAGCTCTATGATCTCTACAGCTTCAACGTCATCCCGCGCATGGGCAAGCTGATCGCCAATGATTACGACAGCTATCAGTATCTGGTGGAATCGATCCGCAAATTTCCTGATCAGGAGACGTTCCTGAACATGGTTCGCATCGCCGGGTTCGAAAACGCCAAATACCGCAATCTCAGCATGGGCATCGCCGCGCTGCATTCCGGCTGGAAAATCTAAATGCGGGGTCCTCACAACATCATTCGCCTGATCCGCACAGGCGCCACGCTAGAGCGCACGGGCGCCATGAACGTGGTTCTGGACGCTTTCGAAGCTCCACGCGCGCTGCGCTTTGTGGCCCACGCTCTGGGCAAGCCGTTTCAATGGCTGGGATACAAGGGCGATCCGGACATGCCGCCCGCCACCCGTGCCCTGACGGCGCTGGGTCCGGCCTATATCAAATTCGGTCAGGTGCTTTCGACCCGTCCCGATGTTGTCGGGAACGAACTGGCGGAACAGCTGCGGGTTCTGCAAGACAAGCTGCCGCCTTTTTCCCAGGCCGAAGCCATGGCCGAGGTCGAAAAGGAACTGGGCCAGCCCGTATCCGAGATCTTCGACGATTTCAGCGACCCGATCGCCGCCGCCTCAATCGCGCAGGTCCACAAGGCGAAACTGTCCAGCACCGGTGAAGAAGTCGCCGTCAAAGTCCTGCGCCCCAGCATCGAGCGTGCTTTCCGCAAGGATGTGGATGCGTTCTATTTCGCCGCCCGCATCGTACAGCTCTGCGCCCCCGGTGCCCGCCGCCTGCGCCCGATGGAGGTGGTCGAACATTTCGACGGCGTCGTGCGCGGTGAACTGGACCTGCGCCTTGAAAGTGCCGCAGCCTCGGAATACGCCGCCAACACCAAGGATGACGAAGGCTTCTGGTTGCCGCCGGTGGTGTGGTCCCTGTCCGCGCGCCGGGTGATGACACTCAGCTGGGCCGACGGCATTGCTCTGGGCGACAATGACGCGCTGGATGCAGCCAGCCACAACCGCCGCGATCTGGGCGAGCGTGTACTGCGCCTGTTCCTGCTGCACGCGCTGCGCGATGGCTTTTTTCACGCCGATATGCACCAGGGCAACCTCAAGGTCGCCGCCAATGGGGATATCATCGCCTATGATTACGGCATCATGGGCCACATCGACGAATACACCCGCCGGGTATACGCAGAGATCCTCTTTGGCTTCATTCGCCGCGACTATAAGCGCGTGGCCGAGGTGCATTTCGAGGCCGGCTATGTCCCCGCCAACCAGGACGTCGACGAATTCGCCCGCGCCCTGCGCGCTGTAGGAGAACCCATCTTCGGCATGGATGCCACCCATATCTCGATGGGCCGCCTGCTGAATTACCTGTTCGAAGTGACCGAACGCTTCGGTATGGAAACCCGGACCGAGCTGATCCTTCTGCAACGCACAATGGTTGTGGTTGAAGGCGTCGCGCGGTCACTGGACCCGCATATCAATATCTGGGAAGTCGCCCGCCCCGTGGTCGAGGATTACATCAAGAAATCCATTGGCCCGCGCGCGGCCCTGCGCGATTTCGGCAAAACCGCAATGGTCTTGGCTCGTTTCGGCCCCCGTCTACCCGCTCTGGTCGAAAACGCGCTGATCGCGCAAACCCAGAAAGACGAGCCTAAAGGTTCACGCCTGTGGTCTGTCGCACTGCCCGTAACCCTCGGCGCAGCCGCAGGCGCGGGTCTTGTCCTGATCCTAACGGCGCTCAGCTAGACCTGATCCGCCTCTTCATCTGGCTAAAAATATCTTCGGGGGGAATCGTGCCAAAGGCGCGATGGGGGGCAGACAGCCCCCCACCAACATCTCAACTCAGAGACGCTCAAAGGCAATGGCGATACCCTGACCACCGCCGATGCACATGGTGACCAAACCTTTGGATCCACCAATCCGCTCCAGCTCGTACAGAGCTTTCAGCGTGATGATCGCCCCGGTTGCGCCAACAGGGTGACCCAACGCAATCGCGCCACCATTCGGATTCACCTTGGCAGCGTCCAGACCCAGCTCTTTGTTCACGGCCAGCGCCTGCGAGGCAAAGGCTTCGTTGCTTTCGATCACATCGAAATCTTCGACCGACAGACCAGTGCGGGCCAACAGGTTTTGCACCGCTGGCACCGGACCAATGCCCATCACCTCGGGGCGCACTCCGGCGTGGCCGTACCCCAGAATACGCGCCCTGGGCTTCAAACCCGCCTTTTCAGCCGCGTCAGCCGTGGCCAGAACCATCGCCGCCGCACCATCATTGATGCCCGACGCATTGCCTGCTGTCACCCGACCATCCTTCTTGAACGCGGGGCGCAGACCGGCCAGTGCTTCGATCGAGGTCGCCTTGGGATGCTCGTCGACCATGAAATCGACCATGTCGCGCTTGACCTTGACCTGAACCGGCGTGATCTGGCTTTGGAAATATCCGGCCTCAATCGCAGCAGCGGCGCGGGTCTGGCTGGTCAGGGCGAACTCATCCATTTGCTCGCGCGTGACTTGGTGCTCATCCGCGACGTTCTCAGCCGTGACACCCATATGACCGGTGCCAAAGGGGCAGTTCAGCGCGCCCAGCATCATGTCCAGCGATTTGATATCGCCCATCTTTGCACCCCAGCGCGCCTGCTGCAGGATGTAGGGGCTGCGCGACATGCTCTCAGCACCACCGGCCACGGCAAATTCGGCATCGCCCAGCAACAGCGACTGCACCGCCGATACAATCGCCTGCGCTCCCGAACCACACAGACGGTTCACGTTCATCGCGGGGGTTTCAACTGGGATACCCGCCTGTTTCGCCGCCGCACGCGACAGGTACATGTCGCGCGGCTCGGTGTTGATCACATGGCCGAACACGACGTTGCCGATCTGAGCCCCCTCAACACCCGACTTCTCCATCGCGGCTTCGGTCACAACGGTCGCCAGGTCAATCGGCGCGGTCGAGGCCAGCGCCCCGCCAAATGTCCCAACAGCCGTGCGGGCCCCATCCAGAATGACGATATCTTTCATGTCTCTTCTCCCAATTGGATTTGGCGGCACTATGCATCTGTGCCGTCAGGCTGTCCCATGGGACGTCCCGTCACAAGCAGAATTGACAACCCATCGCGAAAAGCGCATCAGATTCCGCCATGACGGAAAACACAGACGATATCCTGACACGCCTGCCCGCCCGCCTGAAAGAGGCCCGCCGCGCCAAGGGCCTGTCTCTGGAAGCCGTGGCCAATCTGAGCGGCGTGTCCCGATCCATGGTCAGCCAGATCGAACGCGGCGAAAGCAGCCCCACCATCTCGACGCTGTGGAACCTGACCCGCGCGCTGCAGGTGGATTTCGCGGGGTTGCTGGATGCCGGGCAAACCTCGGACCATATCGAAGTTCTGCGCAAGGCCGAGGTGCCCAGCATCGACAATATGGGCCAAAACTGCCGTATCCGTATTCTATCTCCGCCCGAAGAGGCTGGCGGGCATGAGGTTTATGACATCGCTTTTGACGCTGACGGCGCTTTGAACAGCCAACCTCATGCAAGGGGCGCGCAGGAACAGCTGACCGTTCTGAATGGCGCAGTGCGCATAACCTCGGGCACCGCTACCCGTGACCTGCAGCAAGGAGATACCGCCCGCTACGCGGCGGATGTCACGCATTCGATTGCTGCCGACGGTCCCGCCCGCGTCTTTTTGATTGTCAAAAACGCCTGATCTCAGAAAATCCGACTTCACGGATTTTTTTCCCAAATATTGCAATTCCCCCATTTGGGAATCTTTTCCGTTATGTTAGACGTGCGACTCACAGTAACGGAGACCGCCATGGCAGATGCATTCCTGTCCCACATCACGGACACACTTGCGCAGATCGAATCCGAGGGTCTGTATAAACGCGAACGCATGATCACCTCGCCTCAGGGCGGTGAGATTACGGTGGGCGAGCGGCAGGTTATCAACCTGTGCGCCAACAACTATCTGGGTCTGGCCGATCACCCGGCCCTGATTGACGCGGCCAAAGGCGCGATGGAGCCCAAGGGATTCGGCATGGCCTCGGTCCGGTTTATCTGCGGCACGCAGGATATTCATCGCGAGTTGGAGCAGAAGCTGGCGCAATTCCTCAACAAGGATGACGCGATCCTGTTTGCCGCCTGTTTTGACGCCAATGGCGGGCTGTTCGAGCCGCTGCTGGGCCCCGAGGACGCGATTGTCTCGGACAGTTTGAACCATGCCTCGATCATCGACGGGGTGCGGCTGTGCAAGGCGAAACGCTATCGTTACGCCAACAATGACATGAAAGAGCTGGAAGAGACGCTGAAACACGCCCGCAATGAAGGCGCGCGCCATGTCATGATTGCCACCGACGGCGTGTTCTCCATGGACGGCTATCTGGCGAACCTGCCCGAAATCACCCGGCTGGCCAAGGAATACGACGCCATTGTCATGGTAGATGACTGCCACTCGACCGGCTTCATGGGGCCAAACGGGGCGGGTACGCCGGATCATTTCGGTGTCGAGGTGGATATTCTGACGGGAACCTTGGGCAAAGCACTTGGGGGGGCAATCGGCGGTTATATCGCCGGGCCGCAGCCAGTGATCGACCTGCTGCGGCAGCGGGCGCGGCCCTATCTGTTCTCAAACTCGCTGCCGCCGTCGATCGTCGCTGCCGGGATTGAGGCCATTCGCCTTATCGAAGAAGGTGCGGACCTGCGTACCCGGCTGTTTGAAAACGCAAATTACTGGCGGGAAGGTCTGAAAAAACTGGGCTTTGACCTGCTGCCCGGCGAACACCCGATCATCCCGGTGATGCTGGGCGAGGCGACCCTGGCGCAGGACATGGCCAACAGGCTGTTTGACGAGGGCGTCTATGTCTCGGGCTTTTTCTTCCCGGTTGTCCCTCGCGGGCAGGCGCGGATCAGAACCCAGATGAATGCAGCGTTGACCCGTGACGAGTTGGACCGCGCCTTGGCCGCGTTTGGCAAGGTCGGCAAGGAATTGGGAGTGATTTCGTGATCCTGCCCTCAGTAATCGACGCGATTGGGAATACCCCGCTTGTAGACCTGTCGCGGGTTTGTCAGCACCTAGGTCTAGATGGCCGCATTCTGGCCAAGCTGGATTACCTGTTGCCGGGGTTCTCGAAAAAGGACCGCGCCGCAAGGTCAATCATCGAACTGGCCCGCGCAGATGGCACCCTGTCAACGGGGCAGACGGTCGTTGAGCTGACCTCGGGCAACATGGGCACCGGGTTGGCGATTGTCTGCGGTATTCTGGGGCATCCTTTTGTTGCGGTGATGAGCGCGGGAAACTCGGTCGAGCGGGCGCGGATGATGCGCGCCCTTGGGGCAGAAGTTGTGATCGTGCCGCAAGCCGAGGGCAGCAAACCCGGCGAGGTTTCGGGCGCGGATTTGGCGCTGGTGGACGAGGCCGCGCAACGCATCACGGCCGAGCGTAACGCCTTCCGGGCCGATCAATTCGGCCATTCCGGCAATCCCAAATCCCACGCAACCGGCACTGGACCCGAAATCTGGGAGCAATCCGGCGGCACCGTCACGGCCTTTTGCGATTTTGCGGGCTCTGGCGGTACTCTGGCCGGGGCCGCGGCTTTTCTCGCACCGCATGGCGTGCGCTGCTACACCGTGGAACCCGAAGGCGCGCGGGCCATCGCTGGCGAAGCCATCACCAACCCCGATCACCCAATCCAAGGCGGCGGATACGCAATGGATGATCTGGTTCACCTGAACGGCATCTCATTGGCCGGGCATCTTTCCGTGTCTGGCGATGCGGCACGGGATGGGGCGCGGCTACTGGCCCGGACCGAAGGCATTTTCGCCGGCTTCTCGGCAGGTGCGAACCTCGCCGGCGCGATCCAGCTGCTGCGCGGCCCGGAAAAGGGCGGCTGCGTTGCGATTGTGATGTGTGACAGCGGGTTGAAATACCTGTCGACCGATTTGTGGGAGTAATCCGATGCGACCCAACACCATGAAAGTGCTTGAGAAATCCAAACCTGAAGAGGGCCTGTGGATGGTGCAGGCCCCGGTGCCCGAGATCGGCCCGGATGAAGTTCTGATCCGCATCAACAAGACTGGCATCTGCGGCACCGACATTCATATCTGGAACTGGGATGAATGGGCCTCGGCCACGGTGCCAGTTCCGATGATCACTGGCCATGAATTCGCCGGTGAGATCGTGGAATTGGGGCGCAACGTGACCGGTCTGGCAGTCGGTCAAAGATGCTCGGGCGAGGGGCATCTGATCACCAACGACAGTCGCCAAAGCCGCGCGGGCAAGTTCCATCTGGACCCCGGCACGCGCGGAATTGGCGTGAACGAACAGGGTGCCTTTGCCCAATACCTGAAACTGCCCGCCTTTAACGTGGTGCCGCTGCCCGATGATATCCCGGATGAGATCGGGGCTATCCTCGATCCGTTGGGCAATGCCGTTCACACCGCGCTCAGCTTTGATTTGCTGGGCGAGGATGTTCTGATCACCGGCGCTGGCCCCATCGGCATAATGGCGGCAGCCGTGGCCCGCCATGCCGGTGCGCGCCATGTGGTGATCACCGATATCAATCCCGACCGCCTGAAACTGGCCGAACATGTGGTGCCAACCGTGCGCAGCGTCGATGTCTCGAAGGAAGACCTGCAAGATGTCATCGCGGATCTTGGTATGACGCAGGGGTTCGATGTGGGCCTGGAAATGTCCGGTTCGCAAGCCGCGCTGGACCAGATGGTCGAGGCACTGGTGATGGGCGGCAAGATCGCTCTGCTGGGGATTCCGCCCGGCAAATCCCCTGTGGACTGGTCGCGCATCGTGTTCAAAGCGATCACCATCAAGGGCGTCTATGGCCGTGAGATGTTCGAGACCTGGTACAAGATGATCGCCATGCTGCAGAACGGTCTGGATGTCAGCCGGGTGATTACGCACCAAATGAAAGTCGACGACTTTGCCGACGGCTTCGCCGCGATGAAATCCGGCCAATCGGGCAAGGTGGTGCTAGACTGGACCTGACGCGCTGGATAGTTGCAAAATGACGCCTTAGACAGGTGCGAAATACCGCATCAAGGGGGCGTCATGAGCGACAAGACTGACAGATATCTGGAACGTGGGATCGAAGCATCCCTTGTGACCGATTTCACCCAGACGCACCGCAAGAGCTATGGTGACTTCCTTCAGCTCAAGACGCTGTTGAACCTGCAGAAAACCTTTCAAGACCCGGCCCAACCCGATGAGATGCTTTTCATCATCATCCATCAGGTCAGCGAGTTGTGGCTGAAGCTGATGCACCACCAACTGGTCGAGGTGCGCCACTTTCTGCAACAGGACGACTTCGGCCCGGCAATGAAAAACCTTGACCGGGTGAAGGCAATCCAGCGGCAGTTGATCGCCGCGTGGGAAACCTTGCTGACCATGACCCCGGCCGATTACATGACCTTCCGGCAGGCCCTTGGCAGCTCATCGGGGTTCCAAAGCTATGGCTACCGCCAGATCGAGTTCATTCTGGGCAACAAGGACGCCGCGACCCTGAAAGTGCACGCACATGACCCCGAAGTGATGCAGATGCTGACCGCCGCGCTGACCAAACCTTCGCTCTATGACGAAGTGCTGCAGATGATGGCGCGGCAGGGATTTGATGTTCCCGATGACCTGCTGAACCGCGACTATGCGCAGCCCTATTCAGGTGATCCGCGTGTTGTGAAACTGTGGGTGCAAGTGTTCCGCAACACGGACAAGCACTGGGATCTGTATGCGCTGGCCGAAAAACTGATGGATGTGGAATCGCTGTTCCAACGCTGGCGCTTCGACCATGTCACCGCGGTCGAGCGTGTAATTGGAAACCAACCCGGCACTGGCGGGTCCAGCGGCGTGTCCTTCCTGCGCAAAGCCTTGGATTTGCGGTTCTTTCATGATCTCTACGATGTGCGCACCGAATTGATGTATGCGGATCAGGAGTAGCCCATGCTGTACCGAGGTTTCACCCAAGCCGAGTTGGATCAGGAATACTCTCCCCGGTCGATGATCGGCGGCGACTTGACACCCTATCTGAACAGTTACGCCGCGCTCAGTGCGCAGTACCGGGCGCAGATGGATGTGATCGGCAACGTTTCATACGGGGACAGTACCGCACAGGTTCTGGATTTCTTCCCCGCGAAAGGCGCAGGTGCGCCACTGCATGTGTTCATCCACGGAGGATATTGGCAAGCCCTAAGTCAGCGCGAATCGGCAATGATGGCCCCTGCGTTGGTTGAAGCCGAGTACTCCTTTGCGACTCTCAATTACACACTGGCCCCAGATGCGCGGATCGGTGACATGATCGACGAGTGCCGAAACGCCCTGCTTTGGTTAGCCGCCAACGCGCCTGACTTGGGGTTTGATCCGTCACGAGTCACCCTGTCCGGCCACAGTGCAGGGGCGCAACTGGCGAGTATGGTCATGGCGACCTCAGCCGATGCGCTGGCCCTCGCGGGGCTGCGGGTGCGCGACGTGATCCTGATCAGCGGCGTCTATGATCTGGAACCGATCAGTCTAACGCCTGTGAACGAACCCTTACAACTGACACCAGTTGAGGTGCACGACCTGTCGCCCATCCGACACCTCCCGGCCCCAGGCCCCCGCTATCGCGTGACCGTGGGTGAGCGCGACACACCCGAATTCATCCGTCAAAGCCGAGACTATGCCGAGTTGCTTCGAAAGGCCGGGCATTCGGTCAGTTTCGATCTGCAAAATGGGGTGCAGCATTTTGACATCATCATGCATCCGGCAACGTTCTTGGCAGCACCGCGTTAGGGATACGGTCGGGGTTTGGGATAAATTCGGTAACTATCTGCCTAGCCCTGACGTGCTGATCACGGCTGTTTTCCCTATTGCGACGCTGTTGGGTCTTTCATACCGATCGTTATATTCAACGACGACCGTGCCCAAGGGGTCTGGATGCCATCCGTTTCACTTATCACATCCGTGCGCACCTCTTCGAACATCTGTTCCAAAGGCCGGCCCGAGGTTCTGATGGCACGCGCAATCGCGGCGGTGTAAGGGCTGTTTGTTCCGGTCCCGTCCAAGGCAACTTCGCCGGGCCCTGTCGCATACGCGATCAGATTGTTGGTGCGCGCAGTCATACGTGCAAGCCCGTCACCCACATCCAGATTCACGTCCGCTTGGCCACCAAATGGATTGTCGCGACAGGCATCCAAAATCATAACGCTAACCGCCTGTGGTGTATGAATGCGGTCCAGAACCCATTCTGCCGGAACAGCTTGGCCTGCAATGTCGGCCTCGGACTGAATGTTTACATCAAGGGGAAGAAGGTAGTTGAAACCATCACTGCGTACGCCGTGCCCCGCGAAGTAGAATACAGCCAGCGCCTCGGAACCCGCCGCACGTACCTTGCTGGCAAAAGTATCAACTTCACCCGTCATCTCATCAAGGCTCACATCCGTCAGCGTCGTGACCTCAAATCCTGCGCGCCGTAACTCATCGCTCATCAGGCGCGCATCGTTCACAGGATTATCAAGTGCCGGGACACTTGTGTAACCGGCATTGCCGATCACCAAAGCAAACCGTTCGTGCGCAGCAGACGGCCCAACGGACAGCGCGATGAAGAAGAGGAATACCGCAAGAAAACGCATCAATTGAATCTCCGAGTTATATTAAACCAAAGACGTCAACCGATCTCTTCCCGGCCGATAGCAGTTGCACGTTCTCGGTCTTTACGCGTAACAAATCAGACCCAGGCATCCAGTGTCTATATGTTTAGGACAACTACGCCTCGCCCTGTCGAATTCAGGTGAGTGTTGATTGGAACAAGAGCAAGGATGCTTTGCTTGAGTGCATTAAATGTACCCAGAAAGCCCCGAATTTCTTCGCTGCAACCCCCAAAAGAAAAACAGCGGTCCCAAAGGACCGCTGTTTTCTGATTTCTTTACCGTAGCGGATCAATCCAGCGTCCGCGTGACCTCTTCGCGCTCGAAGATTTCGATCACGTCGCCCGCGCGGATATCGTCGTAGTTTTCGAACGCCATACCGCATTCCTGACCCGACTGAACCTCGGCCACTTCGTCTTTGAAGCGCTTGAGCGTCTTCAGTGTGCCTTCGTGGATCACCACGTTGTCGCGCAGCAGGCGGACGCCCGCGGAACGACGGGCCACACCCTCGGTGACCAGACAGCCAGCAACCTTGCCGACGCCGGTGACCTTGAAGACTTCGCGGATCTCGGCGTAACCGATGAACTTTTCGCGGATCTCGGCGCTCAGCAGCCCCGAGGCTGCCGCTTTCACGTCATCCACGAGGTCATAGATCACCGAGTAATAGCGGATTTCCACACCCTTCTGGTTCGCAGTGTTCCGCGCCGAGGCGTTCGCACGGACGTTGAAGCCGAGGATAGGTGCACCGGATGCTTCGGCAAGGCCGACATCAGTCTCGGTAATCGCACCAACGCCCGAATGC
Organism: Ruegeria sp. HKCCD7628; assembly: GCF_057221005.1. Lineage (NCBI taxonomy): Bacteria > Pseudomonadati > Pseudomonadota > Alphaproteobacteria > Rhodobacterales > Roseobacteraceae > Ruegeria > Ruegeria sp. HKCCD7628. Next base: position 151,729 of record NZ_JBWVBA010000007.1, read on the forward strand.
AGCACGCGCACGCGCACCTCATCGTTGCCGATTTTCTCCATCGCCTGAACGATGGCCTCAGCCGAGCCCTGAACGTCTGCTTTCATCAGAATTGGCAGTTCGTTGACGTTCTCGTCTTCCTTGGCCTTCTGCATCAGCTGTTCAAGGGTCGTTGCGGCGCCAGCGGCAGCACGTTTGTCCTTGGCGGCCTGTTCGCGGTATTCGGCGATCTCACGGGCCTGTGCTTCGGTCTCGGTCACGTTCAAAACGTCGCCCGCTTCGGGTGTGCCGTTCAGACCCAGCACCTCGACCGGAACCGAGGGGCCAGCTTCCTTCACGCGGTCGCCCTTGTCGTTGATCAGCGCACGGACCTTACCGTATTGCTCACCCACAACGAAGATATCGCCCTGACGCAGCGTGCCGGTCTGAACCAGAACGGTGGCGACGGGGCCACGGCCCACATCCAGCTGCGCCTCGATCACGGCACCTTGGGCGGCGCGGTCGGGGTTGGCTTTCAGTTCCAGAATCTCGGATTGCAGCGCGATGGCCTCCAGCAGCTCATCCAGACCCTGACCGGTGATAGCAGAGACTTCAACGTCCTGAACCTCACCGGACATTTTCTCGACGATCACTTCATGCTGCAGCAGATCGGTACGCACCTTGTCCGGATTCGCATCTGGCTTGTCGACCTTGTTGATCGCCACGATCATCGGCACGCCGGCCGCTTTGGCGTGGTTGATCGCCTCGATCGTCTGGGGCATCACGGCGTCATCCGCCGCAACCACCAGAACCACGATATCCGTGACCTGAGCACCGCGCGAGCGCATCGACGTAAACGCCGCGTGGCCCGGAGTGTCCAGGAAGGTCAGCGTGGTGCCGCCTTCGGTTTTCACCTGATAGGCGCCGATATGCTGGGTGATGCCCCCGGCCTCACCGGCAACAACGCGCGCGTCGCGGATTGCGTCCAACAGCGAGGTCTTACCGTGGTCAACGTGACCCATGATGGTGATGACCGGCGGACGCGGCTGCAGATCGTCTTCGCTGTCTTCGACCTCTTTGATGACGTCTTCCACGTCTGAGTCCGAAACACGTGTGACCTTGTGGCCAAATTCTTCGATGATCAGTTCCGCAGTGTCAGCGTCGATGGTCTGGTTCTGCGTGACCATCATGCCCATCTGCATCAGCGATTTGACAACGTCAGCCACACGCTCGGCCATACGGTTGGCCAGTTCCGAGACCATGATCGCCTCGGGCAACTGAACGTCGCGGATCACCTTTTCACGTTCAACCGAACCACCCATGGCTTTCTGACGCGCGCGCTCTTGCTTGCGCTTCATCGCAGCCATCGAGCGTTGGCGGTTGCCCTCGCCACCAGTGGCCTGACCCAGCGTCAGCTTGCCCGAACGGCGGTTGTCGTCGCGGCCTTTGCCACGACCACGCTGATCACGCTCGCGGTCCTGCTTGCGCGGAGCAGCCGCAGGCGCAGGCTTGCTGGCCGGGCTGCGGGCCGCTTTAGGCTCTTCCGGGGCCGGGGCGGCAGCCGCGCGTTTGGCAGCTTCTTCTGCCTCTTTGCGCTTGCGCTCTTCCTCTTCGGCCTTGGCGCGGGCTTTCTCTTCGGCCTCGCGCTGTTCGCGTTCCTTGGCTTCCTGCTCGGCACGGCGACGGGCGCGTTCTTCTTCACGCGCTCTTTCAGCAGCCTCGCGGGCGGCGGCCTCTTCGGCCTCGCGCGCCTTGGCGGCCTGCAGCGCCTTCATCCGGCGTGCCATTTCGGCGTCGGAGATCCCGGCAGGACGGCGCGACGGATCGCCCGAGGGCGTTGCTCCGCCACCCGGCTTTCCGGCACCCGGCTTGGGGACCACCACGCGTTTGCGTTTGGTTTCCACCACGACATTCTTGGTGCGTCCGTGGCTGAAACTCTGTTTCACATTTCCGGGGCGTGCCCCGCCACGAAGACCCAATGTCTTTTTGCCGTCACTATCGCTCATAAAGCTTCTTACCCTTCCGTGCGGCCCTTGCCGCCGTCATCCGTTTCGCGCAAGCCACGCAGGCGCTGCGCTTCCTCTACAACACGTTTGGCGAGTCCGCCAGAGGCCAGCGCCGCATGAATCACGGTTTGGCGCCCAAATGCCGCCCCCAACTCGTCCGCTGTCAGCCATCCGATGTATTTTCCGAAGTGCGGCGTGCTGAGTTTCGACTTGCCGCGCCCCGATCCATCGCTGGCCTGAATCAGTACCTGAGCCTCTTCCCGGTCCAGCCACGTCTTGACCTTTTCATACCCAGCGACCGCGTCACCGGACTTGCGCGCCAGGCTAATCAACTCGATCACCCGCCGCGCGACTTGCTTTTCAACCTCATCCGCCAGGTCCGTTTGCGCAGTCGCCTGCGTCTTGAACCCGCGCGAGAACAGCTTTTTGCCAACGGCCTCGTCCAGCGCGGCGCGATCCGCCGCCACATAGACCCCGCGCCCCGGCAATTTCGCCGCAACATCGGGAAAGACCTGACCGTCCGGACCCATTACAAAGCGGATCAGCCCATATTTGGGCTGAACCTCGCCCGTGGCGATGCACTTGCGTTCGGGTCCGTCCGACCGATCCTTATGGACGCCACCGCGACCCATGTCAGCAACCCCGAGGCCCTGAGATCAGGCCTCGGCCTCCTCTTCGACTTCGGCTTCTTCGTCCGCCTGCTCCAGCTCGGCCGGATCAACCCAGCCCAGCATGATGCGTGCCGTCATGACCAAATCCTGTGCCTCTTCCAGCGTCACGCCGAAAGGCTCAAGTACACCATCATCCTTGATGCGCTCGCCGTCGACTGTGGTCCAGCCACCGGCCAGTTCCCAGTCGGCGCAGGTGGCGAAGTCTTCCAGCGTCTTCACGTCATCCTTGGCCAGCGCCTCTACCATCTGGGGTGTGAGGCCTTCGAATTCAATAAGGCTGTCCTCAGCGCCAAGCGCGCGGGCGGCATCCAGGGCCGCCTTGGCCTGTGCTTCCAGGAATTCACGCGCGCGGGTCTGCAATTCCTGCGCGGTGCCTTCATCGACGCCGTCGATCACCAGCAGCTCGTCGATCTCGACATAGGCGACCTCTTCAAGGTTCGTAAAGCCTTCGGAAACCAGCAATTGCGCGAAGAATTCATCCAGATCCAGCGTCTCCATGAACAGCTGGGTGCGGGCTTCGAATTCCTTCTGGCGACGTGCCGATTCCTCGGCCTCGGTCATGATGTCGATGTCCAGATTGGTCAGCTGGCTGGCCAGACGCACGTTCTGTCCGCGGCGGCCGATTGCCAGCGAGAGCTGCTCCTCAGGCACCACAACTTCGATTTTACCGGCTTCTTCGTCCAGAACCACCTTAGAAACTTCGGCAGGCTGAAGCGCGTTCACAAGGAAGGTCGGCTGATCTTCGTTCCACGGGATGATGTCGATCTTTTCACCCTGCAGCTCGTTCACAACGGCCTGCACGCGGCTGCCGCGCATACCAACGCAGGCACCGACGGGATCAATCGAACCGTCGTACGAGATCACAGCGATCTTGGCGCGCGAACCGGGGTCGCGGGCCACGGCCTTAACCTCGATGATGCCGTCATAAATTTCCGGCACTTCCATCTTGAACAGCTCGGCCATGAATTCCGGCGCAGTGCGCGACAGGAAGATCTGGTGGCCACGAACCTCGCGGCGAACCTCTTTGATGTAGGCGCGCACGCGGTCGTTGGGGCGATAGCTTTCGCGGCCGATCTTGTCATTGCGGCGCAGAACAGCCTCGGCACCGCCTAGATCGACGATGACATTGCCAAATTCTTCGCGCTTGACCGCACCGTTGATGATGGTGCCTGCGCGATCCTTGAACTCTTCGTACTGGCGATCACGTTCCGCTTCGCGGACCTTCTGCAGAATCACCTGTTTGGCGGATTGCGCCGCGATACGGCCCATTTCAACCGGGGGAACTTCTTCGACGAAGACGTCACCAACCTCGGGGTTTTCCATGTACTGCTTGGCTTGTTCGACGGTGAACTCGGCCTGATAGTTTTCCAGCTCTTCATCCTCAACCACGGTGCGGACGCGGGTAAAGGTCGCCTTGCCGGTCTTGCGGTCGATGGACACGCGGATGTCCATCTCGGCGCCGTAGCGGCTCTTGGCGGCACGGGCGAGCGATTCTTCCATCGCTTCGACAACCAGACCGGGGTCGATCATCTTTTCGCGGGCCACGGCCTCGGCGGTCTGCAGCAGCTCCAGCTGGTTGGCTGAGGTGATTGCCATCAGTTCGTCTCCTCTTCGGACCCTTCGGTCTCAATCTCGTCGAAAGCGTTTTCGTTCAGGGCACCGGCGTCTTTGCGCTGGCGCAGCATTTCCTTGATCAGGTCATCGGTCAAAACCAGCTTGGCGTCGCTCAACCAGTCGAATTGCAGACCGATTGTGATCGTCTCAGACCCTTCGGGGATGTTGATCAGAACCTCATCCCCTTCGATCCCGGCCAATTCGCCCTTAAAGCGGCGACGGCCGTCGATCAGCTCGGCGGTTTCGATCTTGGCCTCATAGCCTTCGAACATCTCAAAATCCTTGAGACGGGTCAGAGGCCGGTCGATACCGGGGCTCGACACCTCAAGCGTATAGGCGTCCAGAATCGGGTCCTCGACATCCAGCGAAGCGCTGACGGCGTTGGAAATCTCGGCGCAGTCATCCACTTCGATGCCGCCATCGGGCTTATCGGCCATGATCTGCAGCGTGGTGGTCTTGCCGCTCATCAGGCGGATACGGACAAGCTCATACCCCAGATCCTCGATCACGGGGGTGATGATCTCGGCCAGTCGCCGGTCGATGGCTGCTTTGGCTATCAGGTCGTTTGTCATTCAGGTCTCTACCCTTCAATCGGGCACAAAAAAACGGGCGCGCGGCCCGTCGTATTTTCCGGTGGAGCCTTGGACCAGAAGTCCAACGCGCCGCTGTTGCAACTGCATATACGCAGGAGTTGCCGAGTCTGCAACCCCCGGCGTGAAACGTGATCAGGTCAGGCCAGCCACCACCGTTCTGCAATGCGCCCATCGTCCAGCGCACGCCCCCCGATCTGGCGCGGCATTCCCACCTGTCCGGCCACGGCCAGCGCCATGTCGTCCTGACTGGGGTGGTACCGCAGGCCGCGCTGATCCTTCAGGCCATCGCTGTCGGGCAGCGCCGCCACGTCCACATAACCGTCACGCAACGCCTCGGCCCGAACTTTGGCGTCAGGGATCACAATAACCTCAAGCGCATCGGCCCAACCGGCCTGTCCGTCCTTGTAGTGATCCGACACCCGGCGGCCAAGAAAATGCCGATCATCCTCGGCCCGTTCCACCCGGTAGCATCCGGTGCCATTGGCGGTGTGCAAGGGCGTCACGCCCTGGCCATCGCGCGTGATGACGAACCGCGTATCGGCCAACAGGAAAGGCAAGCCGGGATTGGCCTCGGCCAGCTCCAGCCGCACCGATTCCGGCGTCAGAGCTTCAGCCCGTCCGACCTGTTGCAGCACCGACACCACATCCGCCACATTCAGCGCCGCACCGTCATGAAATGCCACATCATCGCGCAGGTCAAAGCTCCAGACCCGCGCATCCGCATCCGTGTGCCACCCGGTCGCCAATTCACCCCGCAGGGTGCCATCGGGCGCGATCTCGGTCAGGGTATCAAAGACAGCCCCGCGCGCCACCTGTTCCAGACTGTCATCGCGCGGTACGGCAAGTCGCAGCGTTCCGCCCTTTTTGGGCGTATCCGCCAGCGAGGCCCCCGTGGCCGCCAGCAATGCCGCCGCAGCACCCGAGGCGAATAAAGCACGACGGTCCATCCGGGTCATGCGATCCCCTCCGCCACACGGTCCATGATCCGCACCAGCTCGGCGCTGATGCCGGGCTCGGACAGGGCATGACCTGCCTGACGCACCATCTTCAGCTCGGCATTTGGCCAACGCTCGGCCAAAGACCACGCGGCCTGCGGCGGGCAGATCATGTCATAGCGCCCCTGCACAATATGGCCGGGGATATGGGCGATCCGGTCCATCTGATCCAGAATCTGCCCATCTTTCTCAAGGAAAGCCCCATGGGTGAAATAGTGATTCTCAAGCCGCGCAAAGGCGCGCGCGTATTCTCCGGGGCTTTCGCCGGTGGACCCGTGCGAATGAATCGACGCCAGCGCATTTTCCCACGCCGACCATGCCCGCGCATACAGGATTTCCGTCGCACGATCGCCCGAGAACAGGCGTTTGTGATAGGCACCTATGGTGTCCGACAGCTCATCCTCGGTCAGCAGAGCGGTGAATTTCGCCCATTGCTCGGGCCAGAACTTGCCCGCGCCGCCGCCATAGAACCAATCCAGCTCGGCCTGCGTCGCCAGAAACACACCGCGCAGCACCAGCCGGTTCACCCGGTCCGGATGCGCCTGCGCATAGACCAACGCCAGCGTCGCGCCCCAGCTGCCGCCAAACACCGTCCAGTCGTCGATATCCAGCAACGTCCGCAGACGCTCGATGTCATCCACCAGATCCCACGTCGTGTTGTCCACCACCGAGGCATGCGGCCGCGACCGCCCGCACCCGCGCTGATCAAACAGAATCACCCGAAACACACGCGGATCGAAATAGCGCCGCATCGCCGGGCTACACCCGCCACCGGGGCCGCCATGCAGGATCACAACTGGCAGCCCTTCGGGATTGCCGCATTGCTCCATATAAATACGGTGCCCGTCGCCCACATCGACCATCCGCTGATCGAACGGGTCGATCGGCGGGTACAGATATTGAACTGCGCGCTTTTGGTCCGGGTACTTATCCATTAGGGCCCTATATAGTCTTTAAACGTAAAAGAGCACACGGAGACAGGAATGCAAGCGCATCCGAACACGGTGGACCCGTCCGAGATCGCAAAATTCGAGGCGATGGCCGCAGAATGGTGGGACCCCCATGGGAAATTCAAACCCTTGCACATGCTCAATCCGTGCCGTCTGGACTATATCACACAGCAGATTGCCGGTGAATTTGACCGTGACATGACGGCTGCGAAACCTTTCGAGGGCCTGCGCCTGCTGGATATCGGCTGCGGCGGCGGGCTGTTGAGCGAACCGATGGCGCGTCTGGGCGCGACGGTCGTGGGCGCAGACGCCGCCGAGCGCAATCTACCCGTCGCCCGCATTCATGCCGAGCAGTCGGGGCTTGAGATCGATTATCGCCACACCACCGCCGAGGACATGGCCGCCGCGGGCGAGCAATTCGACGTGGTGCTGAATATGGAGGTGGTCGAACACGTGGCCGACCCTCTGGGTTATCTCACCGCAACACAACAGTTGCTGATACCCGGCGGGTTGCAGGTATGTTCGACCATAAACCGCAACCCAAAATCCTATGCGATGGCCATCTTCGGGGCCGAAGTCGTCATGCGCTGGCTGCCGCGCGGCACGCATGAGTGGAACAAGTTCATCACCCCCGATGAGCTGTTCGACCTGCTGCGCCAAGCCGGGCTGGAGCCAGTGGACCGCAAGGGGTTCGTCTTCAACCCGATCCTGTGGAGCTGGTCGATCTCGGACCGCGATCTAAGCGTGAATTATGTGACGGCGAGTGTGAAGCCAGGGTGAGGCTACTCCCCCTCCAACTGCAACCTCAAATCCCGCAGCACGGGCAACGTGCTGCGCACCCGCTCCAACCCTAACTCTCCGACCACGCGGTTGATCAGCGGCGCAATCGAGGAAATCGCCTGATCGCGGGCGCGGCGACCGGCTGGGCTGATGGCGACCATCTTGCGGCGGGCGTCGTCCCAGTCGGGACGGATGTGGATGTATCCGGCCCATTCCAGCTTGGCCAAAGTGTTGGTCATCGCCCCACGCGTCACGTGGAAGGTGCTGGCCAGTTGCGCCGGGGTGCGTTCATCGCCGACAAACACCAGATGGTTCAGCACCGAGAAATGCGAGATTTCCATGCCCTTGGGCAGCACCCGGCTTAGTCGGTTGCGCAATAGCTGGTCGGCGGTCAGGATCTCGCTGAACAGCGTGACCGCAAGGGCATTGGTGTCGTCCGTCATTGGGTCCGGCTCTGGATCAGGGGCCGTCAAAAGCCCGCAGGTGCGTCAATGAGGGCACGCGGCGGCGCGCCTCTGTCACAGAACTATCATCCAAATCGAAAATGTGAATGCCCGGATCGGTGCCTGCGTCGATGACGACCTCTCCCCATGGGGCCACAACCATGCTGTGACCGTGGGTGTGGCGGGTCTTGCCACGGGTTTTCGGATGCGCGCCGGTTTGCGCCGGGGCCAGTACCCAGGCTCCGTTTTCAATCGCCCGTGCGCGCAGAAGCGATTCCCAGTGCGCCTTGCCGGTGACCGGCGAAAATGCCGCCGGAACGGTCAGAATCCGCGCCCCGCCCTGCGCCAAGGCGGCAAACAGATGCGGAAAGCGTATGTCGTAGCAGATGGCCATGCCGACCTTGCCGAAATCAGTGTCAGCAATCACCGCCCGGTCGCCGGGTCGGTAGTTTTTCGATTCGCGGAAGGTCTCGGAGTCTGAGACCTGCACGTCGAACATATGGATCTTGTCATAGCGCGCCACGATCTGCCCCTGCGGGTCGATCATGTAGGAACGGTTGGCAAAGCGCCCATCGGCGTCATGCGTCTTGATCCCAAGCGAGCCGATCAGCAGCCAAACACCCAGCGCGGCGGCCTGATCGCGCAGGCCCGCCAGCGTCTGGTCGTCTTCCTCGTGCTGCAGAACCTCGCGCTGGCGCGTGGTGGAATTAGACACACAATTCGTCACCTCGGGCGTCAGAATGAACTGCGCGCCCTGCCCGGCAGCCTCGGCCATCAGGGCGCGCACCATGTTCAGATTATAAGACGGATCATCCGACGAGGTGATCTGCAGCAGCGCAGTCTTCATGCCGCCAGCAGACGGTCCAGCTTGCCCTGACGGTCCAGCTCGTACAGGTCATCGCAGCCACCCACGTGCTGGGTGCCTATGAAGATTTGCGGCACGGTGCGTTTGCCGCCCGCACGTTTGATCATCTCGGGCTTGCGCTTGGGGTGCATCAGAACGTCGACCTCTTTGAACTCGACGCCTTTCTGTTTCAGCAGGCGTTTGGCGGCGTGACAGAAGCCGCACAGAGGCGATGTGTAAATCTCAACCGGTTTCATAAGTCGTCCCTTCGGGTTTCGCGTAATCCTGCGCGAATTAGGTATCCTTGGCAACGCGCGCTAGGGTCAACACGAAAATATGATTTGCGCCCGACGCAAGACAGACTCGCGCACAAGCCGCCAGCGTCGCGCCCGAGGTCATCACGTCATCCATCAACAGCACATCCCGCCCGTGCATCCGGTTTAAGCGTTTGGGATGCGGCGCAATAGCGTTTTCCAGCGTCTCGGCCCGCTGCGCGGCGGTTTTTCCATCCAGAACCGGGGTTTTGATGCATCGGATCAGCAGGTCAGGGCAGACCTCAAGCCCCGTGTGCCACCCCAGATGCTGCGCCAGCAGGGCCGACTGGTTATAGCGCCGTTTCAACAATCGGGACCAATGCAGAGGTACCGGGGCCAGCAACATATCGTCGCGGAACAAATCTCGACCCGCCTGCGCCATCCACCGCGCCGCCGGACGTGCCAAGTCCGGCCTGTCGCCATGTTTCAACGCAAGGATCAGCCCCCGTGCCTTACCATCATACAACAGCGCCGAGTGTCCGTCCTGCCATGGTCGGGGCGTTTTCATACAGTCGTCGCATTCAATACGGTGGCCATCTGCCTCACCAGGCAGGGGCATTCCGCAGCTTTCGCAGACCACCCCTCCGATAAAGGGCGTGTCGCGCCAACAGGGGCCGCAGAGGCCGAAATCGGACTCGGTCAGCTCTCCACACCCTATGCAGCGGGGTGGATAGATCATCTGAAGGGCGGTTTGAATCCGCGGCCAGATGCGATACTTGCGCCCTATGAAACTGCCTGCTTCCAACGCACCCTTTCTGTTCGACCGCAAGGCCCTGACCCTGCATCGCGCCCGCGCGCGGGACGAGGCGCTGTTCTTGCACCGCGCCGCCGTGGACGAGGTTCAGGATCGACTCAGCATGGTTAACAAAACCTTTACGGCTCCGGCTGTGGTGACGCCCTTCGCCCATGTCTGGCGAGATGTGATGCCAAAAGCGCAGATCGTGGCGGATGATGAGGTGCTGAACCTGACCCCTGGCGCGCATGATCTGGTGATCCACGCGTTGGCGCTGCACTGGGCCAACGACCCTGTCGGCCAACTCATTCAATGCCACCGGGCCCTGCAGCCTGACGGGCTGTTGCTGGTGGTCTGTCTGGGCGGAGAAACCCTGCACGAACTTCGCGCAGCATTGGGTCAGGCCGAGATCGAAATCTCTGGCGGACTCAGCCCACGCATCGCACCGATGGGCGAACTGCGTGATCTGGGCGGCTTGCTGCAACGGGCCGGGCTGGCCTTGCCGGTGGCAGATACGGCGCGACTGACGGCGGAATACCGCGACCTGCGGCACCTAATGCAGGACTTGCGCGCCATGGGTGAAACCAACAGCCTAACCGATCGCATCAAACGCCCCACTCGGCGGCAGATCTTTGACCGCGCCCAGCAGATATACGCCGATCACTTTGCAACGCCCGAAGGGCGGCTGAACACCACCTATGAACTGATCTGCCTGACCGGCTGGTCCCCTGATGACAGTCAGCAAAAGCCCCTGCGCCCTGGATCGGCCCAAACCCGCCTTGCTGAAGCGCTGGGCACAAAAGAGGGCAAACTGACCGATTGACGACTGGACAAATCCGTTTATCTCAGCCCGGTACAAAGAAATTCAGGAAGCCCCTCATGTTTGACGCCACTCGCCCCGCCCATGCCCCTGCCGACCACCCGAAGGTGAAAATGGGCCGCGTCGGCATTCTGCTGGCCAATCTGGGCACGCCGGACGACTATACCTATTGGCCCATGCGCCGTTACCTGAACGAGTTCTTGTCGGATCAGCGCGTCATCGACTATCCGAAATGGAAATGGCAGCCGATCCTGCAGGGGATCATTCTGACCAAACGGCCCTTCAGCTCGGGCGAGGCGTACAAGTCGATCTGGAACCACGACAAGGGCGAAAGCCCGCTGATGACGATCACAAAGGACCAAACCGCCAAGATGCGCGATGCGATGCAGGCGCGCTATGGCGATCAGGTGATGGTCGATTTCTGTATGCGCTACGGCAACCCCTCAACCAAATCCAAAGTGCGCGAGATGGTGGCCGCGGGTTGTGATCGCATCCTGTTCTTCCCGCTCTACCCGCAATATGCAGGCGCAACGACGGCTACTGCCAATGACCAGTTCTTCCGCGCCCTGATGGAGGAGGCTTGGCAACCCTCCAGCCGCACGGTTCCGGCTTATTTCGACGAACCTGCCTATATCGACGCTTTGGCCGGGTCGGTGGAACAGGCCTACGCCGCGATGGAGACCAAGCCCGACATTCTGGTCTGCTCCTATCACGGAATGCCGGACCGCTATCTGCAGCAGGGCGATCCCTATCACTGCCAATGTGCAAAAACCTCTCGCCTTCTGAAAGAACGGCTGGGTTGGGCGGATGATCAGCTTGTCTCAACCTTCCAGTCGCGATTCGGCCCCGAGGAATGGCTGAAGCCTTACACGGTCGATCACGTGGCAGAACTGGCGCGTCAGGGGAAAAAGAATATCGCGGTGATCGCGCCTGCGTTTTCGGCCGATTGCATCGAGACGCTGGAAGAAATCAACGAAGAGATCAAGGAAAGCTTTGAAGAGGCCGGCGGCGAGAGCTTTACCTATATTCCCTGCCTCAACGACGACGATTCGCACATTGCTGCTTTGGGCAAAGTAATCGAGGACAATTTGAAAGGCTGGCTGGACTGACCAGCTCTGTCAGGACCGGCGAACAGACACAAAAAAGGCGATGGATTTCTCCACCGCCTTTTTCTTGGATAATTCGTATCGAATTAGCTTGCTGCAACAGCTGCTGCAACAACAACCAGCAGGATCAGCGGCAGGATGATGCCCTGCGACGAACCCTGAGTTTCTTCGACAACAACAGGTGCTTCAACAACCGGCTCTTCCAGGTTGCCAGCATAAGCGGTCGAAGCAGCAGCAGTCAGTGCAGCGGCGAGAACGAGTTTCTTCATATTAACCTCCAGAATAAGCACGGTTTCAGATAGCGAAACCGCACACCCAAGACTTACCTCGTGTTTTTTTCTAACCAGCTATCCAACTGGAATGCAAATGGAAGTTGCTTCGCAAGCGACTTCATGCGCGGTTTTGTCGTCAAATTAGCAACACTTGAGTGCCAACCTTCGCCATCGAAAACAGCTCGGCGATATCTTCGTTGAAAAGACCGATGCATCCGTTCGAAGACCGACGCCCTATTTTGCGCGTATCGTGGGTTCCGTGGATTCGGTAGTACTTCCAGCTTAGATACAAAGCGTGCGTTCCCAACGGGTTATCTGGACCCGGCGGGATATAGTCCGGCCATTCGGGGTTTCGCTTCTTCATCGAAGGTGTCGGCGCCCAGCTGGGCCCTTCGACCTTGCGAATGACGCTTGTGCGACCGCGACGCGTGAGTTCTTCGGTCAGCGGAACCGATGATGGGTAGAGTTTATACACGCTTTGGTCGTCTGACCAATAATGCAGTGCCCGTGAAACGGTATCGACCAGGATTGCGCCATTGCGCGTGTTGTCAAAATAGGGCTGCCAGTCCAAAGCACGGAAACCCGAAATGTTTCGCCGCACCTGCGGTTCGGGTTCGGGTGCCGGACGCAGAGGATCGCCCGGAATGTACTGAGCAATCGCCGGAGTAGACAGAAAGGCTGACGCACCGACCAGAAATCCGCGGCGCGAGGAAGGAATGAGTTTCTTGACCATTTGTGACGGTCCTTTGCTAAACCAGAAAAGGAATTTGACGCATTTTATTGCCTGAATACGTCAATCGCAAATCAAACCGGCAAAATCACGCGGGAATCAGCCATTGCAGGTTTGCCCAAGCCCGTTGGTCGCGCTATTGCGTAAGATGACACAAAAATCAGGTCGACCATGACGCGTATTATTACACTTCTGTTCTTATGTTTTGCTGCAGTGGCGGCTTGCACCCCAAGCTCAACCACGACGATTGGTGCGGATGGCCGTCCGCTGCCCACTGTTTACAAGATTCGCGGCAATCCCGAAAAGCTGCAGTTCCGCATGCTTGATTCGGTTAACGCACTGCGGCAAGCTTCGGGTCTGCAGCCTGTGCAACTGAATTCACAGCTCAATGCTGCGGCTGCCACACATTCCAAGGATATGGCACGCCAGAACCGGCCATGGCATTTTGGGTCCGATGGATCATCCCCAATAGATCGGGCCGCGCGCGTTGGGTATTTCGGCACATTCCTGGGCGAAGCTATTTCGGAAACCTTCGAAACCGAAACCGAGACATTGGCTGCCTGGATGCAGGAACCCGGTCCAAGATCAGTGATACTGGATCCTAAAGCCACGCAGATGGGATTTGCTTGGCATCAAGAATCGGGTGGAAAAATCTGGTGGACGTTGGAAATGGGAACCGGCGGCTGACCACCGCCGTAGCCTCGAAATACAAAGCCCCCGATTATCGGGGGCTTTTTCGTTAGTACGCTTCAAGCGCAGGATCAGGCCGCTTGCATCGATTGCGCCTCGGTCAGGATCGCATAGAGCTTGACCGGGTCAGGGTTGGCACGCAGCTTGGCGCAAACCGCTGTGTCACGCAGGGTACGAGACACCAGCGCGAGCGCTTTCAGATGGTCTACACCCGCTTCTTCCGGTGCGAAAAGCGCGAAGGCGATATCGACTGGCTGACGATCAACCGAGCCAAAATCGATGGGCTTTTCCAGCATGACAAACGCGCCAGCGACCTGTTCGATTTCAGTCAGACGCGCATGGGGAAGCGCAACGCCATGGCCCACACCCGTGGGCCCAAGGCTTTCACGTTCGAGCAGACCATCAACGACAGTTTGCTCGTCCAGGCCCAAGGTTGCCGCAGCAACATCGCCAATTTCCTGAAACAGCCGCTTCTTGCTGGAAGCGGCTGACAATACACGTACTGCTTCGGGCTTCAGAATGCTCGAAAGCTCCATGATTTTGCTCCAATGGCAAGCCCCTGCCAATGCAGGGGCACGCCTTTCTAATCTTGCCTGTTATGGATCGATCCAGCCGATGTTACCGTCTTCCCGACGATACACGACATTCAATCCATCCTTGTTCTCATTCCGGAACACCAGCACCGGGGCACCAGCCAATTCCATCTGCATAACGGCTTCACCAACACTCAGCGATGGGATCTTGGTTTCCATCTCAGCCACGATCATCGGCTGCAGAGATTCTGGCTCATCTGCCGACTCAGATTCGTCAGAGGCGAGGATATAAGAGGAAGCTCCGAAGAGTTCAACCGGCTCGACCCGATCCTTGTGGTGATCCTTTAGGCGGCGTTTATAACGGCGCAATTGTGTTTCCATCTTGTCACAGCACCCCTCGAATGCCGCGTAAATCTCGGTAGCATGGGCTTTGGCCTGCGCCGTCAGGCCGGTGGAAAGATGTACGGTGGTCTCGCACACATATTCATGCGCAGAACGGGAAAAGACGACATTGGCGTCGGTCGGTCGCTGGGCGTATTTGCCCACAACCTCGCCAAGTTCGGTCTGCACATGGGTCTGAAGTGCTTCACCGATGTCGATCTGTTTTCCGCTGATTTGGTAACGCATGTGATCTCCTTCACAATTCACACCCATTCTGACGCAGCGTAACACAGCGCGCTTCTTTTTATCGGGTGGGGGGTATCGGCATGTTCCGCGGTAGCCGGAACTTGATCCCTTCCAAGAAGGGGCATCGTGATCCAGACTGGAACCGAAAAAATGCCATGACCCAATTGAGGCAAGAGACGGCGGAAGAGTCAATCAAAACAGGCGTGTATATACGAGATTTCCGCCATGCATTCGGCGCAATACCGCGCAAACCTATGAAATACGGAAGTTTTCGCCCAAGTAGACGCGCCGCACGTTTTCGTTTTCAACGACTTCGTCCGGTGTTCCGGACATAAGTACCTGACCGTCATGCAAAATATAGGCGCGGTCCACGATCTCGAGCGTTTCACGCACGTTGTGATCCGTGATCAAAACCCCGATCCCGCGTTTTTTCAGATCAGCGACCAGATGACGGATGTCACCCACGCTGATCGGGTCGACCCCGGCAAAAGGTTCGTCGAGCAACAGGTACTTTGGATCGGCAGCCAGACAACGCGCAATCTCGACCCGGCGGCGCTCACCACCCGACAAGGCCAGCGCGGGCGCACGGCGCAGATGCTCGATCGAGAAATCGGACAGCAGCTCTTCCAGACGTTCTTTGCGGCGATGGGCGTGCCCCACCGTGATATCCAGAACAGCCGAGATATTGTCTTCAACGCTCATCCCGCGAAAAATCGACATCTCTTGCGGCAAATATCCGATCCCAAGCCGCGCCCGGCGATACATTGGAAGGGTCGTCACCACCTGCCCATCGATGGTTACGCGACCAGCTTCGGGAAAAACCAACCCTGCAACAGAATAGAAAGTGGTGGTCTTGCCGGACCCGTTCGGCCCCAGCAACGCGACCACTTCGGATCGGTCCAACGTCATTGACACATCTCGGATGACGGTCTTTTTCCGATAAGACTTCCGCAGCTTTTCGATCCTGAGCCCCGAACTGCCCTGAGCCAGTTTCAGGTTCGGTCCAGCCATCAGTTGGCACCCTGCTGCAGAATGGTTTTAACGTTGCCCGTCATGGTCGCCGTCCCTGTCGTCAGGTTGGCGTTCATCTGATCGCCGCTGATCGTACTTGGCCCCTGCGTCAGCAGAACGTTGCCGCGCATGACGATCACACCCGAATCGATGGTATATTCGGCCCAATCCCCTTCAGCTGCATCTGGCGGGCTGACCAGAACCACATCCTCGGTCGCTTCCATACGCTCGATGCCAGACCGATCCGCATTGTAGATGACAAGTACGCGCTCGGCCGTCAGGCGCATTTCACCCTGAACGACAATTACATTGCCAATGAACTCGGCCGAGCCATCTTCCTGATTCACGTTCAACGACTCAGACGTGACTTCGACTGGCAGGCTGGGGTCAGCTTTTTGTGCGCCAAACGCCACTTGTGTTTCCTGAGCGGACACTGAAAAAGTGCTGCTCAACAAGGCAATTCCGACAAGGGCAATTCGAAAATCGAACACAGGCTATCTTTCTGCTCTTTTCGGCTCGTATATCAGTTTCACGCCGTCTGTAAAAATAATATGGACCGGGCCGTCCTTTTTTTCGGTCCCAAAGGTCATGCGACCTGCTGAAAAATTTCCGATAACCCCGGTCCCATTGACCTGACCCGGAGTGTCGCCGCGTATCTCGTCCAGCGCGGTGTTCAGCAAATTCGTGGTCACTTCGATTCCGTCAGTGGTCGTGATCACCACATCCCCGATGAAGGTCGCAGTGTTCTTGTCAGGACGGATCATGCCCGAGTTCGAATCCAGAGTGATAATACCCCCGTTAGACAGCCCCAGCCGCCCACGGAACTCGGATGCTGTCGGGACCGAGTTCTCGGTACCTTGTGTGGCCTGGATTGCTTCAATCTGAACTTCTTCGCCCTTGCGCGTGGTTCCGCGATAATTGGGCCGAGTCACGATCTGATCCGCCAGACGTTCTTCTATATCGCGTTGTGTGAAGGGAACTTTGACGTCGGTTTCGATACTGCGGGACAGAAGGAACACGGTGGACAGCATCACGATAGCCACCAACGGCAGCAGCACCTTGAGGAATTGCACCATGCGTGAATGGCTGTCCACGGTCGCGCCCTCTTAACCCAGTCCAACGCGCAGGCAGTCGTGGATATGCAGCAGGCCCAGCGCCTGCCCGTCCGCATCCGGTTCGACAACGAACAAGGACGTAATCTTACGATCATTCATGATGGCCACTGCCTCTTCTGCCAACGCATCGGGGCCAATAGTGGTCGGGTCTTCCGTCATCACCTGAACTGCGGTTTTGGTCAGCAAACCGTCCATGTGGCGACGAAGGTCCCCGTCGGTGATGATCCCGGCAAGTTGCCCGTCAGCCGTTGTCACGCCGGCAACGCCAAAGCCTTTTTGGCTGATTTCGATCAGCGCGTCGCTCATCGCGACGTCTGACGCCAACAACGGTAAAGCACTGCCCGTGTGCATCAAATCTCGCACCGTGCTAAGCCGTGCACCCAGTTTGCCGCCGGGATGAAATGCGCGAAAGTCCTCGGGCTTGAAATCTCGATACTTCATCAGCGCAATCGCCAGCGCATCCCCCATCGCCAGCGTCAGCGTGGTCGAGATGGAAGGCACCATGCCAAACCCGCACGCCTCGCCCATCGACGGGATCAGCAAATGCACGTCCGCTTGTTTCATCAGCGTGCTTTCGGGTTTGCTGGACAAGCCGATCAGCGGAATGCCAAAGCGGCGCGTGAAAGCCAGAAGGTTTGCCAGTTCAGGCGCTTCGCCCGAATTCGAGATCGCAAGAACAACGTCCCCTTTGGACACCATTCCCAGATCGCCATGACTCGCCTCGGCCGGGTGAACAAAATAAGCGGGTGTTCCGGTGCTCGCCAATGTCGCCGCTATCTTATGGCCGATATGCCCCGATTTGCCGATGCCACTGATGATGATACGGCCCGTCGCCTGCAGGATCAGCTGCACGGCCTCGGCGAAATCTTCGTTCAGGCTATCGGCCAGCACGTCAAGCGCGCGGGCTTCGTCGGTGACGACCTGTCGGGCGGTTCTCAGGAAAGCTTCGGTATCGGTCATGAGTGCGCAAAAATATCCGTTTCGGGCCAACCGGCGAGGTCAAGTTTCGCACGCATCGGCAAGAAGTCAAAACAGGCCTGAGCCATTTCCGTTCGGCCTTCGCGGGCCAGCCGCTCGTCCAGCGCCTCGCGCAGGCGGTGCAGGTACAAAACGTCCGAGGCAGCATATTCCAACTGTGCGTCGGTCAGGGTTTCGGCGCCCCAATCGCTCATTTGTTGCTGTTTCGAGATGTCGACGCCGATCAGCTCCTGACACAGGTTTTTCAATCCGTGACGGTCGGTATAGGTGCGCACCAGACGGCTGGCGATCTTGGTGCAATAAACCGGCGCGGCCAGGGCACCAAAGGCATGGTACATCGCGGCGATGTCAAAACGGCCAAAGTGGAACAGTTTCAACACATTGGGATTTTCAAGCATCGCACACAGGTTCGGGGCTTTGGTCTGACCCTTTTCCACTTGCACGATGTGGCTGTTTCCATCGCCACCCGACATCTGGATCACGCACAGGCGATCCCGATGCGGGTTCAGACCCATGGTTTCGCAGTCGATGGCCACGACAGGGCCAAGGTCCAACCCGTCCGGCAGGTCGTTTTTATAGAGATGGTTGGCCAACGAGCTTGTCCTTTGTGCGATTTCGCCTCCGAGATAGGCGGTTTGATCCGTAAACTCAACGCCATCCGTGGAACGCGGCCTATATGCGCGGGTTTCTTGACCTCGCGTTCCAGTGCTGGAAAATGGCGGCCACCCCCGTGTCGTTGATATCGCGCTTAGGAAACCCCGAGGTACCGCAAATGCTGAGCGTGCTGCGCAACCGAACCTACCGCCACTTGCTGGCCGCACAGGTCGCGGCCTTGACCGGAACCGGGTTGGCAACAATTGCCTTGGGTTTGCTGGCCTATGACCTCGCACAAGACGCTGCAGCATTGGTGCTTGGAACTGTTTTGACAATCAAAATGGTAGCCTATGTCACCGTAGCACCACTGGCTGCGGCATTTGCCGAGCGCGTCGATCGGCGCAAAATGCTTGTTGTGCTGGATATCGTGCGCGCAGCCGTCGCGGTGTTCCTGCCCTTCGTAACCGAAGTCTGGCAGGTCTATGTGCTGATCTTCATCCTGCAATCGGCGTCTGCCGGTTTCACTCCAGCCTTTCAGGCCACCATCCCCGACGTGTTGACCGACGAACAGGATTATACCAAGGCCCTTTCGCTGTCCCGGCTGGCCTATGATATGGAAAGTGTCCTGAGCCCATCCTTGGCTGCAGCTTTGCTGACTATCGTCAGCTTCGACAACCTGTTCTGGGGCACCGCCTTGGGCTTTGTCGCTTCTGCTCTGCTGGTCGTTTCGGTCGCCTTGCCTTCGCCCATGCCGACACGGCCCCGCGGGATTTACGACCGCACAACCCGTGGCATTCGTATCTACCTGAACACTCCGCGTCTGCGGGCGCTGCTGGCCCTGACGTGGACCGCTGCCGCCCTCAGCGCGATGGTCATCGTGAACACTGTCGTCATCGTGCGCACCGATATGGGGTTACCGGAAAGCGCAGTCGCACTGGCTTTGGCCGGATTCGGAGGGGGATCAATGCTGGCAGCCATCACTCTGCCATCTTTGCTGAACAGGTTTCGGGACCGCTCGGTTATGCTGTTCGGGGCCACCACAGGCACAATTTTCATGGCCATGGCTGCTTATCTGTTTGCCAATTTCCCGATGACACTCCCTACACTCGCCTTGATCTGGGCCTGCGTTGGGTTTGGGTATTCGTCCACCCTGACACCGTCCGGGCGCTTACTGTCCCGATCCGCGAAACCAGAAGACCGCCCGGCCGTTTTTGCCGCGCAGTTTACGCTGTCACATCTATGCTGGCTGATGCTTTATCCATTGGCCGGTTGGCTAATGACAACGAAAGGCACGGCAGTGACGCTGACTTGGATGACCATTGCTGCGTTTGCTGGTCTGGTCATTGTCAGTGTGCTGTGGCCTGAAAAATCACCCGAGGGGACCGCAGGTAAAGATGCGCCCAAGCCTTGAGGCTGTACCCCACTCTGCCTTACACCTTGGCGTTATGGATCAACTGGACCGTCGTATCATCGCCGCCCTGCAACACAACGCGCGGGAATCAACTACCAAGATCGCAGCCAAACTTGGGTTGGCACGCACAACCGTGCATGAGCGGATCAGGCGGATGGAGGAAAGCGGAGTCATTGCAGGGTATTCCGTTGTGCTGAACAAGGCTGAAGACACCCCGCGAGTTCAGGTCGTGGTGATGCTGGAAGTCCAACAGAAAGAGACGACCCGCATCATCAAACGGCTTGAGGCTTACCCCGAGGTCAAGCGGTGTCTTTCAATCAATGGCGAGTTTGACCTGCTTCTGTCCGCCGAAGCCCCCAGAATCGAGGACCTGGACATTCTGGTTGACGAATTGGCTAAAATCCCCGGTGTTCTGCGCACCAATACCAGCGTTGTTTTTGGCCGCAGGATCGACCGGAAATGATTGGGCGCTAACCCTCTGTAAACCCTGCCGCAGCTAACCTGACCCGGATTGATCAGAATCCCGGACCGGCAGAATGCCCCATCGAACGATACCTGGACTTTTGGCGCTTGCGCTTTGCGTGGGTCAACAGGCGCTCGCCATGCCCAACCCCCACACCGCAGACATATGCGATCGGGCCGCCCAGCGTGCGGCTACGTCCGAAGGCGTCCCGCTTGAGGTGTTGCACGCCATAACACGCGTTGAAACAGGCCGCGCCATTGACGGACGGCTTTCGCCTTGGCCATGGGCCATCAATGTCGAAGGAAAGGGCTTTTGGTTCAAATCCGAGTTTGAGGCAAAGTCTTATGTTTTCAATATCTTCAAGGCAGGAAAACGCAGCTTTGACATTGGATGTTTCCAGATTAACTACCGCTGGCATGGCAAGGCGTTCCGGTCCATCGACGCAATGTTTGACCCCGATGAAAACGCCACTTACGCCGCACGGTTCCTGAAAGATCTTTATGCTGAGCTCGGCTCGTGGACCGCGGCTGCGGGGGCATACCACTCGCGCACACCCCATTTGGCACAGACCTATTCTGATAGGTTCCAGCGTGTCTTGGCGCAGTTGGACTACAACGAAACACGCGCCATCGCGTCACGCGATCCGTTTACCGGATCGGCGTCTCCGCTGATCCCGCTGCGGGCCGATCAAGCGCCCGCTGGCGCGCTTGGGTCGCTGATGCCGGCGACCGGATCTGCCTCTGCCTTCATTTCCTTCAACTAGGAGCCTCGCGTGCCCAAGATCGACGCCCGTTCCCTGTTTTCCCCGACCGTTCTGCTGGCAGTGGCTCTGATGACGGTCATCGTGATGATGATCCTGCCGATGCCAGCCTGGGTACTGGACGTTGGGTTGGCCGCCTCGTTCGCGTTGGCCATTTTGATTTTTACGCTGACCCTGTTTGTCGAGCGGCCGCTGGATTTCTCATCCTTCCCGACGATCCTGCTGGCCTCACTTATGTTGCGGCTATCGCTGAACGTGTCCTCAACCAAGCTGATCATTGGTCAGGGCCATACCGGCCCCAACGCCGCGGGCGACGTGATTGAGGGGTTTGCTAACTTCGTCATGGGCGGCAGCATCTTTCTGGGTCTCGTGGTATTCGGCGTGCTGCTGATCGTGAATTTCATGGTCATCACCAAGGGCGCCGCCCGCATGGCCGAAGTCGGCGCGCGCTTTGCGCTGGACGGGATGCCGGGCAAGCAACTGGCCATCGACAGCGACATGTCCGCCGGTGCCATCGACCATCAACAGGCCAAGGAAAGGCGCGAACGGGAACAGCAAGAGACTACCTTTTTCGGCTCACTTGATGGTGCATCGAAATTCGTCAAAGGAGACGCGGTTGCGGGTCTGCTGATCACGTTGTTGAACCTTGTGATGGGACTGATCATGGGGGTGATCGTCCATGGGATGCCGGTTTCTTCGGCGTTTGAAACCTATGCGATTCTCACCGTAGGCGATGGGCTGGTTACGCAGATTCCGGCCGTGATCATCTCGATCGCATCCGCGCTGCTGCTGGCGCGTGGCGGAACGCAGGGCGCAACCGACAGCGCGTTGTTCTCGCAGCTTGGCCGCCACCCGGCGGCGCTTGGTACCGTTGCAGTTCTGATGGTTCTGTTTGCGCTGGTGCCGGGGTTACCGTTCTTGCCCTTCATCATCGGTGCCGGGGTCTTGGGGTACACCGCATATAGCGTCTACCAAAAGCAAAAAGCGGCTGACGATGCGGCGATGGCTCCGACACCGGATACAGACACACCCGTTTCTCAGGCCATTGCGGACATTCTCGACCTGGACGATGTGCATCTGGAATTCGCGCCCGACCTTGTCAGCATGGTTCTGAACCCCGGTACCGGTCTTGATGCACGGATCGCCAATATGAGGACCTATGTCGCCTCAACCTTCGGGCTGATCCTTCCGGACATTCGCCTGACTGACCGGGCGGATCTTCCCATGGGGACCTATGTGGTGAAGGTTCAAGGCGTCGAACAGGCGCGCGGGGTTCTGAACCCCGATCTGGTTTTGGCGCTGGTACAAGACGGACATGACCTGTTGCCCGACGGCAATGACGTGACCGAGCCGGTTTATGGTGCACCCGCCCGCTGGATCTTGCCCAAAGATCAAGAAGCCGCTGCAATGAGTGGTGCCACCATCGTCTCTCCACCAGAGATTCTGGCGACTCATTTGCTTGAGATCATCAAGCAGAATTTCTCGCGCCTGCTGACGCTGAAATCCCTGCGCCGCCTGCTGTCTGAAATGACCAAGCTAAGTGATCCTGTTCGGGCCGAGGCCAACCGCAAACTATTGGATGAGTTGATACCGGATAAAGTGCCCATCGACACGCTGCACGCGGTGTTGCGGTTGTTGCTGGACGAGCGGGTCTCGATTCGCAACATGGCCCTGATTTTGGAAAGCGTGGCCGAGGCGCGCCTGACCACCACCCAGCCCAAAGGTATCTGCGAACTGGTTCGGCAACGCTTGGGCTTTCAACTGGTCGCCGAAATGAAGCGCGAGGATGGATCGATTCCCCTGATTCAGCTGGCGCCAGAATGGGAGGACACATTCGTCACCTACCAGATCGACGCACCCAATGCCGGTCTGGACGTAGCTTTGCCGCCGAACCTGTTCAACAAACTGGCCACGGCCACCATAAGACACGCGCGCCGAGGCGATTTTGTCATAGGTAATTTCATTCTGTCGCGAGATATCCTGCGGGCGCACATAGCCTGTGACCAGCAGCTCTCGCAGTTCGAAATTCACTCGCAATTCTTGTGAACCGGAAATGGCCAGCACACCGTTGGGAAGCGCATCGATAACAGTCGCAGCGACCCGCAATGTCAGCTTTTCCTTGCGTTTAACCGAGCCCTTCCCACGACTGGACGACGCCGAATCGATCGAAACCGCTTCATCCAGAGACGCCCCTTCAGGCAGTTGTTCCAGCGCCCTCTGCGGCAGGCCAAACAGACCCGGTATCTCAAGATTTTCAGACCCGGACCGAGACCGGTTCGTGTCGTTCGAAATTTCAGCTTTTTCGTCAAGTTCGATGACAACAGTTAAGATATCGCCTTTTTTGATGGCGCGCTGATCCCCCAAAAGCGATTTCTGCCCCCCGGTCCAAAGCGATGATTGGTCAACAGGCCGCTGCGGTTGAGTATGCAGTGGCAAACCCGGCCAGAGCATCGCGACATGTTCCGGAGAATCCTCGTTCGGAGTAAAACTGGGCGGTTTGCCCAGATGATCCACGCGGCCACAGGCAGACAAAGCAAGCGCGCCCAAAAGAACTGTTTTGGCAAGTCCTGACATCATTTTACCTCGATTTGACCGTCGAGCCGGATGAGACCGGTCACGGTGGTTCGGGACGACAGATTCATCACTCGGATCCGGTCGCCAACTGCCCCACGCCCCAACGCGCGTCCTTCGGCAGTGATTGACAGAGGCTGGCGGTCAAAAACTAGAACCACCAGGTCATTGCGGTCCACGAGTGCGGGTGGGCCGAAGTCACCCGCGCGAATGGGGCGACCGGGATAAAGCGCCACTCTCGCTTCCTGTCCCACCAGAATATCCGGGGTCGCAACCGCTCCGGGAACATCCTGTTCCTTGGTGACAAGGTCGGTGGGCGCGATGATCTCTTTCGCGCGAATTGTGCGGGTTGGTACGACGATATCGGCAAGCGCCGCAGAGGGCCCCACCAGGGCAAGGATCAAAAGAAATGTCCGCATCAGCGGACCTGTGTCGTCGCGCCCATCATCTGATCAACAGCAGAGATGACTTTGGCGTTCATTTCATAGCCCCGCTGGGCCTCGATCAGTTCGGTGACCTCACGCACGGCGTCGACGGAACTGTCCTCGAGGTAACCTTGCCGCAACGTGCCCAATCCGTCCTCACCCGGAGTGCCGACTACGGGCGCGCCCGAAGCCTCGGTCTCTTTGAACAGATTGCTGCCGATCGCCTCCAGACCTTTGGCGTTCGAAAAGCTGGCCAATGTGAATTCACCCAACAGCTGACCTTCTGGCGCGTCGTCGAAATAGGCATAGACCTCGCCCGATGCGTTAATCGAGATCGATCTTGCATCGTCTGGAATGGTGATTTCGGGCGCAACAGCGAACCCGTCCGAGGTGACGATCAGCCCCTCAGCAGATCGCTTCAAACTGCCATCGCGAGTAAATGCCGATTGGCCATTGGGCAACGTGACTTCCAGATAGCCGCGCCCCTCCACAGCCACATCAAGATCG
The DNA here is from genome assembly GCF_057221005.1 of Ruegeria sp. HKCCD7628. Lineage (NCBI taxonomy): Bacteria > Pseudomonadati > Pseudomonadota > Alphaproteobacteria > Rhodobacterales > Roseobacteraceae > Ruegeria > Ruegeria sp. HKCCD7628. Next base: position 176,243 of record NZ_JBWVBA010000007.1, read on the forward strand.
CTACCGGTGGCGGACAAAGCACCCTGCGCCAATTGTACGGTGACGGCAGCAGGCCGCACGCCAAGGCCAAGTTGAATGCCCGTAGGCAGAACTGTGCCGTCATTAGCGTTCACAGATCCGGCGCGCGCCATTTGCTGATAATGCAGATCAGCAAACTCAGCCCGGCGGGCGTTGTAGCCTGTGGTGTTCATGTTCGCGAGGTTGTTCGAGATCGTCTCGACCCGCATTTGCTGCGCGGTCATGCCCGTCGCTGCAATTTTCAATGCTCGCATGTCAGATCCTCCGTTCCAATGTCAGCGCATCAGCGCTTTGAGCGCGCCCCGCACCCGTTCGTCTTCGGTTTCAAGAAAGCTCTGGCCCAGCTCATAGGCGCGCTGGATTTCGACCAGCCGTGTCACTTGTTCGATCGCGTTGACGTTGGACCCTTCGAGAAAGCGATGAACGATCACCGGCTCTTCGATCGGCACTACGTCGCCTTCGCGTACCAGGGACTTGGGATCTTCGACCCGGTAGACACCAAGCTGTCCCAGCAATTGCCCCTCAATACTGAGGGTGCCGTCACTGCCGACGTCGATCGAGGCCGCGTCGGGGGGTACAAAAACCGGCGCGCCGTTGCTATCCAGCACACGGTGGCCATCCATCGTGACCAAATCTCCCTCGGCGCTGGGCGAGAACGCCCCTGCCCGTGTCAATCGATTGCCGTCCGGAGTTTCGACCATGAAGAATCCATCGCCTTCGATGGCGAAATCAAAATCGCCCCCAGTCTCAGTCAGAACCCCTTGCTGCAATGACGTGTTGCGCACCTCGGCCCGCGCCATTGACAAGGACGGATTGCCGGGCATGTCGCGCACGAATTCGGAAAACACCAAGCCTTGCGCGCGGTATCCGGTGGTGTTGGCATTGGCGATATTGTTCGCCACCAGCCGCATTTCGTTCATCAGCCCCGACTGGCGGGACAAGGTGGTATAGGCGGTATCCATCAGCGACCTCCGGCGATAAGCGGGACAAGGGTTGTGGTGAAAAACGTCACCAGCGTCTGGGTCATGAACCCCATGGAAATCCAAAACACGATGACGATGGCGATCAGCTTGGGCACGAAGGTCAGCGTCATCTCCTGCACCGAGGTCAGCGCCTGGAACAGGCCCACGATCAGGCCCGAGACCAGCGCCACCGCCAGGATCGGGACCGAGGTGATCACCGCGACCCACAGCGCCTGACGCACGATGTCATAGAACAGACCTTCGCTGAGCATCGCGTCAGACCGGCATCCGCAGGATTTCCTGATAGGCCTCGACCACTTTGTTGCGCACGACCACGGCCGTCTCGACCGCCAGTTCGGTCTGCGCCAGCGCCTGCACCAGCGCGTGCGGATCAGCCTGGCCGGTCATCGCGGTATGCGAGATGGCCTCGGACTGTTTCAACATCGCGGCGAAATCCTGAAACGTACTGCGCAATCCTTGCGCCATTCCGGCGTGATCGGGATCGGCCTGCGTTGCAGAGCGCGCGCCAGCATAGTTCTGGGCAGCATTGAGGGCTCGGATATCCATTCTGGTGTCCTTTATTTTCTGAGGAGTTCCATCAGGCTCGACGACATCTGACGTGTCTGGTCGAACATCTTGAGATTGGCTTCGTAACTGCGCTGTGCCTCGCGGGCGTCGGCGATCTCGATCATCAGATCGACATTCGAGCCGCGATAATGGCCGGTCTCATCCGCCATCGGATGACCGGGGTCGTAAACGCGCGACGCGTCGCGGCGGTCCAGCTTGACCCGCCCGGCCTGCACCACCTCGCGCCCGTCTTTCTGCACGGTTTCAAAAGGCACGGTCTTGCGGCGATAGCCCGGCGTATCGGCGTTCGAAATATTCTCGGACACATGTCGCAGACGCGCCGATTGCGCGCGCAGGGCGCTGGTCGAGGCGGCAAGGGAATGGGAAAAATCACTCATCTGGTTGCCTCCTTATGACCGACCGAGGCTAGTGCGCAGGATGTTCACCGAGGATTTGTAGATGGTCAGCGCGCGGTCATGCTGGCGCTTGACCTCGACCGCCTTGAACATCTCTTCCTCGACGGACACACCATTGCCATTGGGATCACCCGAAGGCGCGACGTCATATTCGGCCCAGGGCTGCGACGCGTTGTTGCCGTTCAAATGCCCGGCGCGCGTTGCGGTCATCGCAGCCCCGCGCCCGGTCATTTCAAATGCTTTTTGAAAGGCCTCAAGATCGCGGGGCTGGTAGCCCGGCGTATCCGCGTTGGCCATGTTGCGCGCAATTACCGCCTGCCGTTGCCCGGCATGGGTTGCCATTGCGTGCGCTGTCTTAAAGACGTTCAGGTCATAGAACATCGGGGCTTCTCCCTCGATCAATTTCAATCAAGGCTTAACCCCGATTCCTTTAGAAACCGTTTTCAGAAACCCGTTGGAGAACCCACGATGTCCGATCTCGACCCAAGCTTTCTGAAATCCGAATTCGACCGTCTTTCCGCCGTGCGCCATATGGGGCGTGTGTCCGGCGTGACGCGTGGAGTTGTTGAAATTCTAGGACTTGAAGGGCAAGCACGGATCGGCGATCACCTGACCCTGCGGCGGCGCAACGGCCCCGATCTGGCCGGAGAAGTGCTGCATGTCGAATCGGACCTGATCCACATGATGCCCACCGCCGCACCTGATGGCGTTTGTCTGGGCGACCGGGTGATTCTAGAGCAGACGCCTGAGTTTGCGCCGGGGATGCATTGGCTGGGGCGGGTGATCGATCCGTTCGGGAAACCACTGGATGGCAAACCTCTGCTCTCTGGTACGCAGGAGCGCGTCATCATGCAGGCCCCGCCCCTCGCCGTGGCCCGAAAACCTTTGGGCATACGGATGGAGACCGGGCTGGCCATGCTCAACACCATGCTTCCGGTGGTGCAAGGGCAGCGCGTTGGGCTGTTTGCGGGTTCGGGCGTGGGCAAGTCGACGCTGTTGGCCACGCTCGCCAAGTCGATGCAGGCGGATGCGGTGGTGGTTGCACTGGTCGGTGAACGTGGGCGCGAGGTGAATGAATTCGTCAAACACGCGCTGGGGCACGAGGGGATGAAACGGTCGATTGTGGTGGCCGCGACCTCGGATCAGTCGGCGTTGGCGCGCAGACGCTGCGCTTGGTCGGCAATGTCCGTGGCCGAGTATCTACGCGATCAGGGGCTGAACGTCCTGCTTCTGGCCGATTCGGTGACCCGCTTTGCCGAGGCGCATCGCGAAATCGCCGTCGCCATGGGCGAATCCCCGTCCCTGCGCGGTTTCCCTCCGTCGGTCACGCCGCTGATCGCCGGTCTGTGCGAACGGGCCGGACCGGGGACGGCGGATCAGGGCGATATCACCGCCGTGTTCAGTGTTCTGGTGCCCGGATCGGATATGGATGAACCCGTGGCCGACATTCTGCGCGGCGTTCTGGACGGCCATATTGTCCTGAGCCGCGAAATTGCCGAGCGCGGGCGATTCCCGGCCATCGACCTCAGCCGCTCAGTCTCGCGCAGCCTGCCGGGTGCCGCGTCCGAGGATGAAAACCGCATGATCGCCGAGGCCCGCAAGCTGGTCGGCAGCTATGAACAATCCGAGGTGATGATCAAGGCGGGGCTCTATTCCGAGGGCGCGGACCCGCTACTGGATCAGGCCGTGCGGGTGCATGAGGAACTGGATGCTTTCTTTGCTAAATCTGAATCAAATGGGATCAAGAACAGCTTCAACCACCTGCAGCTGATCCTGCGACGGGCCGGGTCCACGCTGGCGCGACAGTGAAATCCGAACAGTTTTAAGTGTTAAGCCCACCTTAAGACCTGCCCGGCTACCCCTGTCGTCGGGTGATAGAAAAGGTGGTGGAGATGGGTGCGCAATCCAATGCGGCGCCAATCATCATCAAGAAGAAACGTGTGTCAGGTGGCGATGGCCACCACGGTGGCGCGGGGAAAGTGGCATATGCCGACTTTGTCACGGCCATGATGGCGTTCTTCATGTTGATGTGGCTGCTGAATGCAACGACGGGACAACAACGCAAAGGGCTGGCGGATTATTTCTCGCCAACGATTCCGGTGAATCCAGTCTCGGGCGGAGGCGACGGGGCCTTTGGCGGCAACAATATGTTCTCGGAATTGACCATGGTCATGGATGGCTCGGGTGCCAGTCAGCGCAGCCCCACCGCCGCCCGTCAGGCACGGGGGTCGATCGGTGTCGCCAATGAAGGGGGCAAGCAAAGCACCGAGGAGTTCTCGACCCTTGAAGCGCGCCTTATGGGACGAACCGGAGAGAGCATGGTCTCGGACAAGGTGCTGAAACACATTGTCACGCGCCTGACCGATGAAGGGTTGGTGGTCGAACTGTTCGACACTGAGGATCAACCTCTTTTCGAATCGGGCAGCGACACACCGACTGCGATCATGCGTGCTCTGGCGCTATTGGTTGCCCGTTCTTCGGACCTTGTGACCAATGATATCGCGGTTGAGGGTCACGTTGGCTCGTCTCCGGTCGTGGTGGCCAGTAATCCGGTTTGGACAGTATCGACATCTCGGGCGCAGAAAGTGCGTCAGATACTTCAGGATAAAGGTGTTCCACCTGTTCGGCTGGATCGGGTTACCGGTCACGCGGATCGCGAATTACATGATGAGAACCCGATGGCGGCGCGCAATAACAGGATCGAGATCATCTTCCTGCGCAATTCCTGATAGGAAAGGATAGGACGCATTTTACCTGTTAGCGCTGTTAAGGCCCAGCGCGTTAGCTGTTGCATCAAGGATTGACGCAACAGAAGGGCGTGCCCATGACTATTTCATCTTCATTGAATGCTGGCGTGGCTGCATTGAAGGCCAATGCAAATCGGTTGGCAACGATTTCCGACAACATCGCCAACTCGTCCACATTTGGGTACAAGCGGGTTGAAACTGATTTTCATTCCATGGTCACGTCTGGCCAAGGCGGCAGCTATTCGGCGGGCGGTGTGCGCACCACCAGCCAGCGACTGATCGACCAGCGCGGCTCGCTGGTAACGACGAACAACTCGACTGATCTGGCAGTACGCGGGCGTGGGATGTTACCGGTGCGTCCCAGTTCCCAGATCGCGGGTGGTTCGAACGAGATGTTGTTGACCACAACCGGTTCGTTTCGCACCAATGAAGAAGGGTATCTGGTCACCGAATCCGGTTTGGTTTTGCTAGGCTGGCGGGCAAATCCTGACGGGTCCATCCCGGCAGTACCACGGGACACGCCCGCCGCGCTGGAACCCATTCAACTGAGTGTCAATCAGTTGTCTGGCGCGCCAACCACGCAGATGAACCTGCGTATGAACTTGCCTGCTACCGCAACCGATGCGGGGGCATCTGGGGACAGCCAACCTCTGTCCGTCGAATATTTTGACAATCTGGGTAAATCGGAAAGCATCGATATCGAACTGGTGCCCACCGTTCCCGCAACAGGATCCAGCAACGAATGGACCATGATCATGCGCGATTCGGCTTCGGGCGGCGCTGTGATCGGGGAGTATACTTTGACCTTTACCGACAGCCGGACAGCAGGCGGCACCCTTGCCAGCGTCACGGCAGTTTCGGGCGGTGCTTATGACCCTGCCACCGGCAGCGTTGTGGTGAACACGGCGGGCGGCCCGATGGAGGTTAATATCGGCCAGATCGGCGACGCAGATGGTATCACACAGTTGTCGGATACATTTGCGCCGGTTTCGATCACTCGGGATGGGTCAGCTGTGGGAACGATGACCAGTGTTCAGGTCGACGAGAATGGCTATGTCTACGCGTTTTATGACACTGGCGTCAGCCGCCGTATGTTACAGATTCCGTTGGCAGATGTTCCAAATCCCAACGGCTTGACGGCATTGGACAGCCAAACCTATGCACCGTCGCGCGAAAGCGGCACGTTCTTTTTGTGGAATGCGGGTGAAGGTCCGACGGGTGATCTGGTTTCTTTCGCGCGCGAGGAATCCACCACCGATGTCGCGACCGAATTGACCTCGATGATCCAAACGCAGCGGGCTTACTCTTCAAGCGCGAAAGTCATCCAGACGGTCGATGAGATGCTGCAGGAAACCACCAATATCAAACGCTGATTTCGGCGCTAACCCAGCGAAAGGACCCGTGCCATGAACATGTCGACGGCCCTGAACAATGCCATTGGCGGTCTTACGGCCGCCAGCCGCGGCGCCTCGGTAGTGTCCGAGAACATCGCCAACGCGCTAACGCCCGGCTATGCACGCAGAAGTTTGGAACTGACGACGAACACGATTTCTGGCCATGGCGTTAGAACCGTCGGCGTGGTTCGAAACCAGGATCCTGTGCTGACAGCCAACCGCCGCACCGCAGATGCCGAACTGGCACGTCAATCGACCGTTTCAGGTTTTCACAGCAGATTGGAGGGACTTGTCGGCACCCCGGATGACGCCACATCCCTTGCAACCCGTCTGGCCGATTTCGACGGCGCCTTGATCACCGCGTCCAGTCTGCCCGACTCGTCAGAGCGTCTGGATCAGGTTGCCCGCACGGGTCGTGATCTCGCAAACAGTCTGAATGCTGCCTCGGAAGGGCTGCGTGATCTGCGGTCGGACGCGGATCGGTCAATTGGTCGATTTATCGACAGGCTGAACCAGACGTTGACCGACATTGAGGCATTGAATGCCAAAATTCCCGCCGTCAAATACGCCGGTGGTGAGATTGGAGCCTTGCTGGACCAAAGGCAGGTTCTGATCGATCAAGTCAACGAGGTTATTCCAGTTAATGTTGTGCCTCGGGCCAATGATCAGGTGTCCATCTACTCGGATGGAGGGTTGATCTTGCTTGAAGGTACAGCAGCCGAGTTTACGTTCACCACAACTGGCGAGACCAAGCCCCATATGACTGTGGCAAACGGCTTGTTGTCGGGCCTGCAGATGAACGGAAACCCGGTTCGCACCAGCGGTGACAACGCGCAGATCATAGGGGGTGCTCTTGCCGCTGAGTTCGAAAGCCGCGATGAGCTTGCTGTTGAGGCCCAGGGTAATCTGGACACGGTCGCGCGCGATCTGATCGAGCGGTTTGAAACACCGGGTCTGGACCCTACGGCGCTGGCCACCGATCCAGGGTTGTTCACTGATGAAGGCAATCGTTTTGATCCGACTGCGCCTGCCGGGCTGGCCTCGCGGATTAACCTGAATTCCATTGTCGATCCTGACAACGGCGGCCAAAGCTGGAAATTGCGCGCAGGCCTAGGGGCAATAACCCCCGGAGACCCCGGAAACGCCACGCAATTGCAGGCGTTCGGGGCCGCTCTATCGCAAGCGCGACCGGTAGCCGGATCCCCTTTCGGGACCGGAGACATGCGCGCATCCGACCTGACCGAGGCGCTTCTATCCAGGACCGGTGCGAATGCGCACACGGCCAGTCAACGTCTGGCTTTCGCCAATAGCGCCCAGCTCGAGATGACCAAGATCGAAGCAGAACAAGGCGTGGACACGGATCAGGAGCTTCAGCGTCTGATCCAGATTGAACAGATCTATTCAGCGAACGCGCGGCTTATCTCGGTCGTGGATGAGTTGATGGAAACATTGCTGAGGTTGTGATCATGACTTTGACATCTATAGGTGATTTGGCGCGCGGCCTCACTCTGAAAAGCCGCGCAACCGAAATCAAAACCCAGATCGAAACTCTGTCCTACGAAATGTCAACGGGCAAAGTGCAGGACGTCAGTGGCCGTCTGGACGGGGACTATTCTCATCTGCTTGATCTCGATCGCAGTCTGTCACAGCTTGAGGCGTTCAAAGTCTCAACTGCCGAGGCCAGCTTGTTCACCGATGCCATGCAGCTAAGCCTGACGACGATTGACGACTCGGTCGGAGAGATAACCGCTGCACTTTTGTCTTTTGGCACGTCCAATCAAGCGGTTACCCACGAAAACGCTTCGGTACTGGCAAGGAATGAGCTGGACACGATCATGTCAGCACTGAACACCCGTGCCGGGGGGCGCAGTCTGTTTTCAGGCACAGCAACGGATGTCTCACCCTTGCCGACCGCAGACACCCTTCTGACAGCGCTTGAGGCCGAGTTGACCGGGTTGGTCACGGCAACAGATATTCAGCAGGCGGCGGAAGACTGGTTCAATGACCCTACGGGGTTTGACGCGGTTATTTACCAGGGTTCGGCGGCAACGCTTTCTGCGATGCAAATCTCTGAGAATGAAAGCGTCAACATACCGGTAACTGCGACCGACCCGGCGCTGAAGGCCGCGATCAGGGACATCGCTGTCGCTGCTCTGGTTTCGGATAACGCGTTGAACCTACCCCGCGATCAACGAACCGCGCTGTTCAAGCAGTTGGGTGTCGATCTGGCCAACACGCAAAATGAAACAGTAAACCTGCGCGCTCTGGTCGGCGCAGCAGAAGCCCGAATTGATCAGGCGGCAACACGCAACAGCGCAGCAATGACAAGCCTTGAATTCAGTCGAAACGAACTGATTGCCGCGGACCCTTATCAAACCGCTGCGCAGTTGCAGACAGTCCAGTTTCAATTGGAAAGCCTGTATTCCGTAACCGTTCGCAACGCGAACCTGTCACTGGTGAACTTCCTGAGATGAGAGTTCTGGTTTTCATTTTGATGTTGCTGCCTGGCCTGGCCTCGGCCGGAGCGATCCGGTTGAAAGACTTAGTGGACTTTGATGGTGTTCGGGGAAATGACCTTGTCGGCTATGGCCTTGTGGTTGGCCTGAACGGAACCGGGGATGGGCTGCGCAATTCCCCATTCACCGAGGAAATCATGTCCAACATCCTCGAACGTTTGGGCGTGAACGTGAACGGTGAGGATTTTCGGCCCAAGAACGTGGCCGCCGTGTTGGTAACCGCCAGCTTGCCACCATTTGCCAGGGTCGGTGGCGAGATTGATGTGACGGTTTCAGCCATCGGGGATTCCAACAGTCTTTTAGGAGGCACCCTGATCATGACGCCCTTGAACGCAGCGGACGGTCAGATCTATGCGGTCGCCCAAGGCACCGTTCTGGCAGGTGGTGCCGCTGTCGAGGGCGAAGCCGCGTCTGTCGTGCGCGGGGTTCCAACCTCTGGCGTCATCCCCTCTGGGGCGAGGGTCGAGCGCGAGATTGATTTTGACCTTTCGTCACTGACACAAATGCGGCTGGCGCTCAGAGAGCCGGATTTTACTACTGCTGGCCGGATTGAGTCTGCAATCAACACGGAATTTAATCGCCCCGTTGCCATCATGCGAGATTCTGGCACGGTGGAGTTGAACATTGCCGCGACACAGTCGATCTCGACTGCGCATGCGTTGGGTCGGATCGAAAACATTCTGGTCGAGCCGGAAACCAAAGCGCGCGTCGTCGTGGATCAGCGCTCTGGCACGATTGTCATGGGTCAAGAAGTCCGCATTTCGCGCGTTGCAGTCTCGCAGGGGAACCTGACCCTCACGGTAGAAGAAGCACCTATTGCAGTACAACCCAACCCGTTTGCGCGTGGTGAAACAGTTGTTGTCCCCCGAACGATCGCCGGGATCGAAGAAGAAGAAGGGACTGGTTTGGCCGAAATCCCCGAGGCAACAACCCTATCAGAGGTTGTTGCCGGCCTGAACGCACTAGGCGTTTCCCCCCGCGACATGATCGATATTCTGAAAACGATCAAAGCCGCTGGGGCATTGCACGCGGAATTTGTAGTGCGTTAAGGGTGCGGCGGGTCCATGGGCCCCATCTTACCTTTTCCGAAAGAAGAACGGGCATTACTTGGATTTCCAGCTGTCCAGCCACTTCCTGAACCTGCTGCTTTGCTCTCCAATCGCATCCCCGGCGGCGTATAACCCGTCTTCGACGTTTTCGATCACAGGATCGACTCGTGCCGCGCGGAACCTGCGCCAACGCACCCATATGGCCCAGACGATCGCGAAAAAGACGGTCAGGAAAATGATGTTGAACCAAGGGATCAGCCGCACATCGGGGCTATCGACCGGGCGAACAGAAACAGCATTTGGAAAGATCGACATTAGCTGATTACGCCAGCCGTAATGGCGCAGCACCACCCATTGAGGGTTATCCGCAGTCGAGACCAAATTGGTCAGTTCGGCCTGCAGGTTCGAACTATCAAGCTTGAAGTAAGGTGGCCATCCCCAACCGGTATCTTCATTGCGGTAAACACGCGGTTTGCCATTGGGGCGGAAGGTTTCCACAAAGCGCACATCGCGATTGACGGTCTGCGCGCCCTCTTGCCCGGTGTCCTGCTGCGCCCAGAAGATCGAGTTCTCACCGAAATCGACGCGCCGCACCTCGGTCTTGACGATCCGCACCACATCCTGCTGCGGCAGGGTGTATTCCAGAACCGAGGCAACAAGCCCCCAGAAGACGATGATGAATGCCCATTTGATATAGACCATCTATTCGGCCCTCACATGAAATTTGTTATATAGATCAGCAGGGCAATGCCCCCCAGCGGGATGACATAGACACCCAGCAACAGTTTCTTTCGAAACGAGTTATCATACTGCCGCATCCCCCGCTGTAGAAATGCGTCACGATCGCCGTGCAGCCCTTTCTTTTCCCAATGTGCGATCAGTTTACGACGGCGTATCAGACGGGAATAGATCGACAACCCGACATAAATCACTGTCAGAATGACCAGTAAGGGGATCAGAAAACGGATTGCGACGATCATTCAGCTTCTCCCTACCGCGCCCCAGGGGCCGACCCGCGCGATGACCGCGTCGCTGACCCGGTCGGTGCCGCTCATGTCCGGTTCATGGCCAAACAGCGCGGCGCGGGCACCGGCCTTGTCCACCTGATACTCGCGCGCGAGGAAGTCGGCAACATAGGCTTTCTTGGTGTCCGGCCAGGTGGAATAGGTCCGGTAGAACAGCTCTTTGTGGCAGATGAACATCTGGCGCGGGTCCAGCGGGGCCAGCTCGGCCAGCAACATGTTCACCAGATCGCGGTTCGGCGTGTCGGCCGCGCGCAGCGTATAGAAATAAGCTGGGTGGTCCGAGGTGATCCGCGGCCACGGCCCTCCGTCACTGGCCCAGCGCAGCAACTGGGCCAGGCCATGATAGGCCTCGGGCAAGTGATCGGCGTGGTTGCGGGCCAGACGGCGCATATCGCTGCGGTCCAGCCCGGTCAGGTCAACGCCTGCGTCGGCGGCGGCATGGATGGTCAGGAAATCCATCTTTTGCTGCAACACAGCAGCCGAGTTCACGCCGCGCGCCTCGATGATGGTCTCGACCAGAGAATTATCGTTCAGGAAGGCCGCAATCTGGTGCCGTTGCACCGGATCGAGCACGTGGTTCAACGGCAAATCATCAGCCCGCTCGCCCATGCAAATCGCCGCCGGATAGTCCAGGTCAGGGAACAGGTAGAGCCCGCCGAAATGCGCCGTCCAGAAATTGCGCTGTTCGAACGCAGTGTGACGCAGGTGAACGGGGTTTCGGGTGACGTCCCCGGTTTCTTTGGCGGTTTCGATCATTTTGGCGATCAGCACATCGTCGAACCAGGCGTCCTCTTGGGTTTTGAACTGTTCGACCATACCTGCAAGTTGTTCAGCCCTGCGCAGAGTACCGCCCACCGTGTCGGCTTCAATCTCAATCTTGCGTAGGTTCAGAAGATCGGCGGACGTGGTGAGTTTGAAGACCGAGTTCACCAGCTCTCCGGCCACCGCATCCGTGGCGGTCAGGGCGAACAACTGCGCCTCGTTCATCTCGATGAACTCGCGCAGAATATCGCGCGAGGTCGAGAATTTGACGTTCAGCAACGGCGCGCGTTTCTGTTCGGTCGTCAACAGGATGAATTGCCGGTTGACCCCGTTGGGGTTGAGGTAGAGCGGGTCCTCCAATTCCTGCCCCACTTCGGGCGAATAGCCCGAGATATCCACATGGAAATCTGTCAGATCAGTGGTCTTGCCCGCCAAATGCTGCAACGCGCGGTTATACCGCTCGACCAAGGCCGGGCTGGAAATGTGGACGAGGTTGCCAAACATCAGGCCTTTTTCGATGAGACGGATCATGGAAGATACCTTTTGAAAACCCATCGCTCCAGAAGAAGCAAAATTGATAAGATCACGCCGAGGAAACACCCAAATACTAGGAAGCTGAGAAAAACTTCGTTTGGTGAATCCGTTGTGCCACAACTACGAATGACCCGGAAGTTTTCGGGCATCAGCCCTTCCCAACCGCAAATAGTGGTGGTCATAAATACAGCCAGAATGACTGCAAATAAGACTGCGGCGATGATCACTCTCAAGTTCGTCACCTCATCATTCTATTTAGACGACCAACAACCACAATTGCCAGCACCAACAGTGGCAGCGCAAACGCCCGCGCGGTGATCTGCAAGTTGAAGCCGATATAAGACACCACACTGCCTTCAAACAGGATCAGGGTCTCGTCCCACGACGCGCCTTCAAAGCCGCTGCCTGCATTCACACCGAACTGAGTCAGATACAGAACCGCAACGGCGCCCAGAAATCCGAACACACCCCAACGCAGGGGCAGGATCAGGCCCAGTACAAGCGCCAAACCAGAGATTGCGAGAGTTAAAGTCATGTCATTACGTCCTTTTTCCGGCGATGCGTGACTGCATACGCTCCGCCGGCCAAGATCATTGCGGGGACGAACCAGAACAACGCCTGCGCAAGAAGATGTGAAGGGGCCTGACCCGGACCAAAGGCGTGGACCAATGAGGCGGGGCGCAGGACCGAGGCACCGTTGATCCAGATTTCAAACAACGCGCTCCAAACGTAAGTAACCCCGAAAATAATTAGCGCCATCATTGCAAAGGCGGGCCGGGCAGCTGCGCGGCGACGCGCGACCGTGATGCCGAAAAACAGGCACGCGCCGATCAGCGATCCGAAGATCAAGATCAAGCCGCCGGTCATGTTTTCCCCTTCAGATACCGCCGCTTGGCTTCTTCCATCCGGCCCATTTCGCGGACGGCGTTCTCGATGGCGACCTCGTCGCTCTTGTCGGCATAGCGGAATTCACTGTCGGCATAGCGGTTGATTTCCTGCATCACCATTTCCACCGTGATCGGCTGGCGCAGGTCCTCGATCATTGCTTTCTTGGTGTCGTAGTCGCGGAACAGGAACAGTTCGGGGTTCTCCATCCACTCATCAGGCAGTTCGAAATCCATCGCGCGGACCTTGACCGCGTCGGTGATGTTCTTGATGGCGCGGCCCGTGAACCGCTCATCCGCTTGCTGTATCGCCTTGAGATAAGTGCCCAGCTTGGCGATCGTATCCATCTGGCCGATCTCGCCGGAGACCCGGTCATAGACCTGCATCAGTGCATCCTCATGCGGGCGCGCATGGCTTTCGAAACTGGCGGCGACGGCCTTTTTGATTTCTTGCGCGGCATAAGCCTCGTGCTCGCCCAGCGGGATGTCGTGGTTGCGGCCCATCAGCAGATGCAGAATGTCGATGTAGTCCTCGCGCGTCTGGGGACCGTCCACCAAAAACCGCGCTCCCGCCCGCTGGCGCAGAGCATCGTCCACATTCTCAGGGTAGTTCGAGAACATACCAAAGGTGCAGTTGCCGCGTACAACGGTGTTGGCACCCGCAAAGCTCTCCATCAGCACAGCGGTGATTTCCAATTGCCCGGCTGAGGACTGCCGGTCGCCGCGTTTGCCTGCCAATTGGTCGATATCATCGATGGTGCCAAAGCCGATAACCGAGGGGTCGATGATCGTGTTGATAAACGCCTTGGCGTTCTGGCCGGATTTGCCCTGATAGCTGTCGATATTGTCGGTGCTCAGGTTTTGATAGCGGAACGGATAGCCCGCGTTCTGGCAATAATCGTTGATCAGCCCGGCCATCATTTGGATCAGGGTGGTCTTGCCTGTGCCCGGTTTGCCGTCGCCCATGAAGGTAAAGATGAACCCGCCGAGTTCCGCAAACGGGTTCAGGCGGCGGTCAAAGTCATAAGCCATCAGCATCTTGGCCAGCTTCATGGCCTGATATTTGGCGATGTGGTTGCCCACCACCTCGTTCGGCTTCTTGAACGTCATGGTCAGGGTGGTGGATTTGGCCTTGGAGGCGGGCTCGAACCCCCGGATCGTCAGGTCGTCGGCCTCAATATGCCACGCGGCGTTCTGGAACGGGGCCAAATGATCCGCCGACTGCGCGCGCAGGGCAGCCTTGTCCATCAGTTGTTCAGCATAGGCGCTCGTGGCCGCGATCAGATGCACATCATCGGGGGCGTGTTTTGCCAACACTTGATCCAGTTCCCACAGGGCACCATGCAACGCAAGCTGGCCATTGTCGGTCAGGACCTCTTCGATCTCGCCGAGGTCGACGGTGGTCTCGCCCAGATGCGAAGACATCAGGTAGGCCAGCGCATTCCCGAAGGTATGGGACGTGATCAAAGCCTCAGCCGTCAGCAATTCCGAGAATTCTGTTTTGCGCGCGGCGGGCAGATCCCCCGCCAGGTTGGCGCGTTTAAGATCGGCCAGCGGGGTCTGTTCCGCATAAGCCTCGGCCACGGCCAGAGCGATCGCAATCGCCCGGCGAATGGCTTGCTGTGTTGTGGCTTGCGGTGGCGAGACCAGTGTATCGCCGTCGTCCGAAGCCTCGATCCGCTCAACCAGATGCACCCCGTCCGCGCGCGCGGTGCGCCGCGTCACCAGCCCCGGCGTCGTGGATCGAAACCGCCGTCCGGTCGAAACACCCGGAGACCGCTCAACCGCTGCCTCAACCGGTTTGGCAATCCGCGGCGCGTGTTCGAACCCGTTCAGCAAAGCGGTCGCTGCCGGGTAATGCTTGCGAATGTCGTCTTCGCGCAATTCCATCTGATCTGACGTCAAACTCATTTAAAAAACCGCCGTTGCTTCTTCTGTTCAAAAATACTTCCGCCCGATGCGAAAAAACTAGTATCTCAACACCTGCCCGGTCTTGCTGACAACGAATTTGCGCACATCAGCAAACCCTGGCGGGCTGCGCTCGGCCAGCACCTGAAACGGGCGCTGGGGCAGGATGATCGACCGCTGCGTTTGCGTCGCTCCGGTCTCGGCCCCCTGCCCGCCGAACGGGTCCAAGGCGAACACCTCTCGCTCGACGGTCGAGAACCACCCAGCGCGTTCTTCGATTACGTCCTCGCTTTCCAACTGTTCCATGGTCCAGGCCAGCGCCCAATCCTGACCTTCGGGGGCCTGCGCGTCCTCCAGCACTTGCCGCAGGGGTCCGGATTGTTCCGTATAGGCCGAGGAATACATCGGGCCCACATGGATGCGGCGCAGGTGTTTGGGGTGCAGGTCGTCAAAATCCTGATCGAAGCCCGTGGCGATCGTCACCAGCTTCAGCCCGCCCAAAGACTGCGCCATCAGATGCGCCTGTACCTCGGGCCAGCGACGCTGGTCCTTGGGCAGGGCCGTGCGCCCGCTGTCTTCCAACTTCATCATGTAGATGACTGGCAGGTTGATCTGGCTGTCATAAACCGCCCAGTGGATCAGAAACTTGCGCCGATCCCCTTCATTCCCGATCCAAAGGCATTCGGGATCGTTACGGGCCCAGAACAGCTGTCCTTTCAGCAATTCCTCGTAATAGAGCCTTTGCGACAGTGCGAATTGCAGCTTGGTCGGTATCTCGCGGTCGCCAATGATGGTGCGTACCATGTCGGTTTTCAGATCGTCGGCTGATGGCATATTGGCCAGATGCACCTGCGCCTGCTGCGCGTCATTGGCCATGGTCAGCAACTCGGCCGCCACCGGAAACCCGCTGTCGCGCTTGTCCATGGCAAGGCTGCCAAAGAACCGCCCCGTATCACGCCCGACCAGCAGGTATTTCATGGACAGTGCCCGGAACGTATAGAGCAACCCGGAGAGGTAGCGCGACACGATCTGCACCTCTTGCTTGCTGATCGCGCCCTCGGCCTCCATCGTCGCGGCCACGCGAAGGAGGTGGACGGTGATCACCTCGAATTTGCGGAAGTAGCGACGCGAGGCGAAGGTGTCGGTCAGGCCGACATGGTCTTGAACGGGGTTAGTCATTTGGGGGCTTTTTGTAGTTTTCGCCAAACATGTGCCGGGCATGATCTTTGCCATACAAAAATTCGATGCCTTCGCCCAACCCGTAGTTTCTGAAACTTTCTAAACAGAGTTGAGCGGCCCCTAGGAACGCAACAATCACCCCCATAGCTGCAGCTACCGAGCCGATCGAGATCGCAGTTTTATTCGCGAAACTGATTCCGAACGTGAAAGCGACCCCGCTGGAACAAGCTGCAACGAGGACAAACAATCTCAGAGCTTTCTTCTCAAAATCGTTCATCCGCCGCACAAACTCCTAAAGCTTTTCTTAACAACCACTTTTAGCCCAAAAGGGGCAAAGGTGCCGTTCAGGCTGACACGCTCTCGGGTGGGGTTAGTCATGCATCACCACCGCCAAAGCCACCAAAATCCCGGCCGGGCGACTGCCCGCCATCGCCATGGTTGTTGGTTGGTACGCTGTTAATTCCTTGCGACCTGCGAAACATCTCCAACCGATAGGTAGACCAAATAGCTCCGAGAGCACCAGCACCGCACAATAAGTAGAATCCATTCACCATCATCGTCAGAAAAAAGATTAGAAAAGCGAGCCCAATTGCACCCCAAACAAGCTCACCGTTTCGCTCGACCCACGTCTTGCTTTTGTCTTGCTCCAAGAAAAATGGCATTCGTCGCAACCAGCCTTTTCTTATCCACCATACAAATTCTTATCATGCTTCTCGACAATCGCCGCGAACCGGCGGGCAAAGCGTTCATCCGCCTTGGCTTTTTTCTCCAGCACGTCGCGGGCAAAGACCATGTGGCCTTCGTGCGCCTCAAGCATGTCGGCCATTTTCTGGTTGGTCGCTGTGCCGATGGCCGCCATGGCCGTCTGCGCCTCTTGGTCGGTCTGCACGCCGATCTCGTTGATGCGGTGGGCCACGTCCTGCTGCTGCGCGGTTTTCAGCGATTTGGTCAGGGCATCGTACAGCACCACGCGCTGCTGCGTGTCTGTCTGCAGCTTGTTGATCAGCACCATCTGCGTCGCCGCCTGGTTCTGCAGTGAATCGACCCAGGTCTTGCCCTTTTCAATGTAACGCTCCAGCGTCTGAGACTTAGCCAGCTTGACCTGCTCTTCCTGAACCTTGGCGTTGTATTGCTTGTTCAGTTCGGCCAGCTCGGTTTCAAGCTGAGTGCGCGCGGCGGCGTCCTGTTCGACGCTGATCTTGTTTTCCAGCGTAATGATGGTCGGGTCCATGCCCTGGATTTCAGCCCGCAATGCTTCCAGTTCGGCCACTGTCGCCTCACGATCATCCAGCGTGCCGGTCAGGTTGTCCTCGACCTTCACGCGCTGTTCCTCCAGCACGGACAGCTGCCCTTCCAGCAGTTTCACGATCACGTCGGATTTGGCGATCAGGTCCTGCAGCTTGTCGTCGATATTGGCGGTGCGCATCCGCTCCTGCCGCATGGATTCGGACTTGCCCTTGGCGAAGATGCCAACAAAACTCTCCCACCCGGTTTTCGAGCGCATCTCGTCGAAATCCTTGGAGAACGCGTTGGTGACGTCATCCAGACCCATGATCAGCTCGGCAATATTGGCGTTCATCACCTCAGTATGGGCGTGCACATCTTCCAGCGTAGCGTTTTCGATGTCGATATCGGCCTCGGCCGTGCCAATCTTGGCCCGGGCGTCGTCAATGCGCGAGGTCAGGTTTTCGATCTGCGACTGGCTTTCGCGGACTTTCGCCTGCGTTTCTTCGATCAACGCGTCAAATCTATGGTTCGACATCTGCACTATCCCCTTTTTTGTTCAATTACCCAATAAGATAGGGAATGTTACATCTATTTACATCCCCCGAGAGACAAAGTTCCTGCAAACTGTGGCAAACTCGGCCCGAAAAAGATAGGCGCGATCTTTCGCGCCCGAGTGCCGCTTTTGATCAAATCTGGATTGATCCCTGCCGGGTTGTGGACATAGACATTCCAGACCCCACCTGTTTGTGTGCGACAACTCTAAATTCCTGCCGGAGGCCAAGCTATGCTGGACACGACAACCGATCTGAAATCCATCCTGAAAAACCCCGATCTCCTAGCAACCAAGGCCTATATTGGCGGTCAGTGGGTGGACGGCGACAACGGCACGTTTGCCGTCACGAACCCCGCGCGCAGAGATGTCGTGGCCGAGGTCGCGGACCTAAGCCGCGCGCAGGTAGCAGGTGCGATTGCGCAGGCCGAGGCAGCGCAAAAGGAATGGGCCAAACTGACTGGTAAAGAACGCGCAGTTATCCTGCGCCGCTGGTTCGACCTTATGATGGAAAACGCCGAGGATCTGGGCAAGATTCTGACCGCCGAACAGGGCAAACCGCTGGCTGAAGCGATTGGCGAAATCGGTTATGGTGCGTCCTTCATCGAATTCTTCGGCGAAGAGGCAAAGCGGGTTTACGGTGAGATGATCCCGGGCCATCAGCGCGACAAGCGGATCATGGTTCTGAAGCAACCCATAGGCGTTGCAGCCTCGATCACGCCGTGGAACTTTCCCAACGCGATGATTACGCGTAAAGCCGCGCCGGCACTGGCGGCCGGATGCGCCTTTGTTGCGCGCCCTGCTAAGGAAACACCTTTATCTGCACTGGTCATGGGCGTTCTGGCCGAACAGGCTGGCATTCCGGCGGGCGTGTTCAACGTGCTGCCGTCCTCCAGCGCCAGCGAGATCGGCAAGGAGTTCTGCGAAAACCCCGGCGTGCGCAAACTGACCTTTACCGGCTCGACCGAAGTGGGCCGTATCCTGCTGAAACAAGCGGCCGATCAGGTCATGAAATGCTCGATGGAGCTGGGCGGCAACGCGCCGTTCATCGTGTTTGACGACGCAGATCTGGATGCCGCGGTCGAGGGCGCAATGCTGTGCAAGTTCCGCAACAATGGTCAGACCTGTGTCTGCGCGAACCGTATCTACGTGCAGGCAGGTGTCTATGACGCTTTCGCGGCTAAACTGAAAGCCGCCGTTGAGGCGCTGAAGATTGGTGATGGCCTGTCCGAAGGCACGACCACGGGCCCGCTGATCAACGCAGAGGCGGTCGCCAAGGTCGAAGAGCATATTAAGGACGTCACCGATAAGGGCGGTGCCGTTTTGACTGGGGGTCTGCCGCATGATCTGGGTGGCACCTTCTTCCAGCCCACCATCGTAACTGGCGTGACGCAGGACATGATGGTCGCGCAGGATGAAACCTTCGGCCCGCTGGCCCCGCTGTTCAAATTCGAGGACGAAGATGACGTGATTGCCATGGCCAATGACACGATCTTTGGTCTGGCCTCTTACTTCTATGCCAAGGATCTAAGCCGCGTCTACAAGGTGGCCGAGGCATTGGAATATGGCATAGTCGGCGTGAACACGGGCATCATCTCGACCGAGGTTGGGCCTTTTGGCGGTGTCAAACAATCCGGTCTGGGTCGCGAAGGCAGCCATCATGGAATGGAGGACTACCTTGAGATGAAATACGTCTGTCTTTCTGTCTAACTCTTCGCGGCCACTGCCCCGGTAGTGGCCGCGTTTGTCACAAAACTGAAGCCAAACTGTCACAACACCGCAACGATCCCGGTCCATCCCCCTCGCATCCGAGTGAAAAGAGGAAACCCACCGATGTCGTTGCGCACTGTCTGCCTGACATCTGCCCTTGCTCTGACTGCTAGTCAGGCCTTGGCAGAGATGAATTTCAACCGAATTGCATCCTTCCCCGTGGTGAAAAACATGGCCGAAGGCGCGGACACCACCCGCGAAACCTCGCCCGAGATCATCGCGGCGACCGCAGATGGCATGACGCTGGTCTACACCGACAGCCCGCTGGGCGTGATCGGCATGGTCGACATCACCGATCCCGCGAACCCTGCGCCCTTGGGTGCGATGGAGGTTGGTGGCGAGCCAACCTCAGTCGGGATCGTTGGCGCAAATGCTTTTGTTGGCGTGAACACTTCGGACAGCTATACCGCCCCGTCGGGCAAACTTATATCGGTCGATATCGCGGGAAAGGTGCAGACCGGCGCCTGTGATCTGGGCGGTCAGCCAGACAGCGTCGCCATCGCTCCCGATGCCAGCTTTGTTGCTGTGGCGATAGAAAATGAGCGGGACGAAGACCTCAACGATGGCATCATCCCGCAGCTGCCCGCAGGTGAGCTGGCGCTGGTGCCGCTAAAAGATGGCGCGCTGGATTGCGCAGGCATGAAAATGGCCTCGCTAACCGGCCTGGCCGAGGTTGCGCCCACCGATCCCGAGCCCGAGTTCGTGGATATCAACGGCCTTGGCGAAACGGTCGTCACCCTGCAGGAAAACAACCACATCGCGGTTGTTGCCAAAGACGGCACCGTGATCAGCCATTTCTCGGCCGGCAGCGTGGATCTGGAAGGCATCGACGCCACCGATGAGCGCGGCGCGCTGATCTTCACCGAAAGCCAGCCGGGCCGCCTGCGTGAACCCGACGCGGTGAAATGGATCGACGACAACCACTTCGCCACCGCCAACGAAGGCGACTACGAAGGTGGCTCGCGCGGCTGGACGATCTTCCACAAGGACGGGACCGTTGTTTACGAAAACGGCACCGATTTCGAAAAGGCCATCATTCAGATTGGCCACTACCCTGACAAACGCTCGGACAGCAAAGGGGTCGAGCCGGAAAGCGTGACCGCAGCCACCTTTGGCGGTACTCCGATGATCTTTGTGGGAGCCGAGCGCGCCTCGGTCGTGGGGGTCTATGACGCCACCGACCCTGCGAGCCCGGTTCTGAAACAACTGCTGCCCTCGGGCGTTGGTCCGGAAGGCTATGTGGCAATCCCCGAGCGGAACCTGCTGATCTCGGCCAATGAAAAAGACCTGATCGAAGATGGTGGGCCGCGTGCACATGTGTCGATCTTCGAATATCAGGATGCGCCCGCCGCCTACCCGCACCTGACATCGGAAGGCGCGGATGAGCTGATTGGATGGGGTGCGCTGTCCGGTCTGGTCGCGGATGAAGACGGCATGATCTATGCGGTCAATGACAGCTTCTATGGCTTCCAGCCCTCGATCTTCAAGATCGACCCCAGCCAGCAACCCGCCCGCATCGTGGACGTGATCCGCATTCATCGTCAGGACGGTAACCCAGCGCAGAAGCTGGACCTTGAGGGCATCACGCTGGACGGCAAGGGTGGCTTCTACGTCGCATCCGAAGGTCGCACTGACCGTGTGATCCCGCACGCGATCTACCACGTTTCAGCCGAGGGCAAGATCAAGGATCGCAAAGGCGAGATCGGCTTGCCTGCCGAGTTGATGGCGGTCGAGAAACGCTTTGGCTTCGAGGGCATCACCCGCGTCGGTGACACTCTGTGGATGGCTGTTCAGCGTGAATGGAAGGACGACCCGGAAAACCACGTGAAACTGGTGGCCTATAACCTTGAGACCAAGGAATGGGGCGCGGTTCACTACCCCAAAGCGGACCCGGATACCGGTTGGGTCGGCCTGTCGGAAATCGTGGCCTTCGGCGACCATGTCTATGTGATCGAGCGCGACAACCAGCACGACCATCACGCCGTGACCAAAAAGGTCTATCGTGTTCCACTGTCGGAAATGACCCCTGCCCCGCTGGGCGGCCCCCTGCCAGTGGTCAGCAAGGAAGAGGTTCGCAACCTGCTGCCTGATCTGACCTCGACCGGAGGCTATGTTCTGGACAAGATCGAAGGTCTTGCCATCCTACCCTCGGGCGAGGCGTTTGTGATGACCGACAATGACGGCGTCGACGATGCCTCGGGCGAGACGATGTTCTGGTCGATCGGGTCGGTGACGGCTGGGAACTGAGGCACATATTCCTAAACTATTGGCGCCGCGCATTACCTGCGCGGCGCTAAACTTTTCAGCATGTAACTCTTAGTCAGTTGCAAGCCGACTGACCTGCATACATTCCAAGTCCAGCACCTGCCGCAGTCGCCAGTGTTTGGCCTGATCCGCCGCCAAAGCGATTACCGACAACGCCACCAAGAGCCGCGCCGCCCAAAATACCTGCTGCGCAACGCGCATCGTGTTGGACCCGGGCCTGTGTTGGCGTCGTTGGCGCCCCGCACGCCGCCAAAGCAAGCGTGCCCACAAGCAGGCAAGATATAGTTACTTTCTTCATTTCAGATTCCTTCCATTCACTCGCACTCAGTTGTCCTTACTTTTGGTCATGTAAGTCCCAACGAATCCCTACCCACCACGGAACTGACCCAGATCAAGATGGCTGGGTTCAAGTAGCTCGTTGAACATTCAACCTCTGCACTATTGCGCAGGATAGATATTGGTTTGGGGAACAACGCCCCGCGTCTGGAGGAACGCGGGGCGTGCAGTCTGCGATAACCCCGAGAGGCAGGACTATCGCGGTGGTCGGACGGCCTTAGTTCACGGCTTTGGCGTCAACCACGTCCTTTTCGATGGCCTGACCAGACGAAATCTGAATCCGGCGCGGTTTCAGCGCTTCGGGCACCTCGCGCTTGAGGTCGATGTTCAGCATCCCGTTCTCATGGCTGGCACCAGTCACGCGGACGTGGTCGGCCAGCGCAAAGCGGCGCTCGAACGCACGGGTGGCAATGCCACGGTGCAGGTAGGAACGGTCCTTGTCCCCGGCAGCTTTCTTGCCGGCCACGATCAGGGCGTTTTCTTTTACTTCGACCGACAAATCGGCCTCGGCGAAACCAGCGACAGCGACGGAAATCCGATAGGTGTCGGCATCGGTTTTTTCGATGTTATAGGGCGGATAGCTGGGCTGAGCCACGTCATTGGTCAGAACGCGATCCATCATGTCGGCGATCTGGTCGAAACCAATGGTGGCGCGGTGAAGCGGTGCAAAATCAAAACTACGCATGTGGTGTATCCTCATCTGAGCGATCTACGATATGCCCTCCGGTTTGGACGGGCGCTTGCTGTGTCAGGCCCCATCATTGGCGACCCGATACAGTTCAGATGGGTAACGATTTGACCGAGTTCAACCCCCGCCCGAGCTGATGAATTTCGCGCCGGAATTGGACTTGCCCGAACCGACCTGCAAGCGTCGGATCTCGGCTTTGGGTTGCGGCGCGTCCCGACGCAGCGCGGCCTTCAATTCCGACACTATTCCGGACAATTCCGTCCCGAACCCGACCTTTTGCCGCCCGTCGCTGCCGACCGCGGATACGACGGAGAGAATCTGCCAGCGTGACCCGCTCCGGGCCAGCAAGGCCGAACCGGACGACCCAAAGGTGATATCGCAATTGAACGTGATCAATCCCTGATGGCGCTGCAGAATACGACAAGAGCGTTCCCGCGTTATCGCCTCGGACCGGCCGCGCCCGTACGAAGCAAGGCTGACCTCATTGCCCAAAACGCGCCCGCTGTGCAGGGCGAAAGGATTGGCCACCGAATACGGGATCGGCTGATCCAGCCGCATCAGCGCAACGTCAATCCGAACAGCCTCGGCCGATAGCCCACCGTGCTTGGTATAGTCGGGATGAATGGCGATCTGTTCGACTTTGCGCTCGGCCAGTGCCTCACCATCGCTCAGCCCAGCCCGAAATGTTAACTGGCCGGGTGCATATAATTGCCCGGTTCCCCGATCCAGCGCACAATGGGCAGCGGTCAGGACAATATTCTGCGCGATCAGAGTTCCGGTGCAAAAACCTCGGTTGCCGATATCCAGACGCCCCACAGCCTCCCAACCGTAAAGATCATCCCGGTCGGTCAGCTTTCGCTTTGCGCTCTGTGCAAAAGATGCGGTCGCTAGGCCGATAAGGCACAAAGCAGTCAGCAATGCACGGATCATGGTTTGACGAACCTTGCGCCAACATTATTTCGCGCGGCGCCCTGCGGGGTCTTGGCGATAAAGCCACGCCCCGCCGACAATTCCCTTTGCAGAATGGTCAGAGAATCTTCGACCGTTGTTCCGACCGCCACGCGCTGTCCGTCAAATTCTGCCTTTGCGGCGACCACGGACACAATGCGAGGACGATCACCCTCGAAGGAAAATACTGGCGCACCAGAGGACCCGAACTCTACGTCACAAGACATGACAAGAACGTCGGATCTGCGGCTCATGACTGAGCACACCTCTTGCAGAGCCGGAGCTTCGGCCCTGTCTCGCGCGTAGGATACGACACCAACCTCTTCGCCTCGGGCAGGGCGATCACCTGTTTCAAAAGGAATGACCGTTGTGTTTCGGATCGGTTGCCACAACTCGATCAGCGCAATGTCACTGCCGATGCGGGCTGCGGTCGCATCTTCGCCATACTGGTATTTCGGATGCACAACCGCTCGACGCGCGGCGCGATAGGCAGATGCGCGCCCAAGTCGCCATGCGGCCAGAAACTCGACATCAGACAAATCCACACGCTGACCTGTGGCTTTGTCAAACAGGCAATGCGCGGCCGTCAGGACCAGCGTCGGAGAGATCAACGTTCCTGTACAGAACCCCGTTCCGCCAATATCCAAGCGTCCAACCGCCATCCACGCGCGGCCCGCATCAGTCGTGTCCAGGCTTTTCAACCTGGAATCCTGGGCCATCGCAGCCATCGGCATCAAAGCCAGTGTCAGAACCTTCAACCAGTGTCGCAAGCGCTTCTCCGACGTTGCTTGGTACGTTTCCTCCTACGCGCCACGTGGGGCGAAATTAGGGCGCTTGCTTGTCGGGTTGAATCCGATCGCGACAGTCTAGCACTGCCGCATCAGATACCTACCTTAAGATCGGCACCTCTCGGTCTGGCCTGCGGTCCTGCTGCATAGCCCGCGGCAGCGGACCTCCGGTCGCCCAATCAAGCAGTTCGACCGTATGCAGAATCGGAACCTCGGTGGCCGACCCTATTTGCATCATACATCCGATATTGCCTGCGGCAATAACGTCGGGGTTCTTGGCCTCCAACGTTCTAACCTTGCGTTGTTTCAGCTTGCCCGAGATTTCGGGCTGCATCAGATTGTACGTACCCGCGCTGCCGCAACACAGATGGCTGTCGGCGGGTTCAACCACTGAAAAACCCGCGCGTTTCAGCAGATCCTTTGGATAGGTCTTGATCTTTTGACCATGCTGCAGCGAACAGGCCGCGTGGTAGGCGACGGTCATGCCCTTTTCTGCGCCTTCAGACAGGTCCAACTGCATCAGCACCTCGCTGATGTCCATGGCGATATCCGACACTCGCGCCGCGTCCTTGGCCAAGGCGTCATTGCGGAACATATGCCCGTAATCCTTCACGGTCGTCCCACAACCCGAAGTGTTGATGACGATGGCATCCAACCCGTCCCCGTCCATCTCGGCCACCCAAGCGCGGATATTGGCAGCGGCCGCTTTGTGGCTGTCATCGGACTTGCCCATGTGATGCGTCAGCGCCCCACAACAACCCGCGCCCTCGGCTACGACAACCTCACACCCCAGCCGGGTCAGCAGGCGGATGGTGGCATCGTTTATATCAGTGTTCAGCGCCTTCTGAGCGCATCCCGTCATCAGCGCCACACGCTTTTTGCGCGCACCCTTGGGCGCAAAGCTTTGCGGATCATCATTGCGACTGACCGGAGGGATATGTTTTGGCGCCATATCCAGCATCGCCCGCAACCGCGCATCCGGCATCAGGAATTTGAACGGACGGCCCAGCTTAGCCCCGATCAAAGCCCACCGGAACCGCATCGGATAAGGCAGGATCTTCGCCAGCACCCAGCGTAAGGCGCGGTCGGTGAAGGGACGTTTGTACTTCTGCTCGATATATTCGCGCGCGTGATCGACCAAATGCATGTAATGCACACCGGATGGACAGGTGGTCATGCAGGCCAGACAGGACAGGCAGCGGTCGATATGTTTGACCGTTTTTTCATCCGGTACACGCTCGTTCTCCAGCATGTCCTTGATCAGGTAAATGCGCCCGCGGGGGCTGTCCAACTCGTCGCCCAGCACCTGATAGGTGGGGCATGTGGCGGTGCAAAAGCCGCAATGCACACAACTGCGCAGAATCTGGTTCGAGCGCTGGATCGCCGGATCTTGCAGTTGTTTTTCGGTGAATGTCGTCTGCATCGGCCTACCCCATCAATCCCGGATTGAACAACCCGCGCGGGTCGAAACGCTGACGAATGCCCTGTGTCAGAGCCTGAATCCCGGCACTTTCCGGCTGGAACCGCCCCAGGGCCTCAACCGTTTCGGCCGCTGCCCTGACCAGGGTCGCGTGGCCGTCAAATGCCCCAAGACGTGCCCGCAGGTCGTCCCCTTTGCGCACCAGCGCCCAGATCAGCCCGCCGCCCCAATCGAACAGAGTCTGATCCGCCCCAAGCCGCGCCGCAATCCCAGGCGCATCCGAGGGTTTGACCGAGATCCGCCATACATCTCCTTCATGCCCGTGAAACACCGATACGTCCCGAATGGCCTGCCAAATCTCGGCCGAACCGTCGCGCTCCGCGACATCCCCGTATTCCGCCAAAACCGACTTTAACTGCCCAACGCGATACGCCACTGAGTCAGCGAAACCCTCAATTCTAAGCAAAGCATGACCGTCTTGCGGATCAAAGGCCGCACCCGAGACCTCGAAAGGGGATTTCAAGGCCGCAGACAATGCCCCCACCGCACGGGATCCATCCGCAACTCGCACTGCCAACGTCGCCACCGCCTGTGGCTTGGGCAGCACTTTCAGCGAAACTTCGGTCAACACACCCAATGTGCCCCACGACCCGCCCATCAGCTTGACCAGATCATAGCCGGTGACGTTCTTCATCACCCGCCCGCCATTCTTGACCACTTGGCCCTTGCCATCGACATAGCGCACACCCAGCAAGAAATCGCGACATGCCCCGGCCTGAATGCGGCGCGGGCCCGAGATATTGGCGGCCACGACACCGCCAATGGTCGGTGCACCATTCGTACCCAACAGACCGCGATGATCCATCGGCTCAAACGGCAGTTGCTGCCCTTCGGCCTCCAACGCGGCCTCGATCTCGGCCACGGGGGTGCCGGCTTGCGCCACAATCGTCAGCGCGCCCGGTTCGTACAGGGTGATCCCGCTAAGTCCGCCGGTTTCGATAGTCATCTCTGACCCGCCGATCCCACGGGTACCGCCACCGGCAATTCGCACGGGATCCTGCAGCCCGGCCACTGTTTCGGCCAGCTCGGCCTCAGTCCTGGGTTTCATCATATTTCTTCTTTATTAGAGCCTATTCTGCAGCGATCCGCGCCTCGCGGCGGGGCTGAGAAACATCCAATGGGAACACCTTGGCCGGGTTCAGCAACCAGTTCGGATCGAATACATCCTTGACGGCCATCTGCGCCTCAAGATCCTCAGGCGCGTATTGATGCGACATCAGATCCCGCTTTTCGATGCCCACACCATGCTCGCCGGTCAAGCAGCCGCCCACATCCACGCAGAGCTTTAGGATATCCGCTCCGAACGCTTCGCATTTCTCAAGATCGCCGGGTTTATTGGCATCGAACAGGATCAGCGGGTGCATATTGCCGTCGCCCGCGTGGAACACGTTGCCCACGCGCAGGCCATACTCCTCGCTCAGCTCTCCAATACGGCGCAAAACCTGCGGCAATGCCGAGACCGGGATGGTCCCATCCAGACACATATAGTCGTTCATCTGACCCATCGCGCCGAAGGCCGATTTGCGCCCTAGCCAAATCTTGGCGCTTTCTTCTGCGGACTGACTTTCGCGCAGCTCGACAGGGTTATGCCGCTTGGCAATCTCAATGATCTTGGACAGCTGATAGTCGATTTCGGCCTCAGAGCCTTCGACCTCGACGATCAGCAAGGCGTGGCAGTCGGGGTAGCCGGCCTGAGCAAAGTTCTCGCACGCCTTGATACACAGCGTATCCATGAACTCGATCGCCACCGGCAGGATGCCAGATTTGATAATGTCAGAAACACATTGCCCGGCGACTTCGTTATCATCAAACCCCATCAGCACGGGCCGCGCGCCTTCGGGTTTGCGCAGGATGCGCAGCGTCGCCTCGGTCACGACACCCAACTGTCCCTCGGATCCGCAGACCACGCCCAGCAAGTCCAGCCCGCCCGCGTCCAGATGCGCGCCACCGATTTCGACCACACTGCCATCCATCATCACCATCGTGACGCCCAGCAAGTTGTTCGTGGTCACACCGTATTTCAGACAATGCGCCCCACCCGAATTCATCCCGATATTGCCCGCAATCGCGCAGGCCAGCTGCGACGACGGGTCGGGGGCATAGAAGAAATCATCTTCTTCCACGGCACCGGTCACACTCAGATTAGTACGGCCGGTCTGAACGCGGATGAAGCGGTTATCATAGTCGGTTTCCAGAACGTCATTCATTCGGGCAATGCCAAGAATGACGCTGTCCGCCGTGGGCAACGCCCCACCTGCGAGCGACGTGCCCGAGCCGCGCGGCACCACCGGCACGCCCTCTTCATTGCAGATGCGCAGCACGTCCGAGACCTCAGACGTCGTAGACGGTAGTACCGCCAACATCGGAGGGCAGCGATAAGCCGTCAGCGCGTCGCACTCATAAGCGCGCGTCTCGGCCGGGTCGTGGATCACCGCATCTTCTGGCAAAACCTGCTGCAATCGGCGCAGAACCACGTCCTTTCGACGCAGGATGTCGGGATTTGGCTTTGGCATTTCCATGGCGGCCCTCCAGTTTGGTAAAATAATATTACCAATTTTCTGATCTGGCAAGTTCTAACGTCACAACTTAGTGTCACGCTTATGTCCTGGATTGATCAGTCTCTGCCCTTCGCGCCACTCGATTTTGTCGGCATCGCCCTGCTGATCGGCGCGTGGCTGTGGATCGGCTGGCGGATCGAAAACCCGCCCCCTGAAAAACCCTCGGTTGGGATGATCATGGATGGCTATCGCCGGGACTGGATGAAGGAAATGGTCACGCGTCAGCCGCGTATGTTTGACGCGCAAGTGGTGGGCACGATGCGACAGGGTAGCACATTCTTCGCCTCGACTACGATGATCGCCATCGGGGGCGGGCTGGCCCTGTTGGGCAATACCGAACGGTTGGCAGGACTGGCGCAGGATCTGGCCCTGGGGACCGCACCCGCGTTGGTGTGGGAGGTCAAGATCCTGATCATCCTGTTGTTTTTGGCCAATGCCTTTCTGAAATATGTCTGGGCGCATAGATTGTTTGGCTATTGCGCCGTGCTGATGGCCGCCGTTCCAAATGACCCCGATGATCCCACCGCTTATCCCCGTGCTGGGCAAGCAGCCGAGATTTGCGTTACCGCCGCCCGCGCCTTTAATCGCGGCCTGCGGGCGACGTATTTCGCACTGGCGGCCGTGGCGTGGATTCTAGGGCCTGTAGCTTTGATTGCGGGGACCGTAGCAACACTGGCGATGCTGTATCGGCGCGAGTTCGCATCGTATTCGCGCACGGTGCTGCTTAACACCGGATCGTGATCACCACTCTGCATCAATGAGGTTAAGTTCACATCATGCGATATCTTGTTTTAACCGCCCTTCTGGCCACCCCCGCCCTTGCCGATGATCCCGTGATCGAGGCCGTCACTGCCAAACAGAGCGGCGCGACATGGCGATTCGATGTCACCGTCCTCCATCCCGAAACGGGTTGGGATGACTACGCAGATGGCTGGCGCGTGCTGGATATGGAGGGGAAAGAGCTAGGGATGCGCGTACTGCATCACCCGCATGAGAATGAACAACCCTTCACCCGATCGCTCAGTGGTGTGGCGATTCCCGAAGGAGTGGCGCAGGTTCAGGTGCAAGCCCGCACCAACACGGACGGCTGGGCCAAAGAGACCTTTGTGGTCGATTTGCACTGAGATCAGAAGACCCCCATCGCCAACCCAGCGGCCATAGCCAAGCCCAATTCGCGGCAGTTGTCCAACTGGGCGTCGGGGATGGTTTTCTCGGCCAATATCGCCTCGGGCGTTTGCGCATGGGTGCAGATGATCAAAGGCGGCTGCACCTCTTTCAACCGCCAGCCCGTTGCGATTCGGGCGGTTTGGCGTGCGGCGTTTTCGCCATCGGACCCGGCGCAAACCATTTGCGCATAGGGTCGGCCCTCAATGCGGCCCAGAACCGGGTAGTAGCTGCGATCGAAGAACTCTTTCATTAGACCCGAAATAGCGGCCAGATTCTCAGGCGCGCAGAAGACATAGCCGTCAGCTTTCAGTAAGTCTTCGGGTCCGGCCTGATCCGCGGTTTTCAGAACCACATCCGTCTCATCCCGCGCGGCCTGCGCTGCGGCTTCGGCCATCTGCCGGGCCCCGCCGGTACGCGAATGGTAGACGATCAAAAGCTGCGCCATATCAGACTCGATGATAAGGGCCGCCCGAGAGAATGGTCGTAGCCCGATAGAGTTGCTCGGCCAGCATCACACGGACCAGCATATGGGGCCAGACCATCGACCCGAATGAGATGGAAAAAACCGCTTCATCCCGCAGATTAGGGTCTATTCCATCCGCCCCGCCGATGATCAGCGCCAAATCCTGCCGCCCGGCATCACGCCAGCCGCCCAGCTTTTTGGCAAAATCCGGCGAGGACATCACTCGCCCGCGTTCGTCCAGCGTACAGATCACCGCGCCCTTGGGCAGCGCCTTGCGTAGCAGCGCGGCCTCGGCCCCCATGCCTGCGTTTTTTTTGTCTTCAACCTCAATCACCCGCGCGGGACCAAGGCCCAGCGCGCGGCCGGTCCGGTCAAATCGGGTCAGGTAATCGTCAAGCAGGGTCTTTTCGGGTCCGGCGCGCAATCGACCGACCACAACTATGCTGATCCGCATATCTCTCTCGCCTCCGACCCTTCAACAGGGGCCGGGATGGCGCCTCAGTTGGCCGAGGCGCTGCCGCCCGCAGGCAGCCACATCTTTTCCAGCTGGTAGAATTCACGCACTTCGGGGCGGAAGATATGGACGATCACGTCGCCCGTATCGATAAGCACCCAGTCGCCGGCATCCTTGCCTTCGACCTTCGAGGTGAAACCGAATTCCTGCTTGATGCGATCCGTCAGCTTTTCCGCCATGGCCGCCACCTGACGGGTCGACCGACCCGAGGCAATCACCATGTGATCCGCAACAGAAGACTTACCTTGCAGGTTGATCTGCACGACGTCTTCGGCCTTGTCATCGGAAAGTGAGGAAAGGATACGCTCAAGCAGCTTGTCGCTGATTGACTGAGAGTGGGCCATCACGCTGGCCCCGTCATCGGCGGGCAAACCCGCCTGGGTATGTAGAGACAGGACATAGTCCTCCTTTGCTGCACGCCATCAAATCCCGGCGCCGGGGTACTAATAAGGTAACAAGGGGAATGCAACATTTCAATGAAGCGCCGCGCAACGTGGGGTCACTCCAATGCGATCTGTTGCTACTCTGCGTCGGACAAAAGTCGCACTTCACGCTGCGGGAAAGGCAGCGATATCCCCTCGGCTTTAAACGCATCCCAAAGCGCCAAATAGACATTGCCGCGGATGTTTGTCAGCCCTTTGGTCGGGTCGCTGATCCAAAAGCGCAAGACATAGTCGACGCTGCTGTCCCCGAAACCGGTAATATGGCAGACCGGTTCATGTAGACCGCCGCTCAGAACACGACCTACCGCTTTTACTGATTTGATGGCCGTTGCACGTACCTGGTGCGGGTCGTCGTCGTAGCTGGTGCCGAACTCAAGATCCAGCCGCACGAACTTGTCGGAATGCGACCAGTTCACGACCTGACTGGTAATCAGATCTTCGTTCGGGATCAGGTATTCCCGCCCATCCCGTGTCACGACCGAGACATAACGCGCGCCCAGCGCGTTGATCCACCCAAACGTATCGCCAAGCGATATCACATCGCCCGGCTTGATCGAGCGATCCATCAGGATGATAATCCCCGAGATTAGGTTCGATACCACCTTTTGCAGCCCAAACCCTATGCCCACACCGATGGCACCGGACAACAGCGCAATCCCGGTCAGGTCAAAGCCCAACGTGCGAATGGCTGCCAAGAAAACCGCACCATACAGAACCACCTGAATGCCCTTGGCCAATAGCACCTGCATGGAAGGCGTAATGTCATCGTTGTTTTTCAAACCACGTTCGGCTGCGCGCGTACCCACACGCGCCAACGTCAGCAGAACACCGATCAAAAGCGTCGCCTTGATGATCCCCAGCACCGAGATATGCAGATCTCCGATAGAAATCGCGACTCCGTCCAAAAACTCGGCCACGTCATCAGTCAGATTCAGGGCAACAAGCGTTGCATAGACCCACATGGCCCATTTGAAGATCCGCCGCAGCGTCCGGTTGCGCACCAGTCGCGCCACCAGCGCTATGGCCAACCACGCCGTCGCCAATGTCGCGATGACGCCAATGATATAGCTGCGGGACGGCCATGTGATCTGCTGCATGACCAGATACAGTGCCCAGGACAGCACTACGAAATAGACCAGCGTCAAGCGCTGCATCAGCTGTACTAAAACGCGCAACCGCCATTTGGGCCACCCAGTGCGCGCCCGCGCCCAAGAATCCCACCGGCCTTGCGTGAAAAGCTTAAGGCCAAATGCCAAAGCCCATAGCAATAGAATGATCACCAGCTGGTGCTGACGCCAGCCCGGCGTGACCACCAGTTCAAGAAGGTTTTCGAATTGCACGGAAAAGCCCGCGACCATGTTGTCATAAAGGTCCGACAGCGAGCTGGGGATCAGGTCTTGATTCATACCCCCAGCTTGGACAGCACAGCCCCATGATGCAAGCCTGACGCAGTTTTGAACCTTGATTGACGGCAAGCCGCGATATATCTGGACGCCATGAGACTCACTGTAGCCCAAATTCAGAACCTGGAAGACCGCGCGCGTCTGCGTGAACGGTTCTTTGGCGCTGCCCGCACGGTTCTGGCGCGGCTATCCGCGGCCTGAGCCATTTCGCCAGCCATTTCTCATTACATACGGGAGAGGACCGATGTCCCCCAAAACACTCTATGACAAGATCTGGGATGCCCATGTCGCGCACGAAGCCGATGATGGCACCTGCCTGCTGTATATTGACCGCCACCTGGTTCACGAAGTGACCAGCCCGCAGGCCTTTGAAGGGCTGCGTATGGCGGGCCGCAAAGTGCGCGCGCCGGAAAAAACCATCGCCGTGCCGGATCACAACGTTCCGACGACACCGGACCGTGTGAACGGGATCGAGAACCCGGAATCGCGCATTCAGGTCGAAGCGCTGGACAAGAACGCCAAGGATTTCGGCATTCACTACTATCCTGTGCATGACGTCCGTCAGGGCATCGTCCACATTGTCGGCCCCGAACAGGGCTGGACCCTGCCCGGCATGACCGTTGTCTGCGGCGACAGCCACACCGCCACCCACGGCGCGTTTGGCGCGCTGGCCCACGGCATCGGCACATCCGAGGTTGAGCACGTTCTGGCCACCCAGACCCTGATCCAGAAAAAATCCAAGAACATGAAGGTGGAAATCACCGGCAAATTGCAGCCGGGCGTGACCGCCAAGGATATCACTCTGGCCGTGATCGGTGAGACCGGTACCGCTGGCGGCACCGGCTATGTCATCGAATATTGCGGTGAAGCGATCCGCGATCTGTCGATGGAAGGCCGCATGACAGTCTGTAACATGGCGATCGAAGGCGGCGCCCGCGCGGGCCTGATCGCCCCTGACGAGACCACGTTCGAATATGTCAAAGGCCGCCCCCACGCCCCGAAAGGCGCACAATGGGAAGCCGCGATGGACTGGTGGAAAACGCTCTATACCGACGAAGGCGCGCATTTCGACAAGGTCATCACCCTGCGCGGTGAAGACATCGCGCCCGTCGTCACATGGGGCACCAGCCCCGAAGACGTGCTGCCAATCACCGCAACCGTGCCGAACCCCGAAGATTTCGAAGGTGGCAAGGTCGACGCGGCCCGCCGCTCGATCGAGTATATGGGTCTGGAAGCCGGTCAGAAGCTGAGCGATGTGCAAATCGACACCGTCTTTATCGGGTCTTGCACCAATGGCCGGATCGAAGATTTGCGCGCCGCTGCTGAAATCCTGAAGGGCAAAAAGATCAAGGACGGAATGCGCGCCATGGTCGTGCCTGGCTCGGGCCTTGTGCGCCTGCAGGCCGAGGAAGAAGGGCTGGCAGATATCTTCAAAGAGGCCGGTTTCGAATGGCGTTTGGCGGGATGCTCCATGTGTCTGGCGATGAACCCTGACCAGTTGCAACCGGGCGAGCGCTGTGCTGCGACCTCGAACCGCAACTTCGAAGGCCGTCAGGGCCGCGGAGGCCGCACCCACCTGCTAAGCCCGGCCATGGCTGCCGCTGCGGCACTCACAGGACGGCTGACAGACGTCCGTGAATTGATGTAAGGTGCCCTCATATCTGAATATTTGAGGGATTGAACTGATGAGTGACTGGATCAAATGGCTGCTGTTGGGACTTCTGTCCATCGCGTTTGGCATCTTTGTGCTGGGCGCGCCCGCGGTGGCGTCTATTGCAGTAACGGTGGTAACCGGTGTGTTACTGCTGATTTCGGGTGTGTTGCAGATTGTCGGCGGCTTTACGGTCGAGGGCACCGGTAACAAGATCCTGTCGCTCATCATGGGTGTGGTGATGGTGTTCCTTGGATGGTCCTTCTGGATGCATCCGCTTGAGGGCACGCTGACATTGGCAACCGTCTGCCTGATCCTATTTCTGGCTGGCGGTATCGCCCGGGTTATCCTGTCGTTCCAGATGCGTGGCACACAGTATTTCTGGGCAACGCTGATCTCGGGCGTGATGTCGATTGTTCTGGCCGTCCTGATCTGGCGCTTTGCTGCCACCGACCCTGCGGTACTGTTCCGGTTGCTGGGCATTCTGCTGGGGATCGAGATGCTGTTCAACGGGCTTGGTCTGGTCTTCATGGCGTTCTTCGTCAAGAACAACCCCGATGCCGCCCTATCACCTGACGAAACCACAGAAGCGAAACAAGCTTAAAAGCAGGGCACGGGCGCGGCCCTCCCCTGCAGGAGTGTAGAGATGGAAAAGTTCGAAAAAGTCCACGGGGTGGCCGCCCCAATGCCGCTGATCAATATCGACACCGATATGATCATCCCCAAAGTGCACCTGAAAACGATCAAACGGTCTGGCCTTGGCGTCGTGCTGTTTGACGAGATGCGCTATCACGACCACGGCGGCGAGAACGAAGATTTCGTTCTGAACAAACCCGCCTATCGCAACACCGAGATTCTGGTGGCCGGCGACAATTTCGGCTGCGGCTCGTCGCGCGAACACGCGCCCTGGGCGATCAAGGATTTCGGCATCAAGGTCGTGATCTCGACCAGCTTTGCCGACATCTTCTTCAACAACTGCTTCAAGAACGGTATCCTGCCCATCGTGGTCGAGGACGAGCACCATGCGATCCTGATGGATGACGCGCACAAAGGTGAAAACGCCCGCATGACCGTGCATCTGGAAGAGCAGAAGATCACCACTTCGGACGGCGTCGAGATCACGTTTGACATCGACCCGCACCGCAAACATTGCTTGCTGAACGGTCTGGACGACATTGGCCTGACCATGGAGAAAGATCACCACATCGACAAGTTCGAGGATCACGCAAGCCAGGCCCGCCCCTGGGTCTGATTCTTTCGATTCTGCAAACACTCAACTTATTGGGGTCGCGTCAGCGGCCCCTTTCGCATTCTTGGGGTCGAGATTAACGCAACCACAACATGTAGCGGGCATCTTAAATACCGCGTCGGATTTGCGACACGAATGATGCAAACCCGCACCAGTTTTGCCATCTTTTTGCCCAAAATGGCGTGTTTTCTGCACCTTGGCTTGAGCGAAGTGCCTCAGGGGGCCAGTGTTGGCGCTAAAGAGGCATCCGTCAGAATAATCAACGGCGGGCACAAGTTGGAAAGAAGTCGGCAAAGAATCGGCCTATCCAGTTTGAAAGGGTTCGGATAGTGATTGCGCGCACAACAGGGGCGGCAATTCGGGGGATATTGGTTGCACTTATGGTGCTGACCCCCGCGTTGTATCTGCCCGTATCGTCAACGAATGGGACCGAGATCGTCGTGTTTCTCGCCATTCTCGCGTTTTTCCTGACGTTTGCTGAATATAACTCCGCCTTTCCCAGCTTTATCGAATTCCGAGATGCGCCGCCTGTAAACCGCCTGAGGTTCGTCGGACTTGTATCGATGATCATGTTCCTGACACTGATCTGCAAGAATGCCTACGCGCCGACCGCTTTGACCGAGGTATTCTACACGATAGGCGTTGGTGTCGCGAATGTCGTCGATTTCCCGTATTCGCCCGTTCGGCTGATAGTTCTTATGCTGCCCGTTGACGCAAGCATTCCACTGACCGAACTGGTTCGCATTTCAGCCAGCGTTGCGTATGTGGCTGCGCTGGCCACGATCGGCAGCTTTGCATATGCGGTTAAACTGCGCGGGTGGCCCACAGGCAATGGCGCGTTCAATGTCTGGACCAACCTACCCCTGTTCGACCCCACCAAAGGCGGAGACGTCGTCACCCGCCTGCAGCGAGACGGTCGTCTGAATATCTCGATCGGAGTATTGCTGCCCTTCCTGATACCGGCGCTGATCAAACTGCTGACCGACTATGCGAATCCGATCTCGCTCACTAACCCGCAGACGCTGATCTGGACCATGAGCGCCTGGGCCTTCCTGCCGGCCAGCATGATCATGCGCGGTATGGCCACCCTGCGCATTGCGAACCTGATCGTCGAAAAGCGCCGTGCGTATTCAACAACCGAGTCCACACAGACCGCATGATCCGCGTCTTGCTTTTGCTGCTGCTGCCCTTTGCGGCGCAGGCAGAAACCATTCGTGTAGCCTCATTCAACACCGAGCTCAGCCGTGACGGCCCCGGCCTGCTGCTGCGCGATATTCGGCGCGGCGATCCGCAGGTACAGGCCGTGGTCGCGGTTCTGACACGGACCCGCCCCGATATCGTTGCGCTACAGGGTGTCGACTGGGACCTGAATGGCGAAGTGCTTGCTGCTCTGAAGTCCAAGCTGCGCTTGGCTGGGCTGGACTATTTGCACCACTTTTCCGCGCAACCAAACGCAGGTTTGGAAACCGATCTGGATCTGGATGGCGACGGTCGCACACATGGTCCCGGAGACGCTCAGGGTTGGGGTCGTTTTACTGGTCAGGCGGGCATAGTAGTTCTGTCCCGCTATCCCATTGTGCGTGAAGGCGTTCAGGATTTCACGCCATTGCTGTGGCGCAATGCACCCGATGCGCAGCTACCGGTCAAGGATGGTGCCCCCTTCCCATCCGACGCGGCGCACCGCGTTCAGCGCTTGTCTTCGGTCGGGCATTGGGTTGTTCCGGTCGAAACGCCCTTCGGGCCATTGGACCTGCTAACCTTCCACGCAGCGCCGCCGGTGTTCGACGGGCCTGAAGACCGCAATGGCCTGCGCAACAAAGATGAAATCCTGTTGTGGCGTGCCCTTTTAGACGATCGGATCGGCACACCACCCCATGCGGCTTTCGTCATTGCCGGAGACGCAAACCTGGACCCGTCACGGGGCGAAGGGCGCAAAGAGGCCATTCGCATGCTGTTAGAAGACCAACGTCTGCAAGACCCTGAGCCTGCGGATCCGACCGGCAACACGGCCACGGTCAGTTGGAAAGCAGTTGGGGAAATGCGGGTCGACTACGTTCTGCCCTCGACGCATTTGCGTGTGGTGGACGCGGGCATTCATTGGCCCGACAAAGACACAGGCTTGCGAAAAGAGGCGCAAGCAGCCAGTCGCCACCGTTTGGTATGGGTCGACTTGGCCCAGCCATAGAGGCTCTAAAAGCGATATCAGCAGGAATACAAACCCTGCACAGGACGTCAGCCCGGACCAGCAGATATCCGGGCTGCGTCACAGAATTCAATCAGAGCGGGCCGGTATAGGTGCCACGCGGCGGGTAATCATTGCCTAATGTGAATTTCAGGCCGCCGACGATATCAGAAATGGCCGGGCGGCCGAACGGCGTTGTCTGCTGCCACGCATAGTACAACGTCCTGTCTGTCCCGATATAGAAATGGCCGGGTTCGGCGAACATCGCGGGCTCGGTACTGCCCTCGCGCGCGGTTGAGATTTGCAGCCCCCAATACTCACGCGCGGCGGCCAAAGGCAGGCTGTGCCCCACACGCAGACGCGACACCCCGGCTTTTTCGGCAGTTTCCGCAGCACGTTCAGCAGTATCCGTGGTCACCATGATCACCTCAACACTCAGAGCGGCGAAATCGTCCAGCGCGGCCTCAACCTCGGTCATCTGCTTGATGCAGATAGGGCAATGCAGCCCGCGATATTGAATCACCAGCGTGCCGTTTTCACCCTTATCGGCATCCAGATCGAAACTTCCGTGGCTGACGGTATCGATTTTCAGGCCTGGAACAGGATTTCCCGGTGTTAACATGTGTTTTCCTCGTGATTTGGCTGGATCGTCTCATTGACCCGCTCGGGTCCAGACGCTAGGCCCTGTGCGACGAAACGCAAGGAGATCCTTCATGTCCAACCCTTCGCTCCTCATCCTGCCCGGAGACGGAATTGGCCCGGAAGTTATGGCCGAAGTGTGCAGAATCATCGGATGGTTCGGCGACAAGCGCGGCCTTCACTTTGACGTGAGCGAGGATCTGGTCGGCGGTGCCGCCTATGACGCGCATGGCAAGCCCCTTTCGGATGAAACCATGGCCAAGGCACAAGAGGTGGACGCGGTTCTGCTGGGTGCCGTGGGCGGCCCGAAATACGACGATCTTGATTTCAGCGTAAAGCCTGAACGCGGCCTGTTGCGCCTGCGCAAGGAAATGGACCTGTTTTCCAACCTGCGCCCGGCCCAGTGCTTTGACGCACTGGCGGATTTCTCGTCGCTGAAGAAAGACATCGTGGCCGGACTGGACATCATGATCGTGCGCGAGCTGACATCGGGCGTCTATTTCGGCGAACCGCGCGGCATCTTCAACGAAGGCAATGAACGCGTGGGCATCAACACCCAGCGTTACACCGAGTCCGAAATCGAACGCGCCGCGCGCTCGGCCTTTGAACTGGCGATGCGCCGGAACAAAAAGCTGTGCTCGATGGAAAAAGCCAACGTGATGGAATCGGGCATCCTGTGGCGCGAGGTCGTAGACCGTGTGGCCGCCGATTACCCCGAGGTCGAGCTGACCCACATGTATGCTGACAACGGCGCGATGCAGTTGGTGCGCGCGCCCAAGCAGTTTGACGTGATCGTCACCGATAACCTGTTCGGCGATATCCTGTCGGATTGTGCGGCGATGCTGACCGGCTCGTTGGGTATGCTGCCATCCGCTTCGTTGGGTGCGCCCATGGCCAACGGTCGCCCCAAGGCGATGTACGAACCCGTCCACGGCTCGGCCCCCGATATCGCGGGTCAGGGCAAGGCCAACCCGATTGCCTGTATCCTCAGCTTTGCTATGGCGCTGCGCTATAGCTTTGATCAGGGGAATGAGGCGGATCGCCTGGAAGCGGCAATTGAAAAAGTGCTGGCCGATGGCGTCCGCACCGCCGACCTGCTGGCCGAAGAGGGCGTACAGCCTGTGTCGACCACCGAGATGGGTGACGCGATTCTGGCGGCGCTGGACGAAAGCGTCTAATCCCCTCGACCCAAGTCAAATAAAGGCGGTGCCCGGTGCGCAAGCCCTTGCAGCTAAATGTTGACGATATCCCACCCAGCGGTTAGCCTGCTGGGTGTTTTCGTTTAATATTAAGGGGATGCCGCTTGCCTGACCTGTCAGATCTCTCGCAAAAAGTTGCGAGGCTAGAGCGGTATCGCTTGCCTCGACTTGTTGGCGGTTATTCAATCAACTTTTGTCGTAACCCAGTTTGCGAATTGTTCGGTGTTCTACCCGACCGCAAGGATGGCCGAGGTCGACGTTCCCAACCAGGTTCGAACATCGGACGAGGCCGCGTAATCGGCTCTGGGGATGAACGAACCTTTGTTTGTCCCGCTTGCAACCGATCCAGCATCGTAAAATCCAACAAGGCCGTGTTCGAAGAGTATGCGAGACTATCTCGACTGCATAGGAGAACAAAACGTGAAAGTTGTCCAACTGCTGCATGTATCAATCATGGGGCGACGATTTCACTAATGCCTAGCCGCTACAGAAAGTTTGGCAAGACCGCAAAAGGCGACCCGAGGTTTCAATGTAAAGCTTGCAAGAAAACCTTTTCCTTGGGTAAGTCGAGCAGACGTCATTTCCGCAGCGATCTGAACGGGAAAGTTCTCAGGAGTATTGTTAATGGAATGACGATCTCTGCGATTTGCCGGACACTTGATGTCCAGCCGGCAGAAGTTTACCGCAAGATCGACTTTATTCATAAGCAGTGCCAGGCCTTTGCTGCCGAACGAGAAAGGCTTTTACCAAGTGCCATTGCGGGCCAATCACCCTACTTCGCCACTGATACGCAAATTCTTCAGGTAAATTGGCCGGACAGGGGAGTTCGAAAGGCTGTTGACGTTCGCCATATCTGTACCGTCGCGCGTGACAGTAATTACGTGGTCGCCTCTACAACAGATGTAGATCCCGACGTTCAGCCAGCGGCAATTGAGAAGGTCATGGAAATTGTAGGTGACTTAGAAAAGCCCCGCTCAATGAGAAAAAATGCGAGGGTCTGGTTTGCGACTGAATACTTAAAAAATCTGCGTGATAAGCATGATGCTTTGAACAAGTCCCGAGGCGGGATGGAGAAGGGAACCTTCACAGCATCCGAGGAAGATGTGAAGCTTCTGGAGAAAGCAGCAAGGGTGAGACAGGACGCAGCTGAATTCGCCCATATCATGCTGGTCAAGAAAAAGCTGGGGAGCAAGTATGCAAAGTTGAATTTTTCAACTGACCGTGATGCTGGCCTTTCTGCTGCATATGCAGCTGTATTTGCAAAGGAAGTAAAGGCCAAGCGTGTCAGAATTGCGGATATCGCAATTACGAAATATCTGGTGACGGACCAGCGAAAGGCGTTGGTCGCAGAAGGAAACAAGGAATACAGCAGACTTCAGAGAGCTCTTGATCGCTCAAACGTCCTTCTGGGTACAGGCGATCCGGTGTCACCCAGGAAGCAAGATGGTGTCATGGAAGTTTTAGTGCGCTCCTTATTGCAGCAACGCCCGCCAGAGGACTATCTGCACGAATTGATGAATTATTTCGGCGAGCGAGAAAGCAGGGATGAGGGGCTGTTATATCCGTTCCATTTCATCAATGAACCTGAGAAGCGAATAATCTTCAAAACGAACCCAAACGACTTGAATTATACTCAAATCGCCCAGTTCGCTGTGAGGTCCGGAACTCATCCCGTTGATATGTATCATGCGCGGGCCAGAACGAAGATCATGGGATTTGAACGTGGTTTGGTGTCTTCAGGGCGCAGTCGGCTTTGGTATTATAAGCAATATTACAACCCCGTCATGGTCTCTAAAATGGTCGATATCCTGAGGTTTGCCCACAACTATACCAACCTCATGAACAAAACAAAGGATACACCAGCGATGAAGATTGGGATCGCCAAGGGATTTGTTTATGAGCGAGACCTATTTGCGTTTTAGTACGTCAAGCTGCCCAGTTTTATAAGTAGCGAAATGCCATAGACTTCGATTGGGTTACCGCGACTGGTATCTACAAACTGACTGCGCTAGTGGCTTTCAACCGTGTGCAGAACTCTTAAATGGCACCAGAGCTTACTTTCGCTGTACCATGTTCATTCGGCCTATTCACTCCCCTTGCAATTGTTCGAGGCCTGGTCGGAACAAGATTGAAGTAAGTCACATGAATTTCGAGAGTGTCGAAAAGCTTGGTTCAACTACTGCGAAAGCAGAACTAAATTTTTGACCAGTTTTCTAAAATGTAGATGCTTGAACAAGTGCCCATTCTGCTGAGAACTCTGTTGTGTTCTCCTATTTCGATGTCGCGCTGATACTGACGATTGTTCAAACGGTTATCTTGCCCTGAGAAGAGTTTGAGAAGGGCTTTCACCAAACAATTCACGATAAGTCTTTGCGAAACGTCCAAAGCTTACAAATCCGTATTTCAGTGCGGCCTGCTTGACAGATTGAGGTGGGTCAGAAGGATCTGACAGCCACTCTTTAGCGCCAGTCAGTCGCAACTTATAAATGAACTGCATAGGTGTAATTCCATAAACTCCTTCAAACGCTTGATATAAGGTGGTTCTTCCTACTCCGGCGCCTTCACACAGAGTAGCCAAATTAACATCTTCATATCTGGTCTTTCGCGCGAATTGGAGAGCTCGACCCACAGTCTTAAAATCGCGGCTTGGAAGCAAATTCTTGTAGGCCTTCTTAGGCACGCATTCGAGAAGAAATTCGCCTAGAAAGGAAAACATATCTTTTTCATGTGTTGGTGGCATGAACAAACCGCCAGTGAAGTCTCTATGGAATTTAGTGACGGAAAACATGCGTGTTATGCGGGATTTAAGTTGGTGTAGTTGAATGTCGTGGAGTTGCAGTAGCACGTGGTTCGGGTCGATCTCGATGAAATTGGATCCAGCAATGCGGTGAATCGCTTCGATCAACCGCGTTCTGCGTATTGCAAGCATAATGGATGTACGGTTGCTAGCGCTGGTAGTGAACTCAACTCTGCCATCAAGCAGGAACACATCTCCTGGTGCTGCTTCCCAACCATCCAGTTTGTAGGTTCCTTGCCAAGTGATTGGCAGGACAAGCCCGACCCAGTCTTTTGCAGAGAGCATTCTCCAAACTGTATTGGCATCACATTTGACCTTTGAGAGGACAGCGTCGGCGCCAAATACCATCTCTGCACGCAACCCAAGCGGCCCACCACCCAGTTGAACCAACTCGGCCTCTCTGACCGGGAAGTCATTCATGTAGGTGTGAAAAGTCGTTTTAGGTGACCACATTGCAATCAAAAATCTTTCAGACTCTCGGCGGTTATTCTGAAGAGTGTAATTCACGAACTTTAGTTGTCCCAACATTAATGCAAACTCGAAGTCGCAAAAATTTTAAGCAACGGAAGAATCGAACACTGAATCCTCTTTGATGAGAGCATCTTTCGTGGAAGCATCGCTAATTAAGCGGGTTAAAACCATTTAAATGCAGGAACTTAAGCAACTTTCTCCGAGGGCTTACGAGAGCTCGGTTCTCACGACCATTGGAGCAAATAGGTAAAGAAAAGGCGGAGGAGTTCCCCTGATGGGAGGCAAGAATGAACAAGAAACCAATAATTTCAGCAATTGGGCTTTCTCTTCTGTTAGCGCCATTTGCTTACGCCCAATCCTTTGACATCGTAATCAAAAATGGCCGCGTAATGGACCCCGAAACGGGTTTCGACGCTACGGCCAATGTTGGAATCAACAACGGCTTTGTTACTGAAATAAGCACTGACAACTTGGAAGGCATTAGAGAGATTGATGCGTCCGGACATGTGGTTGCGCCTGGGTTCATAGATTATCATTCACACGGTCAGGACCTATTTGCCCAACGCCTATATGCTCGTGATGGCGTAACAACTCCCATGGATTTGGAAATCGGTCAGTATCCGATAAACAGCTACTACGACTATTGGGACGGAAAATCGATTGTAAACTACGGCGCCAACGTATCCCACGCTTTCGCCAGATTGGCTGTTCTGGATGGATTGGACCCCGGGGGAAGGGTTTTTTACGAAGGTTCGGCCACGCGCGCGATGGATGATGGTCAGCAGTGGAAAACGAAGCTGTATGATCCCCTGGACGAGGCCGCAATTTTGGAGGCGGTCGAAGAAGGATTGCAGCAGGGTGGTATCGGGATTGCATACCCGATTGGGTACTACACCGTTGTTGGAAGTCCGGAGGTCATGGCCGTTACTTCTCTAGCGGCAAAGTACGATCTCCCGATAACAACACACGTTCGGTATCTCTCTCAAATTCCACCCAGCGGCTTCATGGGTATTACCGAAATGCTGACAATTGCCAGGGAAAACAACGTTCCGCTGCTGGTTCACCACGTCCCAAGCAATTGCCTTGGCTTGACAGAGAAGTGTTTGGATTTAATCGACAACGCACGTGCGCAAGGGCAGAAGGTCATCGGTGAATTCTATCCGTATAATTACGCAGGAACCTACGTGGATGCAGACTACAACAAGCCCGGATACAAGGAGCGATTGGGCGTTGAAGCGTCAGACTACATTGTAACAGAAACTGGAGAGCCGCTGACCGACGAAGAGTTTGATCGACTGCGGACGGAAGCGCCTGAAACACAGTTGCTAATGTACACAATGAAAGACGAATACATCATGGAGGCGATGACCAGGCCTGGTGTAATCGTTGGTTCAGACGCGATGCCCTACATAGTCGACGGCGGGCTGAATGGTGATTTCGAGACGCCGTACGGTGCCGGCGCCGGGCACGCGCGGGGT
Source organism: Ruegeria sp. HKCCD7628 (assembly GCF_057221005.1). NCBI lineage: Bacteria > Pseudomonadati > Pseudomonadota > Alphaproteobacteria > Rhodobacterales > Roseobacteraceae > Ruegeria > Ruegeria sp. HKCCD7628. The sequence goes on from NZ_JBWVBA010000007.1 coordinate 220,470, forward strand.
GCTGGTACTCATGCAAAAATACTCCGCATGGCGCGGGAAACTGGCGCCATCTCGCTGATGGACGCGCTTTCTAAGATGACCTACGAGCCAGCGGCTTTTCTGGAAGACCACGTCCCGCAGATGAAACTTCGCGGGCGCATTCAGGAGGGCTCAGTCGCGGATATTACAATTTTCGATCCGGAAAACGTGACCGATAATTCCGGGCCGGAAAACGGAAAAAACTCTCTCCCATCGTCAGGTATTCCCTATGTGATAGTCAATGGCACCATCGTTGTGGACGACTCAGTGGTTCAGAATGTCTCGGCCGGCGTACCGATTAGAGGCAAGGTGAGCCAGTAGCCATAGCCGGTATACCCGACTCAAAACAACAAATGTCACACCTCATCAAGCTCCATGGCGCCGCTTAACCGAAAAATCTTTGACCGGTAGAGAGCCCTTCAAATCAAGGAGAACATCATGACTTGCAACAGATTATTCGGAGCAATTTTTTACACGGCCTCGATCTTTGGAGCCACAGCGAACGCGCAAGATAGCTCTGTACTCATTACCAATGTTGATGTTTTTGACGGCGTAAATGAAACGCTCATAGAAGATGTGAACGTCCTCATCGACGGCAATATCATCTCAAAGATTTCGCAAGAAGAACTTTCGGCAAACGACGGCCTGGTTGTTGAGGGAAATGGGCACACTCTGATGCCCGGCATCATTGAGGGACACTCTCACTTAGCTTTGTCTGGGATTACGTTCGCTGACGTGCTTTTCGAGTTGCCAGGTTACCAATCCATCCGTTCGGTCGATACGGCTCGAAACATGCTGATGAATGGTGTGACCACAGCACGCGATATGGCCGGTGAGGTTTTTAGCCTCAAGCGTGCAATTGACGAGGGTTCTATTGTCGGACCTCGTATTTACCCGTCAGGTTCAATGATATCTCAAACAAGCGGCCATGCGGATTTCAGAGTTAGGAACGAGCGTAACCCATTGCTGGGTGGAGAACCGCCAATCACTGACTTAACGGGAAACAGTACACTGGTAGATGGGGTCCCAAAGGTGCTCGCCGCGACACGCGAACAACTGCGGCTTGGAGCATCACAGGTCAAACTTGCTATTGGCGGTTCAGTTAGCGGACCCAACGACCCATTAGACACTACGCAGTTTACGTTTGAAGAAATCCAAGCAGCTACAGCAGCCGCTGAAAACTGGGGAACTTACGTTACCGTACACGGCTACACTCCTCGAGCCGTTAATCAAGCAATTGATGCCGGAATTAAGGTGGTCGAGCATGGTCAACTTCTCGACAAGCCAACGTTGGAGAGGATGGCGAAAGATGGGATCTGGTTGAGTATTCAACCGTTTACGCTATGCAGCGAGCCTGGACTGAATGATGCACAGAACGCAAAACAAGCTATTGTGTGCCAAGGTACGGGATCAGTCTATGAGTGGATCAAGGGGCTTCCTGAACTAAAGGTCGTCCACGGAACCGACATCTTTATCAGCCCTGGGCCAGGAATTGGTGTCAGTGAGCAGGTCGAACAGATGGAACGGCTGCTGGACTGGTTTACGCCCTACGAAATACTGAAAATGTCGACCGGTAACTTTACAGAGTTGCTCCAGCTTTCCGGGCCAAGAAACCCATACCCAGGTGTGATCGGGCGCGTTGAAGAAGGCGCGTTGGCAGACTTGTTGCTAGTCGACGGCAATCCTCTCGAAGACCTAAGCGCAGTGACGGATCGCGAAAACATCAAAATCATCATGAAAGACGGGGTGATCTACAAAAACACTCTCGAGTGAAGGTGTTGTACGCAATCGGAAGGGATGAAAAGTGAATTTTCTCGAACCCAAAAGTCTATCACAACTTACACTATCTACCCTCGCCGCAGCGACACTTACAGCATCCACGGCAGCAGCTGAGGAAGATTGGCAATGGGGTGCCCAACTCTACTTCTGGGGAGCGTCCGTTGGAGGAGAAACCACAACTGGTGGCAATGTTGATATCAGCATAGACAAGATTATCGAGGACCTGAATTTTGGTGTCATGGGCACTCTCGTCGCGCGAAACGACCGATTGTCTTTGATAGCTGACGTCATCTATCTTGATGTAGACGAGTCTGATAGCACTTCCGTCAACTTGGGTGGAGCAAGTGTTCCAGTTACTGCGGATATTGGTCTCAAAGGCTTCATAACCACGCTAGGAGCCGGCTACCGCGTGCTTGAGACTAGTGGTGGGTCTCTTGATATCACCGGTGGCGCAAGGGCCTTGTATTTAGATGGCGACGTGAGTGTTAGTGGACTTGGCGCTCCAATCGCCGAGTCGGAATCTGGCACAAACTGGGATGCGGTGATTGGCTTCAGAGGTGAGACAAATATCAATGAGGATTGGTATTTCAGCTACTATGCAGACATCGGCACCGGCGACAGTGATCTAACGTGGCAAGCAGCGGCAGCCATTAACTACAGGTTAAATTCCGTCGACTTAACCGTCGGCTACCGATACTTGGACTGGGACTTAGGCGAATTTGGACCTTTCAGTGAAGTTACCCTTTCCGGCGCATTTTTGGGAGTGAAAGTACCTTTCTAACGTTGCGGTACGTAAAAGTTGAGCCCCGCGAAACTCGAATGGTTCGACTTAAAAATCTGAACGGAAGGGATTAGCCGGATGCCAAGATTCTCGATGCGCGGAGCCGCAATGGCTTTTCTTACATTCGCTTTCTTCTTTGCGGCGGTGCCGTTGCTGGCCGCAGAAGATAGCCTTGTTTCGTGGGATGCCCTTGTGCCCTCGGTAGAGCCTTATGACGACCCTTTTCTGGAAATGAAGTACGAGCATAAGTCCGACCTGCGGAAAATTCTGCTTGACCAAATTGCCAAAGAACAAGGCCAAAATAACCCCGAAGCTAGCAAAGCAGCCGAGCAGGCCCGCAACAGGTTAGATGCAGCTGGGCTCAATGCCGACCAGCTCTTGGAACAGCGTCTAGTTGTCATGGAGCGGCGCGAAGAAGAATCAACGGGTGTGACCACCAGACTCCTAGGTGCTGAGCTGACTTTGGACGGCTATGCGCTGCCACTGTCTGTCACGGCGGGAAAAGTTTATGAATTCCTTCTGGTGCCTTGGATAGGCGCTTGTATCCACACTCCGCCTCCACTGCCAAACCAGATCGTCCATGTGTCGGTCCCAAAAGGTTTGATTCTAGAAAACCGTTTTCAAAGTATTCGTTTGTCCGGCGTTCTGCGGCACGAGCCTAGGGTTCATAAACTGTTCCTCGTCGACGGATCTACTGACATCCCTGTGTCATACAGTATGGCAAACGTCACAATATCCGGAACGCCGCAGAATATTGTTGCATCATCAATGTCGGATCTGCCTGTTCTGGACCGCGCGCAGGTGTGGGTAAACAGCCTTTTCACCACGGCCATGACATCTATCCGGAATGGAGAAACAACCGGGGCATTGTTTACAGCCTTATTTCTTGCCTTCGGATACGGCGCTTTACACACCTTGGGCCCGGGGCACGGGAAAGCGGTCGTTATTTCCTATTTTGTCGGCTCTGGCGGTAGCTTGCGGCGCGGACTCGTGATGGGCTTCCGTATAGCAATAATTCACGTTGTTTCGGCCGTGGTAGTTGTATTCTTGTTGGATTTCGCCGTACGTCAAACCACTGGCGCAGCACCTTCAGACTATCGAGCCATTCGCCTAGTCAGTTACGGGCTGATTGTTGTGATTGGTATGTTCATGCTCTGGAAAGCGCTTTCAGCAACGCGGTTTGCGTTGAAAGCTGGGGATCTCGGAGCCCCGGCACATGATCACGATCACCACGATCACCATGTTCACGGATGCGCCGCCTGCGCCGCGAGCACCGCTCCAGCGGGCAGCGTTTGGATCGCGGCTGCTGTCGGTATTGTGCCGTGCACCGGCGCTTTAGTTGTCATGCTTTTTGGGCTTGCAAACGACTTAATCGTACCAGCAATTCTGATGGTTTGCGCAATATCACTCGGCATGGCTATGGCAATGTCAGCCATTGGCATTGCTGCCCTTTGGGGCCGCAGCTGGGCCTATGGCCGCTTTGACATGACGGATAAGCGGCGACAAACCTTCGAACTGAGTACGCGCTTGGTAGGTGCCATTTGTGTTCTTGCAATCGGCGTGACCCTATTCTGGATCAACTACAAGCATTCACCCGCTGCGACTTTGCCTCAAGCAGAGTTGGCTTCAAGCTTTTATTAGCGAGAGTTTTGTAAATTGACGACAGCAGGTTTACTCGCCCCGCTTCTATTAATCTTGATCTGGCGAGCGGTACGTCGAGCTAGAAGAATTCAACATGTTCTGACAGCTCACCTGTGGATTTTCGCAATTTGGAGAAAAAGCGTTCCACACATATTTGCTCTCGGTATCAAAAGGAATCGAATTAGCAGATTTTTTTCAGTCACAGACACCATGAAACGATTTGGTTCTGTCAAACTTGAGAGTTCGCAGACCAAGGACCTGTCGAAAGCAACATGTAACCTTGAGCTAAGCAGTCGGCTAAAATCCTTTTTCGTGGCTTCATTATTTTTGGTTTTACCTTCAACCCTGTGGGCCTTGGATCCCGCTAACCGAGCCGTGAGGATTACTGATGATGTAGCAACTGACTCCGACGTGGGCGTTCGAAGTGGAGATTTTATAGCTGCACCTATTCCGTTTTCGAACGAAACGATAGGAAGTGGCGCAACACTTGGCGCTGGATACCTATTTGCCCTCCCAGGATCAAAGACTTCCGGTATTGGTGCCGGATACTTCGGAACGAATGAGGGATCCTCTGGATATGGAATCGGAGGAACGGTTAACTTCAATCAAGGGAGATGGACTGTAGGTGCAATTTATGTAGATGCCGATTTGAATTACGATCTACCGATATCCGGCAGCTTTGAACTACCTTTAACGCAGTCAGTTGATGGTTATGCCATTCGTATGGAGTATGGTTTCACAGACACGACCAAAATCGGGTTTGGATATGCTTTTGCGGATTCTCAGTTGTCACTCAACTCCGATTTCATCCGCCAACTCCCAGATTTTCTCCAACCCGATTTGCATATCCTATTGAAAAGGCTGACATTCGATGTTGTGCACGACACAAGGGACGATACATTTTATCCAAGTTCAGGACTGTTGGTGACCGGCAACTTCTCTTATGGCGATGTTACAGACAAAATTCTCAATGATAGACTGACAATAAGTGACAGAAACTACGGCAAAGGTGTCTTGTCTTTGGCGTCCTACATTCCGGTGGGACGGAAAGGCGTTATCGCTTGGCGGGCGGTAATGTGCGGTGCAGCTAAAGAAGCTCCATTCTTTGATGGGTGTGGTGTCGGGTTTGTCGACGGGTTGAGGGGGTTTTCTGCATTTGATGCTCTCGCTGACTGGTCGACATCCGCACAGATCGAATACCGTGGCCGCCTCTCTCAACGTTTCGGATATGTCTTGTTCGCAGGAGCAGGTGTTGGTGGATCAGGTTTGGATTCCATGTCATTTGACCGAGGTGGTGCCGGGTATGGTACAGGCTTGCGTTATCGGTTGTCGAAGCAGAACAGGCTCGACTACTCTATCGACTACGCCTTCAATGACGATGGTGATGGCTTACTCTATCTATATATCGGCCAGCGTTTCTGAGACGAAAATGAAATCTGGGGCAAATGAGAAATTGATTCAAGCAAACGGCTTTAACTGTCTTGGCTCTGACTCCAAAAATTGGTCCCCGCCCGTGCCATCGCTAAAATCAAGGTAAGCGTAGAAGATTCCGATGTCTAATCCATCCGATGTTTTGACGGCAGAGTCACCACAACTCGTCCTCGCCTTTGCGGCCGTCGTTTTTCTTCTTGTTTGGCGGCTTGCGTTGCTAAGCCCACACATTCGAAATTTCGCGCGCGTTCATCTTTGGCCAGCAGCCATACTCGACATGTTCCTCCTGCCAGCTG
>NZ_JBWVBA010000008.1:0-220937 GCF_057221005.1 Ruegeria sp. HKCCD7628
CCGTCAGCACCGTCTCCAGCGCCCCAGCACCGCCTCAGCAGCGCCGGTGAAGGGGTATTTACGGATTAGGTCTGGGACCTGCAACCCCCATTTTGAAAAAACTTTACATTTCTCAGAAGAAACTTCCTGACCTTAATAAAAACAATAAGTTACCTTCACAAACAGGATCAAAAACCCGTCCATGGACGCGTCTTAATCCTGTAGCACGATCGCTTTCTGTGGAATCGTACCCAATGCTTGGTACGCCTGCTGGATCCAGCCAAAAGAAACGCCGCCCGAGTTCCCTCGCGCGGCGTCGTTTTGTGAGTGGTGGTAGTCTTAATTATTTCAGGTCGAACCGGTCCGCATTCATCACCTTGGTCCAAGCGGACACAAAGTCGGCGGTGAACTTGGCTTCGGCCCCGGACTGGCCATAGACCTCGGCCAGCGCCCGCAGTTGCGAGTTCGAGCCAAAGACCAGATCAACACGGGTGCCGGTCCACTTGACCTCACCGCTGGCGCGGTCGCGGCCCTCATAGACGCCCTTGCCTGCGAGTTTCCATTCGGTGCTCATGTCCAGCAAGTTGGTGAAGAAGTCGGTGCTGAGAGTACCGACTCGATCCGTGAACACGCCGTGCTTGGTATCGCCGAAATTGGCACCCATCACACGCAGGCCACCGACAAGTGCTGTCATCTCGGGCGCGGACAGGGTCAGCAGCTGGGCTTTGTCGACCAGCAGCTCTTCGGGTGAAACGGTATAGTCACCTTTCTGGTAGTTGCGGAAGCCATCAGCGATGGGCTCCATCACAGCAAAGCTATCGACATCAGTCTGGTCCTGCGACGCATCAGTGCGGCCCGGAGTAAACGGAACCTCGACATCCTGACCGCCAGCCTTGGCCGCCTGTTCGATACCTACGGCACCGGCCAGAACGATCACATCCGCCAGCGAGACCTTTTTACCGCCCGACTGCGCTTCGTTGAACGCAGCCTGTACGCCTTCCAACGCATCAAGCGCCTTGGATAATTTCATCGGCTCGTTCACATCCCAGTCTTTCTGGGGGGCAAGGCGGATACGGGCACCATTGGCACCACCGCGCTTGTCCGACCCGCGGAAGGTCGAGGCCGAAGCCCAAGCGGTCGATACCAGTTCCGACACCGACAGGCCGGTTGCCGCGATCTTGGCTTTCAGGTCGGCTACGTCCGCGTCATCCACCAGATCGTGATCCACAGCGGGGACGTTGTCCTGCCAGATCAGCTCTTCGGTCGGGGCCTCTTCACCGATATAGGCCGAGCGGGGGCCCATATCGCGGTGGGTCAGCTTGAACCATGCGCGAGCAAAGGCATCGGCGAACTCTTCCGGGTTTTCGTGGAAGCGTTTCGAAATCGGGCCATAGATCGGGTCCATGCGCATCGCCATATCGGCGGTGGTCATCATGGTTTTGACCTTTTTCGACGGATCGTGCGCCTGCGGGGCCATGTCTTCTTCTTTGACGTTCACCGGCTCCCAGATCCACGCGCCCGAGGGGCTTTTGGTCAGGTTCCAGTCATAGCCGAACAGCAGGTCGAAATAGCCGTTGTCCCACTTAGTGGGGTTGGCCGTCCACGCGCCCTCGATCCCCGAGGTGGTGGTGTCGTCACCCTTGCCCGAGCCAAACTTGTTAATCCAGCCAAAGCCCATCTCTTCAATCGGAGCGGCCTCTGGATCGGGACCGACCAGATCGGGTTCACCCGCACCATGGGCCTTACCAAAGGTGTGGCCACCTGCGACCAGAGCGACTGTTTCCTCGTCATTCATCGCCATACGACCGAAGGTGTCGCGGATATCACGGCCCGAGGCCAGCGCGTCGGGCTGTCCGTCCGGACCTTCTGGGTTCACGTAGATCAGACCCATCTGCACGGCGGCCAGTGGGTTTTCCAGATCCCGCTCGCCCGAGTAACGGCTATGCGGGTTGTCCGTTGGGGCCAGCCATTCGGTTTCCGAACCCCAATAGATGTCCTCCTCTGGGGCCCAGATGTCTTCGCGACCACCGGCGAAACCGAAGGTCTTGCCGCCCATCGACTCGATGGCGCAGTTACCCGCCAGAATCATCAGGTCGGCCCAGGAAATCTGGTTGCCGTATTTCTGCTTGATCGGCCACAGCAGACGACGCGCTTTATCGAGGTTGCCGTTGTCTGGCCAGCTGTTCAGCGGCGCAAACCGCTGGTTCCCGGTCGAGGCCCCACCACGGCCATCTGCCGTTCGGTAGGTGCCCGCGCTGTGCCACGCCATACGGATGAAGAACCCGCCGTAATGGCCATAGTCCGCAGGCCACCAGTCCTGCGAATCCGTCATCAGCGCATAGAGGTCTTCCTTCAGCGCCTTCATGTCCAGAGCCTTGAACGCTTCGGCGTAATCGAAATCCGCATCCATCGGATTCGAGGCCGGTCCGTGCTGATGCAGGATCGACAGGTTCAGCTGGTTCGGCCACCAGTCCCGGTTAGACCGGGTTCCTGCGCCGTGCATGACAGGGCATCCGCCTGCTTTGGGGTTATCACTTCCGTCCATGTCGATCTCCATTCCTGGCAAAATTCCGGCGCTGTGGCGCCGCTAAAAACTCGGTCGGTCAAGAACACATATAGATGACACTTTTATCCATCCTACAGGCGCCGCGAAAATTCGCGCAGGCAGCAGGGCGGGCAACAGCGACTCTCGGGTCTTGTCGACGCCACTCCTAGCAAATTCAAGCTATGCTAAAAAGTTTTGTTTTCGGATGATTGTGATAACTAAAAATTATCATAAAAAGATCATCCGTCTCGCGTTAACGAGTCCAAGCCAACCCGGTAATCAGGATACAGAAGCTTCACGCCCAGTTCATCCTTGATCCGGTCGTTCCTGACGCGCTTGTTCTCATTGTAGAAGCTACGCGCCATGGGGGTTAGTTCCGCCTCATCAAACGGGACCGCGGGTGGTAGAGGCAGCCCCTGCAATTCCGCCGCATAGGCAATTACGTCTTGTGGAGGGACCGGCTCATCATCGCAGACGTTATATATGGCGCCCGGATTGGGCGCAGACATGGACGCAGCAAGAACCTGCGCAATGTCGGCCACATGAATGCGAGAGAATACTTGACCCGGCTTGATGATCCGCCGCATCCCAACGCGTTTCAGTTTGGAAAATGGACCGCGTCCGGGGCCGTAAATGCCGGCCAACCGAAAGATATGGGTCGGCAGGTTCGGAATACCCAACCATTGCTGCTCGGCTTGAACCCGCCATTTGCCGCGTTGGGCCGTGGGCGTCACAGGAGTTGATTCATCCACCCACGCACCTTGATGATCACCGTAAACGGCGGTTGTGGACAAGTACCCAACCCACTTGAACTGTGCAGCCCGTGCCATGATTTCGTCTTGCAGCGCTGCCAGAACCGGATCGCCATCAGCATTGGGTGCCGTTGAGATCAGCAGATGCGTCACCCCGTCCAGATTGACCTGCTGTCCCGGCCAGACAACTGGTTCCGCCCCAGATGCCCGTAAAGCCGGTGATTGCGCCGGATCCCGCGTGGTTCCGATAGCCCGCCATCCATTGGGCGACAGCAGTCGCGTCAACTCCTGCGCGGAATAGCCATGACCAAACGAAAATAGAGTACCTGTCATGCCGCCATTGATGATCCGCAAATCCACCGGATGCAAGCGGGGTCGACGGGATACTTGATTCGAATCTCTCAATGCGCCTTTCTTTTAGGCATGAGTGACAAAACCCCCGATCTGCACACGGCTTATGCGCTAGAAACACCCGAAGATAACCGACGGCTATATGCCGAATGGGCCGGGGACTATGACGAAGGCTTTGCCACCCGAGAGGATTACCAGCTGCATATCCGCACCGCCCGCGCGTTTGTAGGCGCAGGAGGTCAGGGTCCGGTGCTGGATGTCGGAGCCGGAACAGGATTGTGCGGAGCCGTTCTTGCAGGTTTGGGTGTCGGACCTATCGACGCCACCGATATCAGCGCCGAGATGCTGGATCAGGCCATGCGCAAGGATATCTACCGCGACGCGATAGAAGCTGACCTGAACGAGGGTATCCCGGTTCCGCGCGAAAACTACTCGGGCGTCGTGTCGTCAGGCACCTTCACCCATGGCCATCTGGGCCCCGAGGCTTTGATGCCCTTGCTGCGCGTCGCCCGCCCCGGAGCGCAATTCGCCCTGTCGATCAACGCGCAGCACTATAAAAAACTGGGGTTTGCCGAAGCTCTGCACAAACTGGCACAGGGCCAGATTAGGAATCTCGCCCTACCCGAGGTTCGAATCTACGGCGAACTTGCCAACGGCCCAAACAAGGACGATACGGCTTTGATCGCCCTGTTCGAACGAGTTTAGCGCCCCTTCCAGACCGGATCGCGTTTTTCAGCAAAGGCGCGAGCACCTTCCAGATTGTCCTCGGACCCGTACAGAGTATCCACGGTCGGCAACTGCCGCCGTGTGATCCGGTTCATGGCGTCCTGAAACTTGGAGTCTTCAGCCTCGCGCACAATCTCTTTGATCGCGGCATAGACCAGAGGCGGCCCGCTGGCCAGCAAACGCGCCAGTTCCCATGCGCGGTCCATCAGCTGATCGCCGGGCACGATTTCGTTGACCAGACCCCAGTTCTTGGCCTCATCCGGGGTGAACCAGCGGCCCGTCAGTAATAATTCCATCGCGATGTGATAGGGGATGCGCTTGGGCAGTTTGACACTGGCCGCATCCGCAACGGTGCCGGATCGGATTTCGGGCAGGGCGAAGCTGGCGTGATCTGCGGCGATGATCATGTCCGCGCTCAGCGCCAGTTCCAGCCCGCCACCGCAGGCGATACCGTTCACGGCGGCAATCACCGGCTTGTTCATATCGCGCAGCTCTTGCAACCCGCCGAAGCCGCCCACACCATAATCGCCATCCACTGCGTCGCCATCCGCCGCAGCCTTCAGATCCCAGCCGGGGCAAAAGAACTTGTCGCCGCCGCCGGTGATGATCACCACGCGCAGGTCCGGGTCATCGCGGAAATCCCGAAACACCTCGCCCATAACGCGGCTGGTGGCCAGATCAATCGCATTGGCTTTGGGACGGTCCAGAGTGACCTGCAATATCGCGCCGTCGCGCTGGGTTTTGACCGGGTTCATGTGCGTGCCTTTCGGATCAGTGCATCCACCGCCACGGCCCCTTTAGGCCCGCAGATAAGCGGATTGATTTCAACTTCGCTGACATGGGTTGCGTTGGCAATAACATAGGCCTGCACGGCCTCGACCGTATCCAGGATCGCGCCCATATCTGCGGCGGGCTTGCCGCGATAGCCAGCCAACAACGGCGCACAGGCCAGCTCGCCCAGCGCCTTTTCAACTACATTCCGAGGCGACGGGATCAGCAGAGACACCGAGTCCCGTAGGATTTCCGTCAACACCCCGCCAGCGCCTAAGGTCAGAACATAACCATGGGCCGGATCGCAGGTGACACCGATTAGCAACTCGGCAACGCCTTCGGGCGCCATTTCCTCGATCAGAACTTCATGGGTGCCGATATGGGCCGCGACGGCCGGCAAATCGCCCGCGCTTACCCCTAACTGAACCGCCCCGTGATCCGACTTATGGGCCAGTCCAACGCCCTTGACGGCGAAAGGACCGGTCAAGTCACCCGCACAGGCGGCATCGGCCTGAATCACCAACCTTTTCGGAGTGGACACACCGAAGGCTGCAAGCTGGTCCTTGGCCTCCGCCTCGGTCAGCGTAACGTTTGGATTGGCAGTACTGGGAAGGACCACCGGATCAGAGTCCTGACCTGCAGGGCGCGCCGCCGCTTCGACAGCCGACAGTGCCTCATGCAGCCCGGCGAAGGGAATAACCCCGCCATCCATCAGTCGCTGCGCGACGTGCTCGGGCATCAACTCGGGCAGAGTCGCCGTTACTGCAAAGGGCCGCCCGGTTTGTGCCACGCAATTCAACGCGGCCTGCGTCGCACAGGTCCAATCGGTTTGATCAGTGTGCGGATAGTCCACAATGGCCATAGTCAGTGCCTGTTCCGGCCCCATCATCGCAGACCACGCGCGCGTCATCGCCTGCGTGTCGCGCCAGATATAGGTGTGGTAGTCCAGCGGATTCGCCAGCGCCACCATCGGCCCCAAAGCCGCGCGCAGATCGGTGCGTTGCGTATCCGTCAGAGGCGGAAAGTGCAGATCGCGACCCTCAGCCATATCAGCGGCCAAACTGGCCTCGCCCCCCGAGCAGCTGATCGTACCAAGCCCGTTGCTGTCCAGACGCCCGGTTACATGCAACAGCTTGAGGCATTCCAGAAAGCTGGGGATGTCATCCAAGCGGGCAATCCCCAACCGATCCAGAAACGCCTGCGCACCCGCGTCTTGACCCGCCAGCGAGGCCGTATGCGAAATCGTTGCCGCCTGGGCATGGACCGACCGTCCCATCTTCAGCGCGACAATCGGGACACCGCACTGACGAGCCTTTTTAGCCAGCGCCTCCCATTTGCGCAGATCGCCAAACCCTTCGATATGCACGCCGATGGCCGTAATGCGGTCGTCATCCAACAACGCCGAGGCAATCTGGGCTTGATGCGTCTGCGCCTGGTTCCCACAGGTCAGCATGAAGGCCAACGGCAAAGCGCGGCGCTGCATGGTCATGTTGATGGCAATGTTCGAGCTTTGCGTCAGGATCGCGACTCCGCGATCCACAGGTCGCATGCCGTGCTGATCGGGCCATACGGCCACGCGATCCAAACCGTTAATGAAGCCATAACAATTCGGACCCAATATTGGCATCTCACCGGCGGCGGCGATCAGTTGATCCTGCAAGCCCGCGCCTGATTGGTCTTCGGCCTGAGCCTCGGTAAAACCCGAGGCAAAACAGACCGCGCCGCCCGCACCCATCGCGGACAGAACCGCAACCGCCTCGACGGTTGCGTGGCGGTTGATACCGATAAATGCCATGTCAGGTGCAGAGGGTAAATTTTCGAGCGTTGGGAACGCCCGCTCCCCAGCAACTTCGACCGCTTTAGGATGAACCGGCCAAATCTCGCCCTTGAACCCGAACTTGCGCGCCTGTTCGATGACTGCCGCACACCACGCGCCTCCGCCGATCACGGCGATAGTTTTAGGGTTCAGCGCTCGGGCCAGCGCTGTCGTCATGCGCCCAGCGCCCGCAGCAGATCGCGGCTGATGATGTGGCGCTGAATCTCGCTGGTTCCGTCCCAGATGCGTTCGACACGCGCGTCACGCCAGAATCGCTCCAGCGGGTAGTCGTCCATCAGACCCATCCCGCCATGCACCTGAATCGCCGCATCTGTCACCCGGGCCAGCATTTCCGAGGCGTACAATTTGGCCGAGGCGATCTCACGGTTGGCGGGCAGCCCCTTGTCCAGACGATCGGCGGCAGCAAGGGTCAGCAGATCGGCGGCATCAATCTCGGTGATCATGTCTGCAATCTGGAATGAGACGCCCTGAAACTTGCCGATCTTCTGGCCGAATTGCTCACGCGTGGCGGCATAGTCCAGCGCATAGTCGAACGCTCGGCGCGCGCGACCGACCGACATGGCGGCAACGGTGATCCGGGTGGCATAGAGCCAAGTGTTCATCACCTGAAACCCGCCATCGACCTCGCCCAGAACCTGCGCATCCGGCAGGCGGCAATCGTCGAAGTCCAGCACCATGTTCTTGTAGCCGCGATGGCTGACCGACTTGTACCCATCCCGGATTGTGAAGCCGGGGGTGCCGCGATCGACCAGAAAGGCAGTGATGCGTTTCTTGGGGCCTTTCGGTGTCTGATCTTCACCGGTTGCGATGAAGACGATGATAAAGTCTGCATGTTCCGCGCCCGAGATGAAGTGCTTGGTGCCATTGACCACCCAGTCGCCCCCATCTCGCACGGCAGCGCATTTCATCCCCCGCACGTCCGAACCCGCACCCGGTTCAGTCATCGCCAGCGCGTCCATCTTTTCACCCCGGACGGCCGGCATCAGGTAACGGTCGACCTGATCGCCTTCGCATGCCATCAGAATGTTCTGAGGCCGCCCGAAGAAATGGTTCAACGCCATCGATCCCCGGCCCAACTCGCGTTCGACCAGCGCAAATTCCAGATGGTTTAGCCCGGCACAGCCGACGCTTTCCGGGAAGTTGCAAGCGTAAAAACCCAACTCGATCGTCTTGCGCTTGATCTCGGCGGCGATCTCGTGTGGGACTTCGCCGGTCCGCTCGACCAACTCTTCGTGCGGGTAGATTTCGTTTTCGACAAAGTTGCGAACGGTCGCGGCGATCATCTCTTGTTCGTCGGACAGGCCATATTGCATCTGGGGTCTCCACATCTGGGGTTGCGGATATCCTGACGTGGCTTGCCAATCTGAATATGCAAAAATAGACCTAAATCATGCAAAAATGGATCAAATCCCCCGCTGCGCCGCAGCAATTCGGAGTGCTTCTGTTCGACGGCTTTTCCAACCACTGCCTTGCGAATGCGGTCGAACCCTTGCGGGCGGCGAATTCCATCGCGGGGCGCAAGCTGTATGACTGGCAATTTCTGTCACTAGATCGTGCGCCCGTCACGTCATCTTCGGGGCTCCAAGTCGCACCACATGACATCTTGCAGAATGCACGGGGCGATACGTTGCTCGTCATGCCCTCTTACGGGTTTCGCGCCCATGGCGGGTGGCGGACGCTGGCGGGGTTGCGATCCGCAGCGGGGCGTTACAGTGCGCTGGCCGGGCTGGACACAGGAAGCTGGTTGTTGGCGCTGGCCGGATTACTGGACGGGCACCGTGCGACGATCCACTGGGAAGAATTGGGCAGTTTTACCGAGCGGTTCCCCGAGATAGACGCACAGCGCGAACGCTACGTGATCGACGGCGACCGCATTACCTGTTCTGGCGCGATGGCGGCGTTTGATCTGGTGCTGCACCTGATTGGGCGAGACCACGGGCAGGCTTTGGCGCTGGAGGTTGCGCAGCTTTTCATGACCCGCGATTCCGCCAGGTCTCATTCGGGCGGGGCGGGTGCGACCAGCAGCTATGTGAACAAGGCGCTGGCGCTGATGCAGGAACACCTGGAAACGCCCTTGCCCATCCCCGAGATCGCCCGCCGGGTTGGACGATCGCAAAAGGCACTGGCGGCCCGAATGCAAACCGAACTGGGCGCAGGCCCCGCACAGGTCTATCGCCGCCTGCGCCTGAACCTGGCCCGGAAACTGGCAGCCGAGACCGACCTGACCATCGCCGAGATCGCCCTGCGCGCAGGCTATGACGACCCCAGCGCCCTGACCCGAGCCTTTCGGACCGAGTTCGGGACCACCCCGCGCGCAATGCGATCCGGTTAGGTATACATCTGCTTTTTATAGGCCCGCGTCCGCGTCGTCGCCTCGGCAGACCCATCGTGATAGGTGCCAAACCACTTGTCGAAGGGGATCTCCGAGGTGCCATAGTTGCACTCGAAATACCGGTGATGAAGCTGGTGAAAAAAGTCCCCCGCACGGGCCGCTTCAGTTTCTCCGGCTTTCAGCTTTTCAAACCCTGAATGGGACAGAACCGGGCTGATCTGCTGGAAAAACGTGTGAAACAGAAGATGCAGAGGGTGGGACGGCACGATCAGATGAATGAAATAGGTCGTGAAATACAGCAGGTTTTCATACCAATGGTTCGATATCCCCGACCACGGGCCGATATTGACGTTGCGATGATGCACGGCGTGGACGTGTTTATAGAGCTTTGGGTGATGCTCCAGCCGATGCACCCAATAGAAATGCAAGCCAGACCACATCGGGATGAACAACATCCAGACGATAAACCAAATCGGCGCGCTGGCCCAAGTGACTGTCGGCACATATCCGTTGGCCATCGCCCAATAGATCACCCATTGATACACGGTCGCCACGGTCATGGCGCTGCCCAGCGTCCACCAGATATTGTCCCAGACCTGATTGCAGAAGGTGAAATTGCCGTTGTCTCGCGTCAGGTCGCGGCGGTCGAACTTTTTGTACATGCCCTGCCCCTTGCGCATGTAAAGCCACCAATGCAGCCCGCCCGCCACCAAGATCTGAGGCACCATGTTCAGCATCCAAATGCGGAACATCCACCCCGGAGCAAAGCTCTTCATTGACTCTAAACCAGGGAAAAATACGGCATAGGCAATGACCGCCAGCCCCATACACAGGGTCAGTGAGGTAATCTGCAACCACGCCCCGCTGTACCACTTCAACACGGAGGCGGGGCGCGGAGGCCATGCGAACAGCGGGTTCAAACCCACAGGACCTTCGGGGTGATAGTGCCAGCGGGCGGCTTCGGGGTCTTGTGCAGAATCAGTCATGGCAATTGCCTTTAGCTGGCGTAATCCGAACCCTCTGCATCCAGCAGAGCCTTGATTTCCCGCAGATGCGCCTCGGCCTGATCGGGGTAGTCGTCCAGTTCCTGCGCGGTCTTTTCCGCAATCTCATCGGACAAGACACGCAGGGGCTGGCCGGTTTGCAAAGCGCGGATATATGTCTCGGCCGCGCGTTCGAAGTAATAGAGGCGGTTGAACGTATCGGCCGGGTCGCTGCCAGTCACCAGCACGCCATGGTTGCCCATGATCATGACCTTCTTCTTCGGGTCCGACAGCATCGCGGCGCAACGCTCACCTTCGCTTTCGAAGGCCAGCCCGCCGAATTCCTGGTCCACCACATAGCGGTTGTAGAAGGTGGCAGTGTTCTGGTCGATCGGCGGTAGGCTGCTATCGGCCAACGAGGCCAGAACGGTTGCAAAGATCGAATGCACATGCATCACACAGCGCGCATGCGGGCAATGGCGGTGGATCGAGCCATGCAAGCCCCAAGCGGTCGGGTCGGGCGCGCCCGGCTGATCCATCACATCGGGATCATTGGCATCCAGCAGCAACAGATTCGACGCCTTGATCCGTGCGAAATGCATCTGATTGGCGTTCATCAGGAACTGCGTTCCGTCCTCGTTGACGGCTAAACTGAAGTGGTTGGCCACGGACTCGTGCATGTTCAGGCGTTCAGTCCAGCGGAAGGTGGCAGCCAGGTCGACCCGCTCGGGCCAGTAGTCGATATTGGGACGCAATTCGGTGACGGTCATGGCGGGCTCCTCCATCTGGTTTCTCAAGAAGGTGGCGACGCAAGGCAGATTTGACCAACGAAAAATTCTCACCTATTCCATAAGCTGAACTAATGGTGAGATTATGCCAATGCAGACATCGCTTCCTCCGCTGGGTTGGCTGCGTACGTTCGAGGCCGCCGCGCGACACTTGTCGTTCACCGGTGCGGCGCGTGATCTGAACATGACGCAAAGCGCGGTCAGTCAGCAGATAAAATCGCTTGAGGGTTATCTGGGCCAACCTCTGTTTCTGCGCCGTCCTCGCGCGCTAGAGCTGACCGAGGCCGGAATCACCTATCTGCCCGTGGTGCGTGAGGCGTTTCGCACGCTGGTGCGTGGCACGCAGGCCGTCACCGGCGCGCAGCAGAACGCGGTTCAGGTTCAAAGCAACATCACTTTTGCCGTGAACTGGTTGGGACCGCGCCTGCCCCGGTTCCGGGCTGCGCACCCGGATGTGCAATTGAACATCTTCACCGAACTCTGGGAGCCGCGCGAAATGGCCGAGGGCGCTGCGGTCGAAATCCGCTATTCCCTGCGCCCGTCCGACACGGTGCGCACCGAGTTACTGCGCACCGATCACTATTACCCGGTCTGCGCGCCGGGCTATGAAGTGCGGCTGGAAGATATTCAGGAACAACCCCTGTTTGATTGCTCTAACCTGTTGTCGAATTGGCAGAATTGGATCACGGAACAGGGTCTAAATTGGGAAAATTCACCCATAACCTATTCAACAACCTATCTGGTTAGCCTGTCTGTTGCGATGGCCGGGGGTGGGTATTGCCTGACCCATGACACCATAGCTCGCGACCTGATCGAGCGCGGACAACTGGTGGCTCCGTTTGAGTATCGTGCGGAGATGCCCGAGGCTTATTACCTGCTACTGTCGCCTCAGGCCGAGGAAACGCCGGGTGCCGTCCTGTTCGCCGATTGGGTAAGGCGGGAAATTGCCCGCGATCTGGCGGGGTAGGCGCTCCCGCCCATCGTCAGGGGCGCTTTCGCGCCCCCTCCTTTGGTTGGGCCGGGCAGCGCTGACGCGCTGCGTGACGGTTTGATGATAGATGTTCGGCAGGGGTTGCACCTTCGGACACATTCAGAAAAGTTGAGCCATGGAATATACGCCTTTCCCAAGTTGGCCCGATACCGCCCCCCGATTGATCGCTGTTGCCGCTGGACGTGATCCAGCCGACATGGTCGTGCGCGGCGGGATCTGGGTGAACGTACACACGCGCGAAGCGCTGCCGGATCATGACATCGCGATCGCAGACGGGCGCATCGCCTATGTGGGACTGGATGCCTCGCATTGCATCGGCCCAAAGACGCAGATCATCGAGGCCAATGGGCGCTATATGCTGCCCGGTCTGTGCGACGCGCATATGCATATCGAATCAGGGATGCTGACCCCGGCGGAGTTTGCCCGCGCGGTCATTCCTCATGGCACGACGTCGATGTTCACCGACCCGCATGAGATTGCCAATGTGCTGGGACTGGACGGCGTGCGCATGATGCATGACGAGGCGTTGATGCAACCGGTTAACATCTTCACCCAGATGCCGTCCTGCGCGCCGTCGGCCCCAGGGCTTGAAACAACGGGCTATGAAATCACCCCCGAGGACGTGGCCGAGGCGATGAACTGGCCCGGCATCATCGGATTGGGTGAGATGATGAATTTCCCCGGTGTGATCCACGGCGACCGCAAGATGCTGGCCGAGATCGCGGCGACTCAGAATGCGGGCAAAACCGTGGGAGGACACTATGCATCACCCGATTTAGGGCCTGATTTTGCGGCTTATGTTGCCGGCGGCCCCGCTGACGACCACGAGGGAACTTGCGAAGCCGACGCCATAGCTCGGGTGCGGCAGGGGATGCGGTCGATGATGCGGCTGGGCTCGGCCTGGTATGACGTGGAAAGCCAGATCACGGCGGTGACCGAGAAAGGGTTAGACCCGCGCGGCTTTATTCTGTGCACGGATGATTGCCACTCGGGTACATTGGTGAATGAGGGGCATATGAACCGCGTGGTGCGCCACGCGATTGCCTGCGGATGTGACCCGCTGATCGCACTGCAAATGGCGACGATCAACACAGCCACCCATTTCGGGCTGGAACGCGAGATCGGGTCGATCACACCGGGCAGGCGGGCGGATGTTATCCTCAGTTCTGATTTGCGCGAGCTTCCAATTGAGGTGGCGATCGCCCGCGGCCAGATCGTCGCCGAAAATGGCGCGATCACCGTGGACTGCCCGCATCTGAACTGGCCGGACAGCGCGCGCAATACGGTGCATCTGGGCCATGTGCTGGCTGATACCGATTTTGAAATCAAAGCCCCCGAGGGTGCCAACCGCGTGCGGGCCAATGTGATCGGCGTGGTGGAGAATCAGGCCCCGACCAAGGCGCTGAAGGCAGAATTGCCGATCATCGGCGGGCTGGTCGAGGGCGAAGGCGACGTCTGCCAGATTGCGCTGGTCGAACGGCACCGCGCAACCGGAGGGGTCACGAACGCCTTTGTCTCGGGCTTTGGGTATCAAGGGCGCATGGCCATGGCCTCGACCGTAGCGCATGACAGCCACCATATGATCGTGGTCGGCACCGACCGCGAACAGATGGCGCTGGCGGCGAACCGGCTGGCCGAGGTGGGCGGAGGTATCACCCTTTTCCGCGACGGCGAGGAACTGGCGATGGTGGAACTGCCCATCGCTGGCCTGATGTCCGACAGTCCCGCCGCCGATGTGGCCGCCAAGGCGGACCGGATGGTTCAGGCGATGCAGGACTGCGGCTGTCAGTTGAACAACGCCTATATGCAGCACTCGCTGCTGGCCCTTGTCGTGATCCCCGAACTGCGGATTTCCGACCTTGGGCTGGTGGATGTGCGGACATTTGAAAAGATCGACCTTTTGGAACCCCTCGCATGACAATAATAAGAACACCCGACGTCCCAAACCCTGAGAAATTCACCGACCCTGCTGCAGCCGTGGCGCGCCTGGAAGAGCTCTACGAAAAGGCCACAAGTTTCCTGTGCGAAAACTTCGCCAAAGCGATGGAGGTAGGCACTCCGACTGAGCGTTTCAGAGCCTATTACCCCGAGATTCGCATCAAAACGACCTCATACGCGCATGTGGACAGCCGGCTGAGCTTTGGTCACGTCTCGGAACCCGGCACCCATGCCACGACGGTCACACGGCCCGATCTGTTCCGGGCCTATCTGACCCAACAAATTGCCCTGCTGATCAAAAACCACGACCAACCAGTGACGATTGGCGCCTCGGATACACCCATCCCGGTTCATTTCGCGGTGGCCAATAACCCCGACCTCGTGGTGCCGCATCAGGGCGCGGCGGGATTCACCTTGCGCGATGTGTTCGACGTGCCGGATCTGACGACCACCAATGACGATATCGTCAACGGGGTGCATGACCACGAAACCGAGATTGGCCCCTTGGCGCTGTTCACCGCCCAGCGTGTGGATTATTCGCTGGCCCGTCTGGCGCACTACACTGCCACCGATCCCAGCCACTTCCAAAACCATGTGCTGTTCACCAACTACCAGTTCTACGTGTCCGAGTTCGAGAACTACGCCCGCGAACAACTGGCCGACCCGGAAAGCGGCTATACCAGCTTTGTGTCAACCGGGAATGCGCAGATCACCTCGGCCGATGGCGTTTTGGAGCAGCCGCTGAAGCTGCCTCAGATGCCGACCTACCACCTGAAACGCGCCGATGGGTCGGGGATCACGTTGGTCAATATCGGGGTGGGGCCATCCAACGCAAAAACCGCGACCGACCATATCGCAGTTCTGCGACCACATGCGTGGCTGATGGTTGGCCATTGCGCCGGCTTGCGCAACACGCAGGCGCTGGGGGATTTCGTGCTGGCCCATGCCTATCTACGTGAAGACAAGGTGCTGGACGATGACCTGCCCGTCTGGGTGCCGATCCCGCCCTTGGCCGAAGTGCAGGTGGCGTTGGAACGCGCCGTGGCCGAAGTGACAGAACTGGACGGCTACGAGCTAAAGCGCGTCATGCGCACCGGCACCGTCGCCTCGGTCGACAACCGCAACTGGGAACTGCGCGACCAGTCCGGCCCGGTGCAGCGCCTCAGCCAGTCTCGCGCGATTGCGCTGGATATGGAAAGCGCCACGATCGCCGCCAATGGATATCGGTTCCGGGTGCCCTATGGCACTTTGCTCTGTGTCTCGGACAAACCGCTGCACGGGGAATTGAAGCTTCCGGGCATGGCCTCGGACTTCTATACCACACAGGTCAGCCGCCATTTGGCGATCGGAATTCGCGCGATGGAACACCTGCGAGGCATGCCGCTTGAGCGTCTGCACAGCCGGAAATTGCGTTCTTTTGACGAAACAGCCTTTCTCTGAAGCAAAAAAGCAACGTTTTCCCCCTATTTTTAGGGTTTTTCGCGCTACTATTCGTTGTGTTCGGCCACAATATCCCGTTACAGTTACGCGGTGAGGCCCAAGACATCGGGCACGTTAAGGAGACCAAGAAATGGCAAAGCCTATGACAAAGACTCAGCTGGTTGCTGCTCTCGCTGAGGAAATGGGGACTGACAAAAAAGCCGCGAACGCCGCGCTGGAGGCCATGACCGGCCTGATCACACGCGAAGTTTCGGCCGGCGGCGCAGTGACCCTGCCCGGCGTTGGCAAAATCTACTGCCGCGAACGCCCCGAGCGCATGGTGCGCAACCCCGCCACCGGCGAGCAGTTCAAGAAAGAGGCCGACAAGGTGGTTAAAATGACCATTGCGAAGGCACTGAAGGACAGCGTCAACGGCTGATCTCAGCTGTCGCAAACATACGATCAAGGGCCGCCGTTTGGGGGCCCTTTTTCTTGGGGATCAGTGCAAACTTAATAGCACTTCCAGATCACGACGGCTGAGCCGGTTCATCAAGGCCCGATCGTCTGCAGACAGTTTTGCTTCCTTACGAATATACGTTTCAAGGTACGTCGCGATCTCACTGGTTGGGCGATAGTACAGATCAGGCGAAGATTGACTGAGTTCATCCACAAGCCGAAACAGCAGCTTTTTCTGCCGCTCCGAATCCAGGTCTTTTCGCTTCTCTTGCAACATAACGGGCTTCGCCTTTGTTGTGGTCACTTATGATCTAGCGGGCCGAAAAGTAACTCCAACTCCGGTAAGAATTAAATTGTGCGCCCCGCGTGTGGTGCCCTTATGAGATTCCTAGTTACTACGGCCAGACGGTACATCTTGCGACCCTTACTGATTTAAGGAACAGTGCGCGAAACCAACAAAGGGGATGGGCGATGGATCTGCGCGCCATGGCCATGGGGCTAACATTTGCACTGATCTGGTCGTCGGCCTTTACTTCGGCGCGGATCATCGTGATGGAGGCATCACCGCTGTTTTCGCTGGCACTGCGCTTTTTGATTTCCGGGTTGATCGGCGTGGCCATTGCGCGCGCAATGGGACAGAGTTGGCGGCTGACGCCGCAACAATGGTACGCGACCATCCTGTTTGGAATCTGCCAAAATGCCCTGTATTTGGGTCTGAATTTCTACGCAATGCAAACGATTGAGGCGTCGGTTGCCGCCATTATCGCCTCGACTATGCCCCTGCTGGTGGCGCTGGCAAGCTGGCTGTTTTTGGGTGATCGTCTGCGGCCCATGGGCGTGATCGGCCTGCTGGCAGGGTTTGCAGGCGTCGCACTGATCATGAGCAGCCGCATCAGCGCGGGCGTTGATATGTTCGGCGTGATGCTCTGTGGTGTTGGAGCCTTGGCACTGACCTTCGCCACCTTGGCGGTGCGCGGGGCGACCTCGGGCGGGAATTTCATGATGGTCGTGGGGTTGCAGATGCTGGTGGGCTCGGCCGTTTTGTTTGTCGCGGCACCGCTGTTCGAGGTGATCCATATCCACCTCACCGTTCCGCTGGCGCTGGCTTTCACCTACACAACCCTGTTCCCCGGCTTGTTGGCCACTCTGATCTGGTTCCTGTTGCTAGACCGGATCGGAGCGACCCGCGCAGCCACCTTCCACTTCCTAAACCCTGTTTTCGGTGTGACGATTGCTACGTTGCTTCTGGGGGAGAAACTCGGCCCACTGGATGCCGTTGGCGTACTGATCACCACAGCCGGGATTTTGGCCGTTCAGTTATCGCGGCAACCTGCTCAGGGCAGCAAAGCCTCGACCTGAGACAGAACTTGCCGGGAATCGGGGCGCGTGGTCGCGCCATAGGTCGCTACAACTTCGCCTTCAGTGTCCAGAAGGATTTTGTTGAAGTTCCAACTGGGCTCAAACCCGGTCAGCGCCGCGACCTGTTGGTAGAAAGGATGCGCCTCAGCGCCCCGAACTGGGGTAATGTCCGTCATCGGCAGGGTCAGGTTGTAGTTGAAATCGCAGAACTCCTTGACCTCTTCCGCCGATCCCAATTCCTGATTGAAGGAATCCGACGGTACCGCCAGCACGACCAGACCACGCGGACCATAGTCTTCGTGGACTTGCTGCAGCGCGCTGTATTGCCCGGTAAAGCCACAATGCGAGGCCGTGTTCACCACCAAAACCGGCTGCCCCCGCCAATCCGCGATCGACAGGGTGCCGCCGTCGATGGACGGAAACTCTCCGGTCAGCGGCGCGGCCTGCACGGTGCGCCCGGTCAGAATCAAAGCGGTCAACAGCAAGATGCGGAACATGGTGAACTCTCCTCTGCCACAGTATACGCGCCAAATCGCCCACCGGATCAACGCACGAGCACGCGAGGTGCGTGAATCAGGCTTTGATTTCTGCGCCCCAGCCCCCAAATAATGGTGCAAACCAACCGACCGGAGGATCCATGACTCAATACACCAAATCCCCCGAGGCCATCGCCGCCCTCTCACCTGAAGAATATCACGTTACGCAGAACAGCGGGACAGAACGCCCGGGCACTGGCAAGCTGCTGAACAACAAGGAACCGGGGATCTATGTGGATATCGTCTCGGGCGAGCCGCTGTTCGCCTCGACCCACAAATACGAATCCGGCTGTGGCTGGCCCAGCTTCACCAAACCCATCGTGCATGAACATGTGGAAGAGTTTCACGACGCCACTCACGGCATGATCCGTACCGAAGTGCGCTCGAAATACGGCGACAGCCATCTGGGCCACGTCTTCCCCGACGGTCCGCGCGAACATGGCGGGCTGCGCTATTGCATCAACTCAGCCTCCTTGCGGTTTGTCCACCGCGATGACATGGAGGCAGAAGGCTATGCCGACTATCTGATCCATGTGGAGGAAATCTGATGACCGAAGAACGCGCTGTCCTGGCCGGAGGTTGTTTCTGGGGAATGCAGGACCTGATCCGCAAGCTGCCGGGTGTGTCCCGCACCAGCGTCGGCTATACCGGCGGCGATGTCCCCAACGCCACCTACCGCAACCACGGCACCCATGCCGAAGGGATCGAGATTTTCTTTGATCCTGCGCAGATCAGCTATCGTGAGTTGCTGGAGTTCTTCTTCCAGATCCACGATCCGACCACGGTAAACCGTCAGGGCAATGACCGCGGGATGAGCTATCGTTCGGCCATCTACTATGTGGATGACGATCAGAAACAGGTGGCGTTGGATACGATTGCCGATGTGAACGCTAGCGGTATCTGGCCCGGCAAAGTCGTGACCGAGCTGGAGCCCGTCGGTGATTTCTGGGACGCCGAGCCCGAGCATCAGGACTATCTGGAGCGTATCCCCAACGGCTATACCTGCCATTTCCCGCGGCCCGACTGGGTTCTGCCCAAACGCGACGCGGCGGAATAAGCGATCAGCCGGCGGCAACCCTTGGGCGGCCGCTGGCTTCAACCGTGATCATGGCTTCGACAAACACCTCCTGCGCCTCGACGCGGGCAGTGCGGATGTCGCGGTCAACGATCACGCGGATATCCTCGGCCCCGGCGTCACGCACCGCGCCTTCGGCCTCGGATCTTAGCACGGATTCCAGCAGGGTTAGCGCCGCCTCTGAATCGTTGAAATCTTGCGGCCCGTCCTCAAGATGCACTCGGAACTTGCCCTCGGACGGCGACGTGACTGTCCCCGCCCGGCGCAAAGTCAGGCGACCGACGACCGCACCGATGGCATTGGCCACGCCGGTATGTTCGGGCAAGATCATCTTGCAATGCAAACGCTCCCCGACCGCCGGGTAATAGCTAGGGGCCGACGCACCCAACCCGATCACATCCACGTTCAGCGCCGCATCCAACGCCAGCAGGCCCCGATGCCCGGCCAACCCCTTGCGGGTCAGAACATGCCGCGCCAGATCGGCGGAAGGGATACCAAAATCCTCGGCTTCTTCGGCAAAAGCAGTCTCTAATAAGATCAATGAGGTCTGCTCGGTCAACTGATCCCCGATCATCTGCGCCAAAGCCTCGGGCGTTTTCGCCAGCACATCACCCGACCCGACCCGTTTGCGTGACACCAGTTCCAACGCCTTGCGCGCGGCGTCGGCATCCCAGGCGTCCAGCCGCCCCAAAACGTGGCTGGCATCCGACGGCGTCACGCCCGAGGCCTGAACGATCCCGCGATCCACCAACCGCGTCAGAGCCCCATTCTCCATCCGTGTGCGCAACAGATCGCTCAGCGGCAAAACCTGATCGCCAAGACGGTCCAACAACACCTCTTCCCGCGCACCCAGCCCCTCGGCATGGATACCGGGCACGCGACGGGCAAACCGCGTGTCATGTTCACCTACCGTGGTCGCGCGCAGTTGTTTGTCCAACTCAGCATGCACCACATCCGGGGCCTCGGCCGCGATCAGCGACACTGGCAATACCCTACGCGGCCCAAGGACCACGCCGCCTCCCAGCCCCTCGGTCACCACATGGACCTGACTGTCGCCGCCCAGACCATGGGTGCGCATCGCCACCGCCTCGACCATGGTGCGGAAACCGCCAACCTGCGCACCATTGGGATCAATCGCGGGCTTACCGTCGCGGATCAGCGCAATATCCGTGGTTGTCCCGCCAATATCCGATACCAAGGCATTCTCAGCCCCGGTCAACCAACTGGCCCCCACGATCGAGGCCGCAGGCCCGCTGAGGATCGTCTCAATCGGGCGTTCCCGCGCCTGCTCGGCGCTCATCAACGCACCATCGCCACGCACCACCATCATCGGCGCAGTAATGCCCAGCGCCAGCAACTGATCCTGCGCCCGTCCGATCAGCCGCTCGATCATCCCGATCAGCCGTGCATTTAATACCGCCGTCACCGCCCGTTTCGGCCCATTCAGCTTGGCCGACAGGTGATTAGAACATGTGACCGGAGCGCCTGTCCGCTCGGTGATAATCCGCGCCGCTTCCAACTCGTGTGCGGGGTTACGCGTAGCAAATTGCGCGGCCACAGCAAAGCCGGAAATGCCTTTATGAGATTCTAAAAACGCCTCCAACGCCGCCACATCCAGCGGAGCAGCTTCACCCCCTGCATGGCTGTGGCCCCCGGCAATAACCAAGGCCGGATCACCCTTCAACGCGTCGCGCAACCCGTGCCGATCCAGGTCGCCCTCTTTGAACCCGATATAGACCAGCGCCACACGCCCGCCCTGCCCCTCGACCAGAGCATTGGTGGCCAAAGTGGTCGACAAAGATGCCATAGAGATTTGCTCAGGGCCAACCGCTGCCTGTTCCAACACAGCCGAAATCGCCTTACCGACGCCAATCGCCAAATCCGCCCGCGTGGTCAGCGACTTGGCCGAGGCGATCACCTCAGCCTCATCCCGGATCAGCACCGCATCCGTATAGGTTCCACCCGTATCCACCCCCAAAGCCAGCGCCATCGGGTTCTCCTTCCTGTTCGCTGAATTGGGTGTAGCGGTTTGGACCGACACGTCCAGCCTGTTTGCGGCACTTATGGCAGTTGTTGCACTGCCCAGCGCGCGGCATCTGCCACGGCTGGGTCCGGATCATCCACCAACCCCTGCGCCACCGGCTTCATTGCGGGCAAACCGGAATTGCCGATCGCATACAATACATTGCGCACAAACCGATCCCGCCCGATCCGCTTAATGGGCGAGCCCGAGAACTTGGCCCGAAACGCCGCATCATCCAACCCCGCCAATTCGGCCAGAGGCGGGGCCACCAAATCATCCCGCGCAGCATAGCGAATATCGCTGGCCGCAACGGCAAACTTGTTCCACGGACAGGCTGCGAGACAATCATCGCATCCGTAAATCCGATTGCCCAACTTGCCGCGCAACTCTTCGTCCACCGGCCCCTTATGTTCGATGGTCAGATAGGAAATACACCGCCGCGCATCCAACTTGTACGGCGCAGGAAACGCATCCGTTGGACAGGCATCCAAACAAGCGCGACACGATCCGCAATGATCCACCTCGGCTATATCCGCAGGCAGGTCCAATGTGGTGAAAACAGAGCCTATAAAGGCCCAATTTCCCCAATCACGGCTGACCAAATTGGTGTGCTTCCCCTGCCAACCCAACCCCGCCGCATGGCCCAGGGCCTTCTCAGGCACCGGCGCGGTATCCACGAACACCTTCACCTCGCCGCCACCTTCGGCAATCAACCACCGCGCCAACCGCTTCAGGCGTTTTTTCACCAGATCATGGTAATCCTTGTTCTGCGCGTAGACCGAAATCGCAGCCCGGTCTGGATGGCTCAAAACCTCGGTAGGATCATGTTCAGACGTATAGCTCTCGGCCAGCATGATCACCGACCGCGCCTCGGGCCACAAAGCCGACGGATCGCCCCGCCAATGGGTCCGTTCGGCCATCCACCCCATCTGTCCGTGATACCCGGAATCCAAAAACGCCTGCAACCGCGCGGGCACTTCCGGCACATCCCACGGCCGACAAATCCGACAGGACACAAACCCCTCGCTCAATGCCCGAGCGACCACCTTGCGCTTTAAATCCGATCCGCTCTTCATCTGGCTAAAAATACCTTCGGGGGGAATCGCGCCCCGGCGCGATGGGGGGCAGACAGCCCCCCTTCCACCCTATCAGAAATCCAGATCCGCGTAATGCGGCGGAGGCCGGAACCCCGGCACCTGATCCGCCAGTATCGACCGGAACGCAGGCCGGGACTTGATCTTGGCATACCAATCCTTCACCGCCGCCGACCGGTTCCAATCCACATCCGAAATATAATCCAACGCCGACAAATGCGCAGCCGCCGCAAAATCCGCCAGCGTCATCTGATCGCCGGCCAACCAACGCCGATGATCCAGCAACCATGCCATATAATCCAGATGATATTTAATGGCCTTGGCACCCTCTTTCACGTTCTTGCTGTCCGGGTATCCCTGACCGGTCATCTTCTTGTTGACCCGCTCATACAACAGTTTCGACGTCACCTCGTGATGAAACTTGTCATCGAACCAACCCACCAAACGCCGCACCTCATACCGAGCTTCGGGGGTCTTCGGCATCAAAGATGGCTCGGGGCGCGTTTCCTCAATGTATTCACAAATCGCCGCGCTTTCCGCCATCACCTGACCGTCCAACCGCAGAACGGGAACTTTACCCGCCGGATTGCGGCGCAGGAAATCCGGGTCTTGCTCCCAGTATTTCTCTTCGACCAGCTCAACCTCGATCTTCTTTTCCGCTAGCGACAGACGGACCTTGCGGCAATATGGGGACAGGGGAACGTGAAACAGACGCGCCATGAGCTTCCAATCGAACCAGTGAATACAATCCAGCTTTAGCGCCGAGAGGGTTAGTATTTCAATCCTCGAAACAATCTGCGCGACCATCTGCGCGGATGGTGGCCGCCCCATCCAGGATCGAGGCCGCCCGCCTACGTGTGCGTACTGATGGATCAGTGACCGATCTGTTTCGGGGGGAGGGCAGAATTGCAGCGATCCGAGCGGACTGAACCGGCGACAGCTTGGAGGCGGGTACATTGAAGTTACGCTGAGCCGCTGCTTCGACTCCAAAAACGCCATTCCCGGTCTCGGCCACGTTCAGATACACCTCAAGGATACGTTGTTTGCTCCAAAAGATTTCGACAACCGGTGTGATCGAGGTTTCAAGCGCTTTGCGTATCCAGCTGCGCCCTTGCCACAAGAACACATTCTTCACCACCTGCTGTGTAATCGTTGACGCACCCCTTGACCCTCCGTCCTCAAGTGCATCGCGAATGGCTTCGACATCAAAGCCCCAGTGCAGACAGAAATTGGCGTCT
Organism: Ruegeria sp. HKCCD7628; assembly: GCF_057221005.1. Lineage (NCBI taxonomy): Bacteria > Pseudomonadati > Pseudomonadota > Alphaproteobacteria > Rhodobacterales > Roseobacteraceae > Ruegeria > Ruegeria sp. HKCCD7628. The sequence continues at coordinate 23,194 of NZ_JBWVBA010000008.1, forward strand.
TCCGCCGCCACAGCCGAGCGCGCCATGACCGGAGAAATCTGTTCTATCGGAACCCAATCCCGTTCGACTTTACCTAGGCGCCGCCACTCGGACCAGATCGTGTGGGTCACCGGCGGATTCACCACCGAATACAAAACCACCAGCCCAACAACACATGCGATCACCACCAAAAACCCACGCCCTACCCAGCGGCGGATTCTCGGAATAATCGGTGTTTTTCTTTTAGCGGCCTTGCGTTTCTTGCTGCTCGATTTGCGCGCTGCTTTTTTTGCCATGCTGTTGCTATACGACGCCGAAGACGGGTATGGAACGGGTTAAATCGCGATTACGCGGGCTTCGCGCGGGCGCACTACCGGACGGGCGGTATCCGGCAAAACAGGGTTTTCGCGACCAAGCTCGGGAAACAAGGTCAAAATCTCGGCCTGCGTTTGGCTGTCGGCCATTGATACGGCATGACCCGGATAAAAACTTTCGCTTTTTGCGCCATTTGCCGTCACGATCTCATGTCGTGAAAACAGCAGATGCAGATATTCGACCTCGCCACCTTCGACGCGCGTGACCGTCTTGCCGTTCACAAGACAATGCGCCGCAATCAGAACTTCGGAATACCCAAATAGATAGGGCGCGCGCCAGTCCTCGATCAGAATACGGTGTTGCGGAGAGACGATCAGCGGTTTGTTCGTCCCCAAAACACCGGCTTCAAAGCGTACCGGGGCAAGTTTCCCCTGGGCTTTCACCGTTGTTCTGCCGACCCAAAGCAAAGGCTGTGCCCCGTTGTCAGAGGTCAGAACCAGATCACCGGGACGCAAGTCCTCGACCCGGCGAGGGCCGGATGCCGTCTCGATCATTGTGCCGGGCGTGAAACAAGGTGGGCCCAGATCGCCGGCTCCGATATCGACCGAACCAAATGAACCTCCTGTGTCGCTGAAATCAGTCGCAGATGAGCTGACGAACGTCCCGCTTTCCAAAACTTGTCCGTCGGTGGGTGTAAACACCTCGCGCCCATCGGCAAGATAGAAGGTCACACCCGTGTAGGTGATCTGAGTGCCGTCATCCAACTCTATGGTCACCATGTCATTGAAATAGGACGCCGTAATGTCTGATCCGTCGACCGAGTCGTTGTTCAGCCGGTTGATCAGGCCGTTGTCGTTCTGGTCGACGATGTCGAATTTCTGAACCGTCAGGGTCGAGCCAGGTGTCGTGCCGTTCGCTCCGGGATTGGCCGGGTCGATGACAAAAAACTGATCTGTGTAGGTTGTTGGCATGTGCCTGCTCCCTGCGACGCGTTAAATGGGCTGGCGACCAGAGCGCCGAGATAACGTTTTCGTTAGCTAGGCGTGAAACGATTAAAAACGCAAGAAAGCCGTCAAAAATGCCAAAAAATAGAAAAACCCGCGTGTTTCAGGAGACACGCGGGTTTCTCGACTAACGATCGGACGGGGTCTTATTCCGCCGGAACTGCTTCAACTTCGTTGGTCAGAGGATGGCTGAGCTTGTTCAGCATCTCCTTTGGGCAAACCTGAAGGAAGTTTGCCTTTTCCACATCCCAATGCTGCAGGATATCTGCAGCTTTGCGACTGTTGGTTTCCAAAGCATGGCGTTCAATCAGCGTTTTCATCTGATCCATCCAGTGATCCACCGTCACCGGGCAGGTCACCAGTGTTTCCATGTTCATCAACGCCTGCGCCTTGCCTTCGGGATCGTACAGGTACGCCATGCCACCGGTCATGCCCGCGCCAAAGTTGGCACCAATGTCGCCCAGAATCACAGCCACACCGCCAGTCATATATTCGCACCCGTTCGAGCCGCAGCCCTCGATCACCACTTTGGCACCCGAGTTCCGGACCGCGAACCGTTCACCTGCGCGACCTGCTGCGAACAGGTGGCCGTCGGTGGCGCCGTATAGAACCGTGTTGCCGATAATCGTGTTGTCGTCTGCCTTCAGCGGGCTGACCTGCGGTGGGCGCACGACGATCATGCCGCCCGACAGACCTTTGCCGACATAGTCATTGGCATCACCCGACACTTCCAGTTTCAGACCCGGCGCCGCAAAAGCCCCCAGCGACTGACCAGCCGAGCCCTGCAGCTTCACATGCAGATGGTCGTCCTGGAACGTGTTCCGCATCCCGAAATTCCGCACGATATGGCTGGACACGCGGGTCCCCACGGTCCGATGCGTGTTCTGGATGGCGTAGGACAGCTGCATCTTCTCACCGTCTTTCAGGAACCGCGCCGCATCGCGCACAATCTCGGCGTCCAGCGTATCGGGCACTGCGTTGCGATCCTTGTCGCGGTTGTAGACGATGTCATGTGCGCCATCGACGGTGATCAGCAGCGGGTTCAGGTCCAGATCGTCCAGATGCGCCGAGCCACGGCTGACCTGCGCCAGCAGATCGGCCCGTCCGATGATCTCGTCAATCGAGCGCGCACCAAGGCTGGCCAGCAGCTCGCGCACTTCCTGCGCGTAGAAGGTGATCAGGTTGACGACCTTGTCGGCATTGCCGGTGAATTTGGCGCGCAGGGATTCGTCCTGCGTACACACACCGACCGGGCAGGTGTTCGACTGGCACTGACGTACCATTATACAGCCCATCGCGATCAGGGCAGCGGTGCCGATGCCGTATTCCTCGGCCCCCATCATCGCGGCCATCACGATGTCACGCCCGGTGCGCAGCCCGCCATCGGTCCGCAGAGTCACGCGGTCGCGCAGGTTGTTCATCGCCAGAACCTGATGCGCCTCAGTGAGGCCCATCTCCCACGGCAGACCGGCGTATTTGATCGACGTCGCAGGCGACGCACCCGTGCCACCGTTGTGGCCCGAAATAAGGATGATATCCGCTTTCGCCTTGGCCACACCGGCAGCAATCGTGCCAACGCCCGAGGACGCCACCAGCTTCACGGTCACCTTACAGCGCGGGTTGATCTGCTTGAGGTCATAGATCAGCTGCGCCAGATCCTCGATCGAGTAGATATCGTGGTGCGGCGGCGGTGAGATCAGCGTCACGCCCTTGGTCGAGTGACGCAGGCGCGCGATCAGGTCGGTGACCTTCATGCCCGGCAACTGACCACCTTCACCCGGTTTCGCACCCTGGGCGACCTTGATCTCAAGCTCTTCACACTGGTTCAGGTATTCGGCGGTCACGCCAAAGCGGCCCGAAGCCACCTGTTTGATCTTGGCCGACGGGTTGTCGCCATTCGGCTCCGGCACGAAATGTGCCGGATCTTCGCCGCCTTCACCAGAGTCAGACTTAGCTCCGATCCGGTTCATCGCCACGTTCAGCGTCTTATGCGCCTCGGGGCTCAGAGCACCCAGCGACATGCCCGGCGTGACAAAGCGTTTGCGGATCGAGGTGATCGATTCGACCTCTTCAATCGGCACCGGTTTGCCCAGCGGTTTGAAATCCATCAGGTCACGCAGGTGGATCGGCGGGTTTGACTGCATCTTGGCCGAATACTGTTTCCACAGCTCATAGGATGCGCGGTTACACGCCATTTGCATCATATGCATCGAGCTCGCTTCCCAAGCGTGGGTCTCACCCGATTTGCGCGCTTTGTAGAAACCACCGATGGGAAGCACGTCCAGACCGCTGTCCCAACCTTTGGCGTGGATTTCCTCGGCCTTGGCCTGAATACCGGTGACACCGATGCCGGAAATCCGGCTGGTCATGCCCGGGAAAAACTCGGCCACCATGGCGCGGCTCAGGCCCACGGCCTCAAAGTTCAGACCACCGCGGTACGAGGAGATCACCGAAATCCCCATCTTGGCCATGATCTTCAGCAGGCCCTGATCAATCGCCTCGCGGTAGCGCGCGACATTCTCGGTCAAAGTGCCATCCAGCAAGCCGCGATCAATGCGGTCAGCCAGCGAGTCTTCTGCCAGATAAGCGTTCACAACGGTCGCGCCACAGCCGATCAGAACGGCAAAGTAGTGCGGATCAACACATTCCGCCGAACGCACGTTCAGCGAACAGAAAGTCCGCAGCCCCTGACGGGTCAGATGCGAATGAACGGCGCTGGTCGCCAGGATCATCGGCATCGCCACGCGGCCCTCTCCCGAGTTCATATCGGACAGCACCAGATGCCCCGCGCCCGAGCGCACGGCCTCTTCTGCTTCGGCTCTAACACGGACCAAAGCAGCGCTCAGCGCGCCCCGACCGGGTTCAAAGCTACAGTCGATTTCCGCCAGCGGCGAACCGAGATTTTCCACCAGACGGTCCCATTGGGCGTTGCCTACAAAGGGGCTGTCCAGCGTGATGATCTCGGTCTGGCTGCTGTCTTCGTCCAGCACGTTTTTCAGGTTTCCGAACCGTGTTTTCAGCGACATGACGCGGTATTCGCGCAGGCTATCGATCGGCGGGTTGGTCACCTGGCTAAAGTTCTGGCGGAAGAAATGGCTGAGCGGGCGGTATTGCTTGGACAAAACTGCCGACGGGGTGTCATCGCCCATCGAGGCCAGTGATTCCTTGCCGTCTTCAGCCATGGGGGCAAGGATTTGCTCCAATTCTTCAACAGAATAACCAGCCGCGATCTGGCGCTTGCGCAGTTCCTCTCCGCTGAACTTCGCGGTCTCTGTCACGCCTGACAGGCTTTCATTCAGATCATTGATCTTGCCAACCCACTCACCAAACGGCAGAGCACGGGCCAGTTTATCCTTGATCTGCGTGTCGCGGTACAGCTTGCCGCGCTTCATATCCACGGCCAGCATCTGACCCGGACCCAGCGCGCCTTTTTCCGTTACCGACGCCTCATCAATCGGCACCATCCCAGCCTCAGATCCGGCGATGACCAGACCATCCCCTGTCACGACATAGCGCATCGGACGCAGGCCATTCCGGTCGAGCCCGGCGCAGACCCAGCGACCATCGGTCATGGCCAGAGCGGCAGGGCCATCCCATGGCTCCATCACCGAGTTGCAGTAGGAATACATGTCGCGCCACGCCTGCGGCAGCTCAACCGCCTGTTTGGACCAGCTTTCCGGCACCAGCATGGTTTTCGCCATTGGGGCAGACCGGCCTGCACGTACCAGAACCTCGAAAACCGAGTCTAATGCAGCGGAATCTGACGATCCGCCCGCGATGATCGGTTTGATGTCCTCGGCATAGTCCCCAAAGGTCGAGGATGCCATGCGGATCTCATGGCTTTTCATCCAGTTGACGTTGCCTTTCAGCGTGTTGATCTCGCCGTTATGGGCCAACATGCGGAAGGGCTGCGCCAACCACCATTGCGGGAAGGTGTTGGTGGAATAACGCTGGTGATAGATCGCAAATGCGGATTCGAAACGCTCATCCATCAGGTCGGGGTAGAAGACGGCCACTTGTTCAGCCAGCATCATGCCCTTGTAAATGATCGAGCGGCACGACAGCGACGCCAGATACATTCCCGAAATCCCAGCCGCTGCCGCCGCTTTTTCGATCCGGCGACGGATCACATACAGCTCACGCTCAAAGGTTTCTTCGTCCACGCCTTTGGAGTTCGAGATCAGGATCTGCTCAATCTCGGGGCGGGTCGCGTTGGCCTTTTCCCCCAGGCAGGTCACATCGACCGGCACGTGGCGCCAGCCATAGATGTAGTAACCCATGCGCAGCACTTCGGTTTCCACTATGGTCCGGCAGCTTTCCTGCGCACCGAAATCGGTCCGGGGCAGGAAGACCTGACCGACGGCGATCAGCTCGTCCAAATTGGGCTCGTGACCGGTGCGACGGATCTGATCATAGAAGAAGGGGACCGGAATCTGCACGTGGATGCCCGCGCCGTCGCCGGTTTTGCCATCGGCATCCACAGCGCCCCGATGCCAGATCGCCTTGAGCGCGTCGATCCCCGCATCTACAACCTTGCGCGACGGCTTGCCGTCGACGGAAACGACAAGGCCCACACCGCAGGAAGAATGCTCTTCCTCTTTGGAATAGAGACCGTTTTCGGCCATCCAATGACGTTTGGCTTCTTCGGCGCGCACCCAATCGGCATCGTATTTAGTCATTGGCTGTCTCCTTCTTCCGAGGAGGCATACATGGCCTCAACCTCGGCTTTGGTCATTTGCTTGCGTTCACCTGCGAACGCGTATCCTTCGGGCTTTTTGTCGAAGTAAAGTTCAAGTTTCAGCGTGTGGCCTGTATCCTGAAACAGGCCTGCCGCGATTTGCGTGTGTCCGTGCATTTCACCTGGAAGCGTGATCCGGTACCACAGCGCCGAGCCGCAGTCAGCGCAGAAGGCGCGCTCGGCCCAATCGGACGAGGTGAAGGTTTTCACGGGGCCTAACGCGGCATAGCCCTCTTCGGCCTCAAACGTCACAAGCATCGAGCTGGTCCAGCGGCGGCACTGGTCGCAATGGCACGCGCCCAGCGCATCGCGCGCGGGAGTCGCGGTCACGGTGACCGCGCCACACATGCATTGGCCTCGCAACTCGGGCATTCCGGCGCTCCTGATTGCTGGGTTATTCGGCTGCAACCGCAGCCTTGGCGTTGAAACGGTCGATGATCGCATCGGCACAGTCGCGCCCGTCACGGATCGCCCACACGACCAGAGAGGCCCCGCGCACGATGTCACCGATGGCGTAAACACCGTCCATCTCGGTCTCGCCGGTCTGGAAGGCGGCCTTGACGGTGCCCCAACGTGTCACGGGCAGGTCGGGCTGACCGAACAGGGTGGGTAGGTCTTCGGGCTGAAACCCCAGCGCCTTGATCACCAGATCGGCGTCTTCGACATAATCCGCACCTTCGATCACCTCAGGTGCCTGACGGCCGGTTGCGTCGGGCTGGCCCAAGCGCATCTTCTGCACCATCACGCCTGTGACTTGGTCGTCGCCGGTAAAGCCCTTGGGCGCGCTAAGCCACTCAAACACCACGCCTTCTTCTTCGGCGTTCTGAGTCTCACGCTGCGAGCCAGGCATATTCGCGCGGTCGCGACGGTACAGGCATTTGACCGAGGTCGCACCTTGACGGATCGAGGTGCGCACGCAATCCATCGCAGTATCCCCGCCACCGATCACGACGACCTTTTTACCAGAGGCGTTCAAGCGGCCATTGTCAAAGTCTTCGACCGCATCGCCAAAGCTTTTGCGGTTCGAGGCGGTCAGGAAGTCGATCGCTTTTTCGATCCCGGCCAGACCACTGCCCGGCATAGACAGGTCACGCGATTTGTAAACGCCAGTGGCAATGATAACCGCGTCATGCTTGCCACGAATGTCTTCGAATTTCGCGGCGTCGACGTCACAATTCAACTCGAATGTCACGCCGCCATCGGCCAGCAGGTCGTTGCGGCGCTGCACGATGTCCTTTTCCAGTTTGAAGCCCGGAATACCGTACATCAACAGGCCTCCGGCGCGGTCATAGCGGTCATAGACCGTCACCTGAATACCTGCGCGGCGCAGCATGTCAGCGGCCGCCAGACCGCCGGGGCCCGCACCGATGATACCAACGCTTTCGCTGCGCTCGACTGTGGGGGTGGTGGGTTTGACCCAGCCTTTGTCCCACGCGGTATCGGTGATGTATTTCTCGATTGTGCCGATGGTTACTGTCCCGTGACCGGACTGTTCAATCACGCAATTGCCTTCGCACAGGCGATCTTGCGGGCAGATGCGGCCACAGATCTCGGGGAAGGTATTGGTCGCCTGGCTGGTCTGATAGGCCTCTTCCAGACGGCCAGTGGCGGTCAGGTGCAACCAGTCGGGGATATTGTTGTGCAACGGGCAATGCGACTGACAATAGGGCACACCGCATTGGCTGCAGCGGCTGGCCTGCTCTTCGGCTTTGGCCGAAGCGTATTCGGCATAGATCTCGTCAAAGTCTTCCTTGCGCGTGTCAGCGGCACGCTTTTCAGGCATGGCGCGATCGACTTGCACAAATTTCAGCATCGGTTGCTTGGCCACGGGTCAGACTCCATGAATTGGCTTGGTCGAGTTTCTTTAAGTGATGCACGGTAGGATGAAAAGTCAATTATGCTGACCTAATTAGTGAATTTGCGATCAAAAATCCTAGGTTCGCATGGAAAAAAGCAAAAATTTAGATCCGAATCGGACCTATATGCGTTCTTTCCTTTTCTTCATCACGCTTATACCCATGAACCGCAAAGAACAGGTGACGATGGCACGGGCAGGTTAATGAGTCTATTTCAACTGATTCTTGCGGCGATCATTCAGGGTATCACCGAATTTCTGCCGATTTCGTCATCCGGGCACCTGATTCTGCTGCCCAACCTGACCGGTCTGGCGGATCAAGGCCTTGCCATTGATGTGGCGGTTCATGTGGGCACCCTAGGCGCGGTGGTTCTTTATTTTTGGTCTGACGTAAAATCAGCCGCAGCAGGTTTGCCAGACGCGCTGCGGGGTCAAACAGACACGCCACAGGCACGGCTTGCGCTTGGTCTGATCATTGCGACGATTCCGACGGTTATCCTTGGCGCCATTCTTTATCAAACCGGGCTCAGCCAGTCTTTGCGCTCGATGGCGGTGATTGGATGGACCATGTTGGGATTTGGTCTGCTGCTCTATTGGATGGACCAGAAAGGACAGCAAAGAAAAAAGGCAAATGACTGGGGTCTGAAAGATGCGGCCATTATGGGTTTGTGGCAAATGCTGGCCCTGATCCCCGGCACATCCCGGTCCGGCATCACGATTACGGGCGCCCGGCACTTGGGGTACACCCGAGAAGACGGCGCGCGGATCGCGATGTTGATGTCGATCCCGACTATCTTGGCATCGGGCATATTGCTTTCAGTCGATGTGATCAAAGAAGCCGACGCTCAACTGGCTATTGACGGAGCAATCGCCGCGCTTTTTGCCTTTGTTGCGGCCCTTCTGGCGCTGTCTTTCATGATGCGCTTGCTGCGCAGCGTCAGCTTTACGCCATACGTAATTTATCGCGTTGTTCTGGGCGTAACTCTGCTGGCCATTGCCTACAGTTGATCAGGTCCGCAGGTTGTCAGCGGATCTTTGAATTTCATCATACTGACCCGAGGGGCGGAACTTCCAAAGATAGTCCGGCAGAACCGACTCCAACGTGGCCGGCTGGATCCCAAGATCGGCAAAGCTTTTCGCCCCATCCGACACGACGTTGTCGCGGCGCAGGTTTTTCAGCTGATCCCGTGTCAGAATGCTATTCGGGAACAGTTGGAAACTGACGAACTTAACGATGTCCAGAACCCCGGCCATGATCCGCGCGGCAAAAAAAGGCATCCCGATAATCACGCGGCGGCGGTGGATCACGTCAAGCATCTGCTGCGTGAGCGCACGGAGTGTCTTGACCTCAGGGCCGCCCAGTTCATACGTGCCGGCCGCAGCCTGCCCCAGAACGCCCTGAACGGCAGCTTTGGCCACATCATCGACATAGACCGGCTGAAACTTCGTTTCGGCCCCGACCAGCGGCAGGAACGGCCCCATCCGGGTCATCCCGGCAAAGCGGTTGAAGAATTGATCCTCGGTCCCGAAAATAACCGAGGGGCGCAGGATCACGGCATTGGGCATATGAGCAAGCACTCCGGCCTCACCCTGTGCCTTGGTTTGCGAATACTCACTGTCCGAATCCGCGTCTGCACCAATGGCAGAAATATGGACCATCCGCGTGATCCCTTGTTCGGCCGCGATCCGCGCGATCCGTTCGGCCCCGTCGGCCTGTACGGCGTCAAACGCGTTCTTGCCCAGCTCGTTCAGCACACCCACGCAGTTCACCACCGCATCCGCGCCCTGCATCGCCGCCGCAACCGACGCATCGTCGCGAATGTTGCACAGGATGGGTTCAACCTGTCCAACCACGCCGTAAGGTTTGACGAAAATCGCTTCATTCGGGCGCCTGACAGCGACCCGAACACGCCACCCTTCGTTCGCCATACGTCGTGCGACGTACCTGCCGACAAATCCGGATCCGCCATAAATCGTGACCAGTTTTGACATAGAAGGGCTCCTGCTTTTGGCTCCTGATCCGATCTACCGCCCAAAGAGGCGCGGAACAAGGCGCAATAACGCCGCGTGTAGGGGAAAAACCCTGGCTTTTTCGGGTGCGTTTTGGATGGGGTCAAAAAACTTTTAAAAAACTTCCCGAATCCGGTTGACCCTCCTCGCCAGTGGGCTTAAACGCCCCTCCACGACACCTGCCCAGGTGGCGGAATTGGTAGACGCGCTAGCTTCAGGTGCTAGTGTCCGTATGGACGTGGAGGTTCGAGTCCTCTCCTGGGCACCACTTTTTCCCAAATAATTTCATATAATCAATCCACTGGGATATTTTGACTCCCCCAGTCCCCCAAATAGTCCCCCATTTGATTTGTGATGGATGAGCCGCTCGAAACTAAAGAATCTAATGCATCGGATGTCTCGGATTTATTCAGTCCAACGTGAAGTTGACTATAAGGCGGTCGGTACCCACCTCATCACCATCCTGTTTCCGCGGCAAAGCTTTGGCATGCCCAAATGGAATGAGAAACATCGCAATCTTGATAGCCTTGTCATGATTGCCCTTATCAACCGCGCCTTTCAGCTGCCCAAACAAGTATTGCATCGGTTCAACGTAGTTTCGACGCGATGCTAAATCTTCGTACCGTTTCATACGGTTACGCTTAAGTTTGTCCTGCTTTGACATGCTAGGATTATAGCTGGCTAACGCATATTAGGAAAGAAGCGGCATTCGTTCTGCCCGCAAAGCAGTCGGGAGATCTCTGTTACTTTGGCGTCGATGAGCGGTCATGGCTTTTTGGATGGCTATCCAACTTGTCCTCACACTAGACAAATCTCTTCACCCGTAGGAACCTGTCGCCAATCAGAAAACAGGGAGACGCTTTGATGAAACTGCTTTCCAGCACAGCTCTGGCCTTGATTGTCTCTGCGACGATGGCACACGCCGCGGGCCATGGGGCCTGCGCGGCGGACAAGACCCTTGTAGAAGGAACTCTGACCATCGCCACAGGCAACCCAGCCTACTATCCGTGGGTAATGGACGACGCGCCCGAAAACGGCGAGGGGTTCGAAGCTGCGGTAGCCTATGCCATCGCTGACAAAATGGGATTCAGTTCGGACAATGTCACTTGGGTACGCACGAGCTTTGATGAAGCGATACAACCTGGTGCAAAGAACTTTGACTTTAACATCCAGCAGTACTCTATTACCCCCGAACGGGAGGAAATGGTTGATTTCAGTCTGCCATACTACAGCTCTGCCATGGCGGTGTTGACAACCCAAAATGTGGTCGATGCTGGGGCCGAGGCAACGCTGGATAGTCTCAAGGGATTGAATTGGGGGGCCGTGGCCACCACCACTGCGCTTCCAATTCTCAACGATGTGATTCAGCCAGCAAGTGACCCGTTACTTTATAACGACAATGCCGACGTGAATGCTGCAATCATGGCCGGTCAGATCGACGCTGCTCTTTATGATTTACCCACTGCACTCTATCTGTCGGCAGTGGTTGTAGAAGGCGGTGTGCTGCTGGGCCAATTCCCGCCGGAGCAATCAGATAGCCCCGACCAATTCGGCCTTCTGATGGAAGAAGCCAACCCGCTTAAGGAGTGTGTCGACGCTGCTATCTCGGAACTGACCGAAAGCGGTGAACTTGCCGCGATCGAGACCCAGTGGCTGGCAGAGGCCACAGGTGTTCCGGTCATTAAATAAATGGACGAAACATCGGTGCAGAACAGACCGGCCAGGCGGTCTGCCGCAGCGCCAACGCGCCGCGAGGTCTATGAAGCCGGAGTGCGTCGACGCTCAAACCGCATCGCGCTGATCTCTACCATTAGCGTGGTGCTGGCCATTGTCGTTCTACTTCCGCTCTCACCCGGTTGGGATGCTGTGCAGCGTGCCTTCTTCAATGGCCGTGTCTTTGTAGCGACGTTTCCTGGGCTGCTTGATGCATTTCTGTTGAACGTGATGATTTTTGCGTGGTCGGCCCCGCTCATCGCAGTCACCGGCCTCGCTATCGCACTCTGCAGGGACACCCGTGCACCTGCGCTTTTTCCACTTCGCCTGTTTGGGATTGCCTACACAGACATCTTTCGTGGCCTGCCGGTGGTTCTTGTCATCTACATCATCGGGTTCGGGGTGCCCGGGCTGGGCCTGCCAAGGCCTTGGAACAGCCCCTATATCTGGGGGACCTTGGCGCTGGTATTGGTCTACTCAGCCTATGTCGCTGAGGTTATTCGCTCTGGCATCGATTCGATCCACCAGTCGCAGCGTTCCGCCGCCGTCTCATTGGGTCTGAGCAATCAAGACACAATGCGATTTGTTGTGTTGCCGCAAGCCATTCGAAACGTGGTGCCCGCCAATATGAACTTGTTCATCGCCTTGCAGAAGGATGTGGCACTTTTGTCTTTCATCGGTCCGGTAGAGATTTTCCGTCAGGCCGGAGTCTACAAGTCACTTTACGCGAACTTTACGCCTTATGTAGGTGCGGCACTCATCTTCCTGGCGCTGACCGTTCCCGCGACGCGATATGCGGATTACTTGATGAACAAGCAGAACCGGGCACGCAGATGAAGCCGAAGTTGTCGTTACGGGGTATCCGCAAGCGTTTCGATGATCACGAAGTTTGCAAGGGCATTGATCTCGATGTGGCCGAGGGCGAGATGGTGTGTCTGATCGGCGCTTCGGGCTCGGGCAAGTCCACCCTTTTGCGCTGCATGAATCTGTTGGAACCTATCGATGATGGGACGATCTGGCTGGATGGGAGGGACATATCCGAGCCGGGCTTAGACCCACAGCCAGTGCGCCAAGAGATCGGCATTGTCTTCCAAAGCTACAACCTCTTTCCCCACATGACTGCGGCAGAGAACGTCATGCTCGCCCCGCGCCGCGTGCGAGGCCTGAGCCGAGAGGATTTGCGCCCCAGGGTAGCACAGCTTTTCTCACGCTTTGGGCTTAGCGACCGGATGGAGCATTATCCCGACCAACTGTCAGGTGGGCAACAGCAACGCGTGGCGATCATCCGAGCGCTGGCAATGGACCCTCAGATCATGCTCTTTGACGAGATCACAAGCGCACTTGATCCTGAACTGGTGGGCGAGGTTCTCGACGTATTACGTGATCTGCGGCAGCAGGGTATGACGATGGTGCTTGCCACGCATGAGATGGGCTTTGCCCGGGAACTGGCAGATAAGGTGTGTTTTCTTGATGCAGGCCGAATCTTGGAGCAGGGGCCACCCGTGGAGCTCTTCGCCTCACCGCAAGAAGCGCGCACCAAGGCATTCCTTGCGCGCGTACTCTGACGTTTCTTTTAGTTCCTGAATATATGGCAAAACTATCTGCAGGAACTGTCTTCCTTGCTGTGGCAGTTTCAGCAACCAACGGTGCGGCAGCCACAGCGGTGGAGTGTAGCAACGCCGGAGGGTTGGTCAACAAATCCACCAATATATGTCTATGAGAGCGGTAGAAATTCTGAAGGCGATTGCACCAAGAGAAACAAATGCGAGGCGGACCGAGTTGTTCTGGTAGCCTGCACCAAATAAGTTTGAGGTGTTGCTCCAGCGAATCCAAGAAATCTTGAAAAAATTCATTCGTGCATTGTAGGCAGCACAGATGTTCGCCTTGAGCAAGTGTTGCAACTTCAAAAAATTGGCTTCGGGCAAATACTGATGGCAGCTAAGTCCGCAAAACAGTCATTTGGCGAATTTCACTGAATGACCGCTTTGCGGACAAACCGCTGCTCCCATCGTCTAACCCAAAGTCGTCAGCCAGACTAAAGCGGACAATCGCTCAGAGGCGCTGCACCAATGGCCGGCTGAAACTAGCGCATCCCGAGTTCAGTGTAATTCTGTTTCAAGGTAAGATCGGCTTTCCGGCTCTCAAAAATGACATGTTCAGCATTGGGCAGGTCATTGGCTTTAACGCGTTGCAACGCTGTATTCGTGTCAAAACCATATTTGATCCAGCGATGCTGAAGCCTGTTTTCGAGTTCTTCCATAGTTGGGCTGACAAAAACCGTTGCGGCATAGACGTCCGCCAGCGTTCTCCACGGGTCGCGATCTATAAGAAGGTAATTCCCCTCAACAACAACAGTCGGAGTGTCAGGGTGAACCGTAATCGCGTTGGCAATGGCTAAATCCATTTGGCGGTCAAATATGGGGTGAAAGGACTCAAGTTGCGAGGATTTCAACCCTTTGATTGCATTGCAAAAACCAATTGCGTCGAAGGTTTCTGGTGCGCCTTTTCTCGCCAACAAACCTCGCGCTTCAAGTATACGATTGTCCAAATGGTAGCCATCCATAGGCACCAGCGTGGCTAATGGAAACGCCGAGCTCTGTTGTGCGTTCAGCGATTGCACAACGGTCTCTGCCAAGGTCGACTTTCCGGACGCAGGAGGTCCTGCGATTGCGACAATCGTCCGAACCCCAACCTGCCTCCGAGAGGAGATCAGGTCGCACACGCGCGCTGCATCTTGCTCGATCACGCAGCGTCTTCTTTTGGTGGTTCTTTGGCGCCTGTCATAAAGGCTACGGCATCGGACATCGTGTAATCCTTGGGATCAATTGTGCAGAGCCTTTTGCCAAGCCGGTGCACATGGATTCGGTCAGCTACTTCGAAGACATGTGGCATGTTGTGGCTGATCAGGATGATAGGAATGCCACGTGCGCGTACGTCTTGTATGAGTTCAAGCACCTTGCGGCTCTCTTTCACGCCCAAAGCTGCTGTGGGTTCGTCCATGATGATGAACTTGGTCGCAAAGGCGGCTGCGCGCGCAACGGCAACGCCTTGGCGCTGGCCACCAGACAGTGTTTCAACCGCCTGATTAATCGACTGTACGGTCATCAGCCCAAGCTCAGTCAGCTTTTCACGAGCAAACTTCTCCATAGCTGGCCGGTCTAGCTGACGCATGTACTTGCCCATAAAACCCTGTTTGCGTATCTCGCGCCCCATGAACATGTTGTCCGCAATTGAAAGGGCAGGAGACATGGCAAGCTGCTGATAAACGATTTCGATACCCATATTGCGGGCGTCTATTGGAGAGGTAAAGTTTACCTTCTTTCCTTCGATCAGAATCTCACCCTCATCTGGGATTGTGGCACCGCATATCGCCTTAACGATAGACGATTTGCCAGCGCCGTTGTCCCCGATAACTGCAAGGATTTCTCCATTCAGCAGTTCAAAGTCGGAATGGTCAATAGCGGTAACGTGGCCATAGCGCTTCACGATACCACGCCCTTGGACGACTGGAGTTGCGTCTGACATTAACCCGATACCTTTCTAATCCACTGGTCAACTGCGACCGCTGCGATGATGAGAAGACCGATGAGTAGAAAGGTCCATTGCGCGTCCGCGCCGAGCAACCTCAGCCCAAGTGTGAATACGCCAACGATCAAAGCACCGAACAGTGACCCCAGAATGGAGCCTCGCCCGCCGAACAGAGAGATGCCTCCGATCACAACAGCAGTGATACTTTCAATGTTGGCCAATTGGCCGGACGTTGGCGAGACTGATCCGATGCGCCCAATCAGAGCCCAGCCCGCGAAGGCACAGATCAGGCCAGACAACATATAGACGGACATAAGCGTTCGATGGACGTTGACACCTGATAGTTCGGCGGCCTCAGGATCATCACCCACGGCATAGACATGCCTTCCCCAAGCTGTGTGTTTTAGCGCGTAGGCCAATACGAAGATAAGGGCGAGCATGAAGATGACGCCAACAGTAAAGGTCGCTCCACCGATGCTGAATTTGGTTCCAAAAAACTGAAGGAAAGGTGCGTTCGCTTCGATATCCTGGCTGCGGATTGTCTCGTTTGCGGAGTACAGGAAGTTGGTTGCGAGAACGATCTGCCACATTCCCAGCGTGACAATGAACGGGGGCAATTTAACGCGGCTTACAAGCCAACCGTTGAGCGCACCGATCATGGTTCCTACTGCAAGCCCGCACACAACAGCAATTGGTACTGGAATGCCGTACCGGAACGTGAATTGCCCCATAATGACTGATGAAAACACCATGATCGCGCCGACGCTTAGGTCGATGCCAGCGGTGAGAATGACCAAGCTTTGCGCTGCGGCAACGATACCTACAATCTGAACCTGCTGGAGGATCAATGTCATTGCAAAGGGTGAAAAGAATTTTGAACCCAGAGCCAGGCCGAAAATCACGATTGCACCGACCAGCACGATAAGCGGGACAAAGGACGGGTTCACGTGGAGAAGGTGCTGTAACTTCCCTAGCACGCCGCGCCGATGATCTTCAAATTCCGCCACCGTTTCCGTTTTATTTGCGGCGGTTTCAAATCCCTGAGCGCCTTGGTTTGCTTCAGACATATTCTCCCCTTTTCGCGACTAGCATTGCGCCCACGAGATCAGTGTACAGGAAGTTTCGGTTTGCTGGTGAAAGGAATGATGGGGCGCGTGTGCGCGCCTCATCAATTAAGTCTGCTTTAGCCCCAGCAGAGTTCCAAACCTTCGGCGACTGAAATTGATTCCACGCCATCAACAGGCTGGTCCGTGATGAGCGCTACACCGGTATCGTAGAAGTCTTTGCCCGGTGTATTTTCAGGCTTAACGCCCTCTTCGGCCCATTTCTTTACAGCCTCAACACCAAGCGAAGCCATCAACAGTGGGTATTGCTGGCTTGTCGCCCCGATTACACCGGCCTGTACATTTTGCACGCCGGGGCAGCCGCCATCGACCGAGACGATCAGCACATCGTTTTCGCGCCCAATTGACTTCAAGGCTTCATACGCACCTGCTGCTGCCGGCTCGTTGATTGTGTGAACCACATTGATCGTCGAGTCTTTTGCCAGAAGGTTCTCCATGGCGCGGCGCCCGCCTTCTTCGTTGCCGTCGGTCACGTCACTGCCAACCAGTCGGGCATCGGTCTCATCGCCGATAACATTTGGATCCGCTAGGTCCACTCCGAAACCGTCAAGGAAGCCCTGATTACGCAGAACATCCACTGTTGGCTGACTAACGTTCAAGTCCAGCGTCGCGATTTTGGCGTCCGCTGCCGCGTCACCCATTTTTGCCTTTGCCCATTGGCCAATTAACAGGCCTGCCTTGTAGTTATCCGTGGCAAATGTTGCGTCGGCAGAGTCAATCGGGCTCAGCGGTGTGTCCAAAGCAATTACCAGCAGGCCAGCGTCCCGCGCCTGCTGAACCGCAGGGACAATCGAGCTGGTGTCAGACGCCGTCAGCAAAATTCCCTTTGCTCCATCAAGGATGCACGTTTCAATGGCCTGAACCTGAGTTTCGTGGTCGCCGTCGATCTTGCCCGCGAAGGCCTTTAGAGTCATGCCAAGCTCTTCAGCTTTGGCTGTGGCGCCTTCTTTCATCTTTACAAAGAATGGATTGGTGTCAGTCTTCGTGATCAGGCAAACCGTCTCCCCGGCCGCTTGAACAGATGCAGCAGCGAGTGTGAGTACAGTCGCTGATGCAGCAAGCTTGAGTAGATTTCTCATGTTGTCCTCCCAGAAAGTTGTTTTTGTCCCGCGTGGCATGACAGCGAGACCCACCTCCATCCTCCAATGCAGGTTGCGTTCAAGCAAACCGCGATTCTAGCCTTCATGTCAATAAATAAATAAAGTTTATTTATTAATTTGCTTCGGCATCTTTTCATAAGAAAACAAGGGGTTTATGTTCAGGCTTATGGAAAGAGAAGCGCTAAAAACACTGACTGGCGGGGTAAGTCAAAGCGGGGTTCGCGATCACAACGAACGTTTGATTTTGACGGTTTTACAAAGGCATGGCCCTGCTGCGGGTGCCGAAGTCGCGCGACTAACGGGCCTGTCCCCTCAGACTGTCTCAATTATTCTTCGCAAGCTGGAAAAGGACGAGATTCTCAAACGCGGAAACCCTTTGCGCGGAAAAGTAGGTAAGCCCTCAGTCCCTATGGAGCTCAACCCGGAAGGCATCCTTTCAGTTGGGATGAAGATCGGGCGGCGCAGCGCCGATCTGCTTTTGATCGACTTTATGGGCAACCCGCGCCACCAACTTTCCACGACATACGATTATCCGTTGCCAGAGGTCATTTTTGGGTTTCTGGAGTCTGGCCTGCAAACACTTCTCTCTCGCGAACCTCAACTTCTTCGCGACCGAGTATGCGGTATCGGGATCGGCACCCCGTTCGAGCTTTGGAAATGGCATGATCTGTCCGGGCTCGCCGCCAAGAAATTCAGGTCATGGAAAAACGTGAATTTCTTCTCCGAGGTCGCCAAGTTCAGCGACTTGCCGGTTTTTGTGGTTAACGACGCAACGGCAGCCTGTCACGCGGAGCACCTTTATGGCCGCGGGGCTGAGTATCGTGATTACTTCTATTTTTTCATCGGCTCGATGATCGGCGGTGGCGTCGCATTGAACGGCACCGTATTCGAGGGCAACCAAGGCAATGCCGGTGCGCTAGGCGCTATGCGGACTACGGGCCCATTGGGTGAAAGCCAGCAACTGATCGACACAGCTTCGCTGTTCCTGCTCGAGGACAGATTGATCGAAGCAGGTGTCGATCCTGAAATTCTCTGGAAGAAGCCTCAGGATTGGAATAGCATCTCTCGCTATGTCGAACCATGGATCGGCACGACGGCTCAGGAATTGGCCAAGGCCGCACTGTCAATTTGCGCGGTCATCGACTTTGAGGCGATTTTCATCGACGGTGCATTCCCACCTGAAGTGCGGGAAGAGTTGGTCTCACGTGTTCGCCGATACCTAATCAACCAAGACAAACGCGGTTTAATTCCTCCAGTTGTAGAAGCCGCAGCGGTCGGGGAAAACGCCCGAGGCATTGGTGCGGCGAGCAGCCCAATTTTCCGCCAGTTTCTATTGAATACTAATGCTGGGCTTTCTGGGATGTAGTCTCAACTCATTGGCGGCAAACTTCCTAGGAAGGACGGAACCGCGACTCCTACTCAAGGTGGCTGCCTTAGAACGGCCCATTTTCGGGCTGTTGCAGTGCCGTAAGGCAAATAGCAACTGAGGACTGCTTTGCGCCTGCTGCTGAGCATTCCAATTTCACCTAACTGCGCATAGCAAAAATCCATACGAAGCGTAGCTTCGGTAGAGAAGGGCTCAGAGCGTTGATTGAAGCCATTTTGCGAACGTCCGTTTCTCTGCTTAAACCCGCCGTTCGCCCGCCATTTCGCACAACTTATGACAGCGAGAGCGCGAGCCCGAGGGCTTTGCCCGGGCTCGCGCTCTCGCCCCTGTTGCAATGGTTCAAGCAACGCGCGAGATACGAGTTTATCTATAGAGATCTCGCGCGTTTCTCGCGTATCTCGCTCACGTTTAAACAAGCCAAATCCAATCTCTGTTTGTTCCTACGCGACCCGCAGTCTGCAGTGCATCTATCATCCGGGTAATTTCTCGTTTTTGGTCGCGATCGCGCGATGCTTTGGAGATGCCCAACTTCGAAGCGTACGCAATGAGTTCCTCCTGGTTAACAATCCGGTGCATTTCCGGTTCGGGCCATTCTTCGCCTCCGGGATTCCAGCTGCCATGCTCATCGATGTAGAGCGAAAGAGCCTCAATGAGGTTTTGCTGTTTGTCGGGCAGTTGTACCGCCGCGTCAGCAGTTTCATGCGGTGAGTTGGGCATCGGCTCGATATAGCATGACGTGACATGCTCCCCGTCGCTGTCGAGACCCAGCGCCACCTGCTGGAGTTGGTAAGAGAATTTAGCCCCGTCTTCTCCATCCCGCACTTTCTCTGCTACTGCCGTGATTATATCGCCATCACGTGTGATTGAGATTTCTGCATCGACGGCGCCTTTGAGAGAAGAATGCCCGCGTGCTCCACGCGACGTGTCCTTGCCAGTATGATGAACAAGCAAAACAAGTCCTTCGATTGCGTTCTCGATCGTGCTAGCGCCCTTCAGAGCCGCCCCCATGCCCTCTGGCGAGTTTTCGTCACGCCCGCCGATTGCACGAGCCAATGTGTCTATGAAGATAGATTGTACGGCTTGGCCAGCTTCCCGACCGAGCGTTCGGATTTGCTTTATCAAAATAGAAACAGCGTCCTCATCGCAAAGATCAAGGCCACCATTGAGAACGTACATCGGAGCGGGTCCAACCTTTCTCAAAAGAGGCACTAGGCGGTTGCGCACCCCGCCCACACCTTCGAACGCGACATAGACAACCGGCCCGCCTTGCGTGCGGTGAGAATACCATGGCTGGTTTGCAGCAAGATGTGCTGCCATGTCCAACGCCAACCATGTTTTTCCGGAACCCGGCGGTCCAAACAGCGTTGCGATTCCACGTTTCGGCAACCAACCCCGGATCGCATCAGCGTTTTGAAGTATGGGTTCAACTTCTCCCAACCAGAAGCCATCTGTCGCTACGCGCTCTGGCGTTTCGCTGCCTGCGACTGCGCGTTGAGCGCGCCTTAAACGATCCCAGAGTTGCGTTGGGCCATCTTCTATTAGAATTTCGTTTGCGTCTTTGTGCGGCGATGGATCAAAAACACGCCCGCCGCAGGACGCCGCGGCATCGCTGGCCGCTGCGACACTATCCGCGTCAGCGCAGAAGATCGCGCCGGGAAAATCCTTCGCAGCGCGCGACCATCGCTGGCCAAGCATTGCGACCACCCGGACGTCAGGTGTGGAAATGTCCTCCTTCATCGCCCGCCAGATTGCCAGAGCGTCTTCTGCGCCCTCCGCAACCAGCGTATGAGCCGGTTGGGCATCCGAGACTTTGAACCAACCTTCGCCAATTGGTCCCAGGGACTTCCGATCATCGACACGCACACCTTCAGTTGAAAGCGGAACACGTTGGACGCCACAGATTTCACCCATTGAATCCAACACCGGAAAAACGCAGCAGGGACGACCATCGGCAGCATTCGGATGAAAGCGGGCTGCATTTTCTGGAAGGTGTCTCAGGATGCCGCGTGCTTCGAGATACTTCTGGGCAAGCGTATCTTTGATCGGAAGAGCCTTTGACCAAAGCTGCCGGGCCTTTTCGCGGTTCGGTTTTTCCATTTTGCTGTTGCCCAATCTGAATGTTCCGTCGCCCTGGGCTGCAAGCTGATCAAAATCCGCATCGGGAATGCGAAGGTAGCCTCCGTCTTGCGCCTCATGATCGTAGAAGGACCCGCGTTTTTCACCGTGCAGAACGACAGACTTAGACCCCCGTTGGCCAAACCTGAGTTCGCCTTGGGTCGAAAGGGACATGTTGGGTTCACCGAAGGCTTCAGTTGCCGTGACACGAAGCAGCTCATTAGACGCCGTCGCCCAAAATGCTGCTCGATCAATTGGACTAAAACGGGATTTCGTCATCCAGAAACTCGTTCCGGCGGTCCCGGTCCACTCTCTGTTGCCGCAGCTCAAAATACGCGCCTAACGCGACGCGTAATCCTTCATACCCGAGGTCTGGCCCAATCTGGCGAACCGCGTCAGCAAGTCCTTCTCGCTTCCAGAACAACGCCATGCGACCCGCGGCCACCCGCAGGTCTTCGCGTTCGCCGTCAGTGAAATCGATCAACGTATCACTCATATTTGTGCTCGCTTATTGCTGTTTCGCAGGAAGGTCGTGGCAAGACGATGCAGGCGGCCCGGGTTTGATTTGCGGCACAAATCAGAACCCGAGCGTTTATGCTTGCCTGCGGTGACTTCAGGCCCAGGCATCCGGATCTTCGGTGCCATCATCTCCAGACTCAGGATCAGATCCCGATGAACCGACATCAGACGTAAATGTTGAAAGGTCAGGCCATTTGCTCTTCGGCGCAATTTCAAACCTGATTTCGGTCGATGTGCCTCGCCCAAATTTCACGGTTTCGACCGCAACAATACGAACTCGAACAGCCTTACCGTTTGGAATATCACCGGCCTCTTTTGCGACCGATGCGATGAAAGAGGTAATGGCTCGCGAACCGCCACGCAGTTCGCGGACAGGGGGCTCATCCCAGGCTTCACTCCTGAGATCCAGCGATACAGCGGGCGAGTATTCAGGCGATGGGCTTGGTGTGCCATTCCAATCATCTTGTTTCGTCAAGGGCACGAAATCCGCGCCATGCTGATCCACTTTGAGCCAACCCTGTTCTGCGTTGGCCAGATCCAGATCTACGATTTTGCCGATCAAAATGACTTCAACCGCATCACTATCGACGCGCGAGGCTTTGAATGTCGCCGTTCTTGCGTCGAGGCGAATGTATGGGCGGCCTGTGCCGCTGTTAGGAAATAGCATCGTAGTTCTCCTTTTCGATTGGATGCATTTGATTGTCTTGGGTCGGCGTATGTTCCTGACGCCATTCGGTTTCTAGAATTCGCAAGTTCTGATCAGGCATGCCTCCTCCGTTCGCGGACTGCTGAGCTCGCGTTTAGGGTTTTCGGTTTTCGGGTTGTTCAAGTTCGTTCGGCTTTCAAGCTTTCCACTGCAGTCTGAATATCGCTTTCCGGCCAGCGGGCGGAATATCCAAGCTTGACGGGTTTCGGTAGCAATCCGGCCTTGGCATGTCGCCAAATTGTAGCCTTGGACACACCAAGGCGCTCGGCAACTTCGCGGTCAGTTAACAGGCGGTCGATCATATTTTACTCCATGAATTTCGAAGTCATGGGGTGACTAAAACCGCTTCTGTCTGTTTTGTCTCAGGGTCGAAGGGGGCGGTTTGTAAGGCTATTTCGACCCCGCAATCCTTGCCCATTTTTCTATTTTTTTCAGACGTTTATTTTCATCGGAAATGCTCCGACCAGTCTTTTGCTTGTATAAACTTGCCAATTCCACCCTGCGAGACTCAGCGTTACTTTTTGCCAGATCTTCGACAAGGTCAATGAGTACACCGTAGTCGTGATCGGGCAAGCGGCCTGGTTTCTTGGCAACCGGGGCATCGCCAGCTATTTCAGACGCCATTACTTTCTGCTTTGCATAGCGATATTGCGACAGTGAAATTCGACCGAGTTCAGTTGTGTAGTATTCGCGTTCAAGTTCGACAGAGCCGGCCTCGCAAAGCGCAACTACAACTTCACAGTCTTCCACGGTTTCAACGGCGGCAAGAAACACGTTGTCGTTCATCTCTTTACTCCATTCAGCGGAATAACATCTGCCCCACCTTTTCCCGTGACATAATCGGCCCAAGCGGCCAATAGAGCACGGCGCTTTTCGATGAGATCGGATCGCTGATACGCGCGTTCCACCGCGTTGCCGACAACATGCCCAAGCGTTGTTTCGGCGACTTCGTAAGGCTGGCCGGTTTCCTCGGCCCACGTTCGCAAACTGGATCTGAACCCGTGAGGGCGGGCAGTCATGCTCCGGTCACGCATCAGTTTGCTCATCGTCATGTCGCTGATCGGTTTTCCTCGCTGCCCCGGAAACAACACTTCACCACCGTGACGCAAAGCATCCTCTACGACCATCACAGCCTCGTCGGTCAGTGGTACTCGAAAATCTCCCGTCGCACCTTTGCGACTCTTCACAAACTCGGCGGGTATCGTCCAGATACGGGTGTCCAGATCAATTTGATCCGGCGTCGCGTAGCGGACCGGGGCAGATCGCACTCCGGTAAGAATCAGCAAGCGAAGCGCGAGTTCAGTGGCATTTTGACCAAGCGATGCATAGAAGGCGGGCACCTCTTGCCACTGTAACGCTGGGATGCTCTTCGCTTCATGCCGTTGTTTGCCGAGAAGAGCGCGGGCCTTGTCCACCGCCTGTAAATCCACATTCAGACCCAAAGCGGCTGCATGCTTCAAAACGAGACTCAGGCGGTTCGCAGCTTTGCGAGCCGTCTCGGCCTTTTCATGCCAGATCGGCGCCAGCGTGTCTCGCACAGAGATCTGATCCACCTCAGCGATGGGCATCTTTCCAAGCTTGGGCAAGATGTGGATTTCCAACGGCGAGAACCAGCGTCCCGCAGTTCCATCACCTTTAAGTTCTGCCTTGCGGGCCTCAAAGCAATCCTGTGCCACATCCCGAACCATGTGCAGATTACGGATGGCTTCCCGCTTCTCTGCTTCGCGCTTGGCTATAGGATCGATACCGCGCTTGGCCTGCTGCCTGTACTCGGTCGCCATTTCTCGCGCAGCCTTCAGGGAAACATCGGGGTAGGGGCCAAGACCCATTTCCCTGCGTCTGCCATGGATCGTGAAGCGAAATACCCAAGCTGTCGTACCATCCTGACGCCGCACGAACCGTAGTCCGCCTCCATCTTCGTGCTTACCAGGAGGAAGCGACTTCAATCCGACCGTTGAAAGCTTGTGTAGGTTGCTTGGCAAAATCCGTCCCCCAATTCGTCCCCCAATACATATTGCGGTACGGTGACACGAGTTGAGACTGCCTGCAATGAAAAATATAATAATATTAAAATATTACATATGATCGTACCTGTTTATGATACTACATGATGTAGTGTGATATAAAAGTTATGTGCCTCTCCTGGGCACCAAATCCCCCGATAACGTATTAATTGTTCTCAGTTTACTTGTCCTAGCTGTGCGGTTGTAGAACATGGCGTATGACAATTCGGTCCTCTTTTTCGTTCAACAAGAACGCCATCTATTGCTTTAGAGGCGGGTTCCTCGGGGTCTCCTGAAACACTACCAACAAGGACCGCGCGCTGGTAAATGGCTCGGTCCAGACATTGATCCGTAAGGATGGGGATGAAGTCGAAACCGTTCTGAGCCAATTGAACGAATGTCTGACAGCCTCTGGCAAAATGGTTGGTAAATTCACACTAGAACCTGATCTTTCCGGCAATAGTCGGACTGTGCGAACTGCCTGTTACAAAGCCGAGCGCACGAACTAGAATGAAGCGGTTTCCTACTTGAGACGAGCAGTGGGCTTTCAAGTTGAATGCTTGCCCTAAGTGATCAACCTTCGAAGATCCCCTCAGAGTTGGCCAAGTGGCGAATGCACCTGTTTTGAAAACCAGTGATTTAAGTCTAAGGGCTTCATGGGCACTTTTGACGCCGTTGTGACAACACCCGTAGCGGAGTTTTCTTTCAAGACGTCCGTCTTGACACTGCCCACATGACCTAACCAATTGACTATGCAGTGTTTGTGTTTCTTATCTTGGGCACCGTATCCTCCACATAGTTGAGAATTGGTATTCCCGCATGCGTATGACGGAGACGCCTGGTCTTTTTGTTCAGGATCTGCATTCCAGCTCGTTCATTTCGGCGTTTCTGGTTTTTGACTGTCGCCTGACACGCTGGTCGAACGCGGGAAATAAACTTGGACCAGAGTCGACACCAAATCTTGCACTTGTTTCGTCCCCTATAAGCTGAGCGTATCTGACCCATGTTCGGAACACAAAAACATCGCGCAGACTGATTATTGACTTGTTGTTTGTCTGCCGCCCAGGTTTCGCAAGTTTCAGATCCCGGAAATAATTCTTTTCATCTGCAGCCCAGCCTTGCGGAGTCTTAAACGGCTTCTGCTCATCCGAATCTTCGTATTTGAAATCAGGGTATTCCTGTCCGAATTCGGAGCACCCGTGCGAGATTTTTGCGGGCAGACCACAGATCGCATGCTTGGTTTTCAAGTCGTCAAAAGCAGCAAGACAGCTTTTAGCTTCGGCAAGGCTCTGACAATAAATATAACCCTTGTAGGGATACTTTATGCCACTCCTCAGCTCTATCATGCATTTTCGTGCGTTGTCGTTCGGCAGGTCGAGGTTGAGTAGCATAAAATAGGCCAGAAAAAGATCATCCAGATTCTCGGGCAAAATCTGAACTTTGAAACAATCATGGCACAAGCTCGGGATAACTTTGGTTTCTTTGAAGAATTTCAAACGCACGTCGCAATGCGTATGCTGACCATTGATGGTCAAGACCCGACCAGAGAACATCTGGGCCACAGGAACAACCTGAGTAATGCCCAAGGTTTCCAGAATACTCATCCACTGGCGGTAGGCATCGCCGTATACTCTGCGGTCCAACATGCCCAATCGCCAATCAAACCCCAAAGATTCATTTATCCGGCTTTGGGCCGTTCCGAATGCGCCAAAAGCTGTCGTGCATCCTCGGGGTGTTTCCAACAGATTCACAAGCCGCCGGACACTGGCACCATCATCTGGTTTAATCGCAACCCATTGTTCAAGCTGCCTAACTTGCGCGTCGACGGACATCACACCTCTCCTGAAACAGAGAAACTCTCTGCCAGCAAGGTGATCGCCCTCATCACGCCTGTCGTCAACTCAAATGCGCAAGAACCGGCAGTTTGTGCCGGTTCTTGACCTTTTTTGATCAGGACACCGCTTGTTCCGCTACGATTTCGCCAAATCGGGTGAAGAACTTGCCCGACAGCTTTTTGGCCGTTCCTGCAATCAGACGGCTGCCAAGTTGGGCGATCTTGCCGCCGACATCGACCTTCGCGGTGTAGGCCAGAATTGTCTCAGCCCCGTCCTCGGTCAACGTGACCTCGGCGCCACCTTTGGCGAAACCAGCCGCTCCGCCCTTGCCTTCTCCGGTCAAAGAAAATCCACTGGGAGCGTTGGAATTGTCTAGTGTGACCTGCCCGGCAAATTTCGCTTTGACCGGACCAATTTTCAGGACCACTTTGGCCTCAAGATCCTCCGGCGAGTTCTGGATCAATTCTTCACAACCCGGAATGCACTCCTGCAATATCTCGGGCGTATTCAGTGCTTTGTAAACCACGTCGCGCGGGGCTGCGATGCGGATTTCGTCACTCAGTTCCATTCACGTTTCCTCTGTTCAACAGCATTTCGGAAAAACCAGAAGGGCGGTTTCCGTCGCCTGTTCCGGTGTTTGTTTCGGGCGCTCGGGCCACAGGCGCTTAAGCAAGTTTTTCATCCTGAGAAACCTCCGTCGATTTGTCCGTGTTTCGCCACATCACGATCTCGGCCAGGATTGACAGGGCGATTTCGTGCGGATCAATGGCATGAATGTCCAGCCCGGCAGGGGATTTCAGACGCGCCGCGCGGGCTGGATCCAGACCCTGACCAATCAGCTTTTCCGCGAGTGTTTCGGTTTTGCGGCGGCTGGCCACCATCGACACCCGCGCGGCTTGCGTGTTCAGCGCGGCCCCAAGGGCTGCGCCGTCTCCTTGACCTTGCGAGGCCACGACAACAAAGTCGCGCGCCTCGATACCCAAGTCTTCGACCGTCTCGGGCGTGCTGCTCGTCACCCGAAACCCGGCGAGCGTCCCGTGTTCGCCCAGCGCCTTGGCAATTAACGAGGTGCCAAAGATCACCAATCTTGGCGCGTGCTGATACGGTTCAACCAGCAAATCCACCGTCCCGCCCGAGGGGCAGCCGCTTTTGAAGGTTTGCACGCCATCCGGGTCCGTCATGTCGACCACCTTATCCGAGGGTTTCACGCGGATCATCTGCGGCGCACCGCTGGCCAGCGCTTGTATCGCTGAACTGCGCACCGCGCGCTGCACACAGGCACCGCCCAGATGACCCAATATCCGCCCGTCGCGCGCAATCGCCGCCTTTCCCCCGGCCTTGGCCGAGGTTGCATCCGCTGTGCGCAGCACCGTGGCGACGCAGAAAGGCTCACCGGTTCGGCGCAGGGTTTCGATCGTGTCGAATATGTCGAAATTTGCCATATCAGACTCCTTTCACAACTTGCGAAACTGCGGCTCAAGAGCTGCCAGCGCCTCGAGCGTGTTGGCAGGCAAATGCGCGTCCAAATGGGGTCCGGCCGCCTGCATCGCCGCTGCGATGGGTCGGTAGTCTTTCCATCCCTTCAACGGGTTCAACCAGACGATGCGCCGTGACTTGCGCCGGATGCGCGCCAGAACTGCGCTCAGCGCCTGCGGATCCGAACTGCAATAGCCGTCCGACAGGATCAGAACGATGGTCCGCCCGTTCAAAGCACGCGCGCCATAGCCGTTCAGAAAGCTTTCCAAGCTACCCGAAATGTCGGTGCCGCCGCCGAACCCCTCGGCCATCAAGGACAACCGCCCAGCCGCACGGATCGAGTCGTGATCACGCAGGGCGTCCGTCACCCGCATCAGGCGCGTGTGAAACAGATAAGCATCTGCTTCAGTCCCGCTACCGATCAAACCTTTGAGAAAGGCCAGAAACACCCGCGAATAAACAGTCATCGACCCGCTGACATCGCACAGCGCTACGATCCGCATCGGACGCGGCGGCTTGGCGCGGCGATACAAATCAATCGGCTCACCCCCTCGTGCAAGACTTGCCCGTTGTATCCTCCGCATATCCAACGTAGCGCCCCGCAACGCTTGCTTTCTGCGACGCGACCGCCGATCACGAATGGCACGTGCCAACATCAAGGCCGCCTTTTCAGCCTGCCTTAGAGCCTCGTCATCCATCAACTCGCGCAGGTCCCTGCGTGACAGGTTGACTGTGCGTGTCGCAATCAACTTGCCATCAGTCCCCTCGGCATCGCCTTCGCCCTGATCGGCAGAACCCTCTTGCTCTGCGCTTTCCGCACCCTGTTCGTCGGAATGTGCGGCATCCTGCCAAATCATGGGTTTGGCAGATTGCACCCTCACGTGGCTCGTTTGTGCGACCCCTTCGCGCTGCTTTCCAACGTTGAACCAATAGGCATCGAACAGATCATCAAAACGTCGCCAATCCTCGGCGTCGCTCGCCAGCAACACACATAGCGCCCGGCGGGCCTGATCCGCATCCGTCGCCGTGATCTGAGACAATGCAGACAACGCATCCGCGGTCTCACCCGGACCAACCCGCAGCCCGTTCGACCGCAAATGCGCGATGAACCCGGACATTCGGTCGGCAAGGCCATCGGCCCGAGAAGGAAACCGCGTGACCTGCATCACGCCACCTTGCCGATCAGCCGGTCCATCAGCTCGGGCGGAGCCGCGTCATAGTCCGCAGCCGTCTTCAACAAACATACAAGCGTCGCCTGCACGGCATCGCGCGATTGCGCCATGTCGTTAACGCCCAAACCTGACAGAGCTGCAGCCCAGTCCAACATCTCTGCAATGCCCGGCGTCTTTTCCAAATCTTCTTTGCGCAACGCCTGTACGACCCCAATGATCTGCCGCGCCAGCACGCCTTCAACCTCGGGCATCCGCGCCCGAAGGATCGCCATTTCAACCTCTTTCGAAGGGTAATCAAGGAAACTGTAAAGACACCGCCGACGTAAGGCATCCGACAAATCACGCGTCCCATTGGCGGTCAGGATCACAATGGGCCGAGTCGTCGCTTTGACCGTCCCAAGCTCGGGGATGGTGATCTGAAAGTCGGACAGTATTTCCAGCAAATAAGCTTCGAATGCCTCATCCGCCCGATCAATCTCATCAATCAACAAAACCGGAGGAATATCCTGAGAAATAGCCTCTAACAAAGGCCGTTTCAGCAAATACGCATCGGAAAACAACTGCGCCTCGCCAACCCCTCCCTGCGCCTCCGACGCCCGGATCGCAAGCAGTTGCCGCTGATAATTCCACTCATAAATCGCATGGCTGGCATCCAGCCCTTCATAGCACTGCAAGCGTATCAAACGCGCCTCACGCGACGCTGCCACAGCCTTGGCTACCTCGGTCTTACCCACCCCGGCCGGACCTTCCAGCAACAAGGGCCGCCCCAAAGTCTGCGCCAGATGCAGCGCCATCGCCAACCGATCATCAGCAACATAGCCTTGCGCGGCCAATCCGTTCTGCACATCACTCAAAGTCAAAACCAGGATCCATTCTTCATCTGGCAAAAAATACCTCGGGGGAGGTTCGGAGGGGGGCTGGCCCCCTCCGTTCGGTCGGATCGGCCAAGCCGATCCGAACCCATTCACCCGTGCATCCCCAACCCATTGGCAATCTTCCAGATGCGCCAGTGGTCATGCGGCATATGGCTCTGCACCAACCCAAAGGGCCGGAACGCATCATGCACCGCGTTCGAGAAACAGGGCACACCACCCACATTGGGGCTTTCCCCAACACCCTTCGCGCCAATCGGATGGTGCGGGGACGGCGTCACCGTATAGTCGGTGATATAGTTCGGCGTCTCCCACGCGGTCGGCAGGAAGAAATCCATCAGCGTGCCAGTCTTAACGTTACCCATCTCGTCATAGGCAATCTCTTGACCCATCGCGATGGCCAACGCTTCGGTCACGCCACCATGAACCTGCCCGTCGATGATCATCGGGTTGATCCGCGTGCCGCAATCATCCAGCGCATAGAACTTCCGGACATCCCATTCGCCAGTATCCACGTCGATCTCCATGACGCAGATATAGGCCCCGAACGGATAGGTCATGTTCGGCGGATCATAGTAGCTGACCGCCTCCAAACCGGGCTCCAGACCGGGGATTGCCTGATTATAGGCGGCGAAGGCGATCTCCTTCATCGTCTTGAACCGCTCAGGCGCGCCCTTGACCGAGAACCGATCCACGTCCCACTCGACATCGTCGTCATGGACCTCCAGCAGATAGGCCGCAATCATCTGCGCCTTGGCGCGGATCTTACGCGCAGCCATTGCCGTTGCAGCACCGGCCACAGGAGTGGACCGAGACCCGTAAGTCCCCAGACCATAGGGTGCTGTGTCGGTGTCGCCTTCCTCCAGCGTGATATCATCAGCAGGCAAACCGATCTCACTGGCGATGATCTGCGCAAAGGTAGTGGCATGACCCTGACCCTGAGAGATTGTGCCCAGCCGTGCGATAGCCGACCCGGTCGGGTGAATGCGGATTTCGCACGAGTCGAACATACCTAGCCCAAGGATATCGCAGTTCTTCACTGGCCCCGCGCCCACGATTTCTGTGAAATGCGTCAGGCCAATGCCCAGCAGTTTGCGAGTCTTACCGGCTTTGAACTCCTCGACCCGTTGCGCCTGTTCCGCCCGCAGACCCTCGTAGTCGACCGCCTTCAATGCCTTGTCCCAAGCGGTGTGATAATCACCCGAGTCGTATTCCCAGCCCAGTGCCGACTGATAGGGGAACTGGTCGGCCTTGATGAAGTTGATCCGGCGCAGCTCGGCCGCGTCCATGTTCAGCTTGATGGCTAGAACCTCGATCATCCGTTCGATGAAATAGGCCGCCTCGGTCACACGGAAGGAACAGCGATAGGCTACCCCGCCGGGAGCCTTGTTGGTATAGACCCCATCCACGGCCAGATAGGCGGTCGGGATGTCGTAGGATCCGGTGCAGATGTTCATGAACCCAGCCGGGAATTTGGTCGGGTCCGCACAGGCGTCAAAGCCGCCGTGATCCGCCGTCGTGTGACACCACAGACCGGTGATCTTACCGTCCGTCGTTGCCGCGATTTTGCCCTGCATCCAGTAGTCGCGGGCAAAGGCGGTGGACATCAAATTCTCCATCCGGTCCTCGACCCATTTCACTGGCTTGCCGGTGACAATCGAGGCCACGACCGAGCAGACATAACCCGCATAGGCCCCAACCTTGTTACCAAAGCCACCACCGATATCGGGACTGATGACGCGGATATTGTGCTCGGCAATGCCCGAGATCAGCGACACAACCGTCCGGATCGCGTGCGGGGCTTGGAACGTACCGTAGAGCGTCAGCTTGCCGGTCACTTTGTCCATGCTGGCCACCGAGCCGCAGGTCTCCAGCGGGCAAGGATGGGTACGGTGGTAATAGACCATCTCTTCAGCCACCACATCGGCCTCGGCCAGAATAGCCTCGGTCGCGTCTTTGTCGCCCTGTTCCCAGGTGAAGATGTGATTGTGATGCTTGCGCGGCCCGTGCGCACCTTCGGTCTGACCCTCAAGGTCTTCACGCAGGACCACATCGGATTTCAGCGCCTCGAACGGGTCGGTCAGAACAGGAAGTTCCTCGTATTCAACCTCGACCAGTTCTGCAGCATCCGCCGCGATATAGCGATCCTCGGCCACAACGAAAGCGACCTCCTGACCTTGGAACAGCACTTTGCCATCGG
This sequence comes from Ruegeria sp. HKCCD7628, assembly GCF_057221005.1. Classification (NCBI taxonomy): domain Bacteria; kingdom Pseudomonadati; phylum Pseudomonadota; class Alphaproteobacteria; order Rhodobacterales; family Roseobacteraceae; genus Ruegeria; species Ruegeria sp. HKCCD7628. Next base: position 54,845 of record NZ_JBWVBA010000008.1, read on the forward strand.
CCAGCACCATCTGTTTATCGCCTGCCAGTGTCGGCATCCAATGCAGGCCCAGCGGCGATAAGTCTTCGGCAGTCAGAACAGCGATCACGCCGGGCAGCGCCAGCGCGGCTTCTTTGTTGACGCTGACAACGCGGGCATGTGCGTAGGGGGAGCGCACAAAGTCGCCGAACAACATGCCATCCAGCTTGATGTCGTCGACGTAGTTGCCCTTGCCTTGGGTAAAGCGCACATCCTCGACGCGTTTGCGCGAGCTGCCCATCCCTTTGAGATTGGCGGCGCGTTCTTCGGGGGTCAGAGTCTGGTCGTTCATTCCGCAGCCTCCTTCTGAGCGTTCAGCATGTCAGCCGAGGCCGAGATCGCCTTGACGATGTTTTGGTAGCCGGTGCAGCGGCAGAGGTTCCCAGCCATACCGAAACGGATGTCTTCTTCGGTTGGGTTCGGGTTTTCTTGCAACAAGCGATGGGCGCGGGTGATCATGCCCGGCGTGCAGAAACCGCATTGTAGGCCATGATGTTCGCGGAACATCTCCTGCAGTACGCCAAGGCTGCCATCGTCGTTGGTAAGCCCTTCGACCGTTGTGATATCGGCACCGTTCACCTGCGCTACAAAAGTTGTGCAGGACTTGACGGACTTGCCATCGATATCAACAGTGCAAGCGCCGCAATGGCTGGTTTCGCATCCGATATGGGGGCCGGTGATTTTCAGATCTTCCCGCAGGAAGTGGATTAGCAACGTGCGCGGCTCGGCCAGACCTTCGACCTCTTTGCCGTTCACGGTGAGTTTGACGTGCATTTTTGACATGGGTTCTCCTCCCCTCAACCCGCGCGGCTTTGGGCGCGGTCGATGGCGCGGCGCAGCATGACGCCTGCCACATGTTTCTTGAACTCGACGGGGCCACGATTGTCGGCAACCGGATCAATCGCATCCAACATGGCAGCAACGCAGCCATTCACATCACCGTCCGCCAGCGCAGCGCTTGCGCCTTCGGACCAGACCGGCGTATCGGCCAGATTGGTCATTGCGACCGAGGCCGTTCCGTTACCCACCATCACAGCAGCCGCCGCCGTGGCATAGTCGCCAATCTTGCGCTTTTGCTTTTCGTACGCCTGACCGACTCCGGCGCTGGGCACCGGGATCGAGATACGGGTCAGGATTTCCTCGTCCTCGCGAGCGGTAAAATACGCTGCCTCGTAAAACTCACGCGCAGCGACGCTGCGATTGCCATCGGGGCCGGACAGATCAAACGTCGCGTTCAGGCATTGCATCAACCCCGGCATGTCATTGCCCGGATCACCATTGGCCACATTGCCACCGACGGTGCCCACATAGCGCACCTGCGGATCAGCGATCTGCAAAGCCGCCTCGCGGATCAGCGGAATGGCAGCGGCCAGACCGTCATGAGTGATCAACTCGTGCTGCGTGACCATCGCACCCAAGGTCACGGTGTCGGAGCCGACCTCAATGCCCCTTAGTTCGTCGATGGCTTGCAGGTCGACCAGATGGCCCATCTCGGCCATGCGCAGCTTCATCATCGGGATCAGGCTGTGCCCGCCCGCGATCACGCGCGCTTCGTCTCCGTGTTCCTGCAAAATGCCGATGGCCGAGGCGATATCGCCTGGCCGGTGATACTCAAAACCGGCTGGTATCATGTTTTTCCTCCCTGGGTCCGAGCAATATGCCTTGGGGGACCTGACGTTAGGAAAGAACGCCCGCGTCAGCCGTTCCAGTCAACGAGAACGGGGCGCGCAGCTTGTTTCACGAAATACGAATAGGCTGCACGAGTTGCGATCAAAGGCCCAGCGCGTCGCGAATGTCAGATAGGCGTGACCGGCTGACCGGCACCTTGGTCAACGCGTCCACACCGTCGAAATAACAAGTGCCATTGTCCTTGTGACGCTCAAAACTGGAGACATGTTTGGGATTCACCAGATAGCTGCGATGGGCACGCAAAAAGCCATCGGGGGTCAGGCGGGTTTCAGCCTCGGTGATGGACCAGGGACAGAACAGTTTCTCGGCCCCGATATAGAGAACGGTATAATGCCCTTCGGCCCGGATTGCGGCAATCTCGGTCGGGGTGGCGAAAAAGGTCTGGCCTTCGCGCTCAAACGGAATGCCTGCCCGCAAGGTTGCAGGTTCAGGGCTGGGTGGAGCAGGCGCCACAACAGCAGCAGGTTCAAGGAAGCTAACGCCAGTCAACAGGAACGCTCCACAGATCAGGAACACCGCCACGGTGACACCCATCGCCAGCACCTGATTGTTCAGTGCCGGACCGGCCCCGCCGGTGCTGTCGCTGACGGTGAAATCGGTCAGACCGGTGGCCACGAAGTGCATTGTAAACACCGCCAATCCGAAACAGGCCGTTCCCAGCAAGATGTTACGCTGCGTGCGGTTGTCGTAGGCCACCCAGATCGCCACAACCGACAGCACGACCGAGGCCAGCGTTGACAACAGTACGTCCCACACGTTGTAGACCGGGCGACACAGTTCCATCCCGGCCATGCCTATATAGTGCATCACAACGATGCCAAGGCCCACGATCACGCCCGCCCCCACTATGGTCTGCACCGAACGTGGCCGGAAATGCAGCAACAGCAGCGCCAAACCTACCATCAGGATCGCCACAAGGGCCGAAATCAGTGTGATCAGCGCGTCATAGTAGAACAGGATCGGAAGTTGCAGGCCCAGCATGGCGACGAAATGCATCGACCAGATGCCGCCGCCCAGAACCACCGCAGCCAGCGCCACGATGATCTTACGGCGCTGGTCGTCCAGCTTCGATGCGCCATGTGTAAGATAAAGGCCGGTAAACCCCGCCATGAGCGCCACAGCTAACGAGGCTGCCACAAGCCAAGCGTTATGCGAATAGTCCAGCATTTTTGGTTTAGGCGCCCTCCCCGACGCGTGGACGACGTTAGCAAACGGATTTGATTGGGACAATTGGCTCTTGAACACGAATTCGGTGCTCGCCTCGGCCGTAACCTTTTTTCGTTTGCGACTTAGAAATTCAGCGCGTTACAAGTTCGCGCTCAGATCTACTTGATGGTCTCCGCTGCCTATTGAATCACCGCATTTTCCCATGCGGAAAGAAACTTTTTACGCTTAAGGTCATCCAAAAAAGTCAGCAAAGCCGGGTTCAATCCAATCGTTTCTCTGTCAGTCACCCCTCCCGGAGACGTCAGCGGCGGGAGGGAGGACTGCGTTTCCTGCGCGGCAGACTTTTCGGCAACGAGATGGCGGATGAAAGCTTCTGCTGCGTCTGGTTCCCGAGTTGCATTAGAAACCAAAGCTGTACGCATCATAATCGTTTGAAAATCAGTCGGAAAAATAACTTCAAGCGCATCTTTACCTTCGGCTCGGACAGCGGCGTAGCTGCCCAACACGTTATATGCGACCAAAATCGTGCCATCGGCCAGATCATTGATCATTTCGCCCGAACAACAATACAGCCGCACATCAAGCCCGCCCATAACTTCCATCAAGCGCCAATAGGTTTCCGAAGCTCGCGCATCCTGCGTTGCAAAGAGGTAACCCAAACCGGACTGGCGAACATCATAAGTGCCTACCTTGCCACGGAATTCCTCCGGACGTTTCCGTAAAGCTTCGATCAACATTTGGCGCGTTACGGGAACTTGCTGGCCTTCAAATGCCGCCCTGTTGATCACAATGGCCGCCGGCTCAGTGGTGAACGAGAAAAGGCTGTTGTGCCATTGTGCCCAGTGCGGTGTATCGATGTCGTCGATTGGTAGGGCATACCCATCATTGGCCAGTTTGAGTTGCAGATCCATCGCACTGGACACGACCACGTCAAATGCATCAGCAGCGGCTCGGACCCGCATGTTGATATCGGCCGTGCCCGAGACCAGGTATTCGACACTAATTGAGGGATTCTTCGCCACAAACTCCTCGATCAGTGGCGCAAATAGAACTGTGTCCGTGCTCGAGATTACCCGCAGCCTGGGACCCTCTGCGCCTTCGTTGAAAATCAACTGATCTTCCCAGTCTTCTGCCCATCCAGCGCCGGGCAGAAAAGCCAGCATCAAAGCGATAATGTAACGCATGCGCCCCCCATTGGCCGGTTCGATAGAACCAGCATTCCCCCATGTGCAGTCGCCACATCCTTTGCAATGGTTAGTCCCAGTCCAGAGCCAATGGTTCCTACAGCGTTTTCCCCACGCTCAAATCGCCGGGTCAGTCTGTCAACTTCGCTGGGAAGAAAGCCGGGCCCGGTGTCGCTGACCTTAATCTCGGGTTTCGCTGTGACCTCTATTTCTACGATGCTGTCTGCAGGTGCATATTTCAACGCGTTGTCGATCATGTTTCTGACAGCGTTTTGAATAAGAATAGGATCTCCAGAATACGGAACCGATTTATCGCCCGTCAGACAGAGCGACAGTTCCTTCATTTCAGCGATAGGCGTCAAACGCTGAACCAGCTCTTGGATCAATTCGACAAGGTCAACATTCTCGCGCTCTAGCCGGTCCGCGCGAGACGTAATCATGGCGTGATCCAAAAGCTGACCTGCTGCGCGCGAGCTTTCGTCGATCGCGCGAACCATAGCACGCAGCGCCTCGCGGTTTTCTTTTCTTTCCACGCGGTGGAGCGTGGCTTCGGCGTATGATCTGACAGTCGCCAAAGGTGTCCTGACGCGGTGGGCCGCTTCGGCGATAAAGTCCTCGGATTGGCTAAGCGACTGATCCAACCGGCCCATCAAGGAATTCAAGGACATGACAAGCGGCGCCATTTCTCGTGGCACTGGTTTTTTGAAAGGACTCAGATCCTGCGGCCCCCTTCGGGTTACCGAAGTCGTCAACTTGTTGAGCTGACCAATGGTTGTCGACGTGATCCAGAAAGATAAAGCTGCGGTGAGTAGAAAGAACCCCAACCCAAGAAAAGCAGCATTGCGCGAAATCTGATCAAGAGTTTCGGAAAGCGCATCCTGAGTTTGACCCAGTACGACTTCGACCTCGGTTTGTCGGTCAAGTCCAACAAGAGTCCGGCTGGCGCTGACCTGTCGGATAAGTTCTTCGCGAACTTCGCCGGTTTTGAACGACCAATCGCTTTCTCCGAGCCCACCAGCAAACCGAAGGTCTTCGTAGCCCGATAGGAACTCACCGTCCTGAAAGATCGCATAGAACACTCGGTCATCTGACGGAGTACTCAGCATTGAAAATGCTGCGTACGGGATATCTACCTCGAGTGCACCATCTCTGAGCGCCGCAGCATCCAGTATTGATGTCACTGAAGCTTCAAGTATGTTGTCCTGACCTTGTTGTGCCACCTGCGCCGCGTAATTGCGAACTGTGAAAAACAGAAGAATTGCAAGAACAGCCGCACCGCCAATCAACGCGAGCACCAGCCTGTTTCGCAATGACCCTGAAACGGTCGGATTAGTTGTCATGATCCAGCCTATACCCCAGACCGCGCAGAGTAGTTATCTTGAGGTCCGACTTTTCAAGATGCCTGCGCAATCGGCCCACATAGACCTCGATGGCGTTGTCTGAAATGTTGTCATCGTAGGAAAACAGCCGATCTGCCAGCTTCTGTTTCGAGAACACATGACCGGGTGCGTTGATGAACAGCTCCATCATACGCAATTCACGATTCCGCAAAGAAACGATGTCCCCGGCGACGACCAAATGCCCCGCGACCGGATCGAAGACAATGCCGCCCATCTCGATCGTCGTTTTTGTGATGCCTGATTTGCGACGCAAAACGGCACGGCATCTAGCCTCGAGTTCAGCGTGATCAAATGGCTTTGTGACGTAATCGTCGGCCCCAAGATCCAAAGAACCGATTCGATCAGAAACCTGACTGCGCGCGGTCAATACAATCACGGGAGTGTCCAGTCGACTTGCCCGATGCCGTTTCAGAAAGTCTCGGCCATCCCCATCTGGGAGCATGATATCCAACAGAATCAGGTCGTATTCTTCGGTTTCGACAAAGGCGGTTGCGTCCTCCAAATTCGCTGCGTGATCAATGACATGACCGTCCAGACGCATGCGCGAACTGACCGCGTTCGCGAGGTCCAGGTTGTCTTCGACAAGTAGAAATTTCATCAGGCTTTTTCAGTATTTTGCCGCGTGACAGGTTGATGTCAGGTTGGTGTGTTTTTGTTCCATCCAATCTGAGCCGCCATGCGGCCGGTTGTCAAACGGGAGGAAATCATGACAACGATTAAACTGGGCCGTCGCGCCCTAATCGCAGCTGTGGCCGCAATCGGCCTGACCGGCCCGACATTGGCCGAAGATCAAGTCGTGGACAGCATCCACTTTCTGATCCCCGGCGGTGCCGGTGGTGGCTGGGACGGAACTGCCCGCGGCACGGGTGAAGCCCTTACGAATGCGGGTCTTGTTGGCACTGCATCCTATGAGAACATGTCAGGTGGCGGCGGCGGTAAGGCCATCGGCTTTCTGATTGAAAACGCTGACAGCAATCACGGCACATTGATGGTGAACTCAACGCCCATCGTAATCCGTTCGCTGACCGGTGTTTTCCCGCATAACTTCCGCGACCTGACTCTGGTTTCAGGCACCATCGGTGACTATGCGGCGATCGTCGTAGGCAAAGACAGCCCGATCAACTCGATGGACGATCTGTTGGCAGCTTTTGACGCAGATCCTTCGGCCACAGCAATTGGTGGTGGCTCGGTACCGGGCGGCATGGATCACTTGGTTGCAGCCATGGTCATGGAAGCAGCTGGCAAAGACGCTCTGGGCGTAAAGTACATTCCGTATGACGCAGGCGGCAAAGCCATGGCGGCGCTTCTGTCCGGCGAAATCGCGGCTCTGTCGACGGGTTTCTCGGAAGCTGTTGACCTGTCGAACGCGGGCGAAGTCAAAATCATCGGTGTCACATCGGAAGAACGCGTTGACGCCGCTCCTGATGCGATGACCATGAAGGAGCAGGGTATTGATACCACCTTCGTCAACTGGCGCGGATTCTTCGCAGCACCTGGTCTACCGGAAGACAAGCTGGCGGCATATCAAGACGCAATCGCCAAGATGTACGACACTCCTGAATGGGAAGAGGTTCGGGCGCGCAACGGATGGGTCAACATCCACAACTCGGGCGCTGACTTCCAGACGTTCCTTGAGCAGCAGGAACAGCAGATCGGTGATCTGATGAAGAAGCTGGGCTTTCTCTAACTGAAAATCGGCAGAGCGGACCGCCGCTCTGCCTTCCCCAAAGACAACAAAAAAGGAGGGGGCATCATGGCGTTGGATCGCTGGATCGCGCTCGTTCTGCTGGGTGTTTGTTTAACATATGGCTACGCCGCCTGGTTCACGATGGACGGTAGCCTTCCCCCCTTCATGCAAAGAAATCCCATCTGGCCAAGCACCTTCCCCAAAGTGCTGTCCATTCTGGGTATCGTCACGACGACAATTATCCTGCTGGGCTTTGAAAAGTCCGAGATCAAGGAAGCCGACATCGATTATCGCCGGCTGGGTGATTACCATCTGGATCAGGCGCTAATGCTGCTGGCTTTGATGGTGATCTACGCTTTGTGCCTGCGTCCTGTCGGTTTCCTGATTTCCACATCGGCATTCCTGATCCTTGGCTCTTTCATTCTGGGTGAGCGCAAGTGGCACATCATGCTGCCTGTTGCCTTCATCGCTACTGGGGCCGTCTGGTATCTGGTTCAGGAAGTTCTTGGCATTTACATGCGCCCCCTGCCGGGCATTTTCGGAGGCTGACATGCTTGAAGGACTTCTGATCGGCCTGCAAACGGCATTCTCAATCCAAAACCTACTGATGGTTATCGCTGGGTGCCTGATCGGCACGTTCATCGGGATGTTGCCCGGTCTTGGACCGATGTCGATCATCGCCATCATGATCCCGGTTGCGATCTCGATGGGCGACCCATCCGCCGCACTGATCCTTTTGGCTGGGGTGTATTACGGAGCGATCTTTGGAGGATCGACATCCTCGATTCTGCTGAACGCGCCAGGTGTCGCGGGCACGGTAGCTTCAAGTTTCGATGGCTATCCGATGGCACGACAAGGCAAAGCAGGCAAGGCGCTGACAATCGCTGCGATCGCCAGTTTTGCCGGCGGCACGCTGGGTGCTGTGCTTCTAATGGTGTTTGCCCCTGCCCTGTCATCAGTGGCGCTGTTGTTCCATTCGGCCGAGTATTTCGCGCTTATGGTTGTCGGTCTTTCAGCCATCGCAGCCTTTGCTGGAAGCGGGCAAGTCGCCAAGGCCGTCATCATGACAGTCCTAGGGCTGATCATGGCAACTGTCGGCGAAGGCGCGTTGTTCAACCTGCCTCGGTTCACCATGGGAATCATGGACCTGCAATCCGGCTTTGGCTTCATCACGCTGGCCATGGCCATGTTTGCCTTGCCCGAAGCGCTGTTTCTGGTCCTGAAGCCAAAAGATCTGAAAGGTGATGATGGTGAGATCAAGGACCTGCGCATCACCAAAGAAGAAGCCAAAGCAATTGCGCCAGTTGTGGGACGGCAGTCCGTACAAGGTTTCTTCATCGGCGTTCTTCCCGGCGCCGGTGCGACAATCGCCAGCTTCCTCGGCTACGCTGTTGAACGCAACATCGCTCCGAAAGAGGAACAGGAAGAATTTGGCAAAGGCTCGATCAAGGGTCTGGCAGCCCCGGAAACAGCGAACAACGCGGCCTGCACAGGATCATTCGTTCCACTGCTGACTTTGGGTATTCCAGGTTCCGGCACCACGGCGATCCTGCTGGGCGCGCTGATTGCTCTGAACGTGACACCCGGTCCGCGTCTGATGCTGGATGAGCCTCAGATCTTCTGGGCTGTGATCATGTCCATGTTTATCGGAAACCTTGTCCTGTTGATCCTGAACCTGCCGCTGATTCCTTACATCGCAAAGGTGCTATCCGTTCCGCGCAACTACCTGATACCGTTCATTTTGTTCTTTACGTTGATGGGCGCTTATATTGGGCAGAACAATGCAACGGAGTTGTTGATCCTTGTGGGTTTCGGCGTCTGCGCCACGGCTTTGAAGTTTGCCGATTATCCGCTGGCCCCGCTGCTGATCGGGTTCATCCTTGGCGGAATGATGGAAGACAACTTTGCGAGGTCCATGCAGCTTTATGACGGGATCGGGTTTATCTGGGAACGCCCCATGACGCTGGGCCTGCTGGTCATCGCCGCGCTGCTGGTGCTGCTGCCCAGCTATCGCGCGCGTCGCGCACGGGCACGGGCTGCCGGTATCGCCGATGGCGACTGAGCCTTTGGCAGGAATACGAGTTCTTGACCTGACGAATGTTCTGGCGGGCCCGTATTGCTGCTATCAGCTTGCCCTGATGGGGGCCGAGGTGATCAAGGTCGAACGGCCTGAGGGCGGCGACCTTGCTCGGGTGTTGGGCGCAGACCCAGACCGCAACAAGGCCGGGATGGGCATCAGTTTTCTCGCCCAGAACGCGGATAAGAAATCCGTCACGCTGGATATGAAGCCAGCAAAGGGCAAAGACTTGCTGAAGAAGCTGGTTCAAACCGCCGACGTGCTGGTCGAAAATTTCCGGCCCGGTGTAATGGACCGGCTTGGCCTTGGCTATGACGTTCTGCGCGCTGAAAATGCCAGCCTGATCTATTGTGCAATCAGCGGTTTTGGGCAGGACGGTCCTCGCAAAAAAGACCCGGCCTACGACCAAATCGTTCAGGGTATCAGCGGTGTCATGTCGATCACCGGAGCAGCCGATACAGCGCCCTATCGCGTCGGCTACCCGCTGGCCGATACCGTCGGGGGGCTAACGGCCGCTTTTGCGATCAGTGCGGCCCTGAACGCCAGACCACGCGGCACGTTTCTGGATATCGCAATGTCCGAGGCGGTGATCTCCACCATGGGCTGGGTGGTGTCGAACTACCTGATCGGGGATGTCACACCGGCAGCGCATGGCAACGAAAACACCACATCCGCCCCGTCAGGAACCTTTGCCACTGCGGATAACCCGATCAACATCGCGGCCAATCGTGACGAACAATGGCAGGCGCTTGCTCGACATCTTGGACGGGAAGATTTGCTGGGTAACCCTGACTATGCCTCGCGTGAAGATCGCAAGAGGAACCGCCATACCCTGAGGGACGATCTTGAAGCCACGCTGCGCACCCGACCCTCCCGGGAATGGGTTCGCGAGTTGAACGCGATTGGCGTTCCGACCGGGCAGGTGATGACCGTGCCCGAAGCGTTGGCTGACGAACAGCTTACAGGCCGCGGATTGATTGGATCTTTGCCGTCCCACAGCGACGAGCTGAAACTGACCGGCAGCCCTGTTGTGATGGATGGTCAACGCAGAATGCCCCGGACCGCCCCACCGGACTTGGGGGCAGATAATGCCGTGATCTGGTCTGAGCTTGGTCTGAGCCGTGACGAAATAAACGCGTTGACGAAGGAGGGGATCATATGAGCGATGTCGCTGACTGGTGGTCAACATCCATCATCGACATGGAACCCGGACGAATAGACCTGCGGGGCACACCTATTCAGGACCTTATCGGCAACCTTGGTTTCGCAGAAATGATCTGGTTCATAGTGCGCGGAGACAGGCCATCCGCCGCACAGTTGAAATTGTTCGAGGCCGCCTTAGTTGCTGCCGTGGATCACGGGCCACAAGCCCCTTCGATCGCTACGGCCCGCATGGCAGTAACGTGTGGACTGCCACTCAACAATGCCATGGCAAGCGCGGTGAACATGCTAGGGGACATCCACGGCGGTGCTGGCGAGCAAGCGGTGACCCTGTATCAGTTTGTCAATGCTCACCCATCCGCCGTTGGCCCGGCGCTGGATGACTGGATTGCCGCGCAAGGGAAAATTCTGCCCGGATTCGGCCACCGCTTTCACACCCCAGCGGATCCACGCGCACCACGTTTGATGAGCCTTGTGGACGAAGCGATTGAGGCAGGTGCCTGTGATGGGCGCTACAAATCTGTCGCGATCGACATCGAAGGCGAATTGGCGCAGCGTAAAGGCAAACCCATTCCGATGAATATCGACGGAGCCACAGCGGTGATCTATGCCGAGCTTGGTTTTGACGCGCCGCTGGCACGCGGCCTGTTTTGCCTGTCCCGTTCTGTCGGCATTCTTGCACATGCGTGGGAACAGTCTCAGCAGGGTGGCCGAAACAAGGGACCGACCCCGCCAAAGTATCGCTGGACGTACTTGCCCAGCGACACGTAAGTGGCATCAAGGTTCTAAAGTGTCCGTTGATCCGAGTCCTCAGACCTTCTCTTCGATCGCAGGCTCGACATCGGGGCGCACGGGTTCGACCTCCATTTCGATCACGTCGGGCGCAACTTCTTCTTCCGGCTCTTCAACCTCCGGCTCGACCTTGTCTTCAAGCGCGCCAACGATCAGGGGCAGCATGTGAACACCGGTCGCCGAGGCGATCTCGGGCGTTTGCGGAGTTTGCCAGCTCAGCGTGTCAAAGCTGTGGCAGTTCTGGCAGACCGGAGCCCATTCGGGCTGGATATCATGGCAGTTGTCGCAGACCCATTGCGGCCCGCGCGGCGCGTTCAGCGCCTTGGCCAGCCATCCCTGCACCACCGCGTCCGAGGCGCCCTCGCCCCGTTCAATCGCCGCCATCAGCGTATAGGCACGGGCATCGGCCTGTTTTTCTACCACATCGCCCAGCGCACGGCGAGCTTCGGGGAAATCCTCGGCCACGATGTTCAACTCGGCCAGGATCAGGCGCGTTTCAGGGTTTTCCGGGTGGATACGGGTCAGGGCGGTGAACCGCTTGATCCGCGCATCCGGCGTTTCATCCGGCGCGATTTCCGCAAAGGCATGGGCCAGATCGGGATGCGGCTGCACCTCCCACGCTTTTTTCAGGATCTTGGTCGCGGCGCGCGGCTTGCCCTTTTCGATATAGGCCCGCGCGGCCATCGCAGCGGCAGGAACCAGATCAGGCGACAAGCGGTTGGCCTCGATCGCGTGTTCTTGCTGTTCGACCGTGGCGCCTTCGTCCAGAATGCCCTTGGCTTCGGACAGCGCCAGCACTGCATCACGGCGTTTGAACACGTCGCGCGGCAGATGACCAGCCTTAAGCTTGGCCGTCAGAGTCGAACGCGCGCCCGTCCAATCCTGCGACTTGGTCTGCAAACCCAGCAGAATATCCTGCGTTTCGGCGTGGCGCGGCTTGATCGCCAACGCCTTTTCGGCCAGCTTCCGGGCGGTATCGTCATCACCCTCGGCCAGTTTCTGCTTCAAGATACCACGCACGCCCACAAACCGGGTGGCGTTGTTCGTCACCAGTTTCTTATAGGTGTCCGAGGCTTTCTTGGTGTCACCATTCATCTCGGCCGCCTGTGCCACCAGCAGATTGGTTAGTTCAGGCTTGTTCAGCAGTTTTTCGGCCTTGGTGGCCTTGGACATGGCAATGCGCCCCTCGCCCGAAGCCAGTGCCATCAGCCCATCAGCCAGCGCCTGATAGCCGCGCTGTTCACGGCTGCGGTCGAAATAGCGCGACAGGGCGGTTTCATCGCCATTTAGGAATTTCAGCGTGGCGATCAGAAGGGTCAGCAGTTTGAAGAACAGCCAGATCGCAAAGACCAACACGCCCAGCGCAATAACCGATTGCAAAGGCCCCAGAGTGTATTCCGTGCCACCTGCCGTGATCTGAATACCGCCGCTGGTTTCCATCAGGAACCCGGCACCGATAGCCAGAAGGCCAACAATGGCAACAAATACAAGGATTTTTATCAGTGACCACAGCATGGCAGGTCCTTCAGTTCGAGTTCGCGCCAGAAGCAAGCGCATCTGCGGCATCCACGGCAGATACCCGTGTCTGCGCCGCTTGTTCCCATTCAGCCAGCGCAGCACGGGCCACCTCGGGCAGAGATTTCAGTTCGTTCAAAGCCCCAGCCACATCACCGGCGGACAGCGCCGCTTGCGCACGAGACAAGATCGCATCCGGATCATCACCCTCTTGCGGTGTTACCGAACGCGCACCCGTCTGGCGCTGGAGGAACGCGACGATCCCCGTGCCTTTCTCCGCCTCTCGGGCGTCGGCAAGAGCAGCGCGGGCGGCTGGCGCAAAATCCTCACGCAGGGCCGAAACCGTCGCAACTCCATTGTCGGCCGCCGTGGACAGCGCACCCGGGATTTCGACCCCGCCAGCTGACAGCTCGGAAAGAAGGTCGGAATAGGGTTGCCCTGCATCCAACTGCCCGTGGAGCTTAGACAGTATCGCTGCATTGGTCGCGGCCAAAGCCTCATCCGAAGCTTTTGCTTCCAGAGCCTGAGCTTCCGCAACCATCTTTTCAACCTCGGCGCGTTGGGCAGCCAGCGAGTCCTGCAGTTTTTTCAACTCGGCTTCAAATGCGGCTGTGGTTTCGGGGGTGGCTCCTTGGGTCAGCGCGCCGCTTTCCAGCGCGGCCAAGCGATCAGCCAGAGGCTGGATCTGTCCTGACAAACCATCAAGGCCGGATTGGACGGCGTCCAGATCCGAAGTGATCGGAGCCAACTGTTCTGTCAAAGCAGCAATCTTGCTTTCCAAGTCCGAGCCATCGGACAGAGATTTCGAGAGCGCGTCGATTTGGTTGGCTTGATCGGTCAGCTTTGCCTCGAGCGTGGTCAACGCGTCCGAGCTGCCGGAGTCGAACAAACCAGCACTGCCCGCCGCGAACCCGATTGCGGCTGCAATCGCACCGCCGATCAACGCCGGAACAAAGCCACCTTTCTTTTCCGAATGACGTTCGGACAGGTTCTCCTTGAAACGTTCAAGATTGGCTTCGGCTTCGGCTTCGGCTTCGGCTTCGGCTTCGGCTTCGGCTTCGGCTTCGGCTTCGGCTTCGGCTTCGGCTTCGGAAAGGGTCTCTTCTAACGCTGTTGCATCGTCAATAGTCGGTTCCTCAGATGCGGAAACAGCTTCAACCGACTCATCTGTCTTGGGATCATCCACCGGTTTTTGATCGGAGTTCTTCTTATCAGCCACCGCAATATTCCCCTTATCGAATCCGAAATGCTTGGAACAACAGACCCGGCTAAGTTAGTCGGTGGCCACGTCGCCCTCAACCCGCAACGCATGTTTCACAAGTTTTTTAACGGCCTTACGCATTTTCTTGGGTGTCGGCGCTTTCGCGACCTTCAACCGCGCATAGGGCAAAGAATAAAGGGGTTCGGCCGTGGCCTGGCTGATGGCAGCTACCCAAAGCGGGGCAGAACCGCGCCAGATGTCGGCAAAATGTCGCGCCGTTCTGGGTGAAAATATTGGAACCAAAACAGGGGATTTACCGCTTGCGGCGGCAGTCGCTTCGGGTGTCAGCGGTAACAGGTTTTGCTGGTAAACGGGCTGTTCGCGCACGGTCAGGCCGGATTCGGTCAGCCGCGCGGCAATATTGCCCCGGCTGTGCTCGCCTCGCAGGTGCAGTAGCGGACTGAGCGGTCGGGTTTGCAAAAGGGCTGCGATTAACTCCTCGGCGGTCTGGCCCATCATTTGCGCGTCCCACCCAGCACCTTTTGCCGTACCTGTTGTTGCAGGACCCACGCAGAAGGCAGGTAGAGACCGCTCAACCCCAGCCGAGGCCGCCGCGTTCACCGCATTGGCTGAAGTGAAAATCAGCCCACGCGTATCAATCGTATCCACATGAACCGGCAGGGGTTTGATTTCCAGAATCGGGGAATAGATGACCTGCACCCGAGACCTGACGCGGGTCGGAAGCTGCGCAACGAACCTTTCAGAGGCCGCGCGCGGGCGGGTCATCAACAAATACAACGGTCGGCGCCTTGGGCCTTGGGATTGTTTGCATCCGCACAGGGTGATACCCCGCTTGGCAACCAAGGTGTAACGGATCAGGCCAATGGTGCAAACACTTACTGTCCTCGGGTTGGAAAGCAGCTGTGACGACACAGCCGCAGCCGTTGTGCGCCATGGCGAAAACGGGGCCGAGGTTTTGTCCTCGATCGTTCATGGCCAAAACGAACTGCACAGTGCCTTTGGCGGCGTTGTCCCCGAGATCGCTGCCCGCGCTCATGCCGAGAAACTGGACACTTGCGTCATGCAGGCGCTTGAGGAGGCCGGTTTGGCTCTGTCCGACATGGACGCCATAGCCGTGACTGCGGGGCCGGGTTTGATCGGCGGCGTCATGTCCGGCGTGATGTGCGCCAAAGGGATCAGTGCCGCGACAGGGCTGCCCTTGATCGGGGTGAACCATTTGGCAGGCCACGCGCTGACGCCGCGCCTGACCGACGGGATCGCGTTTCCGTATCTGATGCTGCTGGTTTCGGGCGGACATTGCCAATACCTGATCGCCCACGGGCCGGACCACTTTACCCGTCTGGGCGGCACCATCGACGACGCGCCGGGTGAGGCGTTCGACAAAACCGCCCGTCTACTGGGCTTGCCGCAACCCGGCGGCCCTTCGGTCGAGGCCGAGGCCCGCGCAGGTGATCCCACACGGTTCCGCTTTCCGCGGCCTTTGTTGGACCGCCCCGGATGTGATCTGTCTTTTTCAGGCCTTAAGACTGCACTTATGCGGATGCGCGATCAGGTCGTGGCCGAGAAAGGCGGGCTGACCCGTCAGGACCGCGCCGATCTGTGCGCCGGATTCCAACAGGCCGTTGTCGATACACTGGCCGAGAAAACGCGCCGAGCGATGGATCTGTATTTAAACGAAAACCCCGCGGAGCCGGTGATTGCCGTGGCTGGAGGCGTCGCAGCAAATTCGGCCATTCGTTCAGCATTAGAGACTGTTTGTAGTGAGAAAGGCGCGCGTTTCACCGCGCCGCCTCTCGCCCTTTGCACCGACAACGCGGCCATGATCGCCTATGCCGGGATCGAGCGATTTCGCACCGGCGCACGCGACGGGCTGGACTTGACCGCCCGCCCCCGCTGGCCTTTGGACCAGACCAGCCCCGCAATGCTTGGCAGTGGCAAAAAAGGGGCCAAGGCATGAGCGTTTCGGTTCTGGGCTCGGGTGCATTCGGGACCGCGCTGGCAATTTCGCTGGCCGGAAACGGACCGGTAACGCTTTGGGCGCGAGACGCGGAACAGGCGCGGGTGATGCACAGCACGCGTGAAAACGCGGCGCGGCTGCCGGGTGTGGCCTTGCCGGATGCGATCACCGTAACGGCGGACATTACGCAGGCAACGCGCAGTCAAACGTTACTGGTCTCGGTGCCGATGCAAAAACTGCGCGGTGTGCTGACGGATCACGGCGTGGTTCTGGCTGGGAAAACGCTGGTGGCCTGCTGCAAAGGTATCGAGCTATCCACCGGGCTGGGTCCGATCTCGGTCATCCGGCAGACCATTCCCGACGCGCGCCCTGCCCTGCTGACCGGCCCGAGCTTTGCCGATGATATCGCACGCGGATTGCCCACCGCGCTAACGCTGGCCTGCTCTGAGGATGCGCATGAGCTACAGCATGACCTGACCACGGCGAACCTGCGCCTGTACCGCACCACCGATCTGATCGGGGCGGAACTGGGCGGCGCGTTGAAGAACGTCATGGCCATCGCTTGCGGAGCAGCGATCGGAGCCGGTTTGGGCGACAGCGCCCGCGCCGCGCTGATGACGCGCGGATTTGCTGAGATGCAGCGCTTTGCCCTAATGCGCGGCGCGCGGCCCGAAACCCTTATGGGCCTGTCGGGACTGGGCGATCTGGTGCTGACCTGCTCGTCCGAGTTATCCAGAAACTATCGTTTCGGCCTGTGTTTGGGTCGAAATCAGCCCTTTGACACCACCACCACGGTCGAGGGCGTCGCAACCGCGCGTGCCATGTCCGACATTGCCCGGGTCGAGGGGCTGGACATGCCTATCAGCGCTACTGTCGCCGACCTGAGCCAAGGCACATATAGTGTGGCGCAGGCCATTGATACTCTGCTCAACAGACCCCTGAAGGAGGAATAATATGCTCATCGCTCTGATCGCCCGTGACAAGGACGGCGCATTGCAAACCCGGCTGGACAATCGCGCCGACCACCTGGCTTACATCGAAGAAACCGGTGTCGTTGCACAGGCTGGACCCCTGTTGGATGGCGACGCAATGATCGGATCGCTGATCATCCTTGAGGTGGAAGACATGGCCGCCGCCCAAAGCTGGGCTGACAATGATCCCTATGCCAAGGCCGGTTTGTTCCAGTCCGTCGACCTGATCGCGTGGAAAAAGGTCATCGGCTGATGGCATATTGGCTGTTCAAATCCGAACCCTCGACCTGGAGCTGGGACCAACAGGTTGCCAAAGGGGACGCAGGCGAGGAATGGGACGGCGTGCGCAACTATCAGGCGCGCAATTTCATGCGTCAGATGGCGGTGGGCGACCGGGGGTTCTTTTACCATTCGCAAAAGGACAAGGCGGTGGTTGGCATCGTCGAGGTCTGCGCCGCCGCCCATCCCGACAGCACCACCGATGACGAGCGCTGGGAATGCGTGGATATCAAGGCCGTACGGCCCTTCAAAACACCGGTCACGCTGGACCAGATCAAGGCCGATGGACGGCTGGACGAGATGGTGCTGGTGAAAAACTCGCGCCTGTCGGTGCAGCCGGTTACGGATGCCGAATGGCAGGTGATCTGCGATCTGGGGCAGACTCAGCCGGAATAAAAAAGGGAAGGTTCCGACGGATGCAGAACCTTCCCTACCCCGCGTGCTCCCGACTCACCACACGCGTATAGAAATTCTTCGGTTCTGACCGTCCTGGCCACAAGATGACACTAGCCGAAACAGCGGCGCCGATACAAACACCAAGTACTTAAAATTGGAAACGCCCGCCGCTGCGACGGGCGCTATTGGATCAACCGTAGACCGATTCCTTGCCGAAGTGTTTGGTCAGCATGTAATAGACCACAGCGCGGTATTTATTGCGCTCTGACATGCCATAAGTGCCAAGCACCGATTGTATCGCCTCATCTAACGCAGGACTATCGGACAGGCCCAGTTTCTTGATCAGGAAGTTGTTTTTGACAGTCTCAATCTCGCCCTCTTGCGAGGCCGCCACGGTCGATGCGTCGGCATCGTAGATCGCCGGACCGCAACCGATCGTGACCTTGGTCAGCAAGTCCATATCGGGATCCATCCCGCATTTGTTCTTCAGATCTTCCGCGTATTTTGCAATCAAGTCGTCGCGTTTTCCAATGACTGGCTCTCCCGTAAAGCAGCGTCTTGCTGCGAAGTCACAAAAGGTTGAAACAAGTGCGGGAAATCTATTCAGCTGAGGGTAGGTCACAACGGGAAAAACTGGTTTGTTTCCCCCCAAGGAAACACGGAAAACTCACTGAAAGGCGCGATTGGCCAAATCTGAGAAAGCGCGCACCTTTCGCCCAGGTGTTGCGTTCCCTGCATGCACGAATGAGATCGGAGCGTCAGGTGACCGCAAAACACCAGGCATGACCTCAACCAGTGCTCCGCTTTCCAACTCGCGCTGAACAGCTAATCGGGATTTGACCGCAAGCCCCAACCCCTGTACCGCCGCTTCGGTCAACATATCCGAGTTCGATACTGCAATCCCGCGCGGGATCGAAAACTGCGCAGCACCGTGACCATCCGTGATGTCGAGCCGAGTTTGCCACGGCAGACAGGCCCAGCGCATTAGGCGTAAGTCTTCAGCCGTGGCCGGCAGTCCATATGTCTCGCAAAACACCGGTGAAGCACAGATGATCCTGTCATTATCGCTTAGTTTACGGGCCTTTAGTGTGCTGTCGGCCATCTGTCCCACCCGGATCGCGCAGTCGATACCCTCATCCACCAACGCGACATAGCGATCAACGGCCAGAAACTCGACCGTCAGGTCCGGATGCTCGGCCTGAAACGCGCTCATAACCGGCATGATGAAGCGCGACAAAATCCAGGGTGACAGCGTCACGCGCAAATGTCCGCGCAATGCGCCAGTGCCACTGCCGGCCTCAAGCTCGGCGTCGCGCAAATCGGCCAACAAAGGTTCGATCCGGTCCAGAAAGATCAGACCTTCTTCGGTCAGTTGCACCTTGCGGCTGTTGCGGTGGAAGAGTTTGAGGTTCAGAACCTCCTCAAGCTTCGTGATGCGATGGCTGACCGTCGCCGCCGAGATCCCCTGCGCCTTGGCCGCGGACCCGACGCCGCCGGTTTTCGCGACCGAGACAAAGGTCAGCAGGTCATTCACATGGTACATTCGAAAATTCCTAACGCTGGTTTCAAGATTGAGCCAGTTATCGCGGAAAATTTCAAATGGTATCTGCTGAACCACGACCAGAGGAGGACCTGATGAAATCACTTTACGCAGCCACATGCGCGCTTGCGCTGGCCATGCCCGCAGCGGCAGCCGAGTTGGAAACCTATCTTGAGTTTGAAAAGGCCATGCCTCCGGGCAATCTGGCCATTGGCCCGGATGGGCGCATGTTCATGTCCGTGCATGAATTCTATGGCCCCGAATTGCGCGTGGTTGAAGTGATGCCGGACGGCTCCACCAAACCCTACCCGACCGAAGACTGGGCCCGCGCCCCGAACGATGATGCGGACGGGTTGAACGGCGTGTTGGGCCTGCGGGCGGATCGCGATGGAATCCTGTGGATGCTGGATGGTCAGGGCGAGAACCAGACCGGACGCGTCGTTGGTTGGGACACCAAAACCGAAACGCTGCACGCAATCCACTATATCGGCGCGCCTGTGGCGCGGCCCACATCGTTCCTGAACGATCTGGCTGTGGATCGCGATCATGGGGCTATCTACATCTCGGATACCGGCGACGGGCAGAACTCGGCCATTATCGTGGTTGATCTGGATACCGGGCGGGCGCGTCGGGTCCTGGAAGGCTCTAAATATACGATTCCTGAAGATACGCCGATGGTGATTGACGGGCGCGAGATTACGCTGGGCGGCAATCCTGCGAAGATCGGCATCAATCCGATCACCGTCGATCCGACCAACACGTGGGTTTACTTCGCGCCCATGACAGCCAGCGCAATGTACCGCATTCCCACCGCCGCGCTGCTGGATGAAAGCCTGTCAGATGCCGATCTTGAAGCCAAGGTTGAACGCTATGGCGACAAGCCGATCTCGGATGGGTCAACCGTGGATACCGGCGGCAATGTCTATATCACCGCGATGACGGACAATGCGCTGGGCGTCACCAAGCCGGATGGCAGTTATGAAGTGCTGTTCCAGTCGGACGATGAATTGCCGTGGCCAGACGGGTTTTCGATCGGTGCGGATGGGTATGTCTATGCCACGATTAACGAGTTGCACCGCTCGCCCGTACTGAACAATGGCGAGGATGCCTCGAAGGGTATCTACAAGATCGTCCGGTTCAAATCGCTGGCTGATGCGGTCAGCGGACGCTAAGCCAATCTCCGGCCCCGTTTCGCGGGGCCGGATTATCTGCAATAGCTCCAGCCGGGCCCCTGCAAATGGAAGTGGTCCGCGTGCAGCTTGTTGAAATTGGGGCTCAGCACCACGCGGAACCAATCACAAGCGCCCTGCCCGATCTGGCGTAGGAATTCGGATTCGGGCCCTTGGGTCGGCCAATCCCGCAACAGGTTCACCGTGCGGCCATCTGCCAGATCGACCCCTATGATATCAATAGAATCCGCAGTTGCATGACTGCTCCATCGGCTGTCCTGCCCCTGCGCGGTCCGCGTCCGGCGGCAGTTATAGCTGCCCAGGTGCCGCAGAGCACGCGCCTCAGTACCCAAAATGTCCCGCGCAGCAGGCTGAACCACGTGATGTTCCCACATGGCAAGACGCAGAGCCGTGGTACAGCGCGTTTCGACCCCCGGGACATCTGCGGTAACAACGCGCGACAACAGGCCCCGTCCGCTGATCCCGCAATTCTGATCGACGACCAAATCTTCCATCTCAGCAAACGCCACTTCGTCCGCAGACAGTACCGCCTTGCATTGCGCCTCATCCGCCAGAGCACGGTTCAACTGAAACCGCGTAACCAGAGTAACCGGGGCCGTAATCGACAGATCGCGCAGGGGGTTCCAATGGTCAGGCAAGGGTGACTTCGGGTGTGTCACCAGCAGAAACCCGGCAGAGCCAACTAGAAATAGAAATACGATGATGGAAAAGAAAGACGCCGCCAGTCGCATGAACCGGCGGCGTCCCGTGCGTTTCGTCATACCCGATCCGCGATCAGTAGCGGTAATGCTCGGGCTTATAGGGACCTTCGGGTTTCACGCCGATATAGGCCGCTTGTTCCGAGTCCATCTGAGTCAGCTTCACGCCGATACGGTCCAGATGCAGGCGGGCGACTTTCTCATCCAGATGCTTGGGCAGGATATAGACTTCGTTTTTGTACTCATCGCCTTTAGTGAAGAGCTCGATCTGCGCCAGAACCTGGTTGGTGAACGAGGCCGACATCACGAACGACGGATGCCCGGTGGCGTTGCCGAGGTTCAGCAGACGCCCTTCGGACAGCAGGATGATGCGGTTGCCCGAGGGCATCTCGATCATGTCCACCTGTTCCTTGATGTTGGTCCATTTGTGGTTTTTCAGGCTGGCCACCTGAATTTCGTTGTCGAAGTGGCCGATGTTGCCGACGATGGCCATGTCCTTCATCTCGCGCATGTGCTCGATACGGATCACGTCCTTGTTGCCGGTGGTCGTGATGAACACATCAGCGCTGGCAACTTCGTCTTCCAGCAGAGTGACCTCGAACCCGTCCATTGCGGCCTGCAACGCGCAGATCGGGTCAACTTCGGTCACTTTCACACGGGCACCGGCACCGGCCAGCGACGCGGCCGAGCCTTTGCCCACATCGCCATAGCCGCAGACCACGGCAACCTTACCGGCCAGCATGGTGTCGGTGGCGCGGCGGATGCCGTCGACCAGCGATTCTTTGCAGCCATACTTGTTGTCGAATTTCGACTTGGTGACGCTGTCATTCACGTTGATCGCAGGGAAAGGAAGGTGGCCTTCTTTCACCAGCTGATACAGACGGTTCACGCCGGTCGTGGTTTCCTCGGACACACCTTTGATCTGGTCGCGCATCTTGGTGAACCAGCCTGGGCTTGCAGCCATACGCTTGGCGATCTGCTTCTTGATCACCTCTTCCTCTTCCGAGCCCGGAACGGGAATGATGTCTTCACCCGCTTCGGCACGTGCGCCCAGCAGGATATACAGCGTCGCGTCGCCGCCGTCGTCCAGGATCATGTTCGGGCCATCTTCGAACATAAAGGACTTGTCCAGATAGTCCCAATGCTCTTCCAGGGTCTGGCCTTTGATGGCGAAAACGGGAATGCCCGCCTCGGCAATGGCCGCCGCCGCGTGGTCCTGAGTCGAGAAGATGTTGCACGACGCCCAGCGCACATCTGCGCCAAGCGCCACCAGCGTTTCGATTAGAACGGCTGTTTGGATGGTCATGTGCAGCGAGCCAACGATGCGCGCGCCGCTAAGCGGTTTGCTTTCGCCATATTCTGCTCGCAGGGACATCAGGCCCGGCATCTCAGTTTCGGCGATATCCAGTTCTTTGCGGCCGAACCCGGCCAGCGAAATGTCTTTGACGATATAGTCCCCGGCCATCAGGTACTCCATTCCGGTAAATACTGTTCCGGGTTGCCCCTAACATCCCTTTATGAGCGTGGCAACGCAGATGGCCGGAAACGGGATTTTTGTCGCTAAAATCAGCTTGGCGTGCCGTCTACCTTGATCTTGGGGATCGCCTCAAAAAAATCGGTGCCAACGGCGACGATACAACTCAGGCCGTTCGCATGGGTCACCAAAACGGTATAGCTTCCCGTTTCCTCAGAGGTCCAAACCTCCATCACCGATTGCCCGCCGCGCGATTTCTGCAATCCGCCAAAGGCTAGCTGTTCCGAATAGCTGTCCTGTAGCTTGGCGATTACGTGATCACGCTGCGCACAAGTGTTCTGCTGTGCAAAAGCCGGAGGCGCAGTCGCGGCCATTCCAAAAGCCAGGGCAACTCCAAATAAACGCTTGAACATAACAAGCTCCTTTCGATTCTGGTTTCAATCGAGAGGGGCACACCGGGAGAAGCATGCGCCCCCCTCGGTACTTGATGTCGGTATCACCGCGCACTTGTTCAAAGCACGAATGCTCAAGAAAAAGTTGGCAGCTGGTGATCTTGACAGGTAAACCATACCATAAAATTGAGGCGCAATCGCGGCTGTACGGACGAGGCATGGCATAATGGCAACACAACCCCGCGCGTGGCAGAGGATGCTGTCGGGCCGTAGGCTGGACCTGCTGGACCCCACCCCTGTGGATATCGAGATCGAAGATATCGCGCATGGACTGGCCTTTGTGGCGCGCTGGAACGGCCAGACGGCAGGGGATTTCGCCTATTCCGTGGCCGAACATTCGCTGCTGGTCGAAGAGCTTTATGGCCGCATGGCCCCCAATGCGCCGGTCAAATGGCGGCTGGCTGCCTTGTTACATGACGCCCCCGAATATGTGATCGGAGACATGATCTCGCCGGTCAAATCCGCCGTCGGTCCCGACTATGGTGCGTTGGATGATCGGTTGGCGGCGGCGATCCACATTCGCTTTGGCCTGCCCGCTGCGGTGCCGAAGACAGTGAAACGTCAGATCAAAAAGGCCGACAAGATCAGCGCCTGGATGGAGGCCACCCAGATCGCGGGCTTTTCCGAGGCCGAGGCGACCAAGTTTTTTGGTCGCCCCGACAAGTCGGTGACAGAGGGGCTGAACATCGTCCTGCGCCCTCCGGTCGAGGTGCGACGCGCCTATACTGACCGGCACGCCGCCCTGTTGGCACAGCTTTAGCCGAAGACGTAGAAACAGATCTTGTTGTTGTCCGCATCACGGACATAGGCCCCGTAGAACACATCCGGCACGCGCTGGCCGGGCTCGCCTTCGTCGGTGGCACCAAGGCTGATCGCCTTGTCGTACATCGCCTGCGCGTGCTCTTTCGAATCCGCTGCAAAAGCCACCATAGTGCCGTTTCCCGGCGCACAATCACCACCGTCATAAGGTTCGCACACAGCCAGCATCGGCGCACCGGGCTGGTTGCCGATAAAGGCGATGCGCCCCACATCCAGCGTCACCTTAGCATCGCGATCCGAAAGCAGCTCGGTATAGAATTTCTTTGCGCGCTCCATGTCTGACACGCCGATGGTCACGTAACCGATCATTTGAGAGGTTCCTGTCTTGTTAAGTGTTTTCCCGAGGCGAACACTTGGCCTCAGGTCGCAGAGGTGCAAGTCACGAAGGCGTGACACATGACGACACACCGCAACTTATCTGCCGGCTAGAACACATAGAAATACTGAATCTCAGCGCCGAGGACTCAAACAAGCTTATCGCGGGCTGCGCTTTGCCAAAATCCGCTGCAACGTCCGACGGTGCATGTTCAGTCGACGGGCAGTCTCGGACACATTCCGGTCGCACAGCTCATAAACCCGTTGAATATGTTCCCAGCGCACGCGGTCCGCGCTCATGGGGTTTTCCGGGGGCGGTGGTAGTTCGTCGCCCTTGGCCAGCAGCGCGTTGGTGATGTCAGTGGCGTCGGCGGGTTTCGAAAGATAATCGGTCGCACCGATCTTAACGGCGGCCACGGCGGTCGCGATCGCGCCGTATCCGGTCAGAACCACAACCCGGCTATCCGGGCGCTTTTCACGCAGCACTTCGACCACGTCTAAACCATTGCCGTCCTCAAGCCGCAAATCCACGACCGCATATGCTGGTGGGCGGGCTGTTGAAATGGCACGGCCTGCGGCGACCGAACCTGCGGTCTCGACCTCGAAGCCGCGCTTTTCCATGGCTTTGGCCAGACGTCTCAGAAAAGGCTCATCATCATCTACCAGAAGCAGGGATTTGTCCGGGCCGATATCCAGGTCAGAGCTGTCTGCCATATTTTATTCTTTCCGCTATTTCACGCCGTTGGCCTAGCTATGAGTAATAGCAGCGCCATTGCAAAGGTCAAACGGATCACAGTTTGTCCAGAAAACACCCGACCTTGTCGGCCATCTGTTCAGCTGAGTCATTGCGGTTGAAGAATTCAAGAAATCCGGCCTCGGGCGTCATCAGGTAGGTAAAGGTGGAATGGTCGACCAGATAGTATTCGTCGCTTTTGTCATGGGCCTTGTAATAGGTCTTGTAAGCCTGGCTGGCGGCTTTGACCTGCTCGGCCGAACCGGTCAGCGCGATGGTTTTACCGCCCATGTTAAAGGCATAGTCGGCCACCACTTCTGGCGTGTCCCGGTCTGGGTCGATTGAGATGAAAAGAGGCGTCACCGACTGGCCACGACCCGCCAGTATATCCACGGCCTCGGCGTTGCGCGACATGTCGAACGGGCAGACATCAGGACAGAACGTATAGCCAAAATAAACCAGTGTTGGCTCGGTGATAACGTCAGTGTCAGTGACAGTCTGACCCTCTCCGTTGATCAATTCGAATGGGCCGCCGATTGCTGCGGTGCCACCGGCGATTTGGCTGGACCGGCATTGTGCGAACTGATCATCTGATCCGGCACCTCGGGTCAGCAGCCACATGGCCCCCAGACCAATGGCAAGAACAACGGTGGCAAGAACGGCATAAAGACGGACCATGACTTCAATCCTAATGATCAGAGGGGTTGTTGATCGTTTCGGCCCGGACACCTATCAAGATGATCAGCCGATGCAACAGGACATAGTGAACCCATGGCCAATTCCAACATCACATTATGGCGTGGACAGGAACGCAGCAGCTGGATCAGGCTGCGCACGCTGATCCTGCTGCGCTGGGTTGCCATCATCGGCCAGATCACAGCCATCACCGTCGCCCAACAGACCTATCACGTCGAGCTGGATGTGATGCTGTGCTACCTGGCCATCGGGGTATCGATCCTGGGCAACTTGACTGCGATCCTGATCTTCCCAAGAAACAAGCGCTTGTCAGAGTTCGAGAACTTCCTGATGGTTCTGTTCGACCTGCTGCAATTGACCGTTCTGCTGTACCTGACCGGGGGGCTGAACAATCCGTTTGCCTTGCTGCTTGTGGGGCCAGTAACGATCTCGGCCAATGTCATGAGCACCCGGTCGACGTTGATCGTTGGCGTGGTTGCAATTGTTCTGACCACTCTGCTGGCCGAATTCCATGTGCCCTTGCGTACGGATGTCGGAATGGATCTTGAAATCCCGGATATCCTGTTGTTCGGAAACTGGGCCGCGATCGTCATCGCGATCGTCTTTTTGGGTGCCTATTCACATCGTGTCAGTTCCGAAGTTCAATCCATGTCCGAGGCTCTGGCCGCCACGCATATGGCCCTGGCGAGAGAACAGAAGCTGACCGACCTAGGTGGGGTTGTTGCTGCGGCCGCGCATGAACTGGGCACGCCGCTGGCCACAATCAAATTGACCAGCTCGGAGTTGATCGAAGAACTGGATGACCGGCCCGAACTGAAAGAGGATGCCGCGCTGATCCGAGAACAGGCCAACCGGTGCCGGGACATATTGCGCGACATGGGCAGGGCCGGAAAGGATGATCTGCATCTGCGGCAAGCCCCTCTTTCAACCGTGGTGAACGAGGCTGCAGAACCACACATTCACCGGGGCAAAACCGTCCATTTTACCGAAGGCCCTGCGGATGACGGGGATGTTCAGCAACCCTCGATCCTGCGCAAGCCCGAAATCATTCACGGGTTGCGGAACCTAATCCAGAATGCGGTGGATTTTGCCCGCGCGAACGTTTGGGTCGAGGCGGAATGGAGCTCTGATCAGATCATTGTCAGCATCATGGATGACGGGCGCGGATATCCGTCTCAGATGATCGGGCGAATTGGCGACCCATTCATGCGCCGCCGGCGCGCCGAAACCGATCAGCGCGCACGCCCAGAATACGAAGGCATGGGGTTGGGCTTGTTCATCGCCAAAACCCTGCTGGAGCGCAGCGGAGCGGAACTGGAATTTGCCAACGGTTCAGACCCCTATCAGACCTTATCCGAAAACCCCGAACGTCGGGGGGCTATCGTCAAGGTCACTTGGCCAAGAAATCTGGTTGATGCGCAACAAGGAGACACCCCGGTCCCGTCTGGCGCGAACCAACGGATTCAGGTCTGAGTTAAGACCCCGTTAACCATTGGTAACCATAATCCGGTTTCGTAACTTCTGTTGCGGGGCGTTCATGGTCGACTGGTTCATTCTGGCTGTCATAGGCTTGGTCTCTGCCGGCCTTGCGGTGCAATGGCTGCTGCCGCGCCGTCGGCACAGGGGTGACAATTTCGGCCTATCCTCGCCCACGTCCTTGTTTGACGCGGTGTTTTTGTTCGACGATCAACGTCTGATCAGCCACTCGGATATCGCGCTAGAAGGGTTCGAAGAAGTCCGGTCCTGGCACGACCTGCGCCGTTTACTGCAGCGAGACTTTCCCACTTTTCCCGAAACTCCGGACTGCATCCGACAGGAGGGTAATCTGATCATCCCCGCCATAGACTGTACGGTCGAGCGTGACGTCATGTGCGAATGGATCGACGGCATAGTCAGGGTTCAATTGCGTGAAAACAGCATCTGCCCTGCCACCATCAACCGTGAGGCGAACGATCCAATCCGCCTGGCAATGGAACGCGCGCCGTATCCCGTCTGGTTACTGGATGAACAAGACACAGTTCGTTGGTGCAACGCAGCCTATATTTCGTTGGTTCGCAAGGTGCGGGGTCAGGATACCGATCTGACCGCGCCGTTGTTTCCCGGATCCGAAGAAGATGCCCGACTGGGTGGAAAGACGCGGATTTCAATTTCGTCGGACGGCAGCGAAATCAAGCTTTGGTTCGATCTGACACGAGTCCACCATCCAGAGGGGCACTTGTGTTACGCCGTCGACATCAACGCGATTGTCGACGCCGAAACCGCCCAGCGCAAATTCGTTCAGACGATGACCAAGACCTTTGCCCAACTGTCCATTGGGTTGGCGATTTTCGACCGCAACCGACAATTGGCCCTGTTCAACCCGGCCCTAATTGACCTGACCGCCCTGCCCCCGGACTTCCTCAGCTGCCGGCCAAGCCTGTCCAGTTTTTTCGACCGGCTAAGGGATCAACACGTGATGCCCGAACCCAAGAACTACCGAAGCTGGCGCAGTCAGATGAATGACCTGCTTGAGGCTGCCGAGGACGGGAATTATCAGGAAACGTGGTCGCTGCCCTCAGGGTCGGTTTATTCGGTTAGCGGCCGCCCCCATCCCGACGGTGCCGTCGCCTTTTTGTTCGAAGACATCACGGCCGAGATCACCCTGACCCGGCGGTTCCGTTCAGAAATGGACCTGATGCAATCGGTTCTGGACAAACTGGCGGATGCGGTCGCCGTTTTTGGCGATGACGGAACCCTGGCCTTTACCAATTACGCCTATCAAAATCTGTGGGGCGACAGCGGAGACTCGGGGTTTGACGCCGATTCAGTTCTGGATGTCACCCGCAGTTGGCAGGAACTTTGTACCGCATCCCCTGTTTTCGGTGAGATTCGAGAGTTTGTAGGGATGCGCGACAACCGGGCAGAATGGTCGGCAGAGTTGCGTATGCGCAATGGTGCTTCGCTTGAATGCACAATCTGCCCGATGCAAAACGGAGCGACAATTATCCGGTTTGCAACAGAAGATAAAACAGTTCTTCAACCTAAGTTACACCAGATCAGCGCCTGAACCGGGTTGCAGGCAAACCGGTGCGACGTCATTGTGGCGCCATGACGACCGCGCCCTTTGCAATCACCTTCAATTCGCCTTGTGAGACGGCAGATTTTGCCGCTCGGTTGGGCCGGATTCTACGTCTGGGCGATACTCTCTTGCTCGAAGGCGAAATTGGCAGCGGAAAAACCCACTTCTCCCGCAGTCTTATTCAATCGGTAATGAGCATCCCCGAAGACGTTCCTTCGCCAACATTCACGTTGGTTCAGGTTTATGACACCGAAATCGGAGAAATCTGGCACTGTGATCTTTACCGCCTTGGCGCAGTGGATGAGGTCGATGAGCTTGGCCTGACCGAGGCATTTGAAACAGCGATTTGCCTTGTGGAATGGCCTGACAAACTCGGGTCGATGCAACCTGAAAATGCCTTGACACTTTCGTTTGAAACAGACCCTAACACTGTGGAAAAACGCCTTATAACCCTTTCGTGGGTAAATACCGAATGGGCCAGCAGACTGGAGGCCGCGCAATGACAAACCGAGCTGTGCTGGCCGAAGCGCTGATCGCTCAAACCCCGTGGGCCAATGCGCAGCGTGCGCCTTTGGCCGGGGACGCCTCGAACCGCCGTTATGAGCGTCTGACCGATCCGGATACCGGCAAGACAGCGGTTTTGATGGACTCGCCACCGGGTCAGGCTGAACCCGTCGAAGCGTTTGTCCGAATGGCAAACCATTTGCGATCCATCGGCCTTAGCGCGCCCGAAATTTATGCCGAAGATACCGAATATGGCTTTTTGTTGCTTGAGGATTTGGGCGACGATCTGTTTGCGCGTGTGCTGCGGCGATCTCCGACGATGGAACGTGAATTCTACGAGGCAGCCACAGACGTTTTGATCACGCTGCACAAGGCACCGACGCTTTCATTGCCATCCTATGGCCCATCCTTGATGACAGAACTGGCCGCACTGTCGTTCACCAAATACGCCCAGTCGATCCAAGGATCGCATGACAAGGACGCACGGGATCGTTTCGAACACCGGTTTGCAGATATCCTGCACCGGGAAACTGCGGGAACAAAAGTTGTTGTCCAAAGGGATTATCACGCCGAAAACCTGATTTGGTTGCCTGAACGCGACGGCGTTGCCCGCGTTGGGTTGCTGGACTTTCAGACAGCCATGCTGGGCCATCCCGCTTATGATCTGGTCTCGCTTCTGCAAGATGTGCGCCGGGATGTAGCACCTGGAACCGAAATGCGGATGGTTAACAGGTATATTCAGACAACCGGAGTGAACGACCACGATTTCCGCACCGCATATGCCGTTCTGGGAGCGCAACGAAACCTGCGTATTCTCGGTGTATTTGCCCGATTGGCGACGGAATATGGAAAACCGCAATATGTCGACCTGATCCCCGCGACATGGACGCATTTGATGCGCGATCTGGAACATCCCGCGTTGGTCACCGTGTCCGATCTGTTACGTGATGGGCTACCTGCACCGACGCCTGAAAACCTTGCTAAGCTCAGAGAGTCATGACCGAAACGCCTGATGCCATCATGCTGTTTGCTGCCGGGTTTGGAACTCGTATGGGTGCGCTGACCAAGAATCGGCCGAAACCTCTGGTGGAATGCGCAAGCCGCCCGCTGATTGACCACGCGCTTGATCTGGTCAACGACCTTGATCCAATTCGTAAGGTCGCCAACCTGCATTACCTGCCAGATCAGCTTGAGACTCATCTTGCCCCCAAGGGTGTTTTGCTGTCCCATGAACAACCCGAAATCCTTGAAACAGGAGGTGGATTGCGCGCAGCATTACCTTTGTTAGGGTCTAGTACTGTTTTCACCCTGAATTCAGATGCGATCTGGTCGGGGCCAAATCCACTTGGGATGCTGCGGGATGCTTGGGATCCCGAAAAGATGGATGCGCTATTGATGTGCATACCAACAGACCAAGCCTTTGGACATGCGGGTCAGGGTGATTTCACTGCAGATCGCGACGGCCGCATCACGCGCGGCCCGGGGTTGGTTTATGGTGGCGCGCAGATCATGAAAACCGATGGATTGGCCGATATCCCGGACAAGGCGTTTTCGTTGAATGTTTTGTGGGACCGAATGCATCAGAACGGTCGGTTGTTTGGCCTGACATATCCCGGGCGCTGGTGCGATGTGGGCCGTCCCGAAGGGATCGCTCTGGCTGAAAGGATGTTGGCGGATGTTTGACCCCAGCGGTCTACCCCGTGTATTTGCCGTTCCCCCCGGCACAGATTTTCCGGCCGCTTTGGTGAAAGGGTTGCGCGACCGCAGCAAGGACTATCCGCCCGAAGCATTGGCCAAGGTGCAGCTGGTGGTAAACACAAGGCGAATGGCCCGACGTGTGCGAGAGTTGTTTGACCAAGGGCCAGCCTGCCTTCTGCCGCGTTTATCCTTGGTCACAGACTTGGGCGAAAGCGTTGACCTGGCTAGCGTTCCGCCAGCTATTCCGGCACTACGCAGGCGGTTGGAGTTGACACAGCTGGTCTCAAAACTACTGGACCAACAACCTGATCTGGCGGCGCGATCTTCGCTGTTCGATTTGTCCGACAGTCTGGCCGCATTGATCGACGAAATGCAGGGCGAGGGCGTGTCGCCCGAGGCAATCGGGCAGCTGGATGTCAGCGACTTGTCTGGCCATTGGGCACGCGCGCAGGCCTTTTTTGGGATCGCAGATCAATTCATCGACGCAGGACCCGATGCGCTGGACGCGCAGGCCCGACAGCGCATCGTCGTCGAAAACCTTATTGCGCGGTGGCGGGACGCACCTCCGCAACATCCGGTCATTCTGGCGGGATCTACCGGATCACGCGGCACCACACTGATGCTGATGGAGGCGGTGGCGCGCCTTCCACAGGGTGCTTTGATCCTGCCGGGGTACGACTTCGATCAGCCTGATCACGTCTGGCGGGGGTTGGACGATGCCCTGACCTCGGAAGATCACCCGCAATACCGATTTCACAAATTGATAACTCAGCTTGATCTGAGGCCCGATCAAGTCACGCCCTGGACACCTGATACACCTCCGTCACCCGCGCGTAACCGTTTGGTTTCCCTAGCATTACGCCCAGCACCAATCACGGATGCCTGGATGTCCGAAGGGCCCAAGCTGACAGATTTGGACGGCGCGACGAAAGACCTGACCCTGGTCGAGGCACAATCGCCGCGGGACGAGGCGCTGGCCATTGCCCTGCGCTTGCGGCAAGCGGCCGAGACAGGTCAGACCGCTGCTCTGATCACCCCGGACCGGATGCTGACGCGGCAAGTCAGTGCTGCTTTGGATCGATGGAACATTCTGCCAGATGACAGCGCAGGTCTGCCGCTGCAGCTTTCACCACCGGGGCGATTCCTGCGCCATGTGGCCGGATTGTTTGCGCGACGGCTGGATGGCGAGGCCCTGCTGACACTACTAAAACATCCCCTTTGCCACGATGGTGGCGATCGCGGTACACATCTGCTGCACACGCGCGATCTGGAGCTTGACCTGCGGCGGCATGGGCCTCCGTTCCCGGACAGCCGCAGCCTGACCGCGTTTGCGATCCGCAAAGAGGTGCCGGACGATTGGGTGCGTTGGGTGTCGCATCACTTCTGCGACCAACAAGTGACTACAGATCTGCCACTGTCGGACTGGGTCATCCGGTTGCGCGATCTGGCCGAAGCGATTTCAGCCGGAAATACCGGGGGGCCCGGTACGCTTTGGGACAAGTACGCAGGACAAAAGGCTTTGTCGGTTCTGACCGCACTTACGGAAGAAGCTGGTCATGGTGGTCCGATGACGGCGCATGACTTTGCGGATTTGCTGGGTGCATTGCTGTCAGGTGAAGAGGTCCGGGACCGCGACGCACCGCATCCCCATATCATGATCTGGGGAACACTCGAGGCACGAGTACAGGGTGCAGATCTACTTATCCTTGGTGGCTTGAACGAAGGCAGTTGGCCCGAGGCCCCAAGCCCTGATCCCTGGCTGAACCGCCAGATGCGCGCCAAGGCAGGATTGCTGTTGCCCGAACGGCGGATTGGTCTATCGGCGCATGATTTCCAACAGGCCATCGGCGCGCCCGAGGTCTGGCTGACCCGGGCCACCCGATCCGATGATGCCGAAACCGTGCCGTCGCGCTGGTTGAACCGTTTGACGAACCTGTTGCAGGGCCTGCCGGAACAGGGCGGTCGAGCCGCCCTTTCGGCCATGCGCGGGCGCGGGCAGAAATGGCTGAGCTGGTCGGAACAACTTGAAATCGCGCCCGAAATTCCGGCGGCATCGCGCCCGTCTCCTCGCCCTCCGGTCACGTCGCGCCCGCGTCGTCTGAGCGTGACCGAGATCAAGCGCCTGATACGGGACCCTTATGCGATTTATGCCAAACATGTGCTGCGGCTGCGGCCTCTGGACCCGTTGGTGCAGGCCCCCGATGCGTTATTGCGTGGCATCGTGATCCACGAGATTCTGGAACATTTCGTCAAGGACAGCGTACTGGACACCGCACTGCTGACCCTCGAAACATTTCTGAAACGCGCAGAAACCCTTCTGGATCAACATGTTGCGTGGCCCACCGCCCGCAAATTGTGGCTGGCACGGCTGGAGCGGATCGCCGATGATTTCTTACGCGCCGAAACCGCCCGACGCAGCGATGGCGGGCCCGTGGCGTTTGAGGCCGCTATGAAGCTGGTGCTAGAGCCGCTGAATTTTACCATCGCAGGCCGCGCCGACCGTATCGACCTGAACAGCCGGGGCGCGCTGCGGCTGGTGGATTACAAAACCGGTGCGCCTCCGACCGAAAGCCAGCAGTCCAAATTTGACAAGCAACTGCTGATCGAAGCCGCCATGGCCGAGCAGGGCGGGATCGAGGGTTTTGACCCTCTGCCCGTGGCTGAGGCGGTGTTTATCGGCATGGGCGGCAGCTACAAAGAAGTCCCCGCACCGTTGGCGAAAGAACCGACGGACAAGGTGTTGGCCGAGTTAAAAGAGCTGATTTCGGCTTATTTAGAGCCTAACCAAGGCTTTTCCTCGCGTCGGATGCTGCACAAGGGCACCGACTCTGGCGATTACGACCATCTGGCCCGGTTCGGCGAATGGGACCGCACCGCAGACACCAAGCCCGAGGATCTGACATGAGCGCCCGCAACGACGCGACCGAACGGCAGGTGCAGGCAGCGCGGCCCGATGCCTCGACCTGGCTGGCGGCAAATGCGGGCTCGGGCAAAACGCGGGTTCTGACCGACAGGGTGGCGCGGTTACTGCTGGACGGGGTGCAGCCGCAGCACATCTTGTGCCTGACCTACACCAAAGCCGCCGCCAGTGAGATGCAGAACCGTCTGTTCAAACGGCTGGGCGAATGGGCGATGCTGGGTGACAAGGCGCTGCTGGCGCAACTGACCAATCTGGGCGTCCCCGGCCGGATTGATCCCGACCGTCTGGCACAAGCCCGCACGCTATTTGCCCGCGCGATTGAAACGCCGGGCGGGTTGAAAATCCAGACGATCCACTCTTTCTGTGCCTCGCTTCTGCGGCGATTCCCGCTCGAGGCCGGGGTCAGCCCCCAGTTTTCCGAGATGGAAGACCGCGCCGCCGCCTTGCTGCGCGAAGAAATCGTCGAGGATTTCGCCGAAGGCCCGCAGGCCGCTCTGATCGAGGATGTGGCCCGTTTCGTTACCGATACAGGGTTCGACAATCTGACCGCCGCGATCACCCACAAGCGCAACCTGTTTGCGCAGCCCTTGGGCTGCGCTGATCTGTTGGACCGGTTCGACCTGCCCGATGGGTTAGACGAAGACGCTCTGATCGCGCGCGTGTTTCTGGGCGGTGAGGTCGACCTGATCCGCGCGATCCTACCCGCGTTGACGGAAAGCGGCGGCAACAACGCCAAAGCGGCCGCAAAACTAGCGGCGTTCTCCGATCCCCGGATCAGCAGTCTGCCCATCTTGGAAAGCGTTTTTCTGACCGGAAAGGCCGCCAAAAAACCCTTTACCGCCAAGATCAACACGTTCCCGACCAAAGCCCTGCGCGAAGGCGCATTGGCCGGGCAGATGCCACAGCTTGAGGCGTTGATGCTGCGCATCGAGGCTGCGCGGGAACAGCGGCTGGCGCTGGTGGCGGCGCGCAAGACCCATGTGCTGCACCGGTTCGCCTCTGCCTTTCTGCCGGAATATGAGCGCCGCAAGCAGCTGCGCGGCTGGCTGGATTTCGACGACCTGATCCTGCGCGCACGGCAAGTGCTGAACGACCCGGCGGTTGCCGAATGGGTGCTGTACCGGCTGGATGGCGGCATCGACCACATTCTGGTGGACGAGGCGCAAGACACCAGCCCCGACCAATGGGATGTGGTCGAGAAGCTGGCGCAGGAATTCACCAGCGGCGAGGGGGCAAGGTCTGGGGTCGAGCGCACGATCTTTGTGGTCGGCGACAAGAAACAGTCGATCTATTCCTTCCAGGGCGCGGACCCTGCGGCCTTTGACCAGATGCAGCAGGAATTCGGGCGGCGGCTGAGCAATTCAGGCTCTAAACTGGAGAGTTTGGAGCTGGAATATTCCTTTCGCTCGTCCAGCGCGATCCTGTCCTTGGTCAATATCCTGTTCGAAGGCCATGCCGAGGCCGGGTTTCAGGACAAAGCCCTGCACCGCGCTTTCAAAACCAGCCTGCCGGGGCGAGTCGACCTGTGGCCCGTGGTTGAAAAGGTCGAGGATGAAGAGGATGGCGACTGGACCGATCCCGTCGATCGCCCCGGCGCACGGCATCACACGGTTATTCTGGCGGAAAAGGTGGCACACTCGATCAAAGAGATGATCGACCGGGGCGAAACGATCCCCGAGGATAACGACACCCCCGGCGCATTCTTGCGGCGCAAGGTGCAGCCGGGCGATTTCTTGATCCTAGTGCAGCGCCGGTCCGATCTGTTTGCCGAGATCATCCGCGCCTGCAAGGCCGCCAATCTGCCCATCGCCGGGGCCGACCGGCTGAAGGTCGGGGCGGAACTGGCGGTGAAAGATCTCGCCGCGCTGCTCACCTTTCTGGCCACGCCCGAAGACAGTCTGTCGCTGGCCACTGTGCTGAAATCACCGTTATTCGGGTGGAGCGAGCAGCAGCTATTCGATCTGGCACACCGGCGGTCCGAGCAGTTCCTATGGGCCGCCCTGCGCCACCGGGCCGAGGATTTCCCCGAAACGCTTGAGATTCTGAATGACCTGCGCGGCCAGATCGACTTTCTGCGCCCCTATGACCTGATCGAACGCATCCTGACCCGCCATGACGGACGGCGCAAATTGCTGGGTCGTCTGGGGGCCGAGGCAGAAGACGGAATCAACGCGCTGCTGTCGCAGGCCCTGGCTTATGAGCGCACGGATATTCCCAGCCTGACCGGCTTTCTGGTCTGGATGCAGACCGACGATCTGGAAATCAAACGGCAGATGAGCGGTGTCGGCAACATGATCCGGGTGATGACAGTGCATGGCTCAAAGGGGCTAGAGGCTCCGATCGTAATCCTGCCCGATACCGGAAAACGGCAGGCCCCCCGCGATGCCGAGATCATGGTAGGCGAGGGGGTGCCTTTGTGGAAAGTGCCCGCGGATGCCTCACCCGCGTTGATTGCTCAAGCCCGGTCTGAGGCCCGCGCGCGGGAAGAGAATGAGCGCCTGAGATTGCTCTATGTGGCTCTGACACGGGCAGAAAAGTGGCTGATCGTCGGGGCTGCGGGCGACGTCGGCAAGGATGGCACCAGCTGGTATCAGATGGTCGCGGCGGCAATGGCGCGGGCAGGGGCCACGCAACTGCCAGGCTCGGAAACTCTGCGCCTGTCGCATGGGAATTGGGACGGGCTGTCGCTTGTCGAACAGGAACAGGCCGAAACCACGCAGACTGATCTGCCCCCAGTGTTTGAATCCCCCGCCGCGCCGCCTTTGCCGCAGTCCGAGACGCTCAGCCCTTCTAATCTGGGTGGAGCCAAAGCGCTGCCGGGTGATGCGGGGCAGGATGAAGAGGCCGCCAAACTCAGGGGCACCCGCCTGCATCTGTTGCTGGAACACCTGCCCGGCGCACCACATCAGGACTGGCCGCAGCTTTGCGCCAGAGTACTACCCGATATGCAAGACATCGAACGCAACGATCTGCTGGCAGAGGCAAAGGCCGTTCTGACCTCAGACCACTTGCGGCCTGTCTTTGCGGAAAACACACTGGCCGAAGTTCCTGTTAGCGCAGATCTGGGCGGTCAACGAATGCATGGGGTGATTGACCGGCTGATCGTAACCGAAACTGAGGTGCAGGTGATTGATTTTAAATCAAACGCCACCGTTCCAGAGGCCCCGACTGCGTGCCCCGAGGGTCTTTTGCGGCAGATGGGAGCTTATGCGCAAGCGATGGCCCAAATCTATCCCGACCGAAAAGTGAAAACCGCCATCCTTTGGACCCGCACCGCGCAGTTGATGTGGTTGCCACACGAACTTGTGACCCAAGCACTGACCCGCGCCCAGATACCTTGACCTCGGGATACCCCGTGCCTAGGTTCTGAAGCCAAGCATTCCCCATTCAGGAGACAGAATATGTCGACCGTAGCCGTAACCGACGATACCTTTGACGCCGAAGTCAAGAATTCCGACATCCCTGTTGTTGTCGATTTCTGGGCAGAATGGTGTGGCCCCTGTAAGCAAATCGGCCCCGCTCTGGAAGAGCTGGCGACCGAGTATGGCGGCAAGGTGAAAATTGCCAAGGTAGACGTGGACAGCAACCCGAACGCCGCTGCAGCGATGGGTGTACGCGGTATTCCCGCGCTGTTCATCTTCAAGGACGGTCAGGTTGTTTCGAACCGCGCAGGCGCGGCACCCAAAGCCGCGCTGCAAAGCTGGATCGAAGAGTCCATCTGATCCATTGGATCAACCGAAATAAGAGGCGTCCCACTAGGGGCGCCTTTTTTGTGACCGAGGATCAAATGGCTAAAACACGTGTTCTTGTTGAATTTGGCATGGGAACGTCCTTGCGCCGCCAAGACTATACCGAGGCTGCGCTGCGCGCGATCAAGGATGCCTTGTGGCACAACTCGGTGAATATGGCAGAGCTGTTCGGCTTTCCGAAAGAGGCCATGATCATTGATGCCGAAATCGGCGTAGTCCAACCGGATAAGGTGGATGTCGAGGCGTTAAAGGCCGTTTTTCCCTATGGGCGACCTTCGATCCAGGTCAATCAAGGGGGATTGGATATAGAAAAGCCTGATGCGCAAGGTCACACCGTTATCGCCAATGCCGCAATCATAGTCTCGTTTGATATGGAGGCCGTTTGATGAGCGAAAAGCGAATTATCCTTGAGATGGGCACTGGAAATGACCTGTACGGGCAGGATTACACAAAGGCCGCAAGACGCGCGGTGCAGGATGCGCTGCACCATTCCTCGATCACGCTTTTTTCCAAGCTTGGTGTGGATCACACAGCGATGAGGGTTCAGGTGACGATCGGGGTACAACAGCCGTCAGCTGTGGACTGTGATCAGGTGGCTGCTGATTTGCCACGCGGTCGGGCGCAGGTTCGTGCGGTTCAAGGTGGGCTTGATGTCGTTGACCCGGACGCGGGGCGTCATGTTGTGGCCACCGCCGTGATCGAGGCATTCCTGCCTGACATGGACGGCCAATACAAACTGTCCTGACAAAGAAAAAGCCGCTCGGCTTCGAGCGGCTTGTCTAAGCGGGTATCCTGATTGCGGATCAGAATTTTTCGATATCCGCACGGCACAGACCGACATCGTCCAGCTGGGTGTCGGAGAGTTCCCACAACAGCTTGCGTGTCTTGCGGGATTCATTCCACGCCAGTGCCTTTTCATAGGTTCCGAAGAACGCGTCCACTACATGCAGGATGGTAGCTGCTCCGAGCGGCGCATGGATATTTGCGGTGGTTGCCATTTGCGCATTCCTTGTAACTGAAACAGCCGACCCTTCGTCGGTTGTGAGGCTCATGTAGGATCAAAGCCCGAGTCTCACAATTGCTAGTCTGGTAACCCCGAATTGCACTCAATGCATATCTTTTGAGCAGTTTGAGAACTGTTGCGCTGAACGCACGCCCGGCCCATATAGGATGCCAGTTGAAAACGGAGGCCCCTATGGCAAACAGCGATTTTCCCGGTTGGCATGGCACGACAATTATTGGCGTCAAGAAAGGCGGCCAAGTGGTGATTGCCGGGGATGGGCAGGTCAGTCTGGGCCAGACGGTGATCAAAGGCACTGCCCGCAAGGTGCGCCGCCTGTCCCCCGGTGGGTTCGAGGTCGTCGCAGGTTTCGCCGGATCAACAGCCGACGCCTTCACTTTGCTGGAACGGTTGGAAGCCAAGCTTGAGGCAACGCCGGGCCAACTGGCCCGGGCCTCGGTCGAGCTGGCGAAAGACTGGCGCACCGACAAGTACCTTCAAAAGCTTGAGGCGATGCTGATCGTCACCGACGGCAAAGACCTTTTGGTGATCACCGGGGCAGGGGACGTGCTAGAGCCCGAACACAACGTCGCCGCCATCGGGTCGGGTGGCAATTTCGCATTGGCCGCCGCCCGCGCGATGATGGACAGTGACAAAACCGCCGAAACCGTGGCGCGCGAGGCAATGGCTATTGCCGCCGATATCTGCGTCTACACCAACGGCAATCTGACGGTCGAGGAAATCTCAGGCCAATAACGCTTTGATCTCTTTCCCTTTCCAGCGGCGGTGCATGCCGATCAGGCCCAGTATCGCCGCGACGATGACGATATAGTAGGGCACGCGGATATCGATGCTCATCAATCCGCCGCCAATCAGGGACATGATCCCTCCAGCCAGGCAGAAGACGGCTGTTGTCACGCCCATGACCCAGCCCTGATCGGTTTCGCTGACACTTGCTGAAAATAAGCCCAGTAAAGTCGGATAAGATACCCCGAAGAAGAAATAGAAAAAGAACACCGGCACGTAACTGAGAACACCGCTGGGGCTAAAGGCGAAACCAAAGCCACAGATCACCATTGTGATCAGCGAGACATAAATGATCTGATGCTTGCTGAACCTTTGTTGTGCTGGTTTCACCAGAAAGGTGCTGGAAAAGGCCAGGGCAAAGCCGATGACGACCATGGCCATGCTCCCTCCGATGACGCCATAGCCAAAGCGACTGGTCAGATAATTGTCGACGAACACGTAGAAGGTGACGTTGGCGATCATGAAGAAGGAATAGACTGGCAGGATCTTCAAGACCATCGGATGCCCGCGCACCGCAATCAGGCTGTCGGTAATATCGCGGGGGCGAAACACGAAAGCAGTCCGCTCGGTCCTTGTGTCTTTGAAAAAGGTCATCACCATAAAGATGGCGATCAGCACCAGAACAAACGCGCCGTAGAACGGCATCTTGAGCGTGGCATAGCTGCCCAGCAAAGTGGCGTCGGACAGAACGGCACCGATGATGGGCCCTCCGACCAGGCCAAAGCTGACGCCGGTGACGATGTACCCCATGTTACGATCCCGGTCGGCGGCATCCGTGCTGCCATCAATCATCGCCGCCTGTGCGATGGGTTGGTTTCCGGCTGTGAACCCAGTGATTGACCGCCCAATGATCAACAGCAGCAGGCTGTTGAGGTAAAGTGAGGCGATCGTCAGCGCATAGCCCACGAGCGCCCCACCCAGACAAACCAGTAGCGCGTTCTTGCGTCCGATCGAGTCCGAGACCTTGGACACATAAACCACCCCAAGAAACCACGACAGAAAGAAGCACCCGATCACCAAACCGTAGTAGAAATGCCGCCGTCCCATCGGTGTACTTTCGGGCAGAAAACTGGACGACGTCTCCATGATCAGCGAGTTGATGATCGGAAAGACCAGACCCTGACCCAGCAAGTCCACAAACACCACAAACAGCAGGGTGATCTTGGCAATTTTCGTCATTTTCAAGCTCCTGACCTTCAGGCCACCGTAACAGAATGGGCGCGTTTCACCTATGGAAAGCAATTGCAAACACGATGGGGCGTTGCTAACCAACGCTGCCGCTGTTGTTTTCACCTGTGCGGTGACTACGTAAGCCAAACCGCTGATCGAAAGGACTGCACCCGTGACCGACCTGACCCCGCGCGAGATTGTCTCGGAACTGGACCGTTTCATTATCGGTCAGAAGGATGCCAAACGCGCGGTCGCTGTGGCGCTGCGCAACCGCTGGCGGCGCAAACAACTGGCCGATGACATCCGGGACGAGGTTTATCCCAAGAACATCCTGATGATCGGACCCACCGGCGTCGGCAAGACCGAGATCAGCCGCCGTCTGGCGAAGCTGGCTCGCGCCCCCTTTATCAAGGTTGAGGCCACAAAGTTCACCGAAGTGGGTTACGTCGGCCGCGACGTCGAACAGATCATCCGCGATCTGGCCGATGCGGCGATCATCCAGACACGCGAGTATATGCGCGAGGATGTGAAAGCGAGCGCCTATCAAGCCGCCGAAGACCGAGTAATCGAAGCCATCGCCGGGGAAGACGCCCGCGAAGGCACGCGCGAGATGTTCCGCAAAAAACTAAAGGCCGGAGAGCTGGATGGCACGGTGATCGAGCTGGAGCTGGCCGACAGTTCAAACCCGATGCCGATGTTTGACCTGCCCGGTCAGCCCGGCAGCCAGATGGGGATGATGAATCTGGGCGAAATATTCGGCAAGGCGTTCGGCGGGCGCACCGTCAAAAAACGCATGACCGTGGCCGAAAGCTATGACGCGCTGATCGGGGAAGAGGCCGACAAGCTGCTGGATGACGAAACCG
This sequence comes from Ruegeria sp. HKCCD7628, assembly GCF_057221005.1. Classification (NCBI taxonomy): domain Bacteria; kingdom Pseudomonadati; phylum Pseudomonadota; class Alphaproteobacteria; order Rhodobacterales; family Roseobacteraceae; genus Ruegeria; species Ruegeria sp. HKCCD7628. The sequence continues at coordinate 96,046 of NZ_JBWVBA010000008.1, forward strand.
TCAACCGTGTGGCCTTGGAGTCAGTCGAACAGAACGGCATCGTCTTTCTGGATGAGATCGACAAGGTCTGCGCCCGCTCGGATGCGCGCGGTGGCGATGTCAGCCGCGAGGGGGTGCAGCGCGACCTGCTGCCGCTGATCGAGGGCACCACCGTATCCACCAAACATGGCCTGGTGAAAACCGACCATATCCTGTTCATCGCCTCAGGCGCGTTCCACATCGCCAAGCCCTCGGACCTGCTTCCGGAATTGCAGGGGCGTCTGCCGATCCGGGTTGAACTGCGCGCGCTCACCGAAGAGGATTTCGTGCGTATCCTGACCGAGACCGACAATGCCCTGACCCGCCAGTACACCGCGCTGATGGGCACCGAAGAGGTGACTGTCAGTTTCACCGATGACGGCATCGCGGCGCTCGCCAAGATCGCGGCGGATGTGAACCAAAGCGTCGAAAACATCGGCGCGCGACGGCTTTATACGGTGATGGAACGCGTGTTCGAGGAACTCTCGTTCACAGCACCCGATCAGGCCGGAGTGGAAATCACTGTGAATGCACAGTTCGTGGATGACAATCTGGGCGAATTGACCAAATCCACCGATCTCAGCCGTTACGTTTTGTAACGCACCCGGCTGATTTTTGCTGCCTGTGCCAACCTGCCTCGCTGGACGTGGGGCGGGAATGCGTTAGCCTAGGGCCAAACCTCTAAAGGGCCGTTCCCCGTGCTGCGTTACCTTCTGATTATACTGACCGCGACGTCTCTGACCGCCTGCGTGGATCGCACCGTGTCCAAAACTGTGCCATCTGCGCTGAGCGTCGGCACGGCCGAGACCATTTTTGCCACCACCACCCGCGCGCGTGAAGTGGATGGATCATATGGGTTCAAACGCGGTGAGACACTGCAATTTCTGGAAATGACGGTCTCTATCCCGCCCAACCACACGCCGGGAACGCTGGATTTTTCTTACGCCAATCCAAACCCTGAAAAACAGTTTGTCATGGCCGGGGTCGAGGAATTGCAAGGGCCCAAAGACATGAAATCACGCCTCAAAGGCGCAGATGAGGTGTCGATATTTATTCATGGGTACAACACCACCCAGGCAGAAACCGCCTTTCGTGCCGCTCAGCTTAGTCACGATCTGAACATCCCCGGCGCGACAATGGTCTATTCCTGGCCCAGTCAGGCCACGGGATATGGCTATGCCTATGATCTGGACAGTATGCTGTTTGCCCGCGACGGGCTGGAAAAAACCGTCCGCCACCTGAAATCCATGGGTGTCAAACGCGTTGTTCTGGTGGCGCATTCCATGGGCACCGCCCTGACGATGGAGATGATGCGACAGGCCGAGCTGCGCGAACCCGGATGGTCCAAGCGCAACATCGAGGGGGTTGTTCTGATCGCGCCGGATCTGGATGTGGATCTGTTCCGGTCCCAGATGGACGTCATCAAGACCCCGCCTGACCCCTTCATCGTCATCGTTTCACAAAAGGACAAGCTGCTGAGCATCTCGGCCCGGCTGCGCGGCACCACCAAGGGCGAACGGCTGGGTAATATCAGCTCGACCGACGCGCTGGCCGAGTACAAGATCAGCATTCTGGACACGACGGCCTTTAATGACGACGCAGAATCCTCGCATTTCGTGGCTGCAACCTCGCCTGCATTGCTTGCGATCATCGGGTCGGCCCGCCGGGTCAGCAATACATTTGGCACCGAACAGCGGGGCATCGACGTGATTGCCCCAGCAAGCGTCCGCAACCCGACCGGCGCGACCGAGATCGTTCTGACCGAAACAGGACAAGCGCAGGTCAGCTCTCCGTGACGCAGTTTCAGGCTGCCCGGTTTCTACGTGACAACGGGGCGTGGTTGGGTGCGGGAGTGGTGCTGACATTCCTGTCCAGTTTCGGTCAGACCTTTTTCATTTCGGTTTTTTCGGGCGAGATTCGTACCGCCTATGGGCTGAGCCATGGAGCGTGGGGTGGGTTGTATTCGCTGGGCACCACAGTTTCCGCTGTCGTCATGATCTGGGCCGGAGGTTTGACGGATATCTTCCGTGTGCGTGTGCTGGGGCCTGCAGTTCTGGGCGGTTTGGCGCTGGCGGCGTTGGCCATGGCGCTCAATAGCCTGTTGTTCCTGTTGCCGGTCATAATTTTTTTGCTGCGTTTGTTTGGTCAAGGCTTGAGCATCCATCTGGCCATGGTCGCAATGGCGCGCTGGTTCACCGCGACGCGGGGCAAGGCGTTGTCAATCGCCTCGGTCGGGTTCGCAGTGGGCGAAGCATTGCTGCCAGTGATCTTTGTGGCCGCGATGGTGTTTTTAGACTGGCGAGTGCTTTGGGTGATGTCCGCCGGAGTAGTGGTTTTGGGAATCCCGGTCCTACTGCTTCTGCTGCGGAAAGAACGAACCCCGCAAAGCCTTGCCACCGAATATTCCTCTGTCGGTATGCAAGGGCGCCACTGGACCCGGAGGCAAGCACTCCTGAACCCGCTTTTCTGGTTCATGACCCCTGCAACACTGGGACCATCCGCCTTCATCACTGCGTTCTTCTTTCATCAAGTGCACCTGGCTGAAATCAAAGACTGGCAACATATTGAACTGGTGGCCCTGTTTCCGGTCTATACCGGGGTTTCGCTGCTTTCGATGTTTGCAGCGGGTTGGGCTTTGGACAAATGGGGCACTGCGCGGATTATGCCGTTTTACCAATTACCTATGGCAATTGGTTTCATGATCGTCTCGGCCACAGATACACTGGGAGGAGCGGCACTGGCATTGATCTTTCTGGCCCTGACCGTCGGGGCAAACAGTACCCTGCCCAGCGCTTTTTGGGCCGAGTTTTATGGAACCCGCCATATTGGTGCGATCAAGGCGATGGCCACGGCGGTCATGGTATTGGGTTCAGCAATCGGTCCCGGTTTGACAGGAGTTCTGATTGACCAAGGTATGGCACTGGACAATCAGTTCTTATGGATCGGTGTTTTCTTTATTGCCGTTAGCGCGTTGGTCTGGATCGGAATTACACGCGCTGTTCGCTGGTTTTAGCGCGTGCGTCGCAGATAGACGTAATACGCGCCATCACCGCCATGACTGATATGCGCAGGAGTAACCTGCAAAACCGCCTGCGCCAGCGGCGGGATCGACAGCCAATGCGGCACTTGATTGCGTAGAACGCCGCGCGGGGTGGGAATGGGACCGGGTTCATCCCGATCCTTGCCTTTACCGGTCACCACCAGAACCAGCCGTTTGCCCTGTGCCTGCGCGGTCAGCACAAATCGGACAAGGGCAGGATGGGCCGTGTCCATGCGCATTCCATGAAGGTCCAGCTTGCCCTCTGGCTTGATCTTGCCCCGCTTCATGCGGCCAAATGCCTTGGCGTCCATCTGCACCGGGCTAGCCCGCAGCCGATCCGTGACAGAGGGCTGCAGCGAATTTCGCGATGGCTTGGCTGGCGCTGTTTGGCCAAGCTCGAACGGGTCGACCCGCGCTTTGGGCGTTTTGGTCGGCTTGGGCTTGGGCAGTTGGGTCGGATGTACGGATTGTGGCAACTCGGGATGCATCCGTTCAGCTTGTTTGGCAACTTTGCGCCATAGCTCGATCTCGTCCTCGGTCAGTTTGCGCCGGGTCATCAGAATGCATCCGGCAACAGCGCATAGGCGCGCTGGATTGGCAGCAAAACGACCATGCGCCCCGAATCCTTAAGACGACCAGCAGCGCGGCCAGCCTCGTCCCCGGTTCCAAAGAAGATATCTGCCCGCTGCGCGCCTTTGATTGCAGCCCCGGTGTCCTGTGCAATCATCAAGCGGCGCAAAGGATCTTTGCCGTCCTTTTCGACCCAGACCGGTGCGCCCAGCGGAGTATAGGCCGGATCAGCGGCAATACTGCGCATGGTCGTGACAGACCGATTCATTGCGCCCAACGGCCCAAACTCGGGTGCCACGCGCGTGACCTCTCGGAAAAACACGTAAGAGGGGTTGTGAAACAGCAGTTCGGCACCAGCCTCGGGGTTTTTGCGTACCCAGGATTTGATCATCTGCGCACTGACCTGATGCGCAGCCAATGCACCTTGTCGGATCAGCTCTTTCCCGATCGAACGATACGGATGGCCGTTCGCCCCGCCATAGCCCACGCGCAATCCACCGCCATCAGGCAGGCGAATACGCCCCGAGCCTTGAATCTGCAAAAAAAACAACTCGACCGGGTCATCGACCCATGCGATCTCAAGCCCGCGGCCGTTCATAGCCTCGCCTGTCAGAATATCGCGGCGGCTCAACCAAGGTCCGTCGGCCCGTGCCTCGGGGGGCATTTTGTAGATCGGGTATTTGTACCGTTCCGTCCGCGTGCGAGAGCCATGCAGCTCGGGTTCAAAATACCCCGTGAACAGGGCATCATCGCCGTCCTCGACCAGAACGGGGCGAAAGAACAGTTCAAAAAAGGAACGTGCAGCATCCGCCTGGTAGGTGCGGGCGACAGCACACAGGGCGCGCCAGTCCGGATCTTCCAGATCACCACATGTGTTCAAGAAAACTGAAAGGGCCGCACCGTGGTCATCGGCGGCCCAGCCATCAAGATCGTCAAATGACAGAATGGAACGCGTCGCCTCGGCGCTGGCAGAGGTTGCCATCACAGCCCCCAGCAAAAGCGACCGAAGCGCAGCAATCATGCGTCCGTGGCAACAAGCAGCCAGTTAGGATCGTCCGAGCCCATGACGCGGGCAAAGGTCCAGCTGTCCTTTTGGCGTTTGACGGTGTTGGGGTTGCCTTCGATGATATCCCCACCGCGATCCCGCACGACCGAGGTCAGTTCACCCACAAAGCGCATTGTGATTTCGGCCTCGTTAGTGTCCTTGTCGAACTTCACATCAGCTAGGGCGGTTTCCCGCACACCGATAAACTCGGCCTCGATGGTCAGACCCTGATCTTCGCGAGAGGCGACCACCGAAACAAATGTGTCAAACACTTCTTCGGACAAGAAGGGCTGGATTTCATCCAGGTTGCCCTTTTCGAACCCCATGACGATCATCTCATAAGCACCGCGGGCGCCTTGGACGAATTCGCTGACAGAAAAGCCGGGCTCAATCCTTTTCATCGCGGCCAGGGATTGGGCCTGCTCGCTGTCTTCGGCGACGTGGTCGGTAATGTCGTGATCCGGGCCACCTTCGATCACCTCGAAGTCTCGGCGCGATTTATGCGCTTCCGGCTGCTGTTGAACGGGGGGCTTCTCAAAACCCTCACGCGTCCCCAGCACGCTTTTGAGGCGTAGGATCAGGAAAACGGCAATTCCGGCCAGGACCAGCAACTGGATCATCGGTTCGTTCATTTCATCCTCTTTATCAGACCGCAGCTTTGTATACGCGGCCTCATGCCACTATGTAGGTGACAGTTCGGGACAAGTCTACTGCCCGACCTGTAGTAAAGGATAACGCTTATGTATCTGTTTCTGGCATTTTTGCTGGTTCCGATCATCGAAATCGCCCTGTTCATTCAGGTCGGGGGTCTGATCGGCCTGTGGCCCACGCTTGCAATTGTCGTTGTGACGGCTGTTATGGGTACTGCTTTGGTCAGGACACAAGGTCGCATGGCGCTGGCAAATCTGCAGCGTTCCTTTGCTGACCTTGACGATCCGACCGAGCCATTGGCCCACGGAGCGATGATCCTGCTGTCCGGTGTACTGTTACTGACGCCAGGTTTTTTCACCGACGCGGTCGGATTTGCCCTTCTTATTCCGGGGGTTCGCGTCGCTGTATTTCGATATCTGAAATCAAAAGTACAGATCACTCAATTTCAGATGGGCACAGGCGCGCAGTTTCGCGGTGGCCCCGACCCATCGGGTGATGACGTGATTGATGGGGAATACACCGAAGTTCAACCCCGTCGTGACCCATCAAAACCATCGAAATGGGTGGATGGCCCGTGACCTGCATTGAGGTGCCGCGCCCAACTTGCTAAGCAATGGCGGATTTTAGTTTCGGAGTAGACCCATGGCCGAAGAAGACGCCAAAGAAAACACCGCAGCCGCACCGGCTGCACCTCAGATTCAAATGCGCGTTCTGGGACAATTCATTCGTGATCTGTCTTTTGAAAACGTGATGGCCCAAAAGGGTGTGTCGGGCGACGTGCAGCCCGAGATTTCTGTTCAGGTCAATCTTGACGCTAAAAAGCGTCAGGTCGAGCATCAGTATGAGGTCTCGGTCAAGCTGAACCTCAAGTCCAAAGCCAAGGGGATGGAAGACGTCCTGTTCCTGTGCGAGATCGACTATTGTGGTCTGTTCCATGTGGAAGGCGTGGCCGAGGATCAGCTGCACCCCTTCCTGATGATCGAATGTCCCCGGATGCTGTTCCCGTTCCTGCGCCGTATTGTCAGCGACGTAACACGCGACGGTGGATATCCGCCGGTCAATCTGGACAATATCGACTTTGTAGCTTTGTACCGGAATGAGCTGATGCGCCGTCAGGCCGAGGCGCAGAAAGCAGAAGCCTAAACAATCTGACCCGCGCCGGGGACACCTTCAGGCGCGGGTCCACAGGGCGTTTTCGCCCAGTTTTTCAACAAAACCTTCATGCGCCGCGCGCTCTTCTTCCGTGATCCTTGAGGCCAACGGCGTCGGACGGGCTGTAGGCCGCCATTCCTCACCCCCGGCTGCTGTTGCCGCCACCGAAGTCGACAGACCAAAATCCGGCTGTCGTCCGCCGATAAGTTCAAGATAAACCTCGGCCAGGATCTCTGAATCCAAAAGCGCGCCGTGCAGCGTTCGGTTCGAATTGTCGATATTAAACCGCCGGCACAGCGCGTCCAGAGTCGCGGGCGAGCCGGGGAATTTCTTGCGCGCCATGGCCAGAGTATCCAGTGCCTGTGCCATAGGCAGGGTCGGCAAACCCATCCATTTGAGTTCGGCGTTCAGGAATTTCATGTCGAACGAGGCGTTGTGGATCACCAAACGCGAATCCCGCACGAAATCCAGAAACCCCTGACCGACCTTTGCGAAAACCGGCTTATCCTTCAGCGTGACCTCGCCCTTTTCCGGCGGGCGCGGGTTATCCAGCAGGTCGGGGCCGATACCATGCACGCCAAAGGCCTCTTCGGGCATCCCGCGTTCGGGGTTGATATAGACATGATAGGTCTCGCCCGTGGCCATGTGGTTCCACAGCTCAACCGCGCCGATCTCGACGATCCGGTCGCCGCTTTCTGGGTCAAAGCCCGTGGTTTCGGTATCCAGTACAATTTCACGCATCTGCCAGCCCCGCCCGTATCTGCCTGACCACATCCTGCACCTGCGCGCGGGCGTGGTCCAGACTGTCCGTCTCGATCACATAGTCCGACCGAGCGCATTTTTCTTCATTGGGCATCTGTTTGGCACGGATCTGTTCAAACTGCGCCTCGGTCATCGTACCGCGCGCCATCACGCGACGCTTTTGTTCATCGGCTGGGATCGACACACAGGCGACGGCATCCATCGCAGCGTCTCCACCGGTTTCGAACAGCAAGGGAATGTCGAAAACCAGAATATCCGCCGTGGCGTTCGCCCGAAACGACGCACGGTCTGCAGCGACCAAAGGGTGCACTATGCCTTCGATCTTTTTCAGCGCAGCCGGGTCATTTCCGATGATTTGTTTCAACGCCTCCCGGCTGACTGCGCCGTGAACGATTGCGGTCGGGAAAGCTGCGTGCATTGGGTCAACGGCAGCTCCACCCCTTGAATAGAGTCTATGTACGGCCGCATCCGCATCCCACAGCGCGCAGCCTTCATCGACAAACATCTGCGCCGTCGTGCTTTTGCCCATTCCGATCGAGCCTGTCAGGCCCAGCGCGAAACTCATGACAAAACAGCCGCGCGCAGGTCCAAATTGACCTCGGGGCGGACGCCGAACCAGCTTTCGAAACCCGGCACCGCCTGATGCAGCAACATGCCTAGGCCATCGACAGTGGTGCAGCCGACCTCTTCGGCGGTTTTTAATAAATGCGTTTTCAGCGGTGCATAAACCAAATCCGTCACAACCGCACCGGGCTGCAACCCGTCCAGCGGCACACGCAGTTCGGGCTGACCTTGCATCCCCAAAGAACTGGTGTTGACTACCAATTCCGCATCCTCGATTACATTTCCAGCCTGAACCCAATCGACAACCTTGATGCTGGGTCCAAATTCATCGCGCAATATCTCGGCCCGTTCACGGGTACGGTTGGTCAGCAAAATCTCGGGCACCTCTGCGTCAACCAAAGCCTGAAGCACCGCCCGCGCGGCACCGCCAGCCCCGAACACAACCGCAGGTCCGCCCGACGGGGACCAATCCGGCGCACCGCTGCGCAGGTTCTCAAGAAACCCGTAGCCATCGGTATTGTCGGCGTGAATTCGGCCATCTTTCTGGAACACCAGCGTATTTGCCGCGCCGATCTTGCGTGCCCGGTCCGAAACCTCGTCGGCCAGTCGCAGCGCAGCTTCTTTATGCGGGACAGTGACATTTGTCCCCACGAACCCAGCCTTGGGCAATGCGCGCAACACATCCTGCAAATCTTCCGGGGCCACATCCATCGGCACGTAGTGACCCGGCAGCCCATATGTCTTTAGCCAATGTCCATGTAACTGAGGCGACTTCGAATGCGCGACCGGATGACCAATCACCCCAGCCAAAGGAATTTTTGTCTTGCTCATTGATCAATCACCCCTTTGACAGCCAGGTAGTTCAGCAGCTCTAATAGAGGCATACCCAAAACGTTAAAATAATCTCCGTCAATGGTGGCGAATAAGCGCGCGCCCTCTTCTTCAAGCTTATAGGCCCCGACCGCATGGCGGATACTCTCCCAGTTGCGGTCGATATAGTCACGCAGATACGCATCCGAGCTCATCCGCATCCGCAGGCGAACCTGACCCACATGCCTCCAGATCGGCTCGCCGTCTTGATAGATTACAGCAGCAGATAACAACATGTGCCGCTTGCCCCGCATCGCCTTAAGCTGCGCAAAAGCATCTTCGGCCGTTTTGGGCTTGGACAAAAGCTGACCGTCGAAATCCAGCACTTGGTCACAGCCCAGCACCATCGCGCCGGGGCTCTTGTCACTGACCTTGCGCGCCTTCATCTCGGCCAGCGCATCGGCAATTTCGCGCGGGCTGGCACCCTCGGCCAGCAAGGCGCGTTTCATCGTCTCTTCGTCCACGCGCGCGACTTGGACGGTAAACGGCACGCCTGCGTTCTGCAAAAGCTGCGCGCGAATAGATGACCCCGAGGCCAGGATGATGGGGACAGACATGTGGAAAACCCCGTGTGCAAATCGTTGAGCGTTCTAGGATGGTTTGTATGGTTTTCAGGTTGACACGCAAGCCCGGTGTTTTCGACTGAAACTTCCCCGATTCGCCCAAATCCTGTCCATCCGGGACAAGGATAAGTCTGTCGAATGGTATAACCCGAATTTCCTTAATTACCCAAAGAGTTATCCCCAGAAGTACACATTCAATTATTATTTAAAACACTGTTTTTTATAAATAATTTTTTTCTTCAACAGAATCGTTTTGTTCAAGCTGGATTCTATCCACCTGGGGAAAACACTTGTGTAAAAAAGTAATCCACGGAAATTGTTCACCCTACAAAACCATCTTCCTTTTTCTTTTCTTATTTTTTTATTAGGGAGGGTTTCGAGCAACCCTCGGAGCCAGCATGACCGACCTCCTTTTCGCAATCTACCCGTGGGTGAAGTCAGTCCATATTATGGCTGTGATCTCTTGGATGGCAGGCTTGTTCTACCTGCCCCGTTTGTTCGTCTATCACGTAGAAAAGGCGCAAGCCGTAGACGGAGCGCAGGAGATCTTCTTTGAAATGGAAGAGAAGCTGCTGCGCGTGATCATGCGTCCGGCGATGATCGTGGCGTGGGTCTGCGGGCTGATCATGGTCCTTACACCCGGCATTGTTGGCTGGGACTGGGCCTGGCCCTGGGCCAAGGGGGCTGCGGTGATCGGGATGACCTGGTTCCATCATTGGCTGATGGCGCGACGCAAGGACTTCATAGAGGGGCGAAATAAGCTCACTGGGCGGCAGTATCGCATGATGAACGAGGTTCCGACCGTTTTGATGGTGATCATCGTTCTGGCGGTCGTTCTGAAGTTCTGAGCGAGCATTTGACTCGGACCACCGGGATGCGTATGTAACGCACAACACGCCCGTCCGGGCGGCGTATCTTCCGTACTGAAATTCCACTTCGTGCCGCACAGTCAGCGGTGAAGGTTTGTATCATGTCCAATGAATCTCTGAATTTGGCCGATCTGAAAGCCAAAAGCCCCAAAGACCTTCTGGCCATGGCCGAAGAGCTGGAGATCGAAAACGCCTCGACCATGCGTAAGGGCGAGATGATGTTCCAGATCCTGCGTGAACGCGCGGACGAGGGCTGGACCGTGGGCGGCGACGGCGTTCTGGAAGTGCTGCAAGACGGCTTTGGTTTCCTGCGTTCGCCCGAGGCGAACTATCTGCCGGGTCCGGATGACATCTATGTGTCGCCTGATATGATCCGCCAGCATTCGCTGCGCACTGGCGACACCGTCGAAGGTGAAATCAAAGCGCCGGATGACAATGAACGTTATTTCGCGCTGATCAAAGTGACCAAGATCAACTTTGAAGAGCCCGAAAAGGCCAAGCATAAAATTCTGTTCGACAACCTGACGCCTCTGTACCCGGATGAGCGCCTGAAGATGGAGATCGAGGACCCCACCATCAAGGATAAATCGGCCCGTGTGATCGACCTCGTGTCGCCCATTGGGAAAGGCCAGCGGTCACTGATCGTGGCGCCTCCGCGGACGGGTAAGACGGTGATCCTGCAGAACATCGCGCATTCGATCGAACAGAACCACCCCGAGTGCTATCTGATCGTCCTGCTGATCGACGAACGCCCCGAAGAGGTGACGGACATGCAGCGTTCGGTGAAGGGTGAGGTCGTGTCTTCGACCTTTGATGAACCTGCAACGCGCCACGTGGCCGTGTCGGAAATGGTGATCGAAAAGGCCAAGCGATTGGTCGAGCATAAACGAGATGTTGTTATTCTGCTCGATTCGATCACAAGACTTGGTAGGGCGTTTAACACTGTGGTCCCATCTTCGGGTAAGGTTCTGACCGGTGGTGTGGATGCGAATGCTCTGCAACGACCCAAGCGGTTCTTTGGTGCGGCCCGGAACATCGAAGAGGGCGGTTCGCTGACCATCATCGCCACAGCGCTGATCGACACCGGCAGCCGGATGGACGAGGTGATCTTTGAAGAATTCAAAGGCACCGGTAACTCGGAAATCGTGCTGGATCGCAAGATCGCCGACAAGCGCGTGTTCCCAGCCATCGACATCCTCAAATCCGGGACCCGGAAAGAGGACTTGCTGGTCGACAAGGGCGATCTGGCCAAGACATTTGTTCTGCGCCGAATCCTCAACCCGATGGGCACGACCGACGCGATCGAATTCCTGCTGTCCAAGTTGAAACAGACGAAGACGAATGGCGAGTTCTTCGATTCAATGAATACCTGACACAGGTCTTAACCAACGCGAGGCCTTCGAATGGATACGATATTCGCCTTGGCCAGCGCGCAAGGCAAAGCCGGGGTGGCGGTGATCCGCCTCTCGGGGCCCATGGCGCATTCTGCAGCGGCAGATTTGACGGGTGGGGATTTACAGCCGCGCGGGATGAAGTTGCGGACCTTGCGGACACCAGATGGGTCACGTCTGGATGATGGGCTGGTTTTGACATTTCAGGCACCAGCCAGTTTCACTGGCGAGGACGTGGCAGAGCTACAAATACATGGCAGTACAGCCGCGGTGAATGCCGTCATGCGTTGCCTGTCGGATACGAACGGTCTGCGCCTGGCAGAACCCGGAGAATTCACCCGCCGCGCGCTTGAGAATGGTAAGATGGATCTGACCCAGGTCGAGGGGTTGGCCGATCTCATAGATGCGGAAACAGAAGCGCAGCGCAAGCAGGCGCAGGTAATACTTGCAGGTGGACTAGGAACGCTTGCGGAAAGATGGCGTCGTGATTTGATCAGAGCGGCCTCATTGTTGGAGGCCGTGATCGATTTTGCCGACGAAGAGGTTCCAACAGATGTAACTCCTGAGGTCCGCTCTTTGATCTCGGGTGTTGTTACGGACTTGCAGTATCAAGCCGAAGGTGTCCGGATTGCTGAACGCATCAGATCTGGTTTTGAAGTGGCTATAGTAGGTCTTCCAAATGCAGGTAAGTCGACTTTGCTTAACGCATTGGCAGGGCGTGAAGCGGCAATCACTTCCGAATACGCCGGAACTACCCGAGACGTCATTGAAGTAAGGATGGACTTGGATGGGCTTCCGGTTACCTTGCTGGATACAGCGGGCCTTCGCGAGACTGAGGATCACGTTGAAAATCTGGGAATCGAGCTTGCCAGGAAACGGGCGGAAACAGCTGATCTTAGAGTTTTCCTTGCCGAAGATCCCGAATTATTGGGTATCTCTATGCAAAAGGGGGATATCCATGTGTTGCCGAAATCTGATCTTCGCAGTGTATCAGATGGTGGAGTATCGGGGATAACAGGTCAGGGCGTGGATAGACTAGTATCCGATATATCGGGGGTACTTGGTCAACGAACCACTAGTTCTGGTATTGCAACACGGGAACGGCATCGTGTTGCGCTGGTAAATGCTCAGACCTCCTTGATCGCTGCGATGTCGTTTCTTGAATCAGGCCCCGACATGTATGATATCGTGGCTGAGGAGTTGCGCAGTTCAATTCGGGCGCTCGAGGCGTTGGTTGGCAGAATAGGCGTGGAAGATTTGTTGGACGAGATCTTTTCAAGTTTTTGCCTGGGTAAGTAAGGAGTGTTTCACGTGAAACATTCAGATTTCGATGTTGTAGTTATTGGTGCAGGCCACGCAGGAACCGAGGCTGCTCATGCTGCGGCACGGATGGGTGCCAACACTGCACTGGTGACCCTTTCTGCGTCAGATATTGGCGTCATGTCCTGCAACCCAGCTATTGGAGGTCTAGGTAAAGGGCATCTTGTTCGAGAAATCGACGCGTTGGATGGCGTCATGGGCCGGGTCGCCGATGCGGCAGGAATTCAGTTTCGTTTGCTGAATCGCCGAAAAGGCCCAGCGGTGCAAGGGCCCAGAACACAAGCAGACCGAGCTTTGTACCGATCTGCAATGCAGAAAGAAACACAAGCACAACAGAACCTCACCGTAGTTATTGGTGAAGTCGTTGACTTTCTGATGTCTGGCAACAAGGTTGTCGGCATAAAGCTCTCGGATGAGTCCGAATTAAGCGCCGCTGCAGTGATCTTGACCTCGGGTACGTTCCTGCGGGGAATCATTCATATAGGTGATGTTTCTAGACCTGGTGGCCGAATGGGTGATAGACCATCGGTTAAACTGGCCGAGAGACTGGATAGCTTCGAACTTCCATTAGGTCGGCTCAAGACTGGAACGCCCCCGCGGCTTGATGGCCGCACCATTGATTGGTCTGGTCTAGAGCGTCAGGACGGTGATGACGTTCCGACGTTATTCTCATTTTTATCTAAGACTGTCCAAGCGCCTCAGATTTCCTGCGGCATAACACATACCAACTCACGAACGCATGAGATTATCGAGCAAAACCTGTCGCGATCAGCGATGTATGGTGGCCACATTGACGGGATTGGTCCTCGGTATTGTCCATCTATAGAAGACAAGATTGTTAGGTTTGCAGACAAGGACTCTCATCAAATTTTCCTTGAGCCCGAGGGTGTGAATGACCACACAATCTATCCCAACGGAATCTCCACCTCTTTGCCCGAAGATGTTCAATTGGAATATGTTCGGTCGATTAGGGGCCTAGAAAACGCAGAGATTCTTCAACCTGGGTACGCAATTGAATATGACTACGTCGATCCGCGTGTACTGACGTCATCATTGGCACTTCCAGAGGTGCCTGGACTTTTCCTTGCCGGGCAAATCAATGGAACAACAGGTTACGAAGAAGCCGCGGCCCAAGGATTGGTTGCGGGTTTAAATGCTGCTTTGTTGGCATTTGATAGGGGTCCCGTCCATTTCACACGTTCAGACAGTTATATCGGCGTTATGATAGATGACCTGACAACTCGTGGCGTTGCTGAACCGTATCGAATGTTTACTTCTCGGGCTGAATTCCGCTTGTCTTTGCGTGCTGACAATGCCGATCAACGTTTAACACCGATTGGTTTGGATTTAGGCTGTGTGAAATCTGTTCGCAGAAACTCGTTTTATGAAAAGATGGAAAAGCTTAGCGCTGCAAAGGCTAAGTTGATTGAACGCAGTTTTACACCAAAGGAAATCCGATCTGCTGGTATCAATGTAAACCAAGACGGTAACCGCAGGTATGGTATGGCCGTTCTAGCATTCCCAGATGTGTCGTTCGAAGATTTACTTCCATTAATTCCTGCTTTGGAGGCCGTCGACCAAGACATACGCCTTCAGGTAGAGCGCGACGCCTTGTATGCGAATTATATCGAACGTCAGAAAAAAGATGTTGAGGCGATGAAGCGGGATGAGTCTTACGAAATTCCGCAGGATTTTGACTTTTTTGCTTTGGAAGGGCTGTCTTCTGAGATGAAGCAGAAACTATCCATTGCCAGACCTGAAAATATCGCTCAGGCCGGACGCGTAGAAGGCGTAACGCCCGCAGCTTTGACTTTGGTCTTAGCGAAACTTCGGCGGGACCAAAAGGTGCGAAAAGCATGATCGGGGTGATTTTCGAAGGTCTGGATGTTTCACGTGAAACATTGGAACGGCTGACGACATACGTTGACTTGGTAAATCGCTGGAATCCCAAAATAAATCTTGTCTCTCGCAACAGTCTTAATGAAATTTGGGTTCGGCACATCAAGGACTCGGTTCAGGTTTATCGGTGTGCAGAGACCTTCGACAACTGGGCTGACTTGGGTAGCGGAGGAGGTTTTCCGGGTATGGTCTGCGCTTTGATGGCGGTAGAAGAGAACCCAAATGCAGAGTTTACTTTTGTCGAAAGCGATCAAAGGAAATCGGCGTTTCTAAGGAATGTTGCGCGCGAATGTGGTGCCAATTGCAAGATCATATCTAAGCGAATTGAAACAGTTGGACCATTGAATGCGCAAGTCTTGTCAGCCCGTGCACTAGCGGATCTGAAGACGCTTTTATCCTATTGTGACAGGCATTTAAGCGAGTCCGGCGTGGCGTTGTTGCCGAAAGGCGCAAACTGGAAAAAAGAATTGGACGACGCTCGGGAAGAATGGAATTTCCAAGCCGACCCGATTACAAGTTTAACAGAACCCCAAGCCGTTATCCTTAAGATCAAAGGAGTTTCACGTGGTTGACCTGTCTCGCCCCACCGGCCCCAGAATTATTGCGGTTGCCAATCAAAAAGGTGGGGTAGGGAAGACAACAACTGCGATCAACCTCGCAGCGGGACTAGCCGAAGCTGGGTGTAATGTCCTGGTTGTCGATCTGGATCCCCAAGGCAACGCCTCAACCGGGCTTGGTGTTGAAGACCGGGATTGGACAACTTACGACCTTATTCTGGATGACGCTCCGCTAGAGGCAGTTATCCAAGAGACAGAAATTGGCGGACTCTACGTCATTCCGGCCACAGTGGATCTGAGTTCGGCGGATATTGAGCTTATTTCAAACGAGAAGCGCAGCTATCTGTTGCACGACGCGTTGCGACAAACGGCGATCGACAAGTTTGAATTTGATTTTGTGCTGATCGACTGCCCACCGTCACTGAACTTGCTGACTGTGAATGCTATGGTGGCTTCGCATTCTGTCCTTGTTCCTTTGCAAAGCGAGTTTTTCGCCTTGGAAGGTTTATCACAACTGATGTTGACGATCCGAGAGGTACGACAAACGGCGAATCCCGACCTCAGAATCGAAGGTGTTGTGTTGACCATGTATGACAACCGCAACAACTTGTCCCGGCAGGTCGAAAAGGACGCGCGTGACAATCTGGGTGAGATGGTATTTAAAACCAAGATACCTAGAAATGTTCGGGTGAGTGAGGCTCCGTCTTATGCGTTGCCTGTATTGCAATATGACTCCGGCTCTTTAGGGGCGATGGCATACCGTCATTTGGCACGGGAAGTCATTCATAAAAACAAAAAAGCCGCTGCATAAGCGGTAAAAGGAGGGTCACGTGGCCGCAAAGAAAGCAAAACCCCGAGGTTTGGGCCGCGGATTGTCCGCTTTGATGGCTGATGTGACGCAAGAACCCGAAGGTCGCTCTGTATCCGAACCGCGTCGTCCGGACATGACGGTACCAATCGAAAAACTGCACGCGAATCCTAATCAGCCACGCAGAACATTCTCGCGCGAGCAACTGGATGAACTTGCGGCTTCAGTCAAAGAAAAGGGCATCATTCAGCCGCTGATCGTACGCGAGATCTCTGAAGGGGACTATGAAATCGTCGCGGGCGAACGTCGATGGCGCGCTGCTCAGATGGCGCAATTGCACAATATACCGGTGATCGTCCGGGATTTCGACGACACTGAGGTTCTGGAAGTCGCTATTATCGAAAACATCCAGCGCGCCGACTTGAACGCAGTAGAAGAGGCGGCGGGCTACAAACAGCTTATGGATCGCTTTGGTCATACGCAGGAGAAACTCGCCGAAGCACTGGGTAAAAGCCGCAGTCATATAGCGAATCTTTTGAGACTTTTGTCTTTGCCAATGGACGTTCAGCATTTCGTCGTTGAGGGGAAGCTTTCTGGCGGACATGCGCGGGCTTTGGTGACGGCTGAAAACCCGACCGATCTGGCCAAAACCGTCATTCGAGATGGTCTTTCGGTGCGTGCAACTGAGGCTTTGGTAAAAAAGCAGCATCAACCCGAGGCTGAAAAATCTGCACCACGATCACGGAATTTGGACGCGGGCAAAGACGCCGATACGCGTGCGCTTGAAAAAGACCTGTCTGCAATTCTCGCAATGAAGGTTGTCATCAATCATAAAGCCGGAACCGAGACGGGCCAGGTTGTTTTGACATATGAGAATCTGGATCAGTTGGACGATCTGTGTGCCAAACTTAGTCGTTAGGCCGGGTCCAAATAAAAGTTAGCACACCGCCAAGAACGACGGCTTGAATTGCCAATACGTAGATGGGCACCGCGATCAGAACAGAAATTCCAAAGACGGCAGCGATCGACACGGTGGCCGCTCTTTTTGCGGCGGGTCGAATGGCGCCAGAGCTCTGCCAATCCTGGATTAATGGTCCAAACGTACGATGCGTGATTAGCCAGTGGTGCAGGCGTGAAGACGAGCGCGCGAAGAAGAACGCCGCCAACAGTAGGAACGGCACCGTGGGCAGAAGGGGCAGCACAATGCCGATCACGGCAAGCGCGACGCTAATCAAACCCAAAGCTGCCCAGAGATACTGCATGTTACCCCAACAATTCTCGAATGACGGCGTTTAGAACTGCGCGTCCCTCTTTGGTTGCGCGAAGCCGGTTATCATGCAGTTCGATCATCCCTAGTTCGCAGAGATGGTGCAGTTTCTCTTGTGGCAGAGGTTGCTTGGACAGAGCACCAAATCGATCAATATCTAGTCCTTCGTCAATCCTAATCC
The DNA here is from genome assembly GCF_057221005.1 of Ruegeria sp. HKCCD7628. Classification (NCBI taxonomy): domain Bacteria; kingdom Pseudomonadati; phylum Pseudomonadota; class Alphaproteobacteria; order Rhodobacterales; family Roseobacteraceae; genus Ruegeria; species Ruegeria sp. HKCCD7628. Next base: position 113,573 of record NZ_JBWVBA010000008.1, read on the forward strand.
CCATCATAAGGTATTCACTTGCCTGATCTTGCAGAGTTAAGGCAGCTCGCTCCTTCTCACCTGATCCCGCAGATGCAGCTTTCAGCCACGCATTCGGCGATAGGTATGTTTCGGTGGCCCATTTTGTTCCGTTTGCGGTTACTCGTCCGTGTGCTCCGGGGCCGATGCCGACATAATCGCCATAACGCCAGTAAATCAGATTGTGTTGCGACTCTGACCCCGGTCGGGCGTGGTTCGAAACCTCATAGGCGGGCAGGCCGTGGGCCTCACAAATCTCCTGCGTGGCGAGGTACATGTCAGCGGCGTGGTCATCCTCGGGCAGGCCGCGCAGTTTGCCCACCGCGTAACGGTCGCCAAAGGCGGTGCCTTCCTCGATCGTCAGTTGGTACAGCGACAGATGATCAACGGCCATCGACAGGGCTTCGGTTAGTTCCGCGCGCCAATCGTCCAACGTTTGATGCTGGCGGGCATAGATCAGATCGAAACTGACACGCTCAAAGCAATTCCGTGCGATATCAAAGGCGGCGCGTGCTTCGGCCACTGTGTGGATACGGCCCAGACGACGCAGATCTTCATCGTTCAGCGCTTGTACCCCCATTGAGATCCGGTTCACGCCGGCATCACGATAGGCAGCGAAGCGCCCAGCCTCGACCGAGCCGGGATTGGCCTCAAGCGTGATTTCCATGTCATTGGCGGGGCGCCACAGGGCGCGGGCCTCATCAATCACAGCTGCGACTGTGTCGGGGTCCATCAGAGATGGGGTGCCGCCACCGAAGAAGATCGTGTTCAGGACGCGATTGGGCGTTTCTGTGGCCGAGCGATGGAACTCGGTCAGATACGCCTCAAGCCATTGTTTTTGATCAATATTACTGGAAACGTGGCTGTTGAAATCACAATATGGGCATTTGGCCTCGCAAAAGGGCCAATGCACATACAGGCCAAAGCCCCCGTTGCGCCAATCATCCGCCAAAGCAGCCCTTCACGAACATCTCCACCGCGTGGCCGCGATGGCTGATCTTGTTCTTTTCCCAGCGATCCATCTCGGCAAAGGTAATGTCATAGCCGTCGGGGACAAACATCGGGTCATAGCCAAAACCGCCTTCGCCACGAATGGGCCAGACCAGATGGCCGGGGGCGATGCCCTCGAACACTTCGTCATGACCGTCGGGCCAGGCCAGCACCAGCGTGCTGCGGAACTGCGCAGTACGCGGGTGGGGGGCGTTTTTGGCTTCCAACTCATTATGAGCGCGGGTCATCGCCATCAGGAAATCCCGGCCATTGCCGGTTTCGGCCCAATCGGCAGTGTAGACGCCGGGTGCGCCGTTCAGCGCGTCGATGGTGATCCCAGAATCGTCCGACAGGGCAGGCAGGCCGGTTGCTTGTGCGGCGGCATGTGCCTTGATCCGGGCGTTGCCGACGAAGGTATCCTCGGTCTCTTCCGGTTCGGGCAGGTTCATGTCGCCCGCACCGATCACGGTCACACCAAAGGGCTCAAGCAGATGCGCCATCTCCTCAAGCTTGCCTTTGTTATGAGTGGCAACCAGCAGCCTGTCGCTGTCGAACTTGCGGGTCATGCGGTGGCGGCCTTTTGTGCGGCGGCCAGTTCGCCCACTCCTTTTTCCGCCAGATCCATCAACTGATCCATCTGCGCGCGACTAAAGACCGAGCCTTCGGCGCTCATCTGCACTTCGATCAGCTTGCCCGTACCGGTCATTATAAAGTTGCCGTCAACACCAGCCTCGCTGTCTTCGGGGTAGTCCAGATCCAACACGGGTTGACCGGCATAGATACCACAAGACACGGCGGCGACCGGATCGACCAGCGGATCGCTGATCACATCGCCCGCCTTCATCAGCTTGTTCACCGCCAGACGAAGCGCAACCCAACCGCCGGTGATTGAGGCGCAGCGGGTGCCGCCATCGGCCTGGATCACATCGCAGTCGACTGTGATCTGACGTTCTCCCAAGGCAACCCGGTCCACACCGGCGCGCAAGGCGCGGCCAATCAGGCGTTGGATTTCCACGGTGCGGCCACCTTGCTTGCCCGAGGCCGCCTCGCGCCGCATCCGGGTGTTGGTCGCGCGGGGCAGCATCCCGTATTCCGCCGTTACCCAACCCAGGCCCGAGCCTTTGATGAAAGGCGGCACGCGATCCTCGATTGTGGCGGTACACAGCACATGGGTGTCGCCCATCTTGATCAGGCAAGACCCTTCGGCATGTTTGGTGAAACCTGTCTCGATGGAAACAGCGCGCATTTCGTCTAGATTACGTCCTGAGGGTCGCATGGAATTTCCTTTGTTTGCTGGCCCTGGGATACCGCCCCGTGGCGTTACGATGCAACCCCGATTGACCTTTCATTTACCTGCGATTTAATGACGATCCAGCAGGGGGCCGCCGATGAGCGAAGCAAGTAAAATTCTGAATGAGATGAACGACCGCTCGCGCGAGGTGTTTCGGTTGATCGTCGAAAGCTATTTGGAAAGTGGCGAGCCGGTGGGCAGCCGCACCCTGACCCGCACCCTGTCGGAAAAGGTCAGCGCCGCGACGGTGCGCAATGTGATGCAGGATCTGGAGTTTCTGGGCCTGTTGGACAGCCCTCATGTGTCTGCGGGGCGGATTCCAACGCAGCAGGGGCTGCGGATGTTTGTCGATGGGCTGCTTGAGGTCGGCGATCTGGGCGCTGATGACCGGCAGAAGCTGGACGAGACATTAGGCTCTAACGCAGGTGATGTAGGCGGAATGCTGGACCGGGTGGGATCGGCCCTGTCACACGTGACACAAGGCGCATCACTGGTGCTGACGCCCAAGCATGAGGCCGAGATCAAGCATATCGAGTTCGTCTCGCTGGGCCATGACCGGGCTTTGGTGGTGCTGGTGTTTTCGGACGGGCACGTGGAAAACCGCCTGTTCACCCCGCCTCCGGGGCAGACGCCCAGTTCCATGCGTGAGGCGGCGAATTTCCTTAATGCGCTGATCGAGGGGCGCACAATCAGCGAAGTACGCAAGCAGATGCTGTCTCAGATCGACGCGCGCAAACAGGAAATTGATGTGCTGGCGCGCGACATGGTCGAAAGTGGAATCGCGGCCTGGGACAATGATGGCAGCGACTCAGCCCGTTTGATTGTGCGCGGGCGGGCGAATCTGCTGCATGATCCGGCGCAGGAAGAGGAATTGGATCGCATTCGCACCCTGTTTGACGATCTGGAGCGTAAGCGTGACATCGCCGAATTTCTTGAATTGACTGAAGATGGCGAGGGTGTGCGCATTTTTATCGGCTCTGAGAACAAACTTTTCTCACTTTCGGGTTCCTCTTTGGTGGTGTCTCCATATATGAACGCTGATCGAAAGATAATCGGTGCGGTCGGGGTTATTGGACCCACACGTCTGAACTATGGACGGATCGTGCCGATCGTGGATTATACGGCGCAACTGGTCGGCAAGCTGATTTCCGACCGGAGCTAGAGGGTAAGAGATGGCAGAGCCCAAGAACGAAGATTTTCTGGACGATATAGCAGCCGCCGAGGCCGAAGAGCTGGCGGAAGAAATCGCAGAGTTCAGCGACGAAGCGCTGGAGCTGGACGAACTGCGCGCCGAGCGTGACGAGTACAAAGACCGGTTCATGCGCGCGCTGGCCGATGCCGAAAACGCGCGCAAGCGGGGCGACAAGGCGCGTCGCGATGCGGAACAATATGGTGGGTCCAAACTGGCCCGTGACATGCTGCCGGTTTACGACAACATGAAACGCGCGCTTGAGGCCGCGACCGATGAGCAGAAAGAGGTTGCTGCCGGTCTGATCGAAGGTGTTGAGCTGACCATGCGTGCGCTGACGAACGTGTTCCAGAAACACGGGATCGAGGTGATCACCCCCGAGGTTGGTGATCGATTTGATCCGAATGTGCATGAGGCGATGTTCGAAGCTCCGGTGCCGGGAACGCGCGCGGGCGACATCATTCAGGTCTCAGCCGAAGGGTTCATGCTGCATGACCGCCTGCTGCGCCCGGCGCAGGTTGGGGTGTCGTCGACACCTGCGAGCTAAGCGATCACACAGACTTGGAAAGGGGCGGTCAGGATTTGGCCGCCTCTTTCAGTTTGTAGATAAGGTCCAGCGCCTCGCGCGGGGTCAACTCGTCCGGCAGGATGTCGTCCAGCATATCTGTGACGGGCGATGCTTTGGGCGCGGGCGGCGGAGGTGGCGGCGCGGCTGAGAACAGAGGCAGGTCGTCGATCAACGCCTTTTGCTTGCCGCCTTCGCGTTCGGTTTTTTCCAGCTGGTCCAGAACAACGCGGGCACGGTCGACCACGGATGCGGGCAGCCCGGCCAGCTGCGCGACCTGTACCCCGTAGGATCGGTCGGCGGCGCCTTTGTGAACCTCGTGCAGGAAGATCACCTCGCCTTCCCATTCCTTTACGGCGACGGTGGCATTGTCGACGCCTTCGAGCTTCCCGGCCAGCGCGGTCAGTTCGTGGTAATGGGTGGCAAACAGAGCGCGGCATTGGTTGGCGGCGTGCAGATGTTCCAGCGTGGCCCAGGCGATGGAGAGGCCGTCATAGGTGGCCGTTCCGCGCCCGATTTCGTCCAGAATAACCAGCGCGCGGTCGTCGGCCTGGTTCAGGATGGCGGCGGTTTCGACCATCTCGACCATGAAGGTTGAACGCCCACGGGCCAGATCGTCTGAGGCTCCGACCCGGCTGAATAGCTGGCTGACCACGCCGACATGGGCCTTTTCGGCCGGGACATAGCTGCCCATTTGCGCCAGTAGGGCGATCAGGGCGTTCTGGCGCAGGAAGGTCGATTTACCGGCCATGTTGGGGCCCGTCAGCAGCCAGATCGCGGCCCCCTGATCGGCGCTCAGATCGCAGTCATTGGCGATGAAAGCATCACCTGATTGCTGGCGCAGCGCGTGTTCGACGACCGGATGACGACCACCTTGCACGTTGAACGCGCGCGAGCTGTCGACCTGTGGACGGCACCAGTTTTCACCCCGCGCCAGATCGGCCAGCGCGGTGGTCAGGTCCAGCTCGGCCAGCCCGCGGGCCGCTTGGTTGAGGCGGGCGGCAATGGCCAGAATATCGCCAGAAAGCCTTTGGTAGAGCCGTTTTTCGATCTCAAGCGCCAGATTTCCGGCGTTCAGGATGCGGGTTTCGATCTCGGACAGTTCCACCGTGGTGAACCGCACCTGATTGGCGGTGGTCTGACGGTGGATATAGGTCTCAGAGAACGGCGGGTTCAGCATTTTCTCGGCGTGCGTAGCCGTGGTTTCGATGAAATAGCCCAGCACGTTGTTGTGCTTGATTTTCAGCGAGGTGATGCCGGTGTGCTCTGCGTATTTCTGCTGGAACCCGGCGATGACGGACCGGCCTTCGTCGCGCAGAGTGCGGGCCTCGTCCAGTTCGGGGTCGAAACCGGGAGCGATGAAACCGCCGTCGCGGGCCAGAAGGGGCGGCTCTGCGACCAAAGCCTCGTCTAGAAGGTTCAGCAGATCGTCGAACCCCACGAGGTTCTGCAACGCGGTCGAGAGCAGAACGGGCAGATCCTGCGACTCGCAGATTTCGGCAATCGCGGCGGCCTGGGTCAGGACGTTGCGGATGGCAGCCAGATCGCGCGGCCCGCCACGGTCCAGCGACAGGCGCGACAGGGCGCGGTCCAGATCGGGGGATTTGCGCAGTGCCTCGCGCAGGTCCGAGGCGATCAGGTTATCCTCAGCAGCGAAACTTACCGCATCAAGCCGGGCATGGATTATGTCCAGATTACGAGACGGACTGGACAGGCGCTGTTCCAGCAGACGTGCGCCGCCCGGCGTCACGGTGCGGTCAACCACGGACAGCAGTGATCCGGCGCGGCCGCCTGACAAAGACCGGGTCAGTTCCAGATTGCGGCGCGTGGCGGCGTCGATCTGGACCACGCGGTCCTCGGATTCCTTCAGCGGCGTTTGCAGCAGGGGCAGTTTGCCCTTTTGCGTGATCTCCAGATAGTCGATCAACGCGCCCATGGCCGACACTTCGGCTCGGCCAAAGGACCCGAACGCATCCAAAGCGCCCACGTGAAACAACCCGCAGATGCGTTTTTCCGCCGCCGTGCTGTCGAAACTGGCGCGTCCGATGGGCGTGAGCGAAATGCCCAGATCTCGCACCGTCTCGTTCAGCGCCTGTTCCATCCCGTCGCCCACGATTAACTCGGACGGGGCCAGCCGCGCCAGTTCGGGGCTGAGCCGCACAGATGTCAAAGGCATCACGTGAAACGCGCCGGTCGAGATATCGGCCCAGGCCAACGCGGCCTCATCCCGAACCTCTGCATAGGCGGCCAGAAAGTTGTGACGGCGGGCTTCCAGCAGGGCGTCCTCGGTCAGTGTGCCCGGGGTGACCAGACGCACAACATCGCGCCGAACCACCGATTTAGAGCCTCTTTTCTTAGCTTCAGCCGGGCTTTCCATCTGCTCGCACACGGCCACGCGAAAGCCTTTGCGGATCAGCGTCAGCAGATAGCCCTCGGCGGCATGAACCGGCACGCCGCACATAGGGATGTCCTCACCATTATGCTTGCCGCGTTTGGTCAGGGCGATGTCCAGTGCCTCGGCGGCATTGACGGCGTCCTGAAAGAACATCTCGTAGAAATCGCCCATGCGGTAGAACAGCAGGGCGTCTGAATGGGCCTCTTTGATCTCAAGATATTGCGCCATCATCGGCGTGACTGTGGACAAAAGCGGCCCCCTTTTGGCGTCTTCCGGGCGCGACCTTACAAATCCCCTAACCGTGACGAAAGGTGAAAACGTATTGTCGTTGAGGCGCAGCCCCGCCTGCGTTATGACGCATAAGCCCCGAAGTCATGGAAACGACCGATAAGATGCCTAAAACGAAGATTACAAAAGAAGAGGCGCTGGCCTTTCACCTGGACCCCACCCCCGGCAAGTGGGAGGTGCAAGCCACCGTTCCCATGACCACGCAGCGCGATCTGTCGCTGGCCTACAGCCCCGGCGTCGCTGTTCCATGTGAAGCCATCGCCGAAGCGCCCGAGACGGCCTATGACTATACAAACAAGGGCAATCTGGTGGCTGTGATCTCGAACGGGACGGCGGTTCTGGGTCTTGGCAATCTGGGCGCTCTGGGGTCGAAACCGGTGATGGAGGGCAAATCCGTCCTGTTCAAACGGTTCGCCGATGTGAACTCGATCGATATTGAGCTGGACACCGAAGACCCGGATGAATTCTGTCGCGCTGTGCGCCTGATGGGGCCTACTTTCGGCGGCATCAACCTTGAGGACATCAAGGCGCCCGAGTGTTTCATCATCGAACAGCGCCTGAAGGAAGAGATGGACATCCCCGTCTTCCACGACGATCAACACGGCACGGCAGTGATCTGCGCGGCGGGCCTGCTGAATGCTCTGCATATTTCAGGCAAGAAGATCGAAGACGTTAAGATCGTGCTGAACGGTGCGGGCGCGGCAGGCATCGCTTGTATCGAACTGCTCAAATCCATGGGTGCGCGGCACGAAAACTGCATCGTCTGCGACACCAAGGGCGTGATCTATCAGGGCCGGACCGAGGGAATGAACCAGTGGAAATCGGCCCACGCGATCACCACTGACCTGCGCACGCTGGACGAGGCGATGAACGGTGCCGACGTGTTCCTGGGCGTGTCGGTCAAAGGGGCGGTTACTCAGGATATGGTCGCCAGCATGGCCGATAATCCGGTCATTTTTGCCATGGCGAACCCTGACCCTGAGATCACGCCGGAAGAGGCGCATGAGGTCCGCGTGGATGCCATCGTCGCCACGGGCCGCAGCGATTATCCCAACCAGGTGAACAACGTTCTGGGCTTTCCCTACCTGTTTCGCGGCGCGCTGGATATCCACGCCCGCGCCATCAATGATGAGATGAAGATTGCCTGTGCCCACGCGCTGGCCAATCTTGCGCGCGAGGATGTGCCGGATGAGGTTGCGATGGCTTATGGCAAGTCGCTGACCTTCGGGCGTGACTATATTATCCCTACGCCGTTCGATCCGCGCCTGATCCATCGCATTCCGCCCGCCGTTGCCAAGGCCGGCATGGATACCGGGGCCGCGCGGCGTCCGATCATCGACATGGACGCCTATGAGCTCAGCCTGAAATCCCGCATGGATCCGACGGCCAGCATTCTGCGCGGTCTGAACGCACGGGCGCGTCAGGCGCAAAGCCGGATGATTTTTGCCGAGGGCGATGACCCCCGCGTGTTGCGCGCTGCGGTGACTTATCAGCGCTCGGGCTTTGGCAAGGCGCTGGTTGTGGGTCGCCAGGATGACGTCAAGCAAAAGCTGGAAGAGGCTGGGTTGGGCGATGCTGTGCGCGAGCTTGAGGTGGTGAATGCCGCCAATACCATGCACCTCGATACCTATACCGATTTTCTGTATAAACGCCTGCAGCGTAAAGGTTTCGACAACAAAGATGTCTACCGTCTGGCGGCGCGTGACCGCCACGTGTTTTCCTCGCTGATGCTGGCCCACGGCCATGCTGATGGTCTGGTGACTGGCGCCACGCGTAAGTCAGCGCATGTACTGGACCGCATCAACCATGTGTTCGATGCTGACGCCGCGCATGGCGCGGCGGGGGTAACAGCGCTTTTGTATAAAGGGCGGATCGTGCTGATCGGCGATACTTTGGTGCATGAGTGGCCGGATGAGAATGATCTGGCCAATATCGCCGAACGCTCGGCTGCTGTTGCACGCCATATGGGGCTTGAACCACGCGTGGCCTTTGTCAGCTTCTCGACCTTCGGGTATCCGGTGTCGGAACGCGCTGAAAAGATGCATCGCGCCCCGGCCGTTCTTGACCAGCGCGGCGTGGATTTCGAGTATGAGGGCGAGATGACCGTCGATGTGGCGTTGAACGTGGATCAGCAAGCGGCTTATCCGTTCCAGCGTCTGACGGGTCCGGCCAATATCCTGATTGTGCCTGCGCGGCACTCGGCTTCGATCTCGACCAAGCTGATGCAAGAGATGGGCGGCGCGACCGTGATTGGCCCGATCCTGTCGGGTGTCGACAAGCCGATCCAGATCTGCTCAACCGTCTCGACCGCGAATGACATCCTGAACATGGCCATTCTGGCCTCGTGCGATATTTCGGGTAAACCATGACGATCTGGAACCTCGGTTCGATCAATGCGGATATGATCTATGACGTGCCGCATCTGCCCGGGCCGGGGGAAACGCTCTCGGCCAGCCGTCTGGACCGGTTTCTGGGAGGCAAGGGGGCGAATACGTCTGTGGCCTCGGCCCGGGCTGGTGCACGGATTGCGCATATCGGCGCCGTTGGTTTTGATGGGCGCTGGGCGCGGGATCGACTGACCGAGTATGGTGTTGATACGCGCTATATCGCTGAGGTCGATGTGCCAACGGGCCACGCAATCATTGCTGTCGATGCGCAGGGTGAGAACAATATCATCCTGTTTCAGGGCTCGAACCATGCGATTTCACAGGATCAACTGGGGCAAGCGCTGTCATCCGCGTCGCAAGGCGATCTGTTGGTGATGCAGAACGAAACCAATCTGCAGGTTGAGGCGGCGAAGATGGGCCGTGAATTGGGTCTGACGGTCTGTTATGCTGCTGCTCCGTTTCAGGCAGAGTCCGTTCAGGCCGTGCTGCCATATCTGGATTTCCTGATCCTCAACGCGGTCGAGGCCGAGCAGTTGCACGAGGCCACCGGTCAACCTGTTACGGACCTCCAGATTGAGCATGTGATTGTCACACTGGGGGCCGAAGGCGCGCGGTATTATCATCGCGGAGAAGCCTTGGACTTCCCGGCCCATAAGGTGCAGGCCGTGGATACGACCGGAGCAGGCGACACCTTTACCGGCTATGTTCTGGCGTGGATGGATCGCGGAATGCCGATGGCGCAGGCGATTTCACAAGCAAATCGTGCCGCGGCCCTGATGGTCACGCGGCACGGTACGGCAGATGTGATCCCCGACCTCAAAGAAGTCAGGGAAGCGCGGTTCGATTAAGACCCGGCAAAAGGTGCGTCGCCACCCCAAAGCTGTTTTACGCGGGCGTCTCGGCCACAGGCGTTGCGATAAGCCTTATAGGCATTCTTCTGGCGCTTGGGTCCGAAGCGGGTGAAGACCAGCTTGTCGCCTTTGTAGTAATCCTGATGGTATTCCTCCGCCGGATAGAATGCGCTTTCTTGCAGGATGGGGGTTACAACAGTCTGTCCCAAAGCGCGCTGGGCGTCGGCCTTTGCAGCCTCAGCCACGGCCTTTTCGCCGGCGCCGGAGACGAAAATCGCAGTGCGATAGCTGTTTCCACGATCACAGAACTGACCGCCAGCATCCGTGGGGTCGACCGATCGGAAGAACATGTTCAGCAGGGTTTCACGGGAAACGCGAGCCGGGTCGAACGTAATCTGGACGGCCTCGTAGTGGCCGGTGCCGCCCTTGGACACCTGATCATATGTTGGGTTGGCAGCTTTGCCGCCGGTAAAGCCCGAAACCGCTTCGATCACACCGGGGACGGATTCGAAATCGGATTCGACGCACCAGAAACACCCTCCGGCAACGGTCAGGGTCTCGGTTCCTGCTGCGGGCGCGGGGGCGGCACGCAGCAAGGCCGCGATCGTAATCAAAGCAAAAAGAAGCGTCGGTTTGACGTAGTCGAGATAAGCGATGCGTGTCATGGCAGGTCTCCTTCTGATAGAAACTTGCCTTCTCTTTTTGATCCGTGCAATCGCCTGACATCGTTTGTCACGCGCTGGTGAGACGAGTTTATCCCAACAATTGCCCCAGCTTCATCGCGACGCCCATGTTTCCCGAAATCTTGAGCTTACCCAGAGCAACACCCGTCATCGGGTTCAATTTGCCCGTGAGCAGTTTGGTCAGGTTGCTTTGCGAGATTTTGATGGTGCAGTCCGTATCCTGATCCTGTGTCGTGGCCTGATTGTCGGCCAGAACAATCACGCCATCGGAACCGCAATCGAATTTGAGAGAGCCCTCAAAGCTCTTGCCTGCGAGGTTCTTTTGAATTCCGTCCGCGATCTCTTGTAACATGATATCCTCTTTCCCTGTTCGCGAGACCGTAAAGAGCCAATGGGTTTATCCGCAAGCTTGACCAAAGGACAACTTACGTAACGGTGAAGAAGGCTCTGACCCTAGGCACAACAGCTAGTGGCGGTGGTTCAACTCTCTTAGGTTTTCCTGCCGTTCCTGGAACCCCGGATGGGTGCTGAACCAATCGGTACCGTGATCTCCGAACTCGGTCTCGAGAATATCGAAAAACTCGGACAACCCATTTGGGTCAAAGCCTGACCGGGCGGCCAGATCGACTCCGTATCGGTCAGCAGACAATTCATGCTGGCGCGAGTAGGACAGGGACAGGATCAGATTACCCTCTAGCAGAACCTCTTCAAGGATGGGGCCAGTATCCCCGGCCATCATTCCGATCAGGACAAATGTCCCAAGCGACCGATACAGCTGGGTCAAACCGTGCTGTTCAGCGACATGCCCGATTTCATGACCCAGCACACCTGCCATCGCGTCCACCGAGATCAGCTTTACCAGCTCATCGGTGACGACGATGGTTCCGTTGGGCAAGGCAAACGCGTTTGGGCCAATTCCAGGCAGGCGCCTGAATTGCAGATTGTAGGCAAAGTCTTGCGCCTCGGGTCCCATGTTGGTCAGAAGACGGTCGAAATTGTTCTGAACCTGTTCCTGTTGATCCGGACTCAGGGCGCTGGGTTTCGCCAGCACTTTGTCTATTGCTTGCAAGGTGCTGGCATCGATGGCCGATACAAGCGGCGGTGGCGTCATCCAGACGGCCAGTGCGACCAGCACGGTCAGGCCATATTTCCATATACCCCAAGCGGCAAACAGACAGGCGATCGAGACCAGAATAAGCCGAGGGTGAAAGCGTTCGGTATGGTGCAGCCAGGATCCACTGCTATCGGAAATCAAGTGTTCCAGCGCGGCATGCCTGGTGGTCAGAAACAGCGTGCCATCTGGAAAATTCACCCTGCGTTCGGTCGACCCGACGCGGGGCTCGATATCCAGCTCATTCGGGGCGCAGCGTGTTTGTATCTGCCCGTCTCCGTCGATCAACCAGACGGTATTGGATCCAACAGCCAGACGCGCACGGATTTCGCGTGAGCTGAGTGGTGGATAGGCGCGCCCTTCAACGGGCGCGCTGATATTATCGGGCAGATCTTGCAACGGTCAGACCGCGATACCGATGTCAAAGCCTTCGATGTCACCATAGGCATCGCCAATGGCACTGACATTGGCCGTGACACCTCCGACGAATTCGTCCAGCGAACCCGAGGGGATAAAGGTGGTGTGATCGGCCAGATACCGCGCCCGGCGAACATGCGCCCATGGCAACATCAGACCAAGGGTCACAGAAATGACGATCGCATTTGAAACAGAAATCCACAGCAAGCGCAGCGCGTTCACATCCGAATGGAACCTGTGACCGTCGCCCAGAATGGCGTAGTTGTAAACCGTATTGCGCACCATGGCGCGATAGATGATCGATGCCGGAACAAAGATCGCGAAAAGAAGCAACAAGATCAGGAAAACGTCGATCGCGGCGGCGACGTCCTCGGGGTTTTCGTTGATCGAGGCCAGAGCTTCTACGAAATTCATGTTTACACCAACCACTGCAATCGCAACGACGATGGTTCCCAAACCCCAAGCCATCGCCGCCAGTGCGGCCTTGTAAAACGGCCCGATCGGGCTGTCGAAGGTCATTGCAGTTGCACCAAATTTGTGACCGTTCACGTGAAACCTCTGGACGGATCGCGTGACAAATGGCCATGTCGTATAAAGCGTCAGTGCGGCGATGATCGGGTACAGGAAGTAATTGGCCGCCGCCGATCCCCATGTGCCTTGAAAGTCGAACCGAACGTTCGACCAGCTAGAGACACGTGCCTGAAACCGCAGTGAGCGGACCAGCAGATATGGGATCACGAAGATCAGCCCTATTATCATCACAAGGTTCACAATCGGGATTGCGCCGAGAACGGAGTAAATCACGATACCCGCAACGACGATAATCCGTCCGAACAGAATCTGAAGTCCGGTTGCGTGATAGTCAAAGCTGCGTCCTGCCACATAGGTGTTTTGATAAAAGTATTTCTTGGTCCGAACCTTTGCCCACGCGCTGTAAATTCCGAACGTGATAAGCGACAATAGCAAGTTGACGATCCAGATCCCGAAATACTCGCTGGCCGAGCCTCGGAACTCGAATTCGTTTGGGGTGCCTTGTGGGTGATTTGCCTGCATTTCAGCCTCAAAAGAATGGATAGAAAAAAGGGCCGATCCCACAAGGGAACCGACCCGCTTTGTCTGAACATTCAAAAAGGCGATTGTACGGCAGAGTTGCGACCGCGAATCCCTATTCAACCTTTTGGTGCAGCGTTGCCGCTATTTCAGGCGCTTGTCGCGTGCGGCCAGCAGTTTCAATCGCAGCGCGTTCAGCTGGATAAAGCCCGCCGCGTCTGTCTGATCATAGGCACCGGCATCTTCCTCAAACGTCACATGCGCTTCGGAATACAGCGAGTGATCCGACCAGCGGCCAACGGTCGAGGCCAGACCCTTGTACAGTTTCACGCGGACGGTGCCAGTGACATGTTCTTGCGATTTGTCGATGGCCGCTTGCAGCATCTCACGCTCGGGCGAGTACCAGAAGCCATTATAGATCAGCTCGGCATATTGCGGCATCAGCTGGTCCTTCAGGTGCATCGCGCCGCGGTCCATGGTGATGGATTCGATACCGCGATGCGCCTCCAGCAGGATGGTGCCGCCGGGAGTTTCATAGATACCGCGCGATTTCATACCGACAAAGCGGCCTTCGACCAGGTCCAGACGGCCAATGCCGTGCTTGCCGCCATATTCGTTCAGCTTGGTCAGGATGGTTGCGGGGCTCATCACCTCGCCATTGATGCTGACCGCATCGCCTTTTTCAAAGCCAATTTCGATGAATTCGGGCTGATCAGGCGCATCCTCGGGGTGGACGGTGCGCTGGTACACATAGTCCGGCGCCATGTCGGCGGGGTCTTCCAGAACCTTGCCCTCGGACGAGGTGTGCAGCAGGTTCGCATCGACCGAGAACGGAGCCTCGCCGCGTTTGTCCTTGGCGATCGGAATCTGATGCGCTTCGGCCCATTCGATCAGACGGGTACGGCTGGTCAGATCCCATTCGCGCCAGGGCGCAATGACCTTGATATCGGGGTTCAGCGCATAGGCGGCCAGTTCGAACCGCACCTGATCGTTGCCTTTGCCGGTCGCGCCATGCGCCACGGCATCGGCCCCGGTCGCTGCCGCAATCTCAACCAGGCGCTTCGAGATCAGAGGCCGCGCAATCGACGTGCCCAGTAGATACAGCCCTTCGTATTGCGCATTGGCGCGGAACATGGGGAAGACGAAGTCGCGAACGAACTCTTCACGGATGTCTTCGATATAGATGTTCTCGGGCTTGATCCCCAGCAGCTCGGCCTTTTGGCGGGCGGGTTCCAGTTCCTCACCCTGACCCAGATCGGCGGTGAAGGTCACGACCTCACAGCCATACTCGGTCTGCAACCATTTCAGAATGATCGAGGTATCAAGGCCACCGGAATAGGCCAGAACAACTTTCTTGGGCGCGGACATCTGACTTCCCTTTATGCGTAGAACGACTGGCCCCTAGCGGGTTTTGAAAGCGGGGGCAAGTTATCTGCGTTGACGGGCTGCCTGATTTCGGGTGAAACATTCGCATATAAAACACGAAATGGTTGAAAGGGCAGTTTTCGGATGTTGGGTTGGAAGATTTTTGTGCACTCGGTGCGGATGGTTTTTGGAAATTTTAAGCAAGCGCTTCAGATAACGCTGGGTCCGTCATTGATTGCAACGGCGCTGACGATTGCCCTGTTTTTTCTAATCGACATCCCGTGGGACCAGTTGGACGCCAGTACCGGGGCGTTTCCTTCGACCGCAGCCAATGGTTCGTTTGCGATTTTGGTGGTCTGTGTTGCAATCATCTTTGTGCTGACGATGTTCTGGATCGCCGTGTCCTGGCACCGTTTTATCCTGCTGACCGAATATCCCAGCGGGATATTCCCGGCATTCCGGTTCGATAGAATCCTCGCCTACCTTGGGCGCATTCTTTTGCTTGGACTTCTGATGGGGGTCGCGTTTCTGCCGATGAGTGTCCTTCTGTTGGCAACCGGCGGTGGCGCGTTTTCAGCCGCTGTAATGGTCGTATATGCCATCTTTCTGATAGTCGCTTTCTACCGCCTGTCTGTTATCCTGCCAGCCGCAGCGCTTGGTGAGCCGTTAAGCCTTTCGAACGCATGGGGCAGTACCTCAAGTGCAGGCGGAGCGATTATTGTGCTGTTGGTCGTGAACGCCCTGTTCCAATTTTTGGTACAGATGGCCTTTTCGCTGCTGGCCATTATTCCGATCTTGGGGATTCTGCTAACGCTGCTATTCTCAATGCTGGTATTGCCGCTGATTAACGTCAGTATTCTTACAACCATGTATGGTGTCTTCATCGAAAAACGCGAACTCGATTGACGCCCGTACACATATGTATTCCTTGCTCTTTTAGTCAGGATCGGCCACTGAACGGGTCATGAGTGATTTCATGACCCGCGCCCGCGCCGCCGAACAGGCGATGCGCTCTGTTTTTCCGGCAACGCCGCTACAGCGCAATGCCCATCTGTCTGACCGATATGGCGCGGATATCTGGCTGAAACGCGAAGACCTCAGCCCGGTACGCTCATATAAAATTCGCGGCGCGTTCAATGCCATGCGCAAACAGCAGGGACAAGACCTGTTCGTCTGCGCCAGCGCGGGCAATCACGCACAGGGCGTGGCGTTCATGTGTAAACATCTGGACGTGCGCGGGGTGATCTTCATGCCAGTGACGACGCCGCAGCAAAAAATCCAGAAAACCCGCATCTTCGGTGGCGACAATGTCGAAATCCACCTGACCGGCGACTATTTCGACGACACTCTGGCCGCTGCGCAGGCCTGGTGCGCCGATCAGGGTGGGCATTTCCTGTCGCCGTTCGACGATGAGGACGTGATTGAGGGGCAGGCCTCACTGGCCGTTGAGATCGAGGAGCAGTTGGGCCATCTGCCTGATCACGTGATCCTGCCGGTTGGCGGGGGCGGTATGTCCTCGGGCGTGGCAACGTGGTTCGGGGATCGCACTCATTGCCTGTTTGTTGAACCTAAAGGCGGGGCCTGCCTGCACGCGGCGATGGCGGCGGGGCATCCGGTGGCACTGGACCATGTGGACAATTTCGTCGATGGGGCGGCGGTGGGCAAGATCGGCGCGAAACCCTTTGCGCTGCTCAAGGATCGTCACCTGTCCGACGTGCATGTCCTGTCCGAGGACCGCATCTGCACCACCATGATCGAGATGTTGAATGTCGAGGGCATCGTGCTGGAACCCGCCGGTGCGCTGGCGATCGAGGCGCTGGGCGATATCCAAAGTTTTATCCGCGGCAAGACTGTGGTCTGTGTGACATCCGGTGGGAATTTCGATTTCGAACGCCTGCCCGAGGTTAAGGAACGGGCGCAGCGCTATTCGGGTGTGAAAAAGTATTTCATCCTGCGCTTGCCGCAACGCCCCGGAGCTTTGAAAGAATTTCTGAGTATCCTCGGCCCCGAGGATGACATCGCCCGGTTTGAATACATGAAAAAATCGGCGCGCAATTTCGGTTCGGTCCTGATCGGGATCGAAACCCGCAAGCCCGAGAATTTCGCCCGCTTGTTTGCGCATCTGGACGAAGCCGGATTCACCTATACCGACATCACCGAAGACGAAACGCTTGCACAGTTCGTGATCTGACGGCGCATTTGTCGATCGACTTGTTTGCACTTGGAAATTCGCCTAGGCACGAGCGAGCGAACAAGACTGGAAAGTGCACAGATGAAGCCGCTTGCAGCAGTGACCATGGTATGGCGCGACTATTGGTATCTTGAGAAATGGGTCGCCTACTACTCGGCCCAGCTTGGGCCCGAGAACGTCTATATTCTGTCGCACGGAGCTGATCCTGAAATCGATCGGATCGGCGAGGGCTGCAATGTGATTGCGATTTTGCGCGATGGTTTGCACCAAACGTTTGAATATGCCCGCTGGCGAATGCTGTCGGATTTTTCAGCTATGCTGACTCAGTTCTACAGCCGAGTGATTGTTTCGGATTGTGATGAAGTGCTGCTAACCGCCGATGGATCGGGCTTGCTAGACTATGAATTCGCATTTGGTGAAAACACCGCTGGCGCTGTCGGATTCAATTTGGTCACTTTGCAGGACGATGATGAAGATTTGTTGTTCAAGGGCGAAAAGTTCAGCCTTTTCGAGGTTCCCTATTCGAAACCGTGTATCGTCCAGCGCCGGGCCGCTTTTGGAACGGGCGGGCATGGTGTGACAAACGACACGTTCCGTCTGCTGCCGGGTCTGCTCAACCTGCACTTTCACTATGGAAATCTACAAGAGTTGCATCGACGCCAAGAGGAAAGATCGCCGCTTGTGGACCAATCCATGGCGGATGGCGTCAAGATCGCCAGCACACCAGGGCAATCGGTCGGTATCGTGGGCTGGCGTCGGCGCTCACGCCGTTTCCGTCGTCTGGTAAAAGAGCTTGCACGCACACAGGAATTGCCGATGGAAGAATGTGTCGAACTGAGCCGACTGGAGGCAACCCGAACGCTAAAGACAATGGCCGACGGATATTTCACCCACGACCGGGCGCTTGAGGTAACTTTGCGGAAATTCCGTTTTCCCGAGGACTTTCCGATCAAACTGTAAGGCTACGAGATCTTCCCCAGATCGGACTTGAATTCCGCAGCTGATGCCTCAAACACCTGAACGATACTATCGAGGTCTACAGACTTGCTGTTCCCCTGTGCGGAATGCCTTTCACCGTCTTGGCACAGCTTTGCCAATGATTGGAATCCCAGGCTGAGTGCGCTGCCTTTCAGAAAATGCAGGTTTTGGTCAAAACTTACCCGATGGGTGTCGGTGCGAAGGCGGCCAATTACCTCTTGTACTTCATCAAGAAAAATATTCACCACTTCGTCAAACTCGCTTGCGCCGACCTCATCCCTAAGCTGTTTGACTCTGGCCCAGTCGATCATGCCGCAAGCTCCGCAATAACTGTTGTCTGATTGCTTAGCCCGCCCAAGGTAAAGGTTGGGTTAAGCGGGTTCAGTATTGCCTTTCACCGGTTGTTAAACCGCTGCGCTATAGGTTGAGCAGAATTAGGTAGGCGCCCCATCGCAGAGGACTCACGTGGCAGAGGTCAGTCGCAAAGACATCAGGTCAGAGCTGGATTTTGGAGCGATCCAAAAGGTGCTTGTCGTTGATGACAGCCGCCTGCAACGACGCATTCTTGTGGCGTCTCTGAAGAAATGGGGGTTCGAAGTTTTCGAGGCCGACAATGGTGAAGCGGCCATCGAGATCTGCGCAAACACACCGCCTGATCTGGTGCTCAGCGACTGGGTCATGCCGGGGATGAGTGGGTTGGAATTTTGTCGGGCCTTCCGCGCGTTGGACTGCGACCAGTATAGCTATTTCATTCTGCTGACATCAAAAAGCGAAAAGCAGGAAGTGGCGCGCGGTCTGGATGCGGGGGCCGACGACTTCCTGATCAAACCGCTTGAGGCGGATGAACTGCGCGCGCGCATTTCGGCGGGCGCCCGCATTCTGGATATGCAGCGTGAATTGTCCGAGAAAAACCGTATGATCGAAACCGCGCTGGAAGAGTTGCGCGTGGCGCATGACGCCATCGACAAGGATCTGATGCAGGCGCGCAAGATTCAGGAATCTCTGGTGCCGGAACTGATTAGGGAATTCGGCAAGTCGCGGGTCAGTTTGTTATTGAAACCTTGCGGGCATATCGGCGGCGACCTGGTCGGTATGTTTTCGCCCGGCGTGAACCGGCTGGGATTTTACAGCATTGATGTCTCGGGCCACGGTATAACCTCGGCCATGATGACGGCGCGGTTGGGGGGGTATCTGTCCAGCAACCACTTTGATCAGAACGTGGCGATGGAAAAGCGATTTGACAAATTCTATGCGTTGCTGCCGCCGGAACAGGTGGCAGAGATGTTGAATTCTCGACTAATGGCGGATGCGGGTGTCGAAGAATATTTCACGATGGTTTACGCGATTGTCGATTTGCGCAACGGGCATCTTAAGATGGTTCAGGCCGGTCATCCCCATCCGCTAATGCTGCGGGCCGACGGAACCACCGAATTTCTGGGCGAAGGCGGTTTGCCAATCGGCCTGCTGCCGGATGTCAAATTCCAGCGTACTGAGACCTATATGCAGCCGGGCGACAAACTGCTGCTGTATTCTGATGGCTTCACCGAATGCAGTATTGCTGATGGTGGCTTGCTTGAAGAAGAGGGGTTACGAGACCTGGCGCTAAACTGCGTGCCCGAGCGATGTAGGACAGAGTTTCTGGATGATATGTTCTGGCGGCTGACACAGAAGATGGTGCCCAACACCGGAATGGACGACGATGTGTCCGCAGTTTTTTTTGAATACAGCGGAACCTAAAGGCCCTGTAAATGTAGCTTGGCGAAGTGGCGGTCGCCCGCATTGCCCAACATCTGCGCAGCGTCCGCGCAGTCCATCCATAGCGCCTCGTGAAACGGCTCGGTCGGGGGGCCGATGCGGCGCACGGGTCGGGCGCGGTAGATCAGGCAGATTTTCTCGGCCCACAGGTCGTATTCGGGCATGAAGGTAAAGCGCCGAAACGCGCCCATGCGACGCGGCGCGGCGATCAGCCAACCGGTTTCCTCGTACACTTCGCGATGCAGGGCGGTGATCGGTGATTCGCCCGGATCAATACCGCCTCCGGGCAGTTGCAGATCGGGGCCGGGCTGCAACTGGCAGGTCAGCAACAGGCTGCCGCCGCGCGGTAACAGAGCATAAACTCCGACACGTCTGATGTATTTCTGCCCCGATTGCGGGGTTTCACCGAACCGTCTGATCATGTATGGCCCCTTACAACCCGAAAACTTCGACCTATATGCTGGCGGTATGCCAATCTGTGGCGTGTAAGGAAACCCCATGTCTCTTGGAACCAAAATCGCGTGGGACGACACCGTCCTGCCCTTTCAACTTGATCTGTCGGATATGCGCGGCCGCGTCGCGCGGCTGGACGGGGTGCTGGACGGCATCCTGAAACAGCATGATTACCCCGAAAAGGTCGAGGCTCTGGTGGCCGAGATGGCCCTGCTGACCGCGCTGATCGGCCAGACCGTTGCTCTGCGCTGGAAACTGTCGCTTCAGGTGCAGTCCAAGGGCGCGGTGCGCATGATCGCCACCGACTACTATGCCCCCACGCAAGAGGGCGAGCCGGCCCGCATCCGTGCCTATGCCAGTTTCGACCGAGATAAGCTGACCGACGCCGCCCCCTTTGATCAAGTGGGTGAGGGGTATTTTGCCATCCTCATCGACCAGGGTGAGGGCACGCAGCCGTATCAGGGCATCACCCCGCTGGCGGGTGGTTCGCTTAGTGCTTGTGCCGAGGCGTATTTCGCACAATCTGAACAGTTGCCGACGAGGTTCTCGCTCAGCTTTGGCAAATCGACTGAGCCGGGCGTCGGTGAACACTGGCGCGCGGGCGGGATCATGTTGCAGCATATGCCCAAAGCCTCGCCCTTTGCCGCATCGGGTGAAGGCAGCGGTGAGATTCTGACGGCCAATGATCTGGTCGACGGGGATGAAGGTGAAAACTGGGGCCGCGTGAACATCCTGCTGGATACGGTCGAGGATCTTGAGCTGATCGGCCCCTCGATCGCGCCCACCGACCTGCTGATCCGCCTGTTTCACGAGGAACAGCCGCGTGTCTATGACGCGCAGCCGGTGCAATTCGGTTGCACCTGTTCCGAGGATCGTGTGCGTCAAAGCCTGTCGATCTACTCGGCGCGCGACATTGAAAAGATGACGACGCCCGAGGGCGACGTGACCGCAGATTGCCAGTTCTGCGGTGCGCATTACGTGCTGGATCCGGCCTCTGTCGGTTTTGATGCGGATGAGGCCTGATCCCACCGAACAGCTGCGGGCGGCGCTGCGCCGCCCCGGCCCGGGGTCCAGCGATTTCGACCTAAACCCCGACACGGTGCTGCCCGAGGGGCGCAAACTGCGTCCTGCCGGTGTGCTAGTGCCGATCTCAATCGCAAGCGATGAGCCTTGCCTGATCCTGACGAAACGGTCCTCGGCGCTGAAACATCATCCGGGCCAGATCGCCTTTCCCGGCGGCAAACAAGACGAAGGCGACGCGGATGTGACCGCCGCCGCCTTGCGCGAGGCGCAGGAGGAAATCGGCCTGCCCAGCGACGTGCCGCAGGTTTTGGGCCATCTGCCGCCGCACGAAACCGTCACCGCGTTCGCTGTGACGCCGGTTGTGGCAATCCTGCGAGACCCGTTCCCGATCACCCCCGAGCCGGGCGAGGTTGACGAGGTATTCTCGGTTCCTCTGACACATGTGCTTGATCCGGCGAATTATGTTGTTGAATCGCGCCGCTGGGGTGGCCACAAACGGTATTATTATGCAGTGCCGTTCGGTCCTTATTATATCTGGGGCGCGACGGCCCGGATGTTGCGGGGATTGGCCGCGCGGATGAACGAATGATACAAATCTCGGACGGTTGGGTCGCGGACCCAGCAACCCAAAAATTGTGCGCAGCCCTGACGGATGCCGGGGCACAGGCGCTTTTTGTAGGTGGTTGCGTGCGCAATGCGCTGTTGAAGGCTCCGGTTTCGGATATCGACATCGCAACGGATGCGCGCCCCGAACGGGTGATGGAACTGACGCAGGCCGCGGGCCTCAAGGCCATTCCCACCGGGATCGAACATGGCACTGTCACCGTGGTCAGCCACGGCGTCCCACATGAGATCACCACCTTTCGCCGTGATGTAGAGACGGACGGCCGCCGCGCCGTTGTGGCCTTTGCCGACACAATCGAAGAAGACGCCGCGCGGCGTGACTTCACCATGAACGCGCTATACGCCCGACCCGATGGCTCTGTATTGGACCCGCTTAACGGTTTGCCGGACCTGCAGGCGCGGCGGGTGCGCTTCATCGGCACCGCCGAAAACCGCATTCGCGAGGACTACCTGCGCTCGCTGCGCTTTTTCCGGTTTCATGCGTGGTACGGCGATATGGATGCGGGTTTCGACGCGGATGCACTGGCCGCGATTGCTGCCAATCTGGACGGATTGACCGGTCTGTCCCGCGAACGGGTCGGGGCCGAGATGTTGAAGCTGCTTGGCGCGACTGATCCTGCGCCCTCGGTCGCAGCGATGCGGCAGGCAGGAGTGTTGGCGCAGGTGCTGCCGGGGGCCGAGGATCGCGCGCTTGCCCCGTTGGTTGCGTTGGAAGAACAGGCCGGGGCCACGCCTGACCCGATCCGCCGCCTGGCTTCCATAGCAACGCCCGAGATCGCCAAAACCCTGCGCCTAAGCAAGGCGCAGCTGCAACGCCTGACCCGGATGCGTGATGAGGCGATGGCCACCACCAGCATTGCCGAGCTGGGCTTTCGCTATGGCGAAGAGGGCGGGATGCACGAAACCCTGCTGCGTTGCGCCTTGCTGGAACAGCCTTGGTCCGAGGCGATGCGCCAAGATCTGCGCGCCGGGGCGGCCGCCGATTTCCCCGTTCAGGCTACTGATCTGATCCCTGAATTTACCGGTCCCGCGCTGGGTAAGAAGCTGGCCGAGCTTGAGGCCCGCTGGATCGCATCCGGCTTTGCCCTGACCCGAAGTGATCTGCTGGGCGGGTAGGCGAGGTCTCAAAAAGGGATGACAAGCCGAAAGCTTTGTGCTTACGTGCGGCTGTCACATGATTGGAGGGATGCGAATGTATTACGGGATCTGGTTCGGCTAAAGCCGGAACACTTTGACCCGTAGGGGTGGTGTTCTGGCGCCATCTGTCCTCGCATGACCTGTTATCTGCTCAATCTGGAGCATCCTCCATGTTTCGCTATTTCGAAAACCTTGTTGACCCTTTTGTCGCCTATCAGGAAACCAACACACCACCCACGCGGCTGTGGCCGTTCATGTTGGAATACACGCGACCGTTTTATCGGCTGTTCTTTTGGGCTGCGCTGATCTCTATTATAGTAGCCGGTGTCGAAGTCGGGCTGATCTACTATATGGGCCGCGTTGTTGACCTGCTGTCCGGGTCTCCGGCCGAGGTTTGGCAGGCCCACGGCACCGAGTTGATCCTGATGGCCGTCTTCGTGTTGCTGCTGCGTCCGCTGCTGCACGTGGTGGACGTACTTTTGCTAAACAATGCGATTTTGCCCAATATAGGCACTATTTTTCGTTGGCGCGCGCATAAGCATGTGCTGCGTCAGTCCGTGGGCTGGTTCGAGAATGATTTCGCGGGCCGGATCGCCAACCGCATAATGCAGACCCCCCCTGCGGCGGGTGAGGCGGTGTTTCAGGTCTTTGACGCAATCTCGTTCTCGCTGGCCTATCTGGTGGGTGCTGCGATCCTGTTGATGGCAGCTGATCCGCGTTTGCTTTTGCCGTTGCTGATTTGGTTTGCATTGTACGGTTTGCTGGTACGCTGGACAGTGGCGCGTGTTGGCCCTGCGTCGCAGGCGGCCTCTGATGCGCGCTCGGCTGTCACAGGGCGAGTTGTGGACAGCTATACCAATATCCATTCGGTCAAGATGTTTGCCCATGACGCGCAGGAACTCGACTATGCCCGCGAAGCCATCGAGGAAACCCGCCGTACCTTCCAGATCGAGATGCGGATTTTCACCATCATGGATGCGGTTTTGGTCACGTTGAACGGGCTGCTGATCGTGGGCGTTGTCGGTTGGGCGATTGCGCTGTGGATGCAGGGCAGTGCCTCGGTTGGGGTGGTAGCGGCGGCCACCGCTTTGACCCTGCGGTTGAATGCGATGACCGGCTGGATCATGTGGGCGCTGACCAGTTTCTTTCGCCAGCTTGGCGTTGTGGCCGAGGGGATGGAGACCATTGCTCAACCCATCGATCTGCTGGATGCGCCGGGTGCCGAACCCTTGCAGCTGGGCAACGGCCAGATCGACATTCGCGATCTGTCGCACCACTACGGGCGCAAAACCGGGGGGCTGGACCACATCAACCTGACGATCCAGCCGGGCGAAAAGATCGGCCTCATCGGGCGATCCGGCGCTGGAAAATCGACCCTAGTAAAACTACTTTTGCGGTTTTACGACGTCGAACAAGGGGCGATCCTGATCGACGCTCAAAACATCGCGCAGGTCACTCAGGACAGTTTGCGCAGCCATATCGGCATGGTGCAACAGGACAGCGCGTTACTGCATCGCTCGGTCCGGGACAATATCCTTTATGGCCGTCCCGACGCGACCGAAGAACAGATGATCGCCGCCGCCAAACAGGCCGAAGCGCATGAGTTCATCCTGGATCTGCAAGACCCTCAGGGGCGCACCGGCTATGACGCGCATGTGGGTGAACGCGGTGTAAAACTGTCGGGTGGGCAGCGGCAGCGGGTGACGCTGGCTCGGGTCATTCTGAAAAACGCGCCGATTTTGCTGTTGGATGAGGCGACCTCTGCCCTAGATTCCGAGGTCGAAGCCTCAATCCAGGAAACGCTTTACGGCATGATGCAAGGAAAAACCGTGATCGCCATCGCCCACCGTCTGAGCACCATTGCTCAGATGGACCGCATTCTGGTCATGGATGGCGGCAGGATCGTCGAACAGGGTGGTCATGCTGAACTGCTGGCCAATGGCGGGCTGTACGCGCAGTTCTGGGCGCGGCAATCTGGTGGCTTTCTGAACCCCGAGGCTGCGGAATGAAGCTTGCCGACCTGATCAACCCGTTCAAAAACACCGAAACGCCCCCGCCGCAAACGCTGGGGGCGTTCATTCGCTGGTGCCTGTCGGGCGCCTGGCCGATGATCTTTGTAGCCGCGGCCTTCTCAGCCACCGCCGGCGCGATGGAAGCGGGCACGGCGTGGATGCTGGGTCTTGTGATCGACCTGACTGCGGAAACCGGGCCCGAGGGCATTCTGAGCGGCCCCGCGCTGTGGACGATCTTAGGGGTGGCGGCGTTTTTCATGCTGCTGCGTCCGGTGTTTTTCGGGCTGTCGGCCTTTTCGAACAACTACATCGTGATGCCCAACATTCCGCCGCTGGTTCTGGCCAAGCTGAACCGCTGGACTCTGGGTCAGTCTGTGACCTATTTCGACGACGATTTCGCAGGCCGGATCGCGCAGAAGCAGATGCAGACCTCGAACGCGTTGGCCTCTGTCGTGTCGGAAACGATTAGTGCGATTGTGTTTGCACTGGCCTCGCTTGTGGGCTCTTTGCTTTTGCTAGGGTCTATTCATCCGCTGGTGATCCTTCCTTTTGCCGCTTGGCTGGTGGTCTATTTCCTGCTGATCCGCTGGTATCTGCCGCGCATCCGCGTGCGGTCGGCGGCACGGGCCGGGGCGCGGGCGATGGTGTCGGGGCAGGTGGTCGACACGATAACCAATATCAAAACAGTGAAGCTCTTCGCCCATTCCGCTTTCGAGGATCAGGCCGCACGAAACGCGATGGTCGATCTGCGGGAAAAGATGCTGGCCTTCGGCAAGCTGTCGGCCAGTTTCCGGCTGATCCTTATGGTACTGGCCGGGGTTCTGCCGGTTCTGCTCTTGGGCGTCACGCTGATGCTGTGGCGCAATGGGATCGCGACAGCAGGGGATATTGTGGCGGCGGGTGCGGTCTCGATCCGCATTTCGCAGATGACCGGCTGGGTCAGTTTCACGCTGATGGGCCTTTATGCCAATGTGGGTGAGGTCGAGAACGGCATGAACACTCTGGCCAAGCGCGACCGGGTCGAGGAAGCGCCAGACGCGACCGTCCTTCGCGTGCCCGAGGGCTGGATCGCCTTTGACCATGTCAGCTTTGCCTATGGCCGCGATGTGGGCGGTGTGTTCGATGTGAATATGACCGTTCACGCGGGCGAGAAACTGGGCATTGTCGGCGCATCCGGCGCGGGTAAATCAACCTTGGTTTCGCTGCTACTCAGGCTCTATGATGGGGAAAAAGGCGCGATTTCGATTGATGGGCAGGATATCAGCCAGGTCACTCAGGACAGCCTGCGCAGTCAAATCGGCATGGTCACGCAGGAAACTGCGATGTTCAACCGATCCGCGCGCGAGAATATTCTGTACGGCCGCCCGGACGCGTCCGAGGAGGATATGATCGCAGCCGCTCAAAAAGCCGAAGCGCATGAGTTCATCCTGTCGCTACAGGACGCCCATGGCCGCACAGGATATGACGCGCATCTGGGTGAGCGGGGGGTGAAATTGTCGGGCGGGCAACGGCAGAGGATCGCTCTGGCCCGCGCCATTCTGAAGGACGCGCCGATTCTGGTGTTGGATGAGGCGACGTCGGCATTGGATTCCGAGGTTGAGGCGTCGATTCAAACCGCGTTGCACCGGGTGATGCAGGGCAAAACCGTGCTGGCAATCGCGCACCGCCTGTCAACGCTCAGCGAGATGGACCGGATCGTGGTTCTGGATCAGGGCCGGATCGTGGAAACCGGCACCCATGAGGCCCTGTTAGAGCAAGGCGGCCTGTATGCCCGGTTCTGGCATCGCCAGTCCGGTGGGTTCATTCAGGCAGAGGCGGCAGAATAAGGGCCCAAAGGGCTTTTGTTGCGCGCAAACCCCCGGTATCAGGCCCCCATGACGCAGCAATTCACCATAATCCGCCTTGGTCATCATGGCGATGGCATCGCCGAAGGCCCTGTCTATGCCCCGCGTACCCTTCCGGGTGAGGTGGTTAGCGGCACGGTGGACGGTCAGTTTTTGCAAGATATCCGGGTCGAAACCCCCTCGGACCAGCGTGTCAAGGCGCCGTGCCGCCACTACAAGGCGTGCGGCGGGTGTCAGCTGCAGCACGCGTCAGACGATTTTGTCGCTGGGTGGAAAGTGGATGTGGTGCGCAACGCGCTGGCCGCGCAGGGGCTCGATGCGCCGACGCGGCCCATTCACACCTCGCCGGAACGTTCGCGCAGGCGGGCCACCGTCGCCGTGCGGCGGACGAAAAAGGGCACGCTTGCGGGATTCCATGGACGCGCGTCTGATACCATCACCGAGATACCTGATTGTCACCTGCTGGATCCGGACCTGATCGCTGCGATCCCCGTGGCCGAGGCGTTGGCCCTGTTGGGTGGCAGCCGAAAGGGAGTTCTGGCCGTTACCCTGACCCTGTCCGAGGGCGGGCTGGATGTGGCCGTGAAAGGTGGTAAACCGCTGGACGGCCCGCTGGAGCTGGCCCTGGCGCAAGCAACCGAGAAACATGGCCTCGCCCGTCTTAGTTGGGACGGTGAAGTCATCGCCATGCGCCAACCCCCCGTTCAACGGTTCGGCAAAGCGGCGGTCGTCCCGCCCCCCGGCGCGTTTCTGCAGGCCACGAAATACGGAGAACAGGCTCTGTTACAGGCGGTTTCGCAGGCCACGCAAGGGGCAAAGCGGATCGTTGACCTGTTTGCGGGCAGCGGAACCTTCTCTCTGCCGCTGGCGGAAGCCGCCGAAGTGCATGCCGTCGAAGGCGAATCCGCCATGACCGAGGCACTGGATCAGGGCTGGCGGCGGGCGCAGGGCCTCAAGAAAGTCACGACCGAGGCGCGCGACCTATTCCGCCGCCCTTTGATGCCCGATGAGCTGAAATCCTATGACGCCGTGGTCATCGACCCGCCCCGCGCCGGGGCCGAGGCGCAAACTGCTGAGCTGGCGCAGGCCAAACGTCCGGTGATTGCCTATGTTTCGTGCAACCCGGTGACTTTTGCCCGCGACGCAAAGACGCTGGTTAACGCGGGATACACCCTTGAATGGGTACAGGTGGTTGACCAATTTCGATGGTCGTCCCACACCGAACTTGCCGCCCGGTTCACCCTGAACCCCTAACCGCACAGGAGACCATCCCAATGGGGATCACTCAGCGCCTGCTGACCATCATCGAAGCCCCATGGTTTGGGAAATTCATCACCGGGGTCATCCTGTTCAATGCGGTGCTTTTGGGGATGGAGACCTCACCCACGCTGATGGAGGCTGCGGGCCCCCTGATCGTAACTCTGGATAAGTTGTGTCTTGCGATCTTTGTGGCTGAGATCGCGATGAAGCTGGTCGCAACGGGCCGCAGGTTTTTTACAAGCGGCTGGAATATCTTCGATTTCATCATCGTGGGCATCGCTCTTGTCCCGAGTGCGGGTGCCCTGTCGGTGCTGCGGGCACTGCGAATTCTGCGGGTGTTGCGGGTAATATCCGTTGCGCCGCGCCTGCGCCGAGTGGTGGAAGGCTTCATCTCGGCGTTGCCGGGCATGGCCAGTGTGTTCCTACTGATGGCGATCCTGTTTTATATCGGGGCCGTGATCTCGACCAAACTGTTTTCCTACAGCTTTCCCGAGTGGTTCGGTGATCTGGGTCTGTCGGCCTACACGTTGTTCCAGATCATGACGCTGGAAAGCTGGTCGATGGGTATCGTCCGCCCGGTGATGGAGGTGTACCCCTATGCCTGGTTGTTCTTTGTGCCCTTCATCATGGTCACGACATTCGCCGTGGTGAACCTGCTGGTCGGTCTGATCGTGAATTCGATGCAGGATGCCCACCATGCCGAGGATGAGGTTAAAACCGACGCCTACCGCGATGAGGTTCTGGAGCGGCTGGAAAGCATCGAGCGCCGTTTAATTGAGCACTCGGACATCAAAAAGTGATTTCAGTTTTTGCCGATTCTGGCATAATCCTTGAAAAAAACAGAGCAGCAGGCAGTGAAACATGGATCGTCGAGCATTTGGAATGGGTGCTGTAGCAACGCTGGGCCTTTCGGCCTGCGCGTCGGCCAGCCCAAGGTTTCTGACCTATGACGGGCCCGAGGTCACCTCATTAGTGATCAACAAGGGTGCACGTAAACTTTATCTTCTTCATAACGAACATGTCCTGAAGGAATACAAGGTCGACCTTGGCTTTGCTCCGCGGGGCACCAAGACCAAGCGCGGTGACGGACGCACGCCGGAAGGCACGTATCTGATTGATCGCCGCAATCCCAACAGCCGTTATCACCTGTCGTTGGGTATTTCCTATCCCAACTCGCAGGATGTGGCTCAGGCCAAGGCGGCCGGTGTTGATCCGGGCGGAGACATCTTTATCCACGGCCAACCCAACAAGCGGGCCGAGCGTAAACGGGCAAAGAAAACAGAAGATTGGACGGCGGGTTGCATCGCGGTCACTAACGAAGAGATCGAAGAGATCTATGCGATGGTGAATCGCGGCACGACTATCACGTTGCGCCCGTAGCCGGTTTCCATCCTCCGAACCCGAATTGCATATAGTCGCGCTGGTAGGCATCCTCTGCCAGCGTTTCGAGTGTTTCGTCGTAAATTTCGGCCAATGTGAATGGCGCGTCATCGGGGGCTGTATCCGGCATGGGTGGGGCATCATGACCCATCTCTCGCACCAGATCAGGAAGCGCTTTGGTCATTTCATCTTCGCGTAAGATCAGATCGGGCAGAGCGAACGACGCCATCCCCTCAAGGACTTGTGCCTGACTGCACCAGACGCCATCCACTCGAACAGGGGTTTGCCCGGCGAGGTTTTGGCGCAGAAACACCAGAAACGCGCTGAACGCTTCATGGTGTTGATCCAGTGAATAGGTTTCAGCGCGCACATGTCCCGGGATCGGGATTTTGAACCGGTTGCGCAGTATGTTGCGTATCTTCAGATAGGCGCCAGGTTCGGTACTGAGGATGTACCTGCAAAACACCGAATGTGCGCGGGCCAAAGGATGGCGCACAACGGTGAACTTACGATGCCCTTTGTTGGACTGAAGCCAGTGCCGGGTTTGCTTGCGGTTCTGGTTCGTCAACAGATCCTCGGGCGACACCCCGTCGAGTTTGGCCAACCACGCCTTAACCCGATCCTCGACACCTCCGCGAACTGGCAAATACATCACTCGCGTGTTCGGTGCTGCAACGTAATTGGCGACCGCCGGACCTCTTCGAGGTTCAAAATTGGGTGTGCGATGCAGATTGAAATAGTCCAGCCCGTGCAGGGATTGCTCGGTCTCGTCAGGGTTGGTGACTTTGGCCAGAGGCGGCTCGGGGTTTTGCGGCTTGAGCGTGTCGTCGATCCGGGACAAGCGACTTTCCACACCTAACCACTTGGCCAGACCGTTCAGAGTTTCAAGACGATGCAGGTCATCATACGAGATGTAGAAGGCCGTTTGGCCGCTTGCCTGCAAATGGTGCAGCAAAAACAGCTGAAAATCCTGCTGCTGGTCCAGATAGTCCCTAAAGCTGTGAGGATCGAATTCAACCTGAGCTTCGCGCCGGCGTTTTACGTTCTTTAACTGCCATTGCTTGGTTTCCCGCGCTATCTGCAGGGAAATGAAACTGTCCAACGGATTACGCGTCAGGATGATCTTGGCGCAACGGGGATCGCTCAAAACAGGCTCTAACACGCGGGAATCATGCCCTTGGAAAAAACGAAACCCATTCATTTCGCCGGGTGCAATCCTGATTGCTTCCAGCAGGCGTGACGGGTCGGCGTCCCGTTCGTCCAACGAAATGTCCAAAAGCGTGTCCGATTTAACGCGTCCGATGAAATGGGGATTGAACGCCTCGCCATGGCTTGTGACACCATCCAGTGCGTTCAGGTTCGCCTCGAGCAGGTTGGAGCCGGTGCGCATGGCGGCAAGGATGACAAAATAGTCGAAACGGGGCTGCATAAGTGGTCACTGCACCAGATAGGGTTTGTGATAGGGTCTTGTCCGTTTGCCGAACACATCATCAGCAGGAAAATCGCCCATCAGGTAAGGGTGCATTCCTTGGTTTTTTAGGTTCTGCAGAAACTGTCCAAAGCCGCTCAGGTCAACCATCGTCGGCGCGGTCGTCAGGTGGGCTTGGGTCTGCATTCCAATTTCGTCTGCCACAGTTTGCAGGGGTTCCATGGGGGATTCGACGAATTCAGCCAGTGACCACGTTCGTACCCGCGCTTTGGTCCAGACCGAGTTCAGAACCTCGAGCTGCTTGGTTTCGATCTGCTGAAGGCGCGCGGCCTCGGCCCGGATATCCGAAAAATTCATATTTGACCGAAACAGAGATATGGCCCACGCCCCGGTCACGACCGAAATCTGAGCATTCTTGTCGCGCGCCAGAAACCAATTAAGCGACTGCGTGTCGCGAGGTCCGTATTGAAAACACTGGCGCTCGCCGCGCGTGTTCCAGATCAGATTAGACAGGAAGGCGGTTGGGTTATAATCCCGCAAAGTCGCGCAGTCGCTGAGTGCGCCATTCGAGATCGTCTCACCCCCCGAAAACTGGGCACGTTCCGGGGCAAAGAGATGGCCATGGACGCGTGCACCAGTCGTATCCGTCAGCCAGCTTTCAAAATCGTCGAACAGTTCCGTAAAGCCCTGAAACACTGAGTAGGGAAAACACGTCAGACCGTTCTCGCTGCCATGCCGGGGAAAGCGGCTTTGCATGTACAAGCCATCCCGCCCGCGCGTGCGACGCTCGACCGCTTTGGAAAACACTCGGTCGATCTTGCCGGGGCTTGGCTCAGCCGGAGTGACTGCGCTGCTCTGTTTGGTCAGAAAGGTCTGATACAAGCGGTCGGCATTGCACCAAATCTTGCGGGCCACAAAACAATCGGACCGCCGTAAAAGCTGTAAATGGTCGTCGTAGAATATATGCGGACGACCTTGGAAATCGAACTTGGACAAGGTCAATGACCGGCTTTCGATATGTGTGGAATACAATCGGGCGAGTGTTTGGAAATAGCTTTCGTCCGGGATCCACACCCGCCGGAAATAGCGATCATAGACCTTGCGTTTGGGGTCTTGCAGAATTGCGGACAGGGTCTGGCGTGTCAGACACCACCATTGGCTACCCATATGCGGAACCAGCCCCTCGGGAATGCTGCGACGCATTCCCAGTGCGCGTTGCAATTTGACATAGGCATCAAACAGTTTGCGATGCCTGCGCCATGAAAACGGAAATCGCAGCGTAAAGCGTTCCTGATCCAGGCCGCCAATTGTCCAGCTTACGTCTGCCGTGGTTGCACTTTCGATGAAATCCACTCTGGGGCGTTGCGCGAGGTACTCGATCAGTTCAGGTACTGGTCGCAAAGGTAGGCAAGCGCCCGAGGACAGGTAAACATGGTGAACATCTGGGAACGCGTCCAGCATCAGTTCGGCCCCTGCCTGCGACGCCTCGACAAGACCCCAACTGCCCCACGGACATTTGTGACGTCTGGAGAACCGGATAAGTGGATTGTCGTCACAAGAAGCCACAAAATCGGAAAAGACCTGATCTGACACGTTCTGATCCACGTGGATCACGACGGGGCATCCCGACGCCGTCCAATGCCGCGCAACCTGCTCGGCCCGGTGCAGAGCCGTGTGTACCAGCATGACGACGCCCAGATTGCTCATGCCCAGTTTCCCTTGGACATAAGACCCAGAATCTCAAGCTGTCGCCAGTTGATGTACTTCTCGGACCACGTGCACCAAAAGACGGGCTGCTCGTCCAGGCCCTGCGCATAAGCCTGATATTCGCCGGATTTGCGATAATGCTGGCGACGGCCCATTTCTTCGCGGGCTTTTTCGCCCAGCGTATTGATCAGTTTTGCGTGCAGCAGCGCGCCGCTGGCCTTTTCGCCGCCCCATTCGTCATAGACCTGGTTCAAACCTCGTGGCAGCAGCGAATGAGTCGAGCTGACATAAGCATAGCGACGATCCCATTTCACCAGCGGGATTTTGTTAAGCGCTGGCGCCTTTGACGGGGTATCGCGAAAGAACACCCGTGCCCGCGGCCCGCCTTGAATCCATAGATTCCCGTATTCCGGGTTCCGGGTGATCATGTAATTGCCGGAATCGAACCAACGGGCAATTTCGAACGGATCCTGCCCTTCGGTATAAACCTGTGCATCGACCGGGCCACGCGGGTACATATCCAGCAGCATCGTGCCAAAGCTGCGAACGGCGCATCCGTCCAGCCAATCTGTCAGTGCCCGCAGCGGCCGCGTGTCGCAAAACGGGTAGATAAAAAACTCATCCGGGTCCACGGTCAGAACCCAGTGTCCATGGGCATATTTGCGCAAAAGGTAGTTCGACCAATCTATCCCGAAGGTCGCGCGCCGATAGCTGGCGTTTGTATGCCAGACCGAAACATCCGGCTGCGCGGCCAGGAACTCGGCCGTGCCATCGTCACTGTCATTGTCCACGAAAAGAAAATGGTTCACACCCAGCTTACGATAATATTCCAGAAAATAAGGAAGGCGGATTTTTTCATTCCGCACCACGCTCATCAGCAGGGTGTCGCGGCGTTTGATCTTACCAGTGTTGTTCGAGACGGTCGAAAGATCGCGTCGTTTTCGAGCGCAGCGCAAAATACGGCGCTTGCGCCGCAGTCTCATTCGGTAAGAATCCAACAGGCTCACGTGACCGCCCAACCTTTTGATTTACGCGAGCATCCCCGGGGCCTGGATGTGCCAGAGTGGTGCCGGGTGATTGTCGAGTTATGCCATTTTTTCATGTATCAAAGCAATGCATTTACAAGTCGTTAGCCCCAGTGGCGGTTTCCCACTCAATTAGACCCATCAGTTTGGCTTGTTGCAACGTTTTCCAACCCGTGTAGCGTGCGGATTGAGAGGTCCAGAGAGTCGGCCGATCGGCTATCCCGTCATAGTAGTCACCAAATTGATCTGGATCGTGGAAATGCTGTCGGCGGGTCTTTTCGGACTGCGACTTTTCGACGATCTCGGGCAGGAATTTCGTATGCAGCAATACCCCGGATGGGGTTTGGTTATTCGGCCCGTTGTAGGTGGCATTCAAGTCTCGGGGTAATGCGGAATGGCAAGAGTTTACAAAGGCATACCGCCGCGACCAACGTATTAGTGGAATCTTGTTCAGGGTTGGGGATCGGTCCGGCTTATTTGAAAAGAACATGCGCTCCCGCACACCGCCCTGCACCCAGAGATTACCTAAAGGCGACTGCCTTCGTGATCTGTAAGGCGCCGGATCGAACCAGCTCAGCAGGTCGGTTGGGTCGGTTTCAGAGTTATAAGGTTCGGCACCCAGCGGGCCTTTGGGGTACAGGTCCAGCATCAAAGCACCAAAAGAGCGCTGTCCCCTTGCGTCCAGCCATGCGGTCAGGTCGTGCAAGGTCCGGGTGTCGTAGTCAGGATAGACAAGCAGTTCATCGGCATCCACCATCAAGGTCCAGTGCCCGTGACCATAGCGCATTTGCAACCATGTCAGCCAATCCAAGCCGAAGCGCGACGCACGATAGCTGGCCTGCGTTTGCCATAGCGAAACATCCGTTTGGTCGCGCAGCAGCTCGACCGAGCCGTCATCGCTGCCATTGTCCACGATCAGAAAGTGGTCAACACCCAGCGCGCGATAACGGCGCAGGAACCAGGGCAGACGGGTGATCTCGTTGCGCAGAGTGGTAAAGGCCAAAATTGCGTCTTGTCCGATCCCAGCAGTCCGGTTTGCCAGGGCCGTTAGATCGTGGCGACTGCGAAAGGATCGCCACAACAGCCGCCTCCGTTTCAGCCGCAACCGATACTTCTGCGTCCAACTGATGGGCGGAAGGTTATCGGGTGCGGGATCGGTCACCAAAAGCTCATTTCTCGTAATTGCCGTTTTGGTGCCACCGCCAAGCGTCGCCAATCATAGTCTCTAACGTGGATCTTTCCGGCGACCAGCCCAGTTCCTCCCCGGCCCGGACGGACCCTGAAACCAGTTTGGTGCAGTCTCCAGCCCGGCGTGGGCCGATGGAATAGGGCACCTCGCGGTTGGTGACGGCTTTGGAGTGGCCGATCACCTCCATCACCGAAAAGCCCGAGCCGGTGCCCAGATTGAACACCCGGCTGCCCTTGCCCTGTTCCAGCCAATTCAGCCCCAGCACATGGGCATCCACCAGATCGCAAACATGCACGTAGTCGCGGATACAAGTCCCGTCGGGCGTATCATAATCGGTGCCGAACACAGTCAGCCCGTCGCGCTTGCCGTCAATGGCATCCAGCATCAAAGGGATCAGGTGGGTCTCAGGGCGGTGGAATTCGCCCACTTGGCCATCGGGGTCCGCACCCGCCACGTTGAAATAGCGGAAAATCACGTGGTTCAGCCCATGCGCGGCTTCGAAATCCCTCAGGATATCCTCGATCGCCCGTTTTGAGGCCGCATAGGCGTTCAGCGGCAATTGCGCGGTGTCTTCATCGAGCACCACATTGTCGTGCTCGCCGTAGGTCGCGCAGGTCGATGAGAACACAAAGTTCCGGCAACCCGCGGCGACCGCGGCTTCGATCAGGGATAGCGAGCCGGTGACGTTGTTGGTCCAGTATTTACCAGGCTCGGACATCGCCTCACCCACCTGGCTGAGGGCGGCGAAATGCATCACGGCGGCGGGTTGGTGCTTGGCAAAAACCTCATCCAGCCGGGCGCGGTCCAGCAGGTCGCCCTGTTCAAAGGGCCCGAATTTCACCGCGTCCTGCCAACCGGTGATCAGGTTGTCATAGGTCACAGGTGTATAGCCGGCCTGCGCCAGCGCCTTGCAGGCATGCGATCCAATATATCCGGCCCCGCCGGTGACAAGAATATGCGTCAATTCAGTATCCAGTTTTCGAAACCGGGCGTGTTTAGTTCCTGTTGGATAAACACGCCAGCGGCCGTTTTATTCAATCCAGGCCCATCTCGGCCATCATCTGTTCCAGCTTGGGCACGTCCTGCGGGTTGTTCAGCTCCCAGAACTGGCGGCCTTTGGCCTCAACCTCGACGCACAGAACTTTGCGGCCGTTTTCCATGAAGCGCAGCTGTTCAAGCCCCTCCAGCTGCTCCAGCGGGCCAACGGGCCAAGTGGGATAGGCGGCCAGCGCATCGGGGCGATAGGCATAGACGCCCACATGGTGAAACACCGGGGTGTCGTCCGGGCCCGCATAGGTCTGCGCGGTATAGGGCACCACCTCTTTCGAGAAATACAGCGCGCTGTGATCGGCGGCGAACACGGCGGTGGTGCCACCGACCCGCCCGTGTTTGCGGTCGTTCAGCAGGCTGTTGAGCGCATCGCCATCGCAGCGCAGCACCGGTGTGGCGACCCCGGCATCGGGCGCGGCGCGCAGGCCCGCGATCAGATCCTCGACAAACCAATGCGGCGTCAGGGGCGCGTCGCCCTGCAGGTTGACCACAATGTCAAAGCCCGCGCCCAGATTGGCATGGGTTTCGGCGCAGCGTTCGGTGCCGTTCTGGCAAGTGTCCGAGGTCATCACGACCTCGGCCCCGAACGCCTCGGACGCGGCGCGGATGCGGTCATCATCGGTGGCGACAACCACCTTGTCGATGCCCGACACCGAACAGGCCGCGCGCCAGGACCGTTCGATCAGGGTCATGGCTTTGCCGCTAGCCCCGGTCAGCGGTACCAGCGGTTTGCCCGGATAGCGGGTCGAGGCGTAGCGGGCGGGAATAGCGATGAGAACAGACATCAGGCCTCCTTCAGCTCAACACCCGGAGCGTAGGCGATGAAGAACGGGTTTGCATAGCCGTCCTTGCCGTAGGTCAGGGGGGAATTATCGTCGAACCGCACCACGTGTCCGCCCGCACCGGCCAGAACAGCGTGGCCTGCGGCGGTGTCCCATTCCATCGTACGGCCGACGCGGGGGTAGAGGTCTGCTTCGCCCGTTGCGACCAGACAGAATTTTAGCGACGAGCCCGCGCTTTTACTGTCCTTGACCTGATATTTGTTGATGTAATCCTCGGTCGCCTGATCCCGGTGCGACTTCGACGCCACGATCATCAGCGCCGAATTGTCTGGTTTAGAGACTGATATCGGTGTCACATCCCCCGCTTGTGCCTTGTCCAACGTGCCGGTTTCCTCGACCGATTGGCCATTCGGTTGGGTATAGAACATGCGCCCTTTAGCGGGTGCATAGACAACGCCGCGCGTCGGCACGCCATTCTCGACCAAAGCGATATTTACCGTGAAATCGCCGCGCCGGTTGATGAATTCCTTGGTCCCGTCCAGCGGGTCAACGATCAGGAACGTTTCGCCTTTCTCCGAATGCGAGGCGGCCTGTTCCTCGGTCACCAGCAGAATATCGGGAAACGCAGCGCGCAACCCGGCCGAAATCAGAGCGTCTGCAGCCTCATCCGCTTCGGTCACGGGGCTGGCATCGGATTTGACTTTGACGTCGAAATCATCTGCCTCATAAATCTCCATGATCTTGTCGCCAGCTTCCAAGGCGAGGCGTCGAATGACAGGGATGAGGGCGTCGTAGGTCACAACAATGCTCCGTTCCAGTGATTTGTTGATCGAAAATTCTGACGGCCTTATGATGCGCCGGTTACGGAACGGCAAGAAATTCGTGGCAAATTGCAGGCGATTCAGCGGGAAAGAGTGCGTACGTGTTTTATTTTGAGCGAAATAAATCGCTGGTGGGCGGTGCATTTACCACACTTGAGCTGATCTATCATGCGGTCGTGCGCAGCATCCGTTCGCAGCGGTCGAATGCTGTGCTGGCCGTAATTATGAACATTGTGCAAATTCTTGCGCTGGTCACGGTGTTCTATCTGATCATGACCTTGGTCGGTAAAATTACGGGTGTTGCAAAGATTCGCGGTAACCCGATCCTGTTTTTGTTGTCCGGGGTATTTCTGTTTCTGACCCATGTGAAGTCTGTCAGTGGTGTGTCTGGGGTTTCAACGGGCAACAATCCGATGATGTTGCATTCTCCGATGAACATGATGGTATCGCTTTTGGCAGCGGCCTTTGGGACATTATACACTCAGCTCGTTTCGATCCTGGTGATCCTGTTTGTATACCACGTCGCGATCGAACCGCTTGAGGTGCAAGATCCTGGTGGTGCGTTCTATATGCTGGTTTTGGCATGGTTCACGGGATGCGCTGTAGGCGTTGTGTTCATGGCGCTGAAGCCTTGGCTGCCAACTTTTGTGTCCATTTCCTCGACCGTGTACCGGCGTATGAACATGATTTTCTCGGGCAAGATGTTTGTAGCAAACAGTTTGGGAGGGTTTACTTTATTGATGTTCATCTGGAACCCGCTGTTTCACATTATTGATCAGTGCCGCGGGTTTGTGTTTCGCAACTACTTTCCGCGCAACACAAGTTGGGAGTACCCGCTGTGGGTCGGTCTTGTCTTGCTGCTGATCGGGCTGCTGGGCATTTTCTTTACACGCCAGCATATCTCGCAAAGCTGGGGTGCCCGCAGTTAACGTGCGACACGCAAGGTCAGATTGATCCGCCCCCCTTTGGGCAGCAACCGGGATGAACCGAACCTAATTCGGTCTATGCCATGATAGGCCAGGCGCGCAGGTCCGCCCATGATTACGACATCACCCGAGTTCAGCCAGATCGACTCGGTCTTGCCGCCGCGGGTGGTGTTGCCGATGCGAAACAGCGCGTCGTCACCCAGTGAGACAGACAGAACGGGCCATGAAAAATCCGCCTCGTCCTTGTCCTGATGAAGCCCCATGCGCGTTCCTTCGCCGTAGTAGTTGATCAGGCAGCAATCGGGATCGCGTTCGGATGATGCGAGGTCCCGCCAGATATCAAGGATGGGGTCGGGGATAGCAGGCCATGACATGCCTTTAGGGTGCAGATCCTGATACCGATATCCCGCTTTATCTGATACCCATCCCAAAGATCCGGCGGATGTCATGCGGACTGACATTTCCTTGCCCGAAGCCGTAGTTGGTCGAAACAATGGCGCAGATTTCAGAATCGGCCGCAGCAGATCGACCAGTTGCGCCTGAGCGTGCCCGTCCAGATAAGCTTTTCGTATATCGAAATCGCGCAAAAGCAGCCGTGCCATCCAAGATTCCCCAATCCTTGCCAAAACCTTGCAAAAAAGGCCACAGATTCCCGAAAACCTGCGATTTACACCGCTTGCAGGCTTTTGGTCTCGCCCTTATATACGCCGGGACGCGTCATGGTGTAGGGCCATTGCGCAATTGAGATCGAGGCAGGGATGCCATAACGGGTCCCGGCCTCGGGACATCGCCTTGAAGAGAAAGGGATCGAACATATGAGTAAAGTAATCGGGATTGACTTGGGAACCACCAACTCGTGCGTGGCTATCATGGACGGCTCGCAGCCGAAGGTCATCGAAAACGCCGAAGGGGCGCGGACCACGCCCTCGATCGTCGCCTTCACCGAAGATGAGCGACTGGTCGGTCAGCCTGCAAAACGTCAGGCGGTCACCAACCCCGACAACACGATCTTTGGCGTCAAGCGTCTGATCGGTCGTCGCGTGGATGATGCCGAAGTCGAAAAAGACAAGAAAATGGTGCCGTACAACATCGTCAATGGCGGTAACGGCGACGCGTGGGTCGAAGCCCGCGGTGAAAAGTACTCCCCAAGCCAGATCTCGGCCTTCACTCTGGGCAAGATGAAGGAAACCGCAGAAAGCTATCTGGGTGAGGAAGTCACACAGGCGGTTATTACTGTTCCCGCCTATTTCAACGATGCTCAGCGTCAGGCCACCAAAGATGCCGGTAAAATCGCCGGTCTGGAAGTGCTGCGGATCATCAACGAACCGACAGCGGCTGCTCTGGCCTATGGTCTGGACAAGGAAGAAACCCAAACCATCGCGGTTTATGACCTTGGTGGCGGTACCTTCGACGTGACCATCCTGGAAATCGACGATGGTCTGTTCGAAGTCAAATCGACGAACGGCGACACCTTCCTGGGTGGTGAAGACTTTGACATGCGCATCGTCAACTACCTGGCGGATGAGTTCAAAAAGGAACACGGTGTCGACCTGTCGCAAGACAAGATGGCCCTGCAGCGTCTGAAAGAAGCCGCTGAGAAAGCCAAGATCGAGCTGTCCTCGACCTCGCAAACCGAAATCAACCAGCCGTTTATCTCGATGGGTGCCAACGGCCAGCCGCTGCACATGGTCATGAAGCTGACCCGTGCCAAGCTGGAATCGCTGGTTGGCGACCTGATCAAGAAGTCGATAAAGCCTTGCCAGGCGGCCCTTAAAGACGCGGGCCTGTCGGCTGGCGACGTGGATGAGGTTGTTCTGGTCGGTGGTATGACCCGGATGCCGAAAGTGATCGAAGAGGTCACCAAGTTCTTCGGTAAAGAGCCCCACAAAGGCGTGAACCCGGACGAAGTGGTTGCCATGGGCGCCGCTATTCAGGCCGGTGTTCTGCAAGGCGACGTCAAAGATGTGGTTCTGCTGGACGTGACCCCGCTGTCGCTGGGTATCGAGACGCTGGGCGGCGTGTTTACCCGCCTGATCGACCGCAACACGACCATCCCAACCAAAAAGTCTCAGGTCTTCTCGACGGCCGAAGACAACCAGAACGCTGTAACCATCCGCGTGTTCCAGGGTGAGCGTGAAATGGCTGCGGACAACAAGATCCTGGGTCAGTTCAACCTCGAAGATATCCCACCCGCACCGCGCGGCATGCCTCAGATCGAGGTGACCTTCGACATCGACGCCAACGGCATTGTCTCGGTTTCGGCCAAGGACAAAGGCACCGGCAAAGAACAGAAGATCACCATTCAGGCCTCGGGCGGTCTGTCGGACGACGATATCGAAAAGATGGTCAAGGACGCCGAAGAGAACGCGGAAGCCGACAAGGAACGCCGCGAGCTGGTCGATGCCAAGAACCAGGCGGAAAGCCTCATCCACTCGACCGAGAAGTCGATGGAAGAGCATGCCGACAAGGTCGACCCGACCACCATCGAAGCCATCGAACTGGCGATTGCCGCGTTGAAGGACGAGCTGGAAACTGAAAACGCCGACAAGATCAAGTCTGGCATTCAGAACGTCACCGAAGCCGCGATGAAGCTGGGCGAAGCTATCTACAAGGCGCAAGCTGAAGATGGCGAAGATGAACCGGCCGCAGCCGATGCCGCACCGGGCGATGATGACATTGTCGACGCCGAGTTCGAAGATCTGGACGACGACAAACGTAACTAACGGCTCACCGGGCCAATTCGGGCCGGTCCGTTCTCCGGGCCGGCCCATTTACGTTGAGGCAGAAGGACATACTGATGTCAAAACGCGACTACTACGATGTGCTCGGCGTACCCAAGGGCGCATCGGCGGATGAGATCAAGAAGGGTTTTCGCAAGAAGGCCAAGGAATTGCATCCCGACCGCAACAAGGACAACCCGGACGCTGAGGCCCAGTTCAAAGAAGCGAACGAGGCTTACGACATCCTGAAGGACGCCGAGCGCAAGGCAGCCTATGACCGTTTCGGCCACGCGGCCTTTGAAAACGGCACCGGTGGCGGCCGTCCTGGCGGCGGCTTTGGTCAGGGCGATTTCTCGAGCGCGTTTTCCGACGTGTTCGACGATCTGTTCGGCGATTTCATGGGCGGCCAACGTGGCGGAGGCGGTGGACGTCGCGCGGCGCGCGGCTCGGACCTGCGCTATAACTTACGCGTGACGCTGGAAGAGGCGTTCTCGGGTCTGCAAAAAACCATCAACGTGCCTGCCGCTGTGGCCTGCTCGGCCTGTGATGGCTCGGGTGCGGAAGGTGGTGTAGAACCCACGACCTGCCCCACTTGTTCGGGCATGGGTAAGGTCCGTGCGCAGCAGGGCTTTTTCACGGTGGAACGCACCTGTCCGACCTGTTCGGGTCTGGGTCAGATCATCAAGAACCCCTGTAAATCCTGTGGCGGTGCGGGTCGCGTGGAAAAAGAACGCGCCCTGTCGGTCAATATTCCGGCTGGTGTCGAAACCGGTACGCGCATTCGCCTAGCGGGCGAGGGTGAGGCTGGAATGCGGGGTGGTCCTCCGGGTGATCTGTACATCTTCGTCGAAGTGTCGGACCATAAACTGTTCGAGCGTGACAGCGTGAACCTCTATTGCCGCGTACCTGTCAGCATGGCCAAAGCAGCCCTGGGTGGGTCGATCGAAGTCCCCACCATCGATGGCGGGCGTGGTCGCGTTCAGATTCCAGCTGGCAGCCAGTCTGGCCGTCAGATGCGCCTGCGTGGTAAAGGTATGCCCGCGTTGCGCGGTGGCGGTGTAGGGGACATGTTCATTGAACTTGCGGTGGAAACGCCGGTGAACCTGACAAGCCGCCAGAAAGAGCTGTTGAAAGAGTTCGACGACTTAGGTGAAGACAACCACCCAGAGTCCAAAAGCTTTTTCTCATCCGTCAAATCTTTCTGGGATGGAATGAAGGGCTGAAAAGCAGGGTAGGGGGCTCTGCCCCCGCCGCCCGTTCCGGGCGACTCCCCCGAGATATTTATAGCCAGATGAAGCAGGGGATCCGAACTTTATCTGGCCACAAGTAGCTCGGAACGTGAGGCAGAGCCTCGCAGAATCCTCTTGATTATTTCTCGCGTGCCTGAAATGTTCCGCACCAACCGTTGGGGTGCCTCTTGTGAGGGGCTGAGAGGTGCTATTGCATCAACCCATCGAACCTGATCCGGGCAATACCGGCGGAGGGAACGGTCGCCAAATTATGGACGTTTTCTACGCCACGATTGCCCAAGATAATCTGGAGCAACGATATGGCGTCTATTGCCTTGACGATAGCAGGTTCGGACAGTGGAGGGGGGGCCGGCATTCAAGCCGACCTCAAGGCCATGTCTGCTCTTGGAGTGTATGGCGCCAGCGTGATCACGGCGATCACGGCGCAGAACACGCGGGCGGTGACGGCTGTTCACAGTATTCCGTTGGATGTGATTGCAGCACAAATTGAGGCCGTGCTTAGCGATCTGGATGTCGGGGCGATCAAGATCGGGATGCTAGAAACTCCAGAAATTATCCGAA
Organism: Ruegeria sp. HKCCD7628; assembly: GCF_057221005.1. Taxonomy (NCBI): domain Bacteria; kingdom Pseudomonadati; phylum Pseudomonadota; class Alphaproteobacteria; order Rhodobacterales; family Roseobacteraceae; genus Ruegeria; species Ruegeria sp. HKCCD7628. The sequence goes on from NZ_JBWVBA010000008.1 coordinate 156,290, forward strand.
CCGTGGCTGACAGTATCACTGGGTTCGGCGGTCCGATTGTGCTCGACCCGGTCATGATCGCCAAATCGGGTGACTCCTTGCTGGCTGAGGACGCGGTGCAGACATTGCGTGATGTGTTGGTGCCGTGTGCTTCTGTACTGACGCCGAATTTGCCCGAGGCGTCATGTTTACTGGGCTTGTCGGACGCGGAGACTACAGAACAGATGATCGAACAGGGGCTTGGGCTATGCGACCTTGGGGCTCAGACCGTATTGATGAAGGGGGGACATGGAAAGGGTGACGTCTGCCACGATCTTTTGATGGATCGGACGGGCTTGATCGCTGAATTCTCGGCCCCCCGCCGTCAAACCAAAAATACGCATGGCACCGGGTGCACATTGTCTTCTACGGTTGCGGCGGGATTGGCGAAGGGGTTGTCAGTTCCCAACGCAGTCGCGCAGGCGCACGAATACCTGCAGGGTGCGATTGCACAAGCAGATCGTTTGAACATTGGGCATGGTCATGGGCCGGTGCATCATTTCCACCAGTTTTGGCCTGCGTGACGATCTGGTCGGTCATAGGTTCGGGCGTTGCTGGTTTGGCTGTGGCCAGTGAATTGGTCTCGCGCGGGGCACAAGTGCAGGTTTTTGACCCCGGCGGGCCACCCGGAGCGCATGGTTGTTCTTGGTGGGCCGGTGGGATGCTAGCCCCATGGTGCGAGTATGAAAATGCTGAAGAGCCAGTGATGCGTTTGGGGCAGACCGCGTTGGATTGGTGGGCCGCGCGGACTCAGGTGCAACGGTGTGGGACGTTGGTTGTGGCCAATCCGCGCGACTTGCCTGATTTACGACGATTTGCGCGTAGGACTGAAGCATTCGTCGAAGTCGATCAATCTGAAATCTCTGAGTTAGAGCCTGATTTACATGATTTCCCCAAGGGTCTGCACTTTGCGCAAGAGGCACATCTTGATCCGCGTCAAGCGCTGCATGACCTGTATCGACAGTTGCAGAATCAGGGCGTTGTGTTCCACCGCAAGCTTGCGCCTTCGCGGTTGGAAAACGCGATTGACTGCCGGGGGCTGCACGCGCGCGAGGTCTTGCATGATCTGCGAGGTGTGAAGGGTGAGATGTTGGTGATCCGCTGCCCCGAGGTCACTTTGACCCGGCCGGTGCGGTTGCTGCATCCCCGGATGCCACTTTACATCGTTCCGCGTGGTGGTGGCGTCTACATGCTGGGTGCGACGATGATCGAGAGCGAGGACAGCAGCCGCATCACCGCGCGGTCTATGCTGGAACTGCTCAGCGCGGCTTATGCGTTGAACCCGGCCTTCGGCGAGGCCGAGGTGCTGGAGATTGGCGTCGATCTACGTCCTGCCTTCCCCGACAACCTGCCGCGTATTCGGCGGTTGGGGCACATGATTTACGCCAACGGTCTTTATCGCCACGGCTATCTACTGGCCCCGGCGCTGGCGCAGGGTGTGGCCGATCTGGCGCTTGAAAATAAACATTCGGAGATGGTCGATGAAGATCGTGCTTAATGGCGAGACCCGAGAAATAACGGCTCTGACGCTGGCGGAAATGTTGGTTGAATGCGGATTCTCGGGCCGGGTCGCAACGGCGGTGAACGAGGAATTCGTTCCTTCGAGCCTGCGCATTGCGCACGAACTGGTAGATGGCGACCGGGTCGAGGTCGTCGCACCGATGCAGGGGGGCTGAGGATGAAAACGTTTTACGGCACAGATTTGCCCAACCCCTTAATGCTGGGCACGGCGCAATATCCAAGCCCGGCCATTCTGGAGCAGGCGTTTCGGGAAAGCGGGGCCGGGGTGGCCACCGTGTCGCTGCGACGGGAATCTGGCGCGGGGCAAACATTTTGGCAGATGATCCGCGATCTTGGCGTGTTGGTCCTGCCAAACACCGCCGGGTGCCACACGGTCAAAGAGGCTGTGACCACCGCACATATGGCGCGTGAGGTGTTCGACACCAAATGGATCAAGCTGGAACTGATCGGCCACACGGACAGTCTGCAACCGGATGTGTTCCAACTGGTCGAAGCTGCCCGCATCCTAACCGAGGATGGATTTCAGGTCTTCCCGTACACCACCGACGATCTGATCGTGGGTGAACGTCTGCTGGCCGCAGGGTGTGAGGTGCTGATGCCCTGGGGCGCGCCGATTGGGTCGGGGCGCGGATTGAACAACGAATACGCGTTGCGGGCGATGCGGGCGGAATTCCCGGATGTGCCGTTGGTGATTGATGCTGGCATTGGCCTGCCCAGCCACGCCGCGCGCGCGATGGAGCTGGGTTATGACGCTGTTCTGCTGAACACGGCCGTAGCGCGTGCCGGTGATCCGCCGGCGATGGCGCAGGCCATGATGCAGGCGATTGAGGCCGGGCAACTGGCCCATCAGGCCGACCCGATTGAGGCGCGCGATATGGCCGAACCCTCGACCCCTGTGATCGGAAAGGCGTTTCTGTCATGAGCCTCGACCGCTTTTACCCGATCTTTGATCACTCGGACTGGCTGCGGCGGATGCTGCCATTGGGTGTCAAACTGGTGCAGCTGCGCGTCAAGGATCAGCCCGAAGCGGTGGTGCGTGAACAGATTACCCTGTCGCGCGATCTGTGCCGCCACTATGGCGCGGTTCTGGTGGTGAACGACTATTGGCAGGCCGCGATTGATCTGGGTTGTGACTGGATTCATCTGGGGCAGGAGGATCTGGACGACGCCGACCTGCAAGCCATTCGCAAGGCTGGGCTGAAGCTGGGCGTATCGACCCATGATGACGACGAGTTGGAACGCGTTCTGGCCATGGACCCGGATTATGTGGCGCTGGGGCCGGTCTATCCGACCATTTTGAAAAAGATGAAGTGGCATCAGCAGGGCCTGCCACGTGTCACCGAATGGAAGTCGCGGGTGGGCGATATCCCTTTGGTCGGGATCGGCGGGATGAGCGTCGAACGCGCGCCGGGCGTTTTGCAGGCGGGGGCGGATATCGTCTCGGTCGTGACAGATATCACCCTGAACACGGACCCCGAAGCGCGCGTGCGCCAATGGATCGAGGCCACCCGATGAGCCGTTATGCCCGCCAAACCATCCTGCCTGAGGTGGGGGCAGAAGGGCAGGCGCGGTTGTCTGCGGCGCATGTGTTGGTCGTCGGGGCCGGAGGGTTAGCTGCGCCGGTTCTACCCTTGCTGGCTGGGGCTGGAGTCGGGCGGATCAGGATGATGGACGGGGATACAGTCGATCTGTCCAACCTGCATCGCCAGACTTTGTTTACGCAGGCGGATTGTGGTCGACCCAAGGCTGATGTGGCGGCTGAGCGCTGCCGGAGCTTGAATGATGAGATTAACGTTGATGCGCTGAAACAGGCTCTAACAAACGAAAATGCGCCCAATATGGTCGCGCAGGCTGATGTGATCCTGGATTGTGCGGATAGCTATGCGGCCAGCTATATTCTATCCGATACTTGTTTGGCGCAGAGGAAACCGTTGATCAGCGCCTCGGTGCTGGGGTTATCGGGCTATGTTGGTGGGTTCTGCGGAGGGGCACCTTCGCTGCGCACGGTGTTCCCTGACGCGCCCGATAGCGGAGCGAGCTGCGCAACCGCCGGTGTACTGGGTCCGGTCGTTGGGACAATAGGCGCGATGCAGGCACAGATGGCGCTGAACCTGATCCTTGGGATCACGCCCTCGCCCTTGGGGCAGATGGTGCAATATGACGCCCTTACCCTGCGCACCAGCACCTTCCGGTTCGACACCGCGCCCGAGCCGAATAGCTGTTTTCGGTTCGTCTCAGCCAGCCAACTCAGCACGGATGACCAGATCGTCGAGCTGCGCGATGAGGCAGAGGCAGCAATCCCAGCGCATCCGAACGCGCAGCGCGTTTCGCCTGAAAATTTGCAAGAAATAGAGCCTAATCAAGGCAAAAGACTGGCCTTGTGCTGTGCAACTGGTCTGCGCGCATGGCGCGCTGCTGAAAAGATTCAACCGGATTGGCCGGGCGAGATTGTCCTCGTCGCGGCCTCGACCTCGTAAGCGAAAAGGAAACGCGAGACATGAAGAAACTGATCACCGCCATCGCCCTGCTGGCCGCTGCGCCAGCCTGGGCCGAGGACAAGATGACCGTCCTGCTGGACTGGTTCATCAACCCCGATCACGGCCCGATCATCGTGGCACAGGAAAATGGCTATTTCGCCGAGCAGGGGCTTGAGGTTGAAATCGTCCCGCCCGCCGATCCTTCTGCCCCGCCGCGTCTGGTGGCAGCAGGTCAAGCTGAACTGGCGGTGTCCTACCAGCCGCAGCTGCACCTGCAAATCCACGAAGGCCTGCCGCTGAAACGCGTGGGCACGCTGGTTGCGACCCCGCTGAACTGCCTGCTGGTGTTGGAAGACGGTCCGATTAAATCTTTGGCCGACCTCAAGGGTAAAAAAATCGGCTTCTCGGTCGCTGGCGTGGAAGAAGCGATCCTGACCGCCATGCTGAATGCCCATGGTGTGGCGCTGGACGATATCGAATTGATCAACGTGAACTTCTCGCTGTCGCCGTCGCTGATGACCGGGCAGGTGGATGCGGTGATCGGTGCGTTCCGCAATTTCGAACTGAACCAAATGGATATCGAAGGTGTCGCGGGCCGCTGCTTTTACATCGAGGAAGAAGGCGTACCGCCCTATGATGAGCTGATCTATGTGGCCAACCCCGAAACCATGGATGCCGACATGATCGCGCGTTTTCTGGCCGCGACCGAAAAAGCTACGCAGTATATCGTCAACAACCCGGAAAAAAGCTGGGAGATCTTCGCGGCCACCTCGCCCGAGCTGCAGGATGAGCTGAATGCGCGCGCATGGGTCGACACTCTGCCCCGTTTCGCCCTGCGTCCGGCTGGTTTTGACGCTGGTCGGTACGCACGGTTCGAGGCGTTCCTGAAAGACAGCGGCATGATCGACAGCATCAATCCGGTCAGTGACATCACCATTGATGTGACCGCGCAATGAGCGGCTACGGCAAAGCCTTCGCGCTGATGCGTGATGCGGCGCAAGGGCCGTGGCGGGATTATACCCGCCACGCCTTCGTCGAAGGCATGAAGAACGGCACGCTGCCGCGTGAGGCGTTCCTGCACTATCTGCGGCAGGATTACGTGTTCCTGATCCATTTTAGCCGCGCCTGGGCATTGGCGGTGGTGAAATCGGAAACGCATTCCGAGATGTTGACCGCTGTGGGCACCGTGAACGCTCTGGTCGCCGAAGAAATGCAGCTGCATATCGGCATCTGCGAAGCGGCCGGGATTTCGCAGGAGGAGCTGTTCGCGACTCCCGAGCGGGCCGAGAATCTGGCCTATACGCGGTTCGTGCTAGAGGCCGGGTATAGCGGAGATCTGCTGGACCTGCTGGCCGCCCTTGCGCCCTGTGTCATGGGTTATGGTGAGATCGGCGCGCGGCTGGCTGCTGAGGCGACATCCGAGACCTATCGCGATTGGATCAACACCTATGCCGGTGAGGAATACCAAGGCGCATGTCAAGCGGTCGGAGAATTGCTGGATCAGGCTCTAACGCGGCGTATTGGGGCAGATTTTGAGGCTTCACCACGCTGGGATCGACTGTGTCAGACCTTCCGCACTGCGACCGAGCTTGAGGTCAACTTCTGGCAAATGGGGCTGACCCCGTGACCCAAGCGCCTGATCTGACCATCAGTGGCTCGGCCACAATCGACGGCGCGCCCTTGTTCGCGCCGTTGACCCTGACCCTTGGGGCGGGGCAGTGGACTTGTCTGCTGGGCGGATCGGGTGTGGGGAAAACTACCGTTCTGCGCCTGATCGCGGGGTTGGAAACAGGTGCCGCGTTCAATGGTCAGATCACTGCCGGTGACGCGCAGCCAGTGACAAGCCGCGTCGCCTATATGGCGCAAGACGATCTACTGCTGCCTTGGGCGACGGTGGCGCAGAATGTTTCTCTGGGTGCGCGGCTGCGCGGGGAAAAACCCGACCTGGCCCGCCGGGACCGTTTGATCGAGCGGATGCGATTGCAGGATCATCTGAACAAAAAACCCGGAGAATTGTCTGGCGGTCAGCGTCAGCGCGTGGCCTTGGCGCGCACGTTGATGGAGGATCGCCCCATCGTTTTGTTGGATGAGCCGTTCTCGGCGCTCGACGCCCGCACCCGGGCAGACATGCAGGATCTGGCCGCCGAGGCGCTGGCAGGGCGCACCGTGTTGCTGGTGACGCATGATCCGGCCGAGGCCGCGCGTTTGGGTCAATCTATTGTGGTGATGACCGCGCAGGGGCTGACGCCCTGCGAGCCGCCTTCGGCCCCGGCTCCGCGCCATGTGGATGACCTGGAAACGCTGGAGACGCAGGGCGCGTTGTTGCGGTTGTTGAGAGAGGCTGCATGAAGATCCTGTCCGCCCTTGCCGCAACTGTATTCGCGCTGGCCGTTTGGCAGGCGATTGTCAGCTTAACGGGCCTGCCGAAATTCATCCTGCCCGGTCCTGCGCTGGTGGCTGAGACATGGTGGCAGAACCGCTGGGTGATTGCCGAACATACATGGATCACGGCGGTTGAGGTGGTGATCGGATTGGCTTTCGGCACAGCTCTCGGCGTGATCACCGCGCTTCAATTGGCCAATTCGCGGGCAGCGCGTGTGTTGGTGCAGCCGATGCTGGTCTTTACACAGGCGCTGCCGGTGTTTGCTCTGGCCCCGTTGCTGACCCTGTGGCTGGGTTATGGGCTGTGGTCCAAGGTCGCGATGGCGGTGCTGATCATCTATTTCCCGATCACCTCATCCTTTTTCGACGGGCTGATGCGTACGCCCCCCGGCTATCTGGACCTTGCACGCACCATGCAGGCCAGCCCGCGTGCAGTGTTGTGGCATATCCGCATTCCGGCGGCGCTGCCCTCGTTGGCGTCGGGGATGCGGCTGGCGGCGGTTTATGCGCCCATCGGGGCCGTGATTGGCGAGTGGGTGGGCTCGTCTCAAGGCTTGGGCTATCTAATGCTGCTGGCCAATGGGCGCGCCAAGACCGATCTGATGTTTGCCGCGATGCTGACCTTGGGCGTGTTTTCGATTCTGCTGCATCTGATCATCCGCCGCGCCACGGCGCGCATGGCAGGTGAAGCGCGTTAACGGTTTGGAAACCGATTCGGCGTCAGGGTTGGTACATGACCAAGGACGCCTTTGCCGAAGCCCCGATGCTGTTTGAAACGGACGAAGCGTCCGCGCAGCCGCTGCCAAGTGGTCGATTGCCCTCCTATATAAAAGACCATCGCAAGCGGCTGCGCGAAAGGTTCATGTCGGGTGGGTCCGACGCAATGCCGGATTATGAGTTGTTGGAACTGGTGCTGTTCCGGTCCATCCCCAGGCAGGACGTGAAACCTCTGGCGCGGGCGCTGATGGATACGTTTGGGGATTTCAACCGCGTGCTGACCGCGCCCGAAGAACGGCTGCGTCAGATCAAGGGTGTAGGTGATACAGTCATCACTGATCTGAAAATCCTTGAGGCTTGCGCCCATCGCATGGCCCGCGCGCGGGTGATGCAACGGCACGTGATCTCGGGCTGGGATGCGTTGCTGGACTATTGTCACACCACAATGGCCCACCGTGAGACCGAGCAGTTCCGGGTGTTCTATCTGGATCGTAAAAACGTCCTGATTGCGGATGAGGAACAAGCCAAGGGCACAGTTGATCATGTGCCTGTTTATCCGCGCGAGGTAGCGAAACGGGCGTTGGAACTGAACGCCTCGGCGCTCATTCTGGCGCATAACCATCCGTCGGGCGATCCGACGCCCTCGCAGTCGGATATCGACATGACCAACCGGATTCAGGATGTATGTCTGGCGCTTGGCCTGACTCTGCATGACCACCTGATCATCGGAAAATCAAACGAACTGAGTTTTCGTTCGGAAGGTTACTTGTAAAGGTTACTCGACCCACACTTCGACCCGGCGATTGATTTTGCGACCCCATTCAGTGTCGTCACAGGCCATGGGCATCGCCTCGCCAAAGCCATCAACTTCAAGCGTCACGCTGTCTGCGATTTTGGTTTCAACCGCATCGAGCACCGCGTTTCGGACGGTTTTCGCCCTCAGTTCGGCAATCCGGGCGTTTGCGGTGGCGGCGCCGTCTCCGTCACTGAATCCGACAAAGGTCAGTGTTCGTCCATCAAACTTGCCGGATTCCAAAAGCTGGGCCAGATGGAGCAGGTTCGATCTGGATTGCGCGTCCGGTCGGGAGGAGCCTGCCTCGAACCGAAACGACAAGGACAAACGGGATCGCGGCCGTAATGTTTCGACCATCCGTTGCAATTCGTCCAGACCGACTTCTGAGGCGCCAGATGCCACGGCGTTTGCCAACCGATCACCCTGCGCGCTAAGAGGCAGCAACTCGGGCGATTGATCTACGAAACCGGCATTCCGGATCACATCCTGAGCTTCGGCGCCTTGGATATAGGCCAGAAACTGTCGTCCAATTCGCGGCAACCGACGATTGGGCAGATACAGAAACATCGGCGCGGTCAGTGGGTAATCCTCGGTTTTGATAGATTGGCGCGTGGCTGCCAGCGGATGACCACAGCCACCGGTCAGGGCCAACGCGCGGGCCGCACCGGCCTCGGCCTGGCTGGCGATCCCGATTGCAAACGGATCTTTGGCAACAGCCCGCGCCATTGCAGTGCTGCGTTTGTGTCGGATAACCGTGTCGGCAAGCGTAACGTCTGCGGGTTGCAAAAGCTGTTTTTCAACACCTTGAGTCAAACCTGAGCCAACCTCGGGCATATGAACGGAAATTGGCGCATCGGGACCACCGAGTGCGACCCAGTTGTCGATCTGGCCGGACAGAACCTGAACCAGCTGCCCCAAGGATATCTGTCCCACAGGATTGTCGGTGGCCACGATCGGCACCAGTGCGTCTAATGCAATGACCCGCGCACGCCGACTATGCCGAAGGTCCCCCAGTCCGGCGTCCTGCACGGCCTCTTGTTCCTGGGAAGTGATCTCACGCAGGGCCATCACGATGTCGGTTTCATTTTCAATGAAATCCGAAAACCCGCGGGCTGTAGTACCAGGGTCAAAGTAAAACCGACCAAGCGGTGCCTCACGATCAGTTGTTTTCAACTCATAGTAAAATCGGCCTGAGGATTCCCGAATAGGCGCCGCCGACAACCCTTCTTGTCGGGCAAAGCCGATGATCAATTCGGGCAAGATTTTTTCCGCCATGACCGATGCACCGGAAAAGCGCAGCTCGGCGACGAAATCCGTGAGGCTGGGGCAGGCAGGCCCGGCACATGTGACGCCTGAGCCGTCTACGGTCAGCTCTCCGAACTGCGTATCCACGCGATAGAATTCACCGTCAAATCCCAACAGGTTACCCACGACCTCGACCTTGCCGTCATGGGAGGTAAGAGAGATATCCTGCGCCGATGCATTCAGGGTATATATCGCCGAAAACAGTGCGGCCACCGCCACACGATAGAAAGTCATCAAAAGCCCGAGCCTGCCTGCGTTTTATTTGGCCGCGATTGTCAGGTCTTCGAGCAGATTATTCAACACCAGAAACTCGCCAGACTGGCCGCAATCAGGCAGAGTCAGCGACAAATCGCGTGACTGCAGACGACGGTTGCCGCGTAACTCCAGCGATTGCAGGGCCAGTTCCTGACCGCAATTCTCGGCAGTCACTTCGGCCTCGACGGACAGGGCAATCGAACCGGATTGGGCGGATTGGCCAGCCGGGTAGGAATACACCTGAATGTTTTTGGCATCGCCTATCCCGGTGTGCCCCAGATGTACGACTTTGCCGATTCCCTGGGTTTCAGGATCGGCTGAGACATGCCCCTTGCCGCCATAGCTGGCACCGAATTCCAGAGCATGAATCTGAAGATCGGTCTGCCCGGTCCATTGTAGGGCGACCCGGTTGTAATGCGCGATTTCTGGAATATGAGTCGTGGCAACCGTTCCCTGTTGATCCTCTGTCGAGATCAGAAAGATCGCGTATTCCGACAAGGCTGGAACAGTTAGGTCTGCCTTGCCGTTCTTGTCAGTCTTCTGGGTGACAGTTAGACCCCTGTGGTGGACATCGATGCGCGAATTGCTGTGGCAGGGGGCAATGACGCTTAGATGTGCGGCGGCACCGGGAACGGCAACTGCGCGTGCGCTGATGGCACAATCGCTGTTGTCCGCGATCGATTGCGCGGTCGTGACCACGTGTCGTTGAGAGTGCGGTTCGCTGGCGCCATTACCGGAAGGAGCCGAGGAGGTCAGAACGATATGCTCAAGCCAGGTTATCCCGACACTCTGATACGAGGCCGAGTTTGCTGCGACCTGCGTGCCTTGCGGCTGCGCAGGTGTTCCATTCTGCATTAAGTAACCAATGGCGAGGGCGCATGCGACTGTTCCCCCGGTGGTCACGTAGTTCTTGATTACAAACAAAACACCCTCCCCAGTTGAAGGAGCGAGTCGGATGTTTAAGCCGAAACACGGCCAATATGTGGCCGTGGCGCGGACTCATTGTGACTGAACCCGGTTAAATCAGGTCAGTCTGCCGTGGCAGTGTTTGAACTTTTTGCCCGATCCGCAGGGGCAGCGGTCATTGCGCGATGGGTTACCCCATGTGTTGGGATCGTTTTCATCAAACCCGGGGAGCGGATCGCCTGAGGCTTCGGCCTCGGCCACTGCTTCGGCCTGTTCGGTTGCTTGGTCGACAGCTTGCTGAGCCTGCGCCTGTTGCGCCTGCATCTGAGCCAGCATCTCGCGCTGCTCTTCTTCGGTCAGCGGGCGCACGCGTGACAATTGTTGCGTCACGGTTTCGCGAAGACTGTCCAACATGCTTTCGAACAGCTGGAAGCTCTCGTTCTTGTATTCGTTCAGCGGATCACGCTGGGCATAGCCTCGGAACCCAACGACCGAGCGCAGATGTTCCAGTGTCAGCAGGTGCTCGCGCCATTTGCCGTCGATGGTGTTCAGCAGAACCTGCTTTTCGATGTTGCGCATGTTTTCGGGGCCAAAGGCGGCGGCCTTTTGCGCCATCATCTCATCGGCGGCATTGACCAGACGCTCGCGCACCTGTTCGTCGTCCACGCCTTCCTCGGCGGCCCAGTCCTGAACCGGCGCGTCGATGGTCAGCTTGTCCTTGATCGCCTCATGCAGACCGTCGGTGTCCCACTGATCGGCATAGGTTTTGGGCGGCATGTATTCGTCGATCAGGTCGTCGATCACCTGCTCGCGCATGTCCGAGACGATCTCGGAGAGGTCATCCGCAGACATGATCTCGCGTCGTTGGCTGAACACCACTTTCCGTTGGTCGTTCATCACGTCGTCAAACTTCAGGACGTTCTTGCGCATGTCAAAGTTGCGACCTTCGACCTTGGATTGCGCGCGCTCCAGCGACTTGTTCACCCAGGGGTGGACGATCGCCTCACCCTCTTTCATGCCCAGCGTGGTCAGAACCTTGTCCAACCGCTCCGAGCCGAAAATCCGCATCAGATCGTCTTCTAGGCTGAGGTAGAACACGGTGCGGCCCGGATCGCCCTGACGGCCCGAGCGTCCACGCAGCTGGTTGTCGATGCGGCGGCTTTCGTGGCGTTCGGACGCCATCACGTAAAGGCCACCGGCGGCCAGTACCTTTTCTTTTTCCTCAGCGTGGCGCGCCTCTTCGGCTGCACGCAGTTCGGCCGGGTCGGCCTCGGGGTTTTCGGCCAGGGCCTGCAAAACCTTCATCTCGACATTCCCGCCCAACTGGATGTCGGTTCCGCGACCGGCCATGTTGGTGGCGATGGTCACTGCACCCAGACGGCCCGCATCGGCGACGATCTGCGCCTCTTGTTCATGCTGGCGGGCGTTCAGAACGTTATGTTCGATGCCTTCTTTCTGGAGCATCTGGCTGAGAAGTTCGGATTTCTCGATCGAGGTAGTGCCCAGAAGAACTGGTTGCCCCTTCTCCTGCGCCTCTTTCGTCTGCTCGATCATGGCGCCGTATTTTTCCATCGCGGTGCGATAGACCTGATCATCTTCATCCACGCGGGCAATCGGCTTGTTGGTCGGCACTTCGACCACGCCCAGACCATAGATTTCTTGGAATTCTTCGGCCTCGGTCAGGGCGGTGCCGGTCATGCCGCCCAGCTTGTCATACAGGCGGAAATAGTTCTGGAAGGTCACGCTGGCCAGCGTCACGTTCTCGGGCTGGATCGGAACGCCTTCCTTGGCTTCGATGGCCTGATGCAAACCCTCGGACAGGCGGCGGCCCGCCATCATACGGCCGGTAAACTCGTCGATCAGGACCACGTTATTGTCACGAACAATATAATCCTTGTCGCGCTGAAACAGCTTATGCGCGCGCAGTCCCTGGTTCACATGGTGCACCACGGTCGTGCTTTCGGGATCATAAAGCGAATGGCCTTCGGGGATCAGCCCGTTGGCGATCAGTTGCTGTTCCAGAAACTCATTGCCCTCATCGGTGAAGGTCACGTTTCGCGATTTTTCGTCCAGCGTGAAATGATCATCGGCCAGCGAAGGGATCAGCGCGTCAATCGCGGTATACAGATCAGATCGGTCCTGCGACGGCCCTGAGATAATCAGCGGTGTCCGCGCTTCGTCGATCAGGATCGAGTCGACTTCGTCCACAATCGCGAAGTTGTGGTATTTCTGGTAGATCTCGGCAAGGTCCGATTTCATGTTGTCGCGCAGATAGTCAAAGCCCAACTCATTGTTGGTGGCATAGGTGATATCGCACCCATAAGCGGCTTTTTTATCGGCGTCAGGTTGCCCCGACCAGATCACGCCGGTTGTCATGCCAACCGCGGCGAACACCTTGCCCATCCATTCCGAGTCGCGCTTGGCCAGGTATTCGTTCACCGTGACCACATGCACGCCCTTGCCGGTCAGTGCGTTCAGATAGGCTGGGAAAGTGGCGACCAGGGTTTTGCCCTCACCCGTCTTCATTTCCGAGATATTGCCTTGATGCAGGAAGGTGCCGCCCATCAACTGCACGTCAAACGCCCGCAGACCCAGCGCGCGCTTCGCGCCCTCGCGCACATTGGCAAAGGCTTCGGGCAGCAAATCGTCCAGGCTTTCACCGTCCAGCGCGCGTTTGCGCAGTTCGGCGGTCTTTTCGATCAGACCTTCATCGGTGAGCTTTTCGAACTCGGGCTCCAGTGCGTTGATCTTTTCGATCAGGGGGCGGGTCGCCTTGATCTTGCGGTCGTTCGGTGTTCCGAACACCTTTTTGGCGAGCGTTCCGAGTCCCAGCATGTTCACTCCAGCGGATCTGTTCTTGTCTTGGTTGCGACAGGCTTGCCCACCTTGCGCGCAACCCATAGATACGGGGGGTGAAAGGCGGCCCTGTCCAAGGCTTCAAAGCGATGTAAGCGGCAGGTTCCACAGTGTCAACGCTGCGCCCCGTCGTGGCAAAGAAATAGGATGATTCCATGCCCAAAGGCCTCACTTTTCTGCCATCGCTGGCTCTGACTGCCGTGCTGGCCCTGCCGCTGGCCGCCGAAACCAAGCCTGACGCCAGCACCGTGGTCGCCCGCGTGAACGGAGATGAGATCACTTTGGGTCACGTTATCGCCACTGTTGCGACCCTTCCGGCGAATTATCAGCAGATTGAAGACGACGTCTTGTATGACTTCATCATCGAACAGTTGATCCAGCAGCAGCTATTGGGTCAGCAACAGGACGAGCTGACCAAGCTGAACGCATTGGCGCTGGCGAATGAAACCCGCTCGTTGCTGGCCGTTCAGACTGTGAACGCTTTGATCGGCGATCTGGTCACCGACGAGGCGATTCAGTCCGCCTACGACGCGCGGTTCGCCGAGTTCGAAGGTGAAGATGAGTTCAACGCCAGCCATATACTTGTCGAAACCGAAGAAGAAGCCAACGAGATCAAGTCGCAACTGGATGACGGTGCGGATTTCGCGGAACTCGCCAAAGAAAAATCGACCGGTCCCTCTGGCCCGAATGGGGGCGAGCTGGGTTGGTTCGGAAAAGGGCGGATGGTTCCGGAATTCGAGACAGCCGTCGTAGGATTGGACAAAGAACAAGTTTCTGATCCGGTGCAGACTCAGTTCGGTTGGCACGTGATCATCCTGAACGACAAACGCAAAACCGAGGCACCCGAGTTGGCTGCTGTGCGGGAAGAACTGGCTCAGACCTTGCAGAACGAAGCGATTCAGGCCCGCATTGATGAGCTGACGCAAAGCGCTCAGATCGACCGCCCGGAAATCGAGGGCGTGACCCCGGGTATCGTTCGACAGCTGGACCTGATTCAGGAGTAAACCCGGTGGCCACGATTACCAAAGTGTCCCCGCTGGCTCCGGCGGCATTTCCCGACCTGCCCGCGATTGACGGCGTGCGCTTTGCCACCGTTGATGCTGGCGTGCGCTACCAGGGCCGCACCGATGTGATGCTGGCGGTGCTGGACCCCGGCACCTCGGTAGCGGGTGTGTTTACGCGATCCGCTACCCGCGCCGCTCCAGTGCTGGATTGTCAGGACAAGATCGGTGGGGCCAGCGATGGCCCGGCGGCCATTCTTGTCAACTCGGGCAATGCCAATGCGTTCACCGGGCATTACGGTCAGACCTCGGTGGCCGAAGTGACGCAGGCCGTGTCCAAAGCCACCGGCGTCACGGTCGAGCGGGTCTTTACATCGTCCACCGGCGTGATCGGCGAACCGCTGCCCCATGATCGTATCGTATCGCAGCTTGAGACGCTTAAGGCCGGTCTCAGCCGTCACGCGATCGAGGACGCAGCGCGGGCGATCATGACCACCGATACCTTCCCCAAAGGGGCGTCGGCGCAGGTCGAGATTGATGGTAAAACAGTCTCAATTGCGGGGATTGCCAAGGGTTCCGGTATGATCGCGCCGGATATGGCGACGATGCTGGTTTATATCTTCACCGATGCGCAGGTCGAACAATCGGCGCTGCAGTCCATGCTGGGCGCGCAGACGGATCGTACGTTTAACTGCATCACGGTGGACAGCGATACCTCGACCTCGGATGGTTTGCTGCTGTGCGCCACCGGGGCCTCGGGCGTGGATGCTACTGGCAACGCAGCCTTCGCGCAGGCGCTTGAAACGGTGATGCTGGACCTTGCGCAGCAGGTGGTGCGCGACGGTGAAGGAGCCACGAAATTCGTAGAAGTTCGTGTGACCGGAGCGGCCTCGGACGCGGACGCCAAGGTGCATGGGCTGGCGATTGCAAACTCACCACTGGTGAAAACGGCGATTGCGGGCGAAGACCCGAACTGGGGTCGTGTGGTCATGGCCATTGGCAAATCCGGAGCGGCTGCGGATCGCGACCTGCTGAGTATTTCTTTCGGCGATATTCTGGTGGCCGAGAAAGGCTGGGTCAGCCCCGATTACCGGGAGGAAGACGCGGCCGCCTATATGAAAGGTCAGGATCTGGTGATCGCGGTTGATCTGGGACTGGGTGAGGGCGCATCGACCGTTTGGACCTGCGACCTGACCCACGGCTATATCGAAATCAACGCGGATTATCGCTCTTGAAGACTGTATTGGTGTCTGCTGTCGCCCTGATCGACGTCGAAGGCCGGGTGTTGCTGGCGCAGCGCCCGGAGGGGAAGTCCATGGCCGGTCTGTGGGAATTCCCCGGCGGCAAGGTCGAACCCGGCGAAACCCCCGAGGTCGCCCTGATCCGCGAGCTGGAGGAAGAACTGGGCATCAACACCTGGGCCTCCTGCCTCGCACCGCTGACCTTTGCCAGCCACAGCTATGACGATTTCCACCTGTTGATGCCGCTGTTCGCTTGCCGGAAATGGGAGGGGATACCACAATCAAAAGAAGGTCAGGCGCTGAAATGGGTCCGCGCTAATGATCTGCGGAACTATCCTATGCCCGCAGCGGATGTGCCGTTGATCCCGATTCTGCGGGATTGGTTGTAGTGTCGCGGCAGGGCGCATGCCCCCTGTGGCCAAAAGAGAGCACGCGGTGGCCGGAATTGCGTGATCTGTGACCTGTGGCCCTGTTCCGAAAGTATTAGGCCCAGCTGAGCTGTTTCAAGGAATGCGCATCATTCCATATCTTGGTCATGTGTTTGATTTTGTCACCGTCAAACTCAATGGCATAGACGTATTCCGCGGCCAGAGTTTTTCCCGTAGCAGGCACTGGGCCATCCACGGAATGAGTTCCATGGAACACGGCAAATATGCTTGCAATTCCACGCTCTTCATCAACAGAAAATGATTTGAGCTCATAATGACCATCCGGGATCGGAGTCAGCAGGTTTTTCATCCAGTCTGCGTAACCTTCCAGGGAAGTGACGTCGGCCAATGCGTCGGCTTGTGCTGAAAACGTCGCGCCCTCATGGCAAAAGTTTTTGCAGGCGTCCCAGCCTTTGCCTGTATCGCAGACCTCAAAGAATTCTCTTGCGGCTTTTTGGATAGACATGTGTTTCCCCCCCTACGAAACTGTGGCCAACCGTGGTGACCATCAACTGAAGCAGTAAGAAACAGGGTACGCTGAAATAGTTAATAATCAAAACGCGCGGAAATATCGTGGCTTGGTGACGACATTGTGACTGATGTGCTCCGGCGATCCATCCAATCCATCACCCTTCCACCACTGTTACAATTCGTAAGAATTGAGAAAACATCAGGCAAAACTTGACGCTGATCGTTCTCATGTCTCTTAATCGGGGCATTGGCGTTCGGGCACCAACCCGGACCCGCCAGTTCCGGCCCGGGGAGGGGTCGGATGGGGAGGAGAAAAAGATTGGCTCAGATGCAGTCGGGCGCGGAGGGGATGGTATCTCTTCCGGCGCTGTTACATCGAAATGCGACGCAGTTCGGGGATGCCCCGGCCTACCGGGAAAAGGAATTCGGGATCTGGCAATGCTGGTCCTGGGCTGAAACCGCCGCCGAGGTGCGCAAGCTGGCGTTGGGATTTCTGGAGATCGGCGTTGAGAAGGGCGACCATATCGCCGTCATAGGCCGCAACCGCCCGGCGCATTACTGGTCGATGGTCGCCGCGCAGATGGTGGGGGCGGTGCCGGTGCCGCTGTATCAGGACTCGGTCGCGGAAGAGATGGCCTATGTTCTGGAACACTGCGGTGCGAAGTTCGTCGTCTGTGGCGATCAGGAGCAGGTCGACAAGGTCATCGAGATTCAGCAGGGGCTGCATCAGGTCAAGCATATCCTCTACACCGACAAGCGGGGGATGCGGAAATACGACCACTCCCAGATGAACGCGCTGGACGACATCATGGCCGAGGGCAGCGCCGGACACGCGCGGTTCGACGCGGAACTGGACAAGCGTATCGCGGCGATCACCTATGACGATACTTGCGTGATGCTCTATACCTCGGGCACGACGGGCAAGCCCAAGGGTGTGGTTCTGTCGAACCGCAACGTTATCGAAAGCGCCAAGAACTCGGCTGAGTTCGACCATCTGACCCGCAACGAAGATATTCTCTCCTACCTGCCGATGGCGTGGGTGGGCGACTTCATATTCTCGATCGGTCAGGCCTATTGGTGCGGGTTCTGCGTGAACTGCCCCGAAAGCGCCGACACGATGATGACCGACCTGCGCGAGATTGGGCCGACCTATTTCTTTGCCCCGCCGCGCGTGTTTGAGACGCAGTTGACCAATGTGATGATCCGGATGGAGGATGCGGGCAAGCTGAAGAAGCGCATGTTCCGTCACTTCATGGATCACGCCAAGAAAGTCGGCGGTCTGTTGCTGGATGGCAAGCCGGTCGGGTTTGGCGACAAGGTGAAATACGCGCTGGGCAACATGCTGGTTTATGGTCCTCTGAAGGATACGCTGGGTTATGGCCGGTTCCGCGTCGGCTATACGGCGGGTGAGGCGATCGGGCCTGAGATTTTTGATTTCTACCGCTCGCTGGGTATCAATCTGAAGCAGCTATATGGTCAGACCGAGGCGACCGTTTTCATCACTGTGCAGCCCGATGGCGAGGTGCGCGCGGATACGGTTGGTGTTCCCGCGCCGGATGTCGAGTTGAAGATCGACGACAAGGGCGAGATTCACTATCGCTCGCCCGGTGTGTTTGTCGAGTATTACAATAACCCGGACTCTACCGCCTCGACCAAGGATGCCGAGGGTTGGGTGGCCACAGGTGATGCAGGGTTCATCGAGGAAGGGTCCGGCCATTTACGGATCATTGACCGTGCTAAGGACGTGGGCAAAATGGCCGACGGGTCGATGTTTGCGCCGAAATATGTCGAGAACAAACTGAAGTTCTATCCCGATATTCTTGAGGTTGTTCTGTTCGGCAACGGCAAGGATCGTTGTGTGGCCTTTATCAATATTGACCTGACGGCGGTTGGAAACTGGGCTGAGCGCAACAATGTTGCCTATGGGTCCTATCAGGAACTGACCAGTCATCCCCGCGTGTTAGAGACGATCAAGTCGCATGTGGAAGAGGTCAACAAGTCGGTTGCGGCAGATGAGATGCTGTCGGGCTGCCAGGTGCATCGCTTTGTGGTTCTGCACAAGGAACTGGATGCGGATGATGGTGAGATGACCCGGACTCGTAAAGTGCGGCGCGGTTTTGTGGAAGAGAAATTCCACGACATCATTGATGCGCTTTATGACGGATCATCCAGCGTTTCGACTACGACTGAAGTGACCTATGAGGACGGGCGGAAGGGGTCGATCTCGGCCACGCTGGAAATCGTCGACGCGCCGGTTGTTGCTGCGGCCTCGCACAAGGTTGCGGCGGAATGAGGGCCGTTCGAGCGCCGCTCGACCTGACGGTCATCGCCCCGCCCACCGTCCCGTTATTTCGCAGCTCAGGGAGGATCTGATGCTGGATAGTTCCGAAGGATATGTCACCGAAGACGGCCGCAAGATCGGTGGTGTGGTGATGGAGATGAAGAACATCACCCTGCGCTTTGGCGGTGTGGTGGCAATCAAGGATATCTCTTTCGACATTCGCGAGGGTGAGATCCGGGCCATCATCGGACCGAACGGTGCGGGTAAGTCCTCGATGCTGAACGTGATTTCCGGGTTCTATGTGCCGCAGGAAGGTGAAGTTTGGTTTCACGGATCAAAACGCCCGCAGATGCGACCCTTTGAGGTGGCGCAGCAGGGGATTGCACGGACGTTCCAGAATATCGCTCTGTTCGAGGGGATGAGCGTTTTGGATAACGTCATGACCGGGCGTTTGGGCTTCATGAAGACCAACATTTTCCAGCAGGCCTGGTGGAAGGGCAAGGCCGAAGCGGAAGAGACCGAGAACCGCGAGGCCGTCGAGAAGATCATCGACTTTCTGGAAATCCAGCACATCCGCAAGACGCCCGTGTCGCGCCTGCCTTACGGGTTGAAGAAACGGGTCGAGCTGGCGCGGGCGCTGGCGGCAGAGCCCAAGCTGCTGCTGCTGGATGAGCCGATGGCGGGCATGAATGTCGAGGAAAAAGAGGACATGAGCCGCTTTATCCTGGATGTGAATGATGAGTTCGGCACCACAATCGCGCTGATCGAACACGACATGGGCGTTGTGATGGACCTGAGCGACCGCGTGGTGGTGATGGACTATGGCCGCAAGATCGGTGACGGCACACCCGATGAGGTGCGCAACAATCAGGAAGTCATCGACGCCTATCTGGGGGTGAGCCATGACTAAACATCTGACAGACATGAGAGGGGGCGGACATGCCTGATCAGTTGGTATTCGCGATGGAGGTCATCCTGAATGGCCTGATGGCCGGGGTCCTATATGCTTTGGTCGCGCTGGGCTTTGTGCTGATCTACAAGGCCTCGGGGATTTTTAACTATGCACAAGGGGTTATGGCGCTGTTTGCGGCGATGACTCTGGTGGGGATCATGAAAGGTCAGGTGCCGTTTGCGCATCTGATCAACGCCACCTTCGGCACGCATATCCACTATTTTGGCTGGAACGTGCCTGCGCTGCTGGCGATTATTCTGACCATGGCGGTGATGGTTCTGCTGGCTTGGGCGGTGCAGCGCTTTGTGATGCGTCATCTGGTGGGGCAGGAGCCGATCATTCTGTTCATGGCAACGATTGGTCTGGCCTATCTGCTTGAGGGTGTTGCAGACCTGATGTGGGGGTCCGAAATCAAGACGCTGGACGTGGGCCTTCCGCAGGGCATCAACCTTTGGATCGACGAGAGCACGTTCAACATCTTTGGCTACGGCTTCTTCATCGACAATCTGGACATTGTTGCAACAGTGATCGCGGCATTGCTGGTGGCGGCGCTGGTGGCGTTCAGCCAGTACACCAAACAAGGGCGTGCGATGCGCGCGGTGGCCGATGATCATCAGGCTGCGCTGTCAGTCGGGATCTCGTTGAACTTCATCTGGGTGATGGTCTGGTCAGTGGCCGGTTTTGTGGCCCTTGTCGCGGGCATTATGTGGGGCACGAAATCGGGCGTTCAATTCTCGCTGAGCCTGATCGCGCTCAAGGCGCTGCCGGTTCTGATGTTGGGCGGCTTCACCTCGATCCCCGGCGCCATTGTCGGTGGCCTTATCATTGGTGTGGGCGAAAAACTGTTTGAGTTTGCCATCGGTCCGATGGTGGGCGGGGCGACCGAGAACTGGTTTGCCTATGTACTGGCGCTGATCTTCCTGGTTTTCCGGCCGCAGGGTCTGTTCGGCGAAAAGATCATCGAGAGGGTATAGGGCATGACCAAACTTATCGCCATCACCAATGTCATTGCCTGGGCCGGGTTTTGGGCGTTTGGATATATCGCTCTGACGTCGGACGACCTGTCGGACGGGCATGTGACAATTGCAGCCATTCTGGCTTTTGCAGGGCTGGTCATGGGTGTTCTGGCCTATTTGAAACTTGTGCGCGCGTCCGAAGCGAGCGGCTACGCTAAGGGGTCGAACCAACTGGATGCTGCGGCCCGGAACCGGGCGCAGGAACAATGGGGAAAGTAAGACATGTTCTATCGTGAAGCAGGGGACTTCAAAGTCTCTTACGTGGATGACAGCCAGACCTTCCCGATCAAGTTCGACCGGTATCGGTACTATGTGGTGCTGGCGGTGGCATTTGGGATCATCCCGTTCATCATCAACGACTACTGGGCGAACGCTTTGCTTTTGCCTTTCCTGATCTATGCGATTGCAGCGATCGGGTTGAATATCCTTGTGGGTTATTGCGGTCAGGTCTCGTTGGGGACAGGCGGATTCATGGCTGTGGGGGCCTACGCTTGCTATAAGCTGATGACGGCCTTCCCTGATGTCAGCATGTTCATCCATGTTATCCTTGCGGGTGGCATTACCGCGCTGGTGGGTGTTTTGTTTGGTTTGCCAAGCCTTAGGATCAAGGGCTTCTATCTGGCCGTGGCGACGCTGGCGGCGCAATTCTTCCTGGTTTGGCTGTTTAACCGCGTGCCGTGGTTCTACAACTACTCAGCCTCGGGTCAGATCAACGCGCCTGAACGGGAAGTATTTGGTATCATCATCACAGGTCCGAATGCACCAGCCTGGGCCACCTACCTGTTTTGCCTGATCTTCCTGACAGTCTGTGCCGTGATTGCCCGCAACCTGACGCGCGGAACGACCGGGCGAAAATGGATGGCGATCCGCGATATGGACATCGCTGCAGAGATCATCGGCGTTAACCCCCTGCGGGCAAAGTTGACGGCCTTTGCAGTCAGTTCGTTCTTTGTGGGCGTCTCGGGTGCGTTGTTCTTTGCGGTCTATCTGGGCGCGGTCGAGGTCGGCGAAGTGTTTGGCATCCAGAAGTCGTTCCTGGTGCTGTTCATGATCATTATCGGCGGGCTGGGCTCGATCTTCGGGTCTTTCGCGGGGGCTGCGTTCCTTGTTCTGCTGCCAGTCGTGCTGAAGGTCGTCGGTGCGGACATGCTGGGTTGGCCCACCGATATCGTGGCGCATTTGAATCTCGTCATCGTCGGCGGACTGATCATCATGTTCCTGATCCTTGAACCACATGGTCTGGCGCAACTGTGGCGCGTGGCGAAAGAAAAACTGAGACTCTGGCCATTCCCGCACTAGCGGGTCGGCCCAATCACATAACGGGTGGTACACGCCCGAGCTCACCATCGGACAAACCAAGGGAGGAGACACCCGATGAAATTGAAACTGGCAACCATGGCGCTGGGCGCTGTAATGGCGGCAGGTCCGGTTATGGCCGACCTCGTCTTTCCGTCGCTTAGTTATCGTACGGGGCCATATGCGGCGGGCGGTATCCCGTTTGCGGATGGCTATGCCGACTATTTCACACTGCTGAATGAACGCGATGGCGGGATCGGAGGAGTTCCGACCAGGGTGATCGAATGCGAAACCGGCTATAACACTGAAAAAGGTGTGGAATGCTATGAATCGACCAAGGGCGAAGGCTCGTTGGTGTATCAGCCGCTTTCGACCGGCATTACCTATCAGCTGATCCCCAAGACCACCGCAGATGGCATTCCGATGCACACGATGGGTTACGGGCGTACCTCGGCCAAGAACGGTGACGTGTTCAGCCATACCTTCAACTATCCTGCGAACTACTGGGATGGGGCCTCGGGTGCGATCAACTATCTGTTGGAGTCGAACAACGGCGACCTCAGCGGTAAGAAAATCGCGCTGGTCTATCACAACTCGGCCTACGGCAAGGAGCCGATCCGCACACTCGAAGAGCTGTCGGCAAAGCATGGCTTTGAGCTCGTTGCGCTGCCCGTTGATCACCCAGGTCAGGAGCAGAAATCCCAATGGCTGCAAATTCGCCGCGATCGTCCCGACTTCGTCCTGATGTGGGGCTGGGGTGTGATGAACCAGGTCGCTGTTCAGGAAGCTGCCAACATCCGCTACCCGATGGAAAACTTCATCGGTATCTGGTGGTCGGGTTCCGAGAATGACGTGCTGCCTGCGGGTGAAGCCGCCAACGGCTACAAGGCACTGACCTTCCACAACGTGGGCACCGATTTCCCGGTCTTTGACGACCTGCAGAAATATGTGGTCGACGCCGGTAAGGCTGCCGGTGCGGGCGATCAGGTAGGTACGGTTCTGTATAACCGCGGTCTCTATGCCGCTATGTTGGCCGCCGAAGCTGCCAAGAAAGCGCAGGAAATCCACGGCACCGACGACATCACCCCTGCGATGATGCGCGACGGTATGGAAGCGCTGGAAATCACCGAAGCCAAGATGACCGAACTGGGTCTGCCCAACTTTGGTCCAGCCTTCTCGGTCTCGTGCGAAAACCACGGCGGGGACGCTTTGGTTGGCGTGACCCAATGGGACGCGGCCAGCAAGACCTGGAGCTTGATTTCAGAGTTCAAGGCCACCGATGGCGACGTGATCGGCCCGCTGATCAACGAAGACTCGAGCGCTTATGCGACCGAGAACAAAATCGACGGACGTTGCTGATCCGATCTTCTGAAAAACGGGGTGGCGCATTGACGCCGCCCCGACCCCAACACAAGCCTGAGGACACGCACTGATGCTGGATGCGGCTCAAAACACCGAAGTGCAGGCTGAAACCCTGCTTGAGGTCAACAATATCGAGGTGATCTACAACCACGTGATCCTCGTTTTGAAAGGCGTCAGCCTGACCGTGCCCAAGGGCGGGATAACCGCTTTGCTGGGTGGCAATGGGGCGGGCAAAACGACAACGCTCAAGGCGGTGTCGAACCTGCTGCATTCGGAACGGGGCGAGGTCACGAAAGGGACGATCAAGTATCGCGGGACCAGCGTGCATGAAAGCGATCCGGCGGATTTGGTTGAAAAGGGCGTCATCCAGGTTATGGAAGGCCGCCATTGTTTCGAACACCTGACGGTCGAGGAAAACCTGCTGACCGGTGCCTATACCCGCAAGGACGGTGCGGCTGCGATTCAGAAAGACCTTGAGCTTGTCTATTCCTATTTCCCGCGGCTGGCCGAACGCCGCAAATCCCAAGCCGGATATACCTCGGGCGGTGAGCAACAGATGGTCGCCATGGGGCGCGCATTGATGTCACGACCCGAGACGATCCTGCTGGACGAACCCTCGATGGGTCTGGCCCCGCAGTTGGTCGAAGAGATTTTCGGCATCGTGAAGGACCTGAACGAGAAAGAGGGTGTGTCCTTCCTGTTGGCCGAACAGAACACCAACGTGGCGCTGCGGTTTGCGCATTACGGCTACATCTTGGAATCGGGTCGTGTGGTGATGGACGGTCCGGCGGCGGAGCTGCGCGAAAACCCGGACGTGAAGGAATTCTACCTCGGTATGTCTGATGAGGGCCGCAAAAGCTTCCGCGATGTGCGGTCCTATCGCCGCCGCAAGAGGTGGCTGTAAGCGGATGGAGGATCTGGCGATGACCTATTTCGACGCACTCGAAACCCGATCAGCCGACAAACGCGCCGCCGATCAGGCCGAGGCGCTGCAAAAGCAGCTTGCACGGGCCCTGTCTGCCCCGGGTTTCCAAACGCATCTGGCGGATGTGGAGACAGATGGTGTCGCATCGGTTGAGGACTTGCCCAAACTACCGGTGCTGCGCAAATCAGACTTGGCGCAGGCACAGGCTGCACGTCCTCCGTTTGGAGGGTTCACCGTCAAACCCGCACGGCATTTCCACCATGTGTTTCAATCTCCGGGCCCGATCTACGAACCGGGCAGCACCGATCCCGACTGGTGGCGCATGGGCCGATTCCTGCACGCTGCTGGTGTGGGGCCGGGCGATATCGTTCAGAATTGCTTTGGCTATCACCTGACGCCCGCGGGTATGATCTTTGAAAGCGGCGCGCGCGCGGTCGGGGCAGCTGTTCTGCCCGCAGGCACCGGCCAGACCGAATTGCAAGTGACTGCTGCCCGCGATGTGGGCTGCACTGCCTATGCCGGGACGCCGGATTACCTGAAGGTCATACTGGACAAGGCGGATGAGATGGGCGTCCAGCTTCATTTCACCACCGCCGTTGTAGGGGGCGGGGCCTTGTTCCCGTCACTGCGGCAGGAATACGCGGATCGTGGAATCTCGTGCCTGCAATGCTATGCGACCGCGGATCTGGGTAACATCGCCTACGAAAGCCCCGCAATGGAGGGGATGATCATCGACGAACATGTCATTGTCGAGATCGTGACCCCCGGCACCGGTACCCCGGTGGCAGAGGGTGAAGTGGGTGAGGTCGTTGTGACCTCATTGAACCCCGACTATCCGCTGATCCGTTTCGCGACAGGCGATCTATCGGCGATCATGCCCGGCCAGTCATCTTGCGGGCGCACCAATGCACGGATCAAGGGCTGGATGGGCCGCGCCGATCAGACCACCAAGATCAAGGGTATGTTTGTGCGCCCCGAACAGGTGGCCGCACTGGTCGATAAACATGCCGAGATCGTCAAAGCTCGCGTCATTGCCGCCCGCCAGGGTGAGATGGACATGATGACCGTTCAGATCGAAAGCCCCGGTGGCGATGACATGGCCTATGCCAAATCGGTTGTCGAGCTGCTGAAACTGAAAGGCGCGATCGAGGTCGTCGCACCGGGATCACTGCCCAAGGATGGGTTGGTGATCGAGGATCAGCGCGTTTACGAATGACGCCAAGCAGGTCTGCGGCAGTATGTGCCGCAGATTTGTACCCCTGCCCACTGGTGTTTCCGACCGTTTTGGTCGATTAAAGACGAAACTTGCGCCTTAGCCAGTAACAAGCCGGGATCATGGCCGACGTCGAATTCTCAGAACACGGAACGCGCAACCGCGGCGCGTTGGGCACCCGGTTGGTGGCGACAGTGGCCTGTCTGGTGGCGGCGGCCTGTCTGCTGCCTATGCTGGCCGTCGTTCTGGCGGCGGTGACGGGCGGGACGGACACGATCTCTCACCTAATGGAAACGGTCTTGCCGGGCTATGCGCTGACCACTGCGGTGCTGGTTGTTTTGGTGGCGATAGGGACGTTTTCCATTGGTGTCGGTGCGGCGTGGCTGGTGACGATGACCCGTTTTCCCGGCGTGAGGTTTCTGGAAATCGCGCTGGTGCTGCCGCTGGCCTTTCCGGCCTATGTTCTGGCCTATGCCTATACGTTCATTCTGGACCACCCCGGTATCGTCCAAACCACCCTGCGCGACATAACCGGCTGGGGTCCGCGTGATTACTGGTTCCCCGAGATCCGCTCGACCGAGGGTGCAGCGGCAATGCTGATCCTCGTGCTTTATCCTTATGTCTATCTGCTGGCCCGCGCGGCATTTCTGCAGCAAAGCGCCAGCGCCTTTCTGGCTGCGCGCGCGCTGGGCAAAAGCCCGTGGCTGGCTTTCTGGCACGTTTCGTTGCCAATGGCGCGCCCGGCGATTGCCGGGGGTGTATTGCTGGCCATCATGGAGACCATCGCCGATTTCGGCACCGTCGCCTATTTCGGCGTGCAGACCTTTGCCACCGGCATCTACACCAGCTGGTTTTCCATCGGAGATCGTGCTGCCGCCGCGCAACTGGCGTTGTGCCTTCTGGGTTTTGCACTGCTGATGGCCGTGGCTGAACGGATGCAACGCGGCAAAGCGAAATATTACCAGGCGGGCAAAAGCCAAGCATCGCTGCCCTCGGCCCAACTGAAAGGATGGCAGGCGGCGGCGGCGTTTACGCTATGCGCCATTCCGGTACTGTTGGGCTTTTTGCTGCCGGTATTCATTCTGGTTCAGATGGGGATGGAATCAGAGCAGAACCTGCTGTCGCGGCGCTATATCGGCTTCATCCAGAACTCGCTGACTTTGGCGGGGACGGCCGCGGTGATTACAGTGTTTGCTGCGATCTGTGTCGGGTTCTTTCAGCGCCTGCGCCCTGGTCGGGTATCCTCGGGCGCTGGCTATATGGCGCGACTGGGCTATGCAGTGCCGGGCGGAGTTATCGCCGTCGGACTGATCGTGCCCTTTGCCAGTTTCGACAATGCTCTGGATGCGTGGATGCGGCAGACCTTCGATATCTCGACCGGGTTGCTTGTCACCGGCTCGATCTGGCTGCTGGTTGCGGCCTATATGGTCCGGTTCCTGGCCGCTGCGCTCAGCGCTTATGAGGGCGGTCAAAGCACGGTACACGCCAATATGGACGCGGCCTCTCGGTCCTTGGGACAAAGCCCGCTGGGCACGCTGCGCCGCGTGCACCTGCCGATTCTGACACCATCGCTGCTGACCGCGCTGCTGATCGTGTTTGTGGACGTGATGAAAGAGCTGCCAGCGACCCTGATCATGCGCCCGTTCAACTTTGACACACTGGCGGTGCAAGCCTATCGGCTGGCCTCGGACGAACGGCTTGAGGGGGCTGCGGTGCCGTCGCTGGTTATTCTGGCTGTGGGGCTGTTGCCGGTTATTCTGATCTGCCGGCAAGTGGGGCGCAGACGCTAGGTCGCTTCAAAATTACCACACCTTGCGTTGGGTGGGCTTGATTCAGACGCGTTTTCCGGCAAGGCTTAACGCATGAACATGCAGCCTCCTAGCCGGTTCTCTGGCAACTCGGCCCAGATGCCCGTCGCCTTCAACCGCCACGAGATGTCGCATATCCTGTCCGTCTATGGCCGGATGGTCGCCGCCGGAGAGTGGCGGGACTACGGCATTTCCAACCTGCGCGACATGGCAGTGTTTTCCATCTTTCGCCGCACGGCTGAACATCCGATCTATCGGGTCGAAAAGCACCCGCGCCTGCGGCAAAAACAGGGGATGTATTCGGTGGTGGGCATGGATGGCCGTATCCTGAAGCGCGGCCATGATCTGCGCACTGTGCTGCGGGTATTGGAACGCAAGCTGATCCGTTCGGTTGACCTTGATTAGAGCCTTTTATGGCTGGTCACTGGCCCGTCACCCTGATCCTTGATACGCGCGATCGCCTGCGTCATCGGCTCGAACGTCACATCCATGTGGAAGGCGTTGGCATGTAGAAGCATGTCCTCAGCGTAAACCCATGCAACATGGCCTTTCCAGAATAAAAGATCGCCACGTTGGGGCGGTGTACCGTCGGGCAGCGTTCTGCCAACTTCACGCTCTTGATCCCCGCTATCGCCAGGACAGGGCATTCCGCAGGCCAGCATTCCGGCCTGCACCAGGCCCGAGCAATCCAACCCAAACCGGCTGTTGCCACCCCATAAGTACGGTGTGCCCAAAAACAGTTCGGCAACGGCGACCGGATCGGTCAGGGTGACGCTGACAGGTTTGGCGTGAACAGCGGGAATAAACCCAAGACCAGTTTCCAGAAACCCATTTTTCTCGGAACTGGCGGTTATCTTGCTGCCGAAACTCAGCGACGCGGAATCCGGGCTTTTCATGTCCGGCTGCGCGTAGATATGCGTCGCCGGTGCAGTGATCCAATGGGTAGCAGGAACGTGCAGACCAAGCTGGTTCGAGCGGACCCAGCCACGGTATCCATCCTTGTCCGCTTTGATCTGCTTCCATCCATCTGCGGCATCGGTCACCGCGACAGTGTCCCCGTATAAAAGCTGTCGATCCCGAGGGCCATCGGGCGCGCGCATCAAATCGACGACCGGTTTGATGATGCTATGTCGCGTCATAGGTTCAGCATCTCGGGCAAGGCGGCCAGCAGGGCGCGTGGACCTTGTCCCAAACCGCCTTTGCTGCGCCCCGGTTCCTTGCTGCGCTGCCACGAGAAGATATCGAAGTGCATATAACGGTTGTCACCCACAAAGCGGCGCAGGAACAGAGCGGCGGTGATTGACCCGGCAAACCCACCAGCCGGCGCATTGTCCAGATCGGCGATGCCAGGTTCTATCATCCCTTCATACGGCTCGTGAAAAGGCATTCTCCAGACCGGATCGGCTGCTTGACGCGCGCCGCGGGCCAGGGCATCCGCCACGTCGTCATCATTGGTGTAAAACGGCGCAAGATCGGTTCCTACCGCCACGCGTGCTGCGCCGGTCAATGTCGCCATCGAAATCACAAGGTCTGGTTGCCCCTCATCCGCCAGCGCCAGCGCGTCTGCCAGAACAAGACGCCCTTCGGCATCGGTATTATTGATCTCGACCGAAAGGCCCTTGCGCGAAGCCAGGATATCGCCGGGTCGGAATGCATTCCCGGCCACCGAATTCTCAACCGCTGGGATCAGGACACGCAGTTGCAACGGCAGGTTCAGCGCCATGATCATCCGCGCCAGACCCAGCACATTGGCTGCCCCGCCCATGTCCTTTTTCATCAATCCCATTGATGCACCGGGTTTAAGGTTCAACCCGCCGGTATCGAAACAGACACCCTTACCGACCAGAGTCAGTTTCGGCCCCGCGTTACCCCAGTTCATCTCGATCAGACGAGGAGCCTGCGCGGCCGCACGACCCACCGTGTGGATCATGGGAAAATTCTGGTTCAACAGATCATCGCCCACAATTACTGAACAGGATGCGCCGAATTCCTGCGCCAGCGCTTCAGAAGCGGCCTGCAACTGATCCGGCCCCATATCTGATGCAGGTGTGTTGACGAGATCGCGGATCAATGCCTCAGCCTTGGCAACAATCTCCAACCGGGTGGTATCCACGCCGTCCGGGGCGATAAGGCGGGCCTTGGCAGCGGATTGGCTGGCATAGCGGTCAAAACTATACCCTGTCAGCAACCATCCCAGACATTCGGTCTCAACCACGTCGTCTGGCAGGCCCGAAGCGATGTGATACGTGCCCTTGGGCAAAGCTTCGGCAGCGGCGGCCAGCGGGAACCGTTTGCGTGCGCGACCCGCAGGCTTGCCATAGCCCGCCAGCGCCATGGACGGGGCACCGTCTGCATCGGGTATCAACAGCGTTTGACCCAAACCGGCCGTGAACCCGCTGTTTTCCACCCAAGCAGCCATAGATCCCGGCTGATCCGAAAGCCAGCTTTCCAGATCGGGCTGCGCGATCACGTGCAATGGCAGGGACGGGTCAGAGGCGGAGGCAAAGGACAGGGTCATGGGGATCTCAACTGGTTCGGTTTGCGCCCAGCCTATCCGTCCACGATCCGTCCGCAAGCCCCGTCAGACCGAAAGATCCTGCTGGTCCCAAATAACGGTCAGCGATTTCTCACCCACGCGGATCAGGCGCGACAGGGTTGCGCCGGTGGCGACGGCATCGCCGATATCCACGTTATGCGCCACATCGCCCGCCACGCGCGCCAGCGCAGTCATGCCGACCTGTTCGGAAATCGCCACCAGGGAACGCGCACATTTGCGCAAGCTGGTCCAATCACGCCGCCGCCAGTAGCGTTCGCAATTCGACAAGCGCACGGCCAATTCCTCGACTGTGCGGCATAGCACGTCCAGTGCATTCTGATCACCCAGTTGCCCGCAAAGACCATTCAACTGGTCCGGATCCAGACGGACGGATTCCTTGTGTTCAAGTGTGACTATCTTTTCCACCACATTTACCCCAATTCTAAACGCCCCCACGGCGTGGATTGACTGTTGCGCGGAATTCCTTTGCAAAACCTTGCAGCGCACTGGGATAATGGCTCGAATTTTCGGCGAATTCAGGTTACAGCACTCGTCAGACACAAGACTAAGGACATAAAAATGGATCGCGCCAAACCTTTGCCGAACTATCTGGTCAAGCGATATCACGGCTGGAAAGCTACGACGTATTCGGAAAATCAGGTCTGGTACCGGCGTCTTGCCACCGAAGGACAGCGCCCGCGCGCCATGGTCATTTCCTGCTGTGACAGCCGGGTGCACGTGACTTCGATTTTCGGAGCCGATCAGGGTGAGTTTTTTATTCACCGAAACATTGCCAATCTGGTTCCACCCTATGCCCCGGACGGAGACCACCACGGCACCAGCGCAGCAATCGAATACGCTGTAACTGCGCTGAAAGTGGCGCATCTGATCGTTCTGGGCCATTCGCAATGTGGCGGTGTTCAGGGCTGTATCGACATGTGCAAAGGACAGGCCCCGCAGCTTGAAGCGAAAGACAGCTTTGTGGGGCGTTGGATGGATATCCTTAAGCCGAAATATGATCTGGTAGCGGATATCGAGGACAGCACGGACCAGGCGCGCCAATTCGAGCGCCACGCGGTTGTCGCCTCGCTGGAAAACCTGCTGACCTTCCCGTTCATTGCTTCGGCGGTCGAGGACGGATCACTGAGCCTGCACGGGCTGTGGACCGATATCGGAGAGGGCGGGCTGCAATGCTATGACCCACATGAAAAGAAGTTCGTGGTTGTTTGATTTTCGATGAGAACGATACGATTGCAAGGGGCCTTTTCCGGGCCTCTTTTTTGTGAACTTTTTTGATGCACCTTACAGTGTAGGGTGCCATTAGATCTTTTGGTTGCGGTTTTTGATCTGGTCTTAGGCGGTGAAAATGATTGATGAAAATGATCCTTCGGGTGGGATTTCCACGTCTGGATTTCTACGACTTGGAACGACTCAGTTGGCGTAACTCCGATGACGCGGAGGGAATATGAACGGCATTGGTTGGCCGCCCAACCCAAAGATGTTCAAGAAAAATATGACAAGTTGTTTGACGGGACTTACGAGTAAGTCCGTAAAGGAGAGCGGTTGACCGACGCCGAAGTCGGGGATGTCTGGTACTATGGCTCTCAGGATGGCAATCCAACCCCGAGTTTTATGAACGGGGGTGGTCTACCGGTGCTGTCGAATTCGGCCAAAGCGGTTCTGGAAAAGTTCGATCTGGGTGAAACCTATTTCCACTCGATCAGATTGCAGGCTCCGGCGGGTCATGCAACCACGGACGAGCCGTATTACATACTGAATGTGTGCAATAAACGGTCGATGGGGAACCAAGAGGCGTTGGGGCCGTTAGGAGACAGAACAGCTCCTCTAAGTAGCCGTTCTGGAGTAGTTTTCCGTCCTCGAATTGGACGGGAACATGAGCTTGTAGTTGCTCCAGAAGCTTTGGGTGGTCCCGACATCTGGATCGATCCGAAAGTTCCCGAACTCCTGTTCCTCTCCGAAAGTCTCGTATCAGCTTTGAAAGCTGTCGGAGTCGATGACGGTTGGGGTTTAGTCCGCTGCCCTGTTGGGGTTCTGTGATGCAAACGGTGCGTCGAAACAAAAAAACCCCGCTGCATCGACAGCGGGGTTTCTCTGTGGTTGTAGCCTGACCTCAGCCCTTTTTCAGAACCTCACGGCCCAACAGTTCGGCGATCTGCACCGCGTTAAGGGCGGCGCCTTTGCGCAGGTTGTCGGACACGCACCACAGGTTGATGCCGTTCTCGATGGTTGAATCCTGACGGATGCGGCTGATGAAAGTCGCGAAATCGCCCGCGCATTCGATAGGCGAGACGTAGCCACCGGCCTCGCGCTTGTCGATCACCATGATGCCCGGTGCCTCGCGCAGGATGTCGCGGGCTTCGTCTTCGTCCAGGAATTCCTCGAACTCGATATTCACGGCCTCGGAGTGGCCGACAAAGACCGGAACGCGAACGCAGGTTGCAGTGACCTTGATCGACGGATCGACGATCTTTTTGGTCTCGACCACCATCTTCCATTCTTCCTTGGTCGAGCCGTCTTCCATGAAGACGTCGATCTGCGGGATGACGTTGAAGGCGATCTGCTTCTGGAACTTCTTGGGTTCAACCTCGGTTGTGGGGTTATAGACCGCTTTGGTCTGATCCCACAGCTCATCCATGCCCTCTTTGCCCGCGCCCGAGACCGACTGATAGGTCGAGACGACAACGCGCTTGATCTTGGCGCGGTCATGCAGCGGCTTCAGAGCGACAACCATCTGCGCGGTCGAGCAGTTGGGGTTGGCGATGATGTTCTTGTTTTTATAGTCGTGGATCGCCTGCGGGTTACATTCCGGCACGATCAGCGGAATGTCGGGGTCGTAGCGATAGAGCGACGAGTTATCGATCACCACACAACCCGCCGCAGCCGCCTTGGGCGCGTAAACCTTAGTTGCGTCCGAGCCGATGGCAAACAGCGCCATGTCCCAGCCGGTGAAATCAAAGGTGTCGATGTCCTGGGTGGTCAGTGTCTTGTCGCCAAAGCTAACTTCTGTACCCAGCGAACGACGGCTTGCCAGCACGGCAAGTTCATCGACGGGGAACTGGCGTTCTGCCAGAATGTTCAGCATTTCGCGGCCCACGTTACCCGTGGCGCCGGCGACAACGACGCGATAGCCCATTTCATGTCTCCAAAGTTAAGGACGCGCGTTCATAGCTGCGTTGCGGCAAAGAAAAAAGGGTTTTCGGGTCAGATTCCGCCCGATGACACCGATTTGACGCGGCGCATCGCCTCAGGTGTCGGTCAAAAGCCGTTCGTAGAGGGCGACAAGGGTCTTTGCTTCGCCGTTGATGTCGAAATTCTGC
Organism: Ruegeria sp. HKCCD7628; assembly: GCF_057221005.1. Classification (NCBI taxonomy): domain Bacteria; kingdom Pseudomonadati; phylum Pseudomonadota; class Alphaproteobacteria; order Rhodobacterales; family Roseobacteraceae; genus Ruegeria; species Ruegeria sp. HKCCD7628. Next base: position 189,388 of record NZ_JBWVBA010000008.1, read on the forward strand.
TCGACATGGGTACGGGCGGCGCGGCCGGATTGCGCTAGGGAATCGCGGTTTTCCAGCATCCGGGCTGCGGCATCGGCCAAGGCCGGGATATTGCCTGGCTCCACCACATGGCCCAATGACGGGTCAGTAACGATCTCAGAGAACGCACCGACATCGGTGGCCACGACGGGTACGCCGCAGGCCATCGCCTCCAACGGGGTCAGGCCGAAGCCTTCCCACCGCTGGGGTGCGATGAAGAGGTCCAGAACCTGATACCATTCGGCGATCTGGTCGACTGTAACCTCGGGCATGAAGAGGATGCGGTCGGACAGGCCCGCCACCGCGACCTTGTCTTTCAATTCGGACAGAAAGGTGGTGTGTTGTTCCGTGGCGCGGCCCATGACGATGCCATGCACATCGTCAAAGCGGCCACACAGGTCGATCATTGCATCCACAAAGGCGTCAGTACCCTTCTGGTGGCGGATGCGGCCATAGCAGCCCAGCAGGAGGCCATCAGGCAGGCCCAACCGGGCGCGAACGGCCGTTTTATCCTCGGGCGGGGTAAAATCCTGCAGGTTGATACCATGCATGATCACCTGTGCATCCCGATCCAGATACCCGGCGGTTTTGCGCGAGGTGGCGACTACAGCGTCCATCTTGTCGATCAGCCATTTGGTATAGCCCGTATGCGCCCGCTGCGACGCGCTGGTGAACAGCAGTTTCAGCCGCAACCGCAGGATGTTGCGCAGGAACAGACCCAACAGCATCTCGGTATTGCGACGCGCGTGCCAGACGCGCAGGGTTTTGCGCGACAGAAAGGGCAGGCGGCCAAGCGGGATATGCGGGATATCGGCAGGCAGGCCCGGACCGGTGGCTGCAATGTCGATCCATTGCACCTGCAACGGCACCAGCCGCGCAATCGTTGCCGTCACGCCCGAAAGCCTGCGTTTGAGATTGGGGGCAATGACGCGCGGGTCAGACATGGGCTCTCCTGACGGGGTTAGCGTCAGTCGACGCTGTCCCGGCTGAATAGATAGATCACGCAGCCAATGGCAAGCGAGATGGCAAAAAAGCCGAATATCGCTGTGTAGGGTGCAGAGGGGCTGATGTCTACCGTGGCCGCGTGGACGCGGCCGGTGACGAATTGGGCAAGGCCGACGCCTCCGATCCCGAACAGGTTCAACAGGGTCACGCCTCGGCCCACTAGGTGTGGAGGAACAAAGGCGCGGCCATGGGCCATGATGACAGGAAAGCTGGCCCCGGTGAACCCGATGACCGAGATTAGAACTACCGACAACCAGACCGCATTGTCGATCCACAGGCACAACAGGGTCAGGGCGACCACGCCCAGCGCGTTACCGCCAAAGATCACCCATTTCCGCGTTCCCAATATCCGGTCAAGCGGGCCATAGGCGAAGGTGCCCGCAATCATCGACGCGCCCATGATCAGAGTGGCGGTTCCGATCTGTGTTGTGCTGAGTGCGAAGATATCGCTTAGATAAGGTCCGGCCCAAAGGCCGCGGGTTGCAGCCGATGGCGCATAGGCCACCAACATCAGCGGCAGGATGGCCCAGAGTGCGGGTTGCTTCAGCAGATCCAGAACCGATCCCTTGTGGTCGGTTTCAACGCGTTTGGGATCATGAACTGTGAACAGGATGCCGATGGCGATCACGCCCGAAAACAGGGCCAAAGTGACCATTGTGGCGCGCCAACCCATCAGCTCAACGGCCAGCGCAGTGGGGTAGGAGGCGACCAAATTTCCGACCGACCCAACACCCAGCATCAGGGCGGCCAGCGTGGCGAAACGGGCCGGGGGGTATTCGCGGGCGAAGATAAAGTAAGACGCCATCAGGATCGGCGAGCATCCCACTCCGATCAGCCCCATGGCCAGGGCGACATGAAAAGGCGTGCTGGCCACGGCAAAGATCAGTGCGCCGCCTGCGCCACCGACCAGCAACAAAACAGTCGAGGTCAGCCGCGGCCCGACCCGATCCAGCGCCCAGCCCACCGGCAGTTGCATGGCGGCAAAGACCAAAAACCAAAGACCCGATGCAAAGGCGAGGTCCTCTGGCGTGGCGCCGATATCCCGGCCTAGATCGACGCTGAGTACGGCTAAAAACGCGCGAAAAAACTGGCTGAGCACATAGCCCAGGCACAACACGACCAAACCTGCTTTCATGAAATGACACTCTCCCCCGCGGCTAACCGGCTATGCTTGGCACGGCAGGACTCCGCACACAAGCATGTGTGTAATGACGATTTCGCGGGACAGGTGCCACAATCGGTTTATGTTCAGGGATAATTTCGACAAGAGGTTATTATGAAGGACGCTCAGGTCGCGTTTTACGACAGCCTGCCCTTGCTGCGGGACTTTACCCGTTTGGCCGACCCTCAGCGGTTTTCGGCCATTCCCAGTGACTGGGTTGTTGGTGTTGCGGACATTGTCGACTCGACCGGGCAGATCGCGCAGGGACGCTACAAAACGGTCAATACCGTCGGGGCAGCGGTTATTTCAGCGATGATCAACGCCATGAGCGGGCGCGAGTTTCCGTATGTCTTCGGTGGTGACGGCGCAGGCTTTGCCGTGCCCGCCAGTGCAGCTGAAGCGGCCCGCGAGGTTCTGGCCGCCATGAGGCGCTGGGCTGAGGAAGAGTTTTCCATTCCGCTGCGCGCAGCATTGGTGACGGTGGCCGAAATCCGCAAGGCGGGCAAAGACCTGCGCGTCGCCCGTTTCGCACCATCGGACGGGGTCGACTATGCGATGTTCTCGGGCGGGGGGCTTGCTTGGGCGGAAACACAGATGAAGGCCGGTCACTTTATGGTGCCCGAGGCCGACCCCGGTGCGCGCCCTGATCTAACCGGTCTTTCATGTCGGTGGTCCAACGTTAGGGCGCAGCATGGGCAGATCGTTTCGCTGGTCGTGGAACCCACGCCGCACGCCACCGAGGCGGATTTTGCCGACCTCGCCCAATCGGTTCTGTCTGCAGCCGAAGGGTTGGAGCGCGCGGGTCACCCGGTACCGGAGAACGGCCCACCGATCGGATGGCCACCACCTGGTCTGAGCATTGATGCCCATGTCTCGCGCGCCGGCGGCAGCCTTGTTGGTCAAACGCTCAAACTGTTGGTACAGAATTTGCTGATCGCATTGCTGTTTCGGTCCGGCAAACGGCTGGGTAACTTTGAGCCGGATCACTATAAACGCATGGTTAGTCGGAATGCGGATTATCGAAAGTTCGACGACGGGCTTAAAATGACGCTGGATTGCGATCCTGCGACGTTGGCGCAAATTCAGATGATGCTGGAACAAGCGCGCGGGCGCGGCAAGGTGCGTTACGGCTTGCACGCACAGGACGAGGCGATGATGACCTGTTTTGTGCCTTCAGCTACCCGCGATGACCACGTGCATTTCGTTGATGGCGCGTCAGGTGGATATGCGCAGGCCGCTGCGGCGATGCAGAGCTGATCGTTACCGGGTCTTCCACTTCGTCGCCAATGCGCGCGCCGCCTGCGTCAGGATCATGACGTCGATTCCAACAGCCAGAAATTGTGCGCCCATCTCAAGGTAGCTTTGTGTCGCCTCTTCATGAGTGCCCAGAATTCCGGGAGCCTTGCCGGCTTTTTTGATTCGGCTGATTGCGTCGGCAATCGTTTCGCGAACCTCCGGCGCCGCGCTGTTGCCCTGGTATCCCATATCCGTCGACAAGTCCGCTGGACCGATAAAAACGCCTTCGACGCCATCGACTTTCAAAATATCATCAAGCGCGGCGATACCGGCACGGTTTTCGACCTGAACCAATAGGCAGACTTGCGCATCTGCTGTCTGGATGTAATCGGAGAAAGATCCATACCCGGTCGCCCGCGCGGCGCCGGCACCGACGCCGCGGACCCCTTCTGGTGGATAGCGACACGCGCGCACCAACTCGCGCGCTTGATCGGCGCTGTTGACCATGGGAACCAAAATTGTTTGGGCACCGGCGTCCAATACCATTTTGATCAGCGCGGTGTCTCCGACGGGCACCCGAACAACCGGATGTGTGGCACTGGCCGACAAGGCCATTAGCTGGTCACGAACTGAGCGGATATCGTTGGGCGCATGCTCTCCGTCGATTACCAGCCAGTCGAAGCCAGCGGTTCCCATGATTTCGGCGGTGACGCTTTCGGCGAAGCTGGTCCAACAACCGATCAAGCGATCCCCATTGGCCAGAGCTTCTTTGAATGTGTTTACAGGGGCTGGCATCACGGAGCCTCCAAGGCGGTGGTGGAAACGCCTGACAGTGATGGCCATTCGGGGGAAAAGGTCAATCAGATTTGGCATTGGGTTCGAAGGTGCTGCGGGCAAATCTGGGCAACAAGGCTCTGAATAAGGGGTTTTCCGCGCTGTTGCAGTCTTATTGGATTTCGGTCAAGATTCCGTATGACCAAAGACCTGCCATCGACATCCCGCTCGTTGCCGATTGCGTTGCTTCGGGCCCGCGAACGGGTCATGGGCCCTATTCGGAAGATGTTGGCAGACGCCGGCGTAACCGAGCAGCAATGGCGTGTGTTGCGTGTTCTGAACGAGGAAGGTCCACAAGAGCCCACGGTGATTGCTGACCGGGCGTGTCTGTTGTTGCCCAGCCTGACACGGATTTTGCAAAAGCTCGAGGTTAAGGGAATGATCCGGCGCAGTGCCCATCCAATCGACAAGCGCCGACAGATTGTCGAGATCATGCCAACGGGTGAGCAGATCATCCGGGACAATATCGACGTCACAGTCCGGCTGGCGGATGAGATAAAGTCGCAATTGGGCCCCAAAAGGCATGAAACGCTGCTGGACCTTCTGAACGATCTTTATGATCTCAAAACCTGAGAGGTTACTCTGCGCCCCGCCAGAGGCGGTGATTGGTGTCCCCTGGCGGGAGAGTCGGACTTAGACTTGTGTTTTGTGTCCGACCGACGCTTCAGAGGACCAGCCAACCTGAAATGAGGCGACATTGCGAAAGTTGCGACCCTTGGGGGGGGCGGGCCACGACCGCGGTTCTCTGAAACAGGTGCACCCGGTCTTTTGTGCAATCCGCCCTATCTTGGGGCTTTGGGCGGGCAAGAATGGTCTGGGTGCAATTCAACGTCTGTTTGTTGTCTGCAACCTTTGATTTAGTGCTTCGATCTGTCATTCCAAGATGTAGGGCTACAAAATAACCCGGGTCAGGACGTCGCTTTGGCTTGTTCAGACCGGGTGTATCATTAGGATGCGCCCAGTGCGTTGCAAGAAGGGGCCAAAGATGTCTGATACGTTGTTTTCCTTGCCAGACCCGATCGAGGTACCGATCCACGGGGAGTCGTCCTTTTACCCCGTCGGTCGCATTTTCTGTGTCGGACGCAATTATGCAGCCCATGCCGCGGAAATGGGCCACGAGGTTGACCGCGAAGCGCCGTTCTATTTCACCAAATCGGCAGCCAATGCCGTTCTGTCCGGTGCGACCGTGCCGTTTCCGTCCGGAACCGAGAATTTTCATCATGAGATGGAATTGGCAGTCGCGCTCGGAAAGCCCGTTTTCAAAGCCAAACCTGCCAAGGCCGCAGATGCAGTCTACGCCTATGGCTGTGCTCTGGACATGACCCGTCGGGATTTGCAGATCCGCGAGCGTAACAAGCAACGCCCTTGGGATCTGGGCAAAGACCTTGAAAATGGCACCGTTCTTGCCCCGCTGACGCGCGCCTCGGGCTGGATGCCCGAGGATGACAAACGTATTTTTCTCAGCGTGAATGGCGACGTTCGGCAAGATGCGACCTTGCACGAACTGATCTGGAAGATTGATGAGATCATCAGTCACCTTTCCGGATATTACCATCTGCGACCCGGAGACATAATCCTGACCGGTACACCGGCCGGAGTGGGGGCGCTTGCGCCCGGAGACGTTCTTGAGGGTGGAATAGATGGGCTGCAGCCAATCTCTCTGACGCTGTCAGATCCTGAATAGCCTCTATTTAGGCTCTTTCAGCCAGTCCGTAGAAAACTCCACGCGATCCAGTCCTGCGAACCTGCGGACCCGGTCCAACTCCGAGGTCAAACGACTTGTCCGTGCCGCGGACCATTTGACCGAGCGTTCTGGCCACACCGCACTGACTTGCAGAACGCCCCGATCGCGATGAGCCTTCATGTCGATCCGGCCTATAAGCCGGTCGCCTTCAAGCAGCGGGAAGACATAGTACCCATAGGTACGCTTCGCTTCGGGGACGAAGACTTCGATACGATAGTGAAATCCGAACAATCGCTCGGCCCGGTTTCGATCACGCAGCATAGGGTCAAAGGGGCTGAGCACGCGAATGCGACCCGGCGGGGCAGCCTGGGGCTTGGTGTCCGCCAAGACCGGTTTTGAAACCAATTTGCGGGTCTGCCCATCCGCACATGTGATTTCGACTTCCTCAATTTCTCCCCGTCTTAGAGCCTGCTTTACCCATTCTCGCGCCTCTGTTGCGCTGACGGTGTCCCAGAATGCTGCCAGCTCACCGGACGTGGCGAACCCCAACCTGTCCAGGGCTGCGTTGCAAAGCCAATTCACTGTTTCCGGCGCATCAATATCTGCATCGCCGGGGCAAAGATGCGTGTCGATCACCCGTTCCGTCAGGTCGTATCGTTTTTGGAACCCGCGCCGTCCGACAACCGTCAACGCGCCAGATCGCCAGAGAAATTCAAGCGCGGTTTTTGAAGGGTGCCAGTCCCACCACCCGCCCGAGCCCTTCTTTTCGTCCTTCCCGACATCGGACGACGATACAGGGCCATGATCACGAATATGGTTCAGAACGCTTTGGAACTGCTGTTCGAAGCCATCGCGTCGCCAATTCTTCCACCGGGATTTCAGCAGTTCAGCATCGCGTTGAAAGCGCAGATGCCAGTGTCGGTAGAATTCCATCGGAATAACGGCGGCATCATGGGTCCAGTGTTCGAACAGCGCGCGGTCGCGTTCATAAAGGCGCTTTAGGTTTTGCGCGCGATAGCTGGGCCTGCGTGAGAACAGGATCATATCATGGGCGCGCGCAACCGTGTTGATACTGTCCAGTTGAACAAAACCCAGCCGATGGATCAGATCCAGCAGCTCTGCCCCTTTGGCCCCCCCTGAAGGCTGTTCTGCCAATGCATGACGGTCCATGAACAGCAATCGGGCTGTGCGATTGTCCAGCTTTTGAATAGCCACGGCGTCAGCGCCGTTTCAGCGTGTCACCATAGCTGATTTTCGGCGTCAGGGTAACGCGAGACTCTAATTCAGCCTCGGGATCGGCCAGTTGGGCGGCTATGATCTCGGCGGCTTTGCGCCCGATCTCAAGACGACAGGCATCCATCGTGGCCAGCTTGCGCGGTAGGCCCTGCAACAGTTCAACGTTGTTGAACCCGGCAAGACCAATCTGTCCGGGCACGTCTATACCTTGCTCCAGCAGGTACAGCAGCCCTCCGGCACCAATCATATCATTGGAATAATACAGAAAATCCAGATCCGGAGAGCGTTCCAGCATGGCCTGCGTCATCTCACGCCCCTTGGCCAGGGCTGACCCGCCGGAATAGAACTCGCGGTCTTCAATTTCGACCCCGTGTTTGCCCAGCACTTCGGTGAAGCCTTCGAACCGTTTGCGGGCGCGGTGATCCAGCGGCATCTTGGTGCCCATAAACCCGATATGCTCGTACCCCGCCTTCAGGATTGCCTGCGCCATCTCGCGTCCGGCGCGGCGGTGCGAAATGCCAACCATTGCATCCACGGGTTTGCCATCGGTATCCATGATCTCGACCACTGGAATCCCCGAGGAGTCCAGCATGGCACGCGCGGCCTCGGTATGTTCCAGCCCCGCGATGATCACACCTGATGGCCGCCACGAGAGCATCTCGTACAGTACCTTTTCCTCTTTCTCGGGAAGGTAGTCGGTAACGCCGACCACGGGCTGCAATTCGGTATCTTCCAATACTTGGTTGATGCCGGTCAGCACCTCGGGGAAAACCATGTTCGAAAGTGAAGGGATGATCACCGTGACCAGATTCACCCGGCTTGAGGCCAGCGCGCCAGCGATCTTGTTGGGCACATATCCCAGTTCTTTTGCTGCGGCCAAAACGCGGGTGCGGGTGGCGTCCGACACGTCACCCCGGTTGCGCAGGACGCGGCTGACCGTCATCTCGGACACCCCCGAGGCCTCAGAGACATCCCGAAGAGTGAGCGGGCGTTTGGTTTCTGTTGTCACGATGGCACCTGCGTCGTTGTTTTAAGGGATGGTAGCGTGAACAGGACGCATTTTACAACTGCCCATCAAAGGTCATGACAACCTGAAAAATCCGGGGTACAGAGAGCCTTGCGCGGCCCCGTGGCTCAACTGGATAGAGCAGCCCCCTCCTAAGGGGCAGGTTGCAGGTTCGAATCCTGCCGGGGTCGCCATAAGTTTCAGAAATAATTAGTAAATTTTGTAAATCACGAAGTAGAAGCGGTTTGTGCAATGCGTCAGGACTTAGCGCGATACCCATTATACTTGGCGATGCACGATTGAAATTTCAACTAAGATCAAAAACTTGCACAAAACTTGCACAGAAAACGCGATTTTGTTCGGGCGACTGTGAAGATTGTAAATGTTTCGGATTTACCAGCCAGTCTCCCGCTTTGTCTCCAACCAAAGATTTCCAATAGTGCCCAAAATAATTGAGTTATGCACGGTGGAGCGATCAGGGTAAGGACTCTAACTGTCCTAAACGGCACCCAAGAAATCGAACGCTTTAGCTTCCTGAGGCCTGAATTCATAGCTCACTCAAATTGATTGATTGATTGATTGATTGAACTTAGAAAGTGATTGCCGTTTAGCTTTCGGTTTCTCAGCGAAACGGGCTTTTTGTAACAAGACTTGCCAGCTACATTCAATTATTGCGATCCTTCAGAATGACGAATCTTAGCAGGTGTATTTTTGCCAGGTTCTTTTGGGGGGAGATTGTCGATGGCTTTTTTAAAACCTTTCATGCGTGCAATAGCGCTCAGTTTTGGTGTATTTGTTGCATTCGCAAACACCGGGATTGCGGAAAACCAAGCCCCAACCGAATGGTCCAGGACCGAACCTTTCCCCAACCAAACTGTTTATTATCCTGGCACTGAAGCACTTGGTCCAGACGAAATGCGAGTTATCGCGTGCGGAACCGGCATGCCCCAACCACGTCTAAAACAAGCTGCTGCGTGTTTCCTAGTTGAGCTAGGGAATGGTGAAAAATTCATATTTGATATGGGTGAGGGATCTTACGAACGGATCATGGCGCTTGGAATTCCATTGGATCAGCTCGACAAGGTTTTCCTGGGCCATCTGCACCTCGATCATGCCGGCGATTTTCCTGCCTTTTACTTTACTGGCCCTGTGAACAATCGCCTTACGCCTGTACGTCTTTGGGGACCCGAGGGGATTAAACCTGAATGGGGAACCAAATCATGGGCAAATCACATGAAGCGGATGTGGGCGTGGGAAGAAGCGACACGGGGTGCAGCCGTCGACCCAAGAGGGCTCCAACTTGAGGTCAACGAATTCGACTGGAAAGCAGTGAACAACGTTATTTTTGACGAAAACGGGGTTCAGGTTAGAACACTTCCGGCAATTCATGGTGAACAGGCCGTGAGTTTCGTGCTCGAATGGAATGGCCTTAAGTTTGCTTTTTCTTCCGATACGCTTCCGACTCGTTGGTGGCGCGAACACGCTGCTGGGGCTGATCTTGCCATTCACGAATGCTTCACGCCGCCTGAGTTCATGATTGAGAAATACGGATTTGCACCTTCGGAGGCCATTTTCGTGGGCTCACAGGGGCACACTTCCGCGCAGGCATTCGGGAAGATAATGTCCGAGACGGAACCGCGGTTGGCGGTTTGCTATCATTTCCAAAACGATCATGACATCGCACTGGCTGTCTATTCGGCAATTCGGGAAACCTACGATGGTCCCTTGGACCTGGCTGCCGACTTCATGACATGGAACGTGACGAAAGACGAAATTCGCACGCGCCAGGGCGTACCGAATGAAGAGTCTTTTCCAGCACCCGTTCAAATGGCCAAGCAACCGCCAGATTCCGCTGCTGAGTTTCCTTTCTCGGAATTCGATCTTGAGAGTATGGACCTAGGCGCTGCGGAAGCGACGAATGAAATGATCGAAGCTTTCAACGCGCGTTCGGGGAACAACGAAGTAGGCGCTTACACTAGTCTCCCATTCAAGTAATGTGACAATTGCGGCTTTTGGCCAGTTTCGACTTAGGCCGCATACTGTTCTCTTCGCGTCGACGGCAGCTAGGACAAATGCGCTAGCGGTCAGGCAACTTTGGTAACGAATTGAGCGATGGAGTTCTCAAGCTGAAAAAACCTTGGGGTTCGCCATCGTACGCAATAGGCGCAAATCTGCGCACGAACGAACGTGCGTTGCACAAGACCTTATCGCTCCACACGTCGAGCTGACGAGCTTTCAAATAACAGTTTCTGGATTAAACAAGTGGCGAACAAGCGGGTGCAAATGGCGAATTCAAATGCCCAAAACAATAGAAAATTTGCACAAAACCCGCACAACAGCACAGCTGGTTTCCATTAAGAATTTGAAAAAGATAACTAAATCAAGCTGACCTGTTCCCCTCCTAAGGGGCAGGTTGCAGGTTCGAATCCAGCCGGGGTCGCCATTCACTGAACTGCACGATTTTTTCTCATATTTTACAATTGGTTGTGCGGATGTGTCCCGTTCTTGGGTGGGCGTGTCCCATTTTAGACAACCCCCATCAGTAATTTCGCCATACTCTCCCGATCCGCCGCGCGAGTGTATCGTTCGACTTCGGAAAGGCTCATATGACCGCCATTGCTGCGATTTGATGCGTCGTCGCTTCCTTTTCTGACCAATAGACGCTGAACGCCTTTCGCAGCCCATGCAGTCGGGCGTCCATGCCAGCCGAGCGCGCCGCATCGCCGAATTTGTTGCCCAGGCTTTCGGCCTTAAAGGGCTTGCCCTTCTCGGTCAGGATGAAGGCAGTAGCAATTTCTGGGGTGCGGTCGATCACAGCGCGCAACTCTGGGGTTAACGGCACCCGGGCTTTGACGCCGCTTTTTTGGCGCTCATAGATCAGCAGGTCACCTTTGATGTTCTTTCGCCCCAGCTTGGCCAAATCTGCACGGGCAGCGCCGATGTAGAGCGCAAGGTCAAAGATCAGGCGTTCGCGGGTTCCGACTGCCCAGCGATCCTGGAGTGCTTTGATGTCTTCAGATTCGGCAACAGCGAATCCTTTGATCTTTGGCTTGTCGAGCTCGATCCCTTTCATAGGATTTTTGCGAATGAAACCGAGGCGCCGCAAGTGCTCAAAAACATTTTTTAGAACCTCATATTCGTTCACTGCCCCATGTCCGCCCTTGGCGCATAGGGCGCGCTCAATCGCTTCTGACGTAATTGTCTTGACTGGCCGCACACCCTGAGATTTGCGATATCGCGAAAAGATGGCCGTGCGTGATTTGCGGGTGCCTTCGGCATAACCCGCCCATTCGGTGTTACCTGACGTGTAGAGGTTCAGAGCCCACGCAAATGTGCCTGCGTTGGGCAATTCAGTGCCTGGTGGCACGTCCTGCCAGCGCGCGTGTTCAGCAGCCCATGCGGCCAACACCTTATGGTCGCTAGGATGCAGGCCGTGAACACCTAATGATCGCTCTACACCGTTTCTGCGGTAGGTGTGGAACCACCGTCCCCGGCGCTGTTTTGAGCGAAGGTAAGGGATCTTTTTCATTATGCGTCACCCTAGAAGGGTTTGCCTTCCCATTCTTGGCTTGCCCCATCATGGTCAGGATAGTCGAAGGTTACGCCATCAGGCCCAACGCCCTTGATGCGCGCACCAGGGCACAATTCGAGTGAAGTTTTATAGGCATCATCGATTTGGCGCTTGGTCGGCATGGAAGAGGTGGCGAGGCGAGGCATGGTTAGCTGCCGTCCTCCGGGTAGGCTTTGCGATCAACCGCGCAGTTTCCTTGTCGGACAACGCCAGTTTCCGGACCCATTTCTTGGGAAACTTTCTGTGAAGGCTGGGTTGGGCAGCCAAAAACTTGTGGCGCAGTTGAACCGCAATAGACTGCCGACACCAATTTATGATGCGCATGTAACCGGCAAGCAGGTTGCGACCGCACTCATCGTTCAGGTCTAGGATCGCAGGATAATCCAGAGCGTCCGAGACGTTGCTCAGGACGTCAAGCCGCCCTTCGCTTTTGCTTTGCGTAATCGCCCCTGAGCGTCCTTCGCGATAAAGCAGCCCGATTTCGTTGATGATCCCTACGCGCCCGCCAATTGCCAGTGCTACCGAGTGGATTCCAACGTCTTCGAACAGACGTCCTTCTGGGAAAGTAAGATCATGTTCCTCGACATACGCACGTTTCCAGATCCGCGCGCATGTCTTTGGTTTTGTGCGGAATACTCTTGGTTCAATCAGCGGGCAAAACTGTCTATGCTGCAGACCGCCCAGAATGCTGTCCCAGATTTCGCTGTCGTAAAAGGGACGAACAGCCAAAGTTGTGTCGGAAAACACAACCGAGCGGGAAAAGACCTGAGCACAATCAAATTTTTCCGCATAGCGAACCATTCGTTCGTAGGCTCTGGGGGCCATCAGATCGTCGCCGTCAAGATAGGCGATGTAGGGAGCAGTCGCTACTTCGCGGCCTGTGTTTCTAGCGGCGGACAGGCCTCCGTTTGGGCGACTCAGAACCATCCAAATTGTGTTGCATTCGGAAAGTATTGCGCCTGCGATATCTGCGGTTTCATCTGAGCTGCCGTCATTGACGACAATCACTTCGATTGTCAGTTTTCCTGCGGCAGCAAAAACTGAACGCAGCGTTTCTGGCAAAGTGGCCGCACAGTTATACGAGGGAATAATGACACTAAGTTCGGGGCTCGGACCGGACTTGTGGTTGAGAACGTCTATTTTGAATTGGTTTCGGTCAGCGGCACTAATTCCGCTGATTTTCTTGTCCGAGCAGTCAGTGATCGAGAATTCCATGTGGACACTTTTCTTGTAAGCTGGATTCTGTTTGTGGAATACGGGAATACTATGGCAGCAATCCACGGAGGCGAGATTTATTCCGAGTATACATTCCTATTTTGGCATGAATATCTATCCAACCGGTGTTTTCTGGATTCTGGGCTCTTAGATTGTCGATTTCACGCTGAATACTTTTTTTAGAAACCCATTTGCCAGGAGTTTCTTTTCCGAATGGTCCGCTCGACGGGCCAAGAAATGTGTACTTCACAGTCTTGCCCTCGCGCGCGGGCTCAAGCGCGGAGCTGCCGGAGACTTTCATCTGATCGACTACCTTAAAGCTGCTATAGCCAGCTCGGGACAATGTAGCTACGCGATCTGGCCAGTCGTCAAACCTGGATTCAAAGCTGACATATGTTGGTTTTTCCACCAGGTCGCCGATCGAGTCGATCACAGCGCCGTCGAATCCTTCGATGTCGATCTTGGCGTAATAGGGCACACCGAAACTTGGCCAGATATGTGCTGGATTCACCGTTTTGATCTCACATGATTCGACTGGCCCCAACCGCAAGGCCATGTCTTTGTCGAATGAACTCTGTTCCGAGTTCACCAACGACACGTGAAAAAGCAACAATCCGTTTTCTTCAGCAACGCCCAAGTTTAACAAGACGAGGCGCCCGTCGTTGATTTCCTCTGCAAACCGGGTTGCGTTGCGTTCGGCGATCTGGGGGTTGGCTTCGATTGCGACCACACGAAACCCCTTAGCAAGATAGAATTCAGTATCGCTTCCCGAATGCATCCCAAAATCGTAGATCAGATCATCCTGACGCTGTGTGAGATGGCTTTCGGGAAATTCAGCGACTTCGCGAACGACACGCTGCAAAGCTGTTGTGACCAGCTTTGACGTGGCTTCTTCGAAACTGAAATTCCAAATTTCTCCGGATCCGCAGACTTTACCAACCTTGGACAAATCGACAGGAATCTCAACTGAATCGGTGATATCGTCACCCGATAGCTTGAGGCCCTCTGGGGTGCGTTGCAATTGGATCGTAGTACTGTCTTTGCTTTTGAACTTGATCGAATTGATCAATTTCACCCAGTTCCCGCCGTCTTGTTGCTGCGAAACAGAAAGCTTGTCGTTCTCAACTCTTATCGTGGCGGCGGCAGTTTCGTTTTTTCGCTGAAAAGTAATGAACGTACCGTCGTTCTTCATGGAAAGCGAGAAAGTGGTGTTGAGTTGGATTTCTCAACTTTCTAGCCACAGTTCTCTCCAACCTGAAAAAGCGCTATTTATACCAGAATCCTGACTTCGAAATGTTCTTCTATGTATCCGCCACACAGCGTTTGGTATTGTGGGTATTGCAGTACAGTCCGTCGGTCCACTGGATATTTGCGGGCACCGTCAAAAGCCTTCTCTCGTGTGGAAGCTCGTGTTTTTCAAGATTCTACTTCGCTTTTTTGTTTTTCTGTTTCGTGCGTTTTGAATTGTTGATCGAATAGGCTGCGGAAGCTGCCGTTCTTTTCCATCAACTGTTCAAGACTTCCTTGTTCGATCACCGCTCCATCCTGAATAACCATGATTTTGTCCGCCTCAAGAATCGTAGAGAGCCGGTGTGCGATCACAATAACGGTCACGTCTTCGGTCAGCGAATCCAAAGCGGCTTTAACCAATGACTCGGATTCTGCATCCAGTGCGCTTGTTGCTTCATCCAAAAGCAGAATCTCGGCTTTGCGCAGTATTGCGCGAGCAATCGCGATACGCTGCTTTTGACCTCCGGACAAGAAGGTCCCGTTTTCCCCAACCTGCGTATCATACCCGTCAGGCAATTCGGCAATAAACCCGTGTGCATGGGCGGCTTTGGCTGCAGCAATCACCTCTTCATCGGTCGCCTCGGGTGACGAACATCGCAGATTTTCCATTACCGTTGCGGAAAACAGGAAAGTATCCTGACCTACATACGATATCTTGCGTCGCAGCGAAGCATAACTGACATGGCGTAAGTCCTGGCCGTCTATTTCAATGCTGCCATCTTCGGGATCATAGAACCGCATGATCAGGCCGAACATTGTTGACTTCCCACCCCCGGATTGCCCGACCAATGCTGTTGTCTTTTTGGCCTCGAAATTGATGTTCATATCTTCGATCACCGGCATGGCACCGCTGTAGCCAAAAGTTACATTCCGCAAGGAAATCTCTCCAGGACCATCCAAAAGGTCATGAGCGTTCGGGCTTTCCTTCATTGTATCTTCTTGGTCTAGCAATCCGAACAACAGACCGACGCCCACCATGCAAGTTTCAATCTGGACGCGCATCTTGGATAGGCGTTTGGCGGGTTCGTATGCCATCAACAAAGCCGTAATGAATGACATCAGCTGCCCGGCCGTAGGCGTTTCGCTGCCGGCAATCCCCATTGTGCTGACCACCAGAACACCTGCGACAGCAAGACCGGCCAAGAACTCCATCAGTGGGCTGGCGATAGACTGCAGCCTTGCGATATCGTTGGCTCGTTGCTCTACACTGCGAATTGCTGTGTCCATCCGCGTGATCATTCGATCCTCAAGAGCGAATACCTTGATTACCTTGATGCCGGTGGACGTTTCCTGAAGGACGCGTATGATCTCGGCCAGCGATTTGAATTCCGCCTGCATGATCGCACGAACACTTTTAAGAAGGTACCGCACCCCAAAAAGTGCCACCGGGCCGACAACGAAGAACATGATCGACAGAACGGGTTGTTGATACACCATAACAATGACCAAACCGACGAGAGTAAGTGCGTCGCGTACAAAGCCGGTAACTATTACGTCGATCAGCTTCCTGGCCGCCTGAGCGCCGTGAGTCGTGCGCATCAACAAATCCGAAGATTCATGTGCCGCAAAGAAAGAGACTCCGTGCCGAAGGAGTTTGCGATAGACGCGGTCCTGTTGAGTGGCGACGATCCTGTTGCCGGCTCGGGCCAGGAAAATGGATTGGATATAGGAGGCAACGGCTTTCGTTAGAAATAGCGCGATGACGCCCAATGCGATTAAATGCACCCAGCTGCGCATTTCAGGGTTTGTCATGGCATCCACGATGTATTCCATCATGTAGGCCGACCCGGCAGTCGTAGCGGCGACCGCGATCATCGCGACTATAGCTACAGCGTACAATCCGCCCTGTGCGAAGAAGCTTTCGCTGATGAGGCGACCCATATAGCCAGCTCGCCAATTGTCCCAGGCACGCTTAATCATTGCGTTCTCCAGATCGTAAAACCATGCGCTCGCTCAGATAACCTATATTCTGTCCTGTCAAAAGGGCGGACTGTGAGGCGTGACAACTTGATAGAGGGTAGGTGTGTTGAGAAAGCCGTCGCCACATAGTAATGGTTTGGCTGATCGGCAAGTGAATGGCGGAAAACGTCCAATTTGGGCGTGATGTTGCGCAAATAGAACACGCTTTGATCGGGATCAGTTTAAAAGTGTTAATATTGTGATACAGTTATGTGTTAGTAAGCACAAACCGGTATTGAGGCGCGTTGCTCACAATTCGCGTAAAGAGTGCTGTGGTAGGCGGATATTTGCCAGAGGCTGGCTGTTCTGATCCTTCTGCCGAATCTGCTACTTTAAGTAGTTGTTGTTACAGCTTGCGGCCACTAACAATGCCGCGCATTTGAGTGGAAAAGAACCGTGTCTATAAGAGCTGTTGTTCTCAGTTTGCCGAAAGAGGTTCAACGTAGACGCTTCTGCGAAGCGGAGCTTGCGAAGTTTGGCGTCACGTTTGAGTTTTCAGATGCTATCCCCGGACATAAGCTCGATACGCCAAATCTGCATCAGATTTACGACACGAATGAAAATCGTACAAAATTCAAGCGCCCGCTCAGCTTGAACGAAGTTGCCTGCACGCTGGGCCACCGTCAGATCTGGCAAAAACTGGTAGATTCTGGTGACCCTGTTTGGCTGGTGCTCGAAGATGACGCGACATTTGTGAAAGATCCTAGATCGTTTCTGGATGCGATGCACGATTGTTCTGAGTGCTTCGAAAGCGTGATGATAAAACTGGACGGAGTTCCGGGGAAGAACGTGCAAGTCCTTAAGGAATTTGCGGACCAAGATCTGGTCCTATCAGATCGCCTGCCACCTCGAACAACGGGGTATATCATCGGTCGCAGAGCCGCGGCTCAGCTGCTTGAAATTGATGCTCCGATTGCCCGGCCTGTTGATATCGATCTGAAGTTCTACTGGGAACACCGGGTACCGATACTTACGCTGGCCGCTCCGATGATCTCTGAGCGCGAAGCACTCGGTAGTTCGATCGACCATGGCCGTAAAGAAATGAAACCGGGATCGCCTCTGCTCAGGTTCGCGCGCAACCTCGTTTATCAGGCCAAATATACTCACGGCAGGCTAAGCCACCCTTTGAATCCTGACAGAATCGAAGGGTTAGGCCCATTGTTGCGCGCCGGGAATAAGGTCCGAAGCCACGTATGAAGAAAAGCCTCGTCGTTGTCCGCGCGGGCAGCAAGTCATTGCACCACCGTTGGTGCGAAATCCCCTATGAAGATCGCGACTATGACCTGATCGTCAGTTTCTTTTCCGACGAAGCCTATCACAGCTTTGTCGCAGAGGACGGGGTTGAAGCTATCTTGCTGAAAGGCGGCAAGTGGGACGGTTTGTACCAAACACTTATTGACCGGAACCTTGAGGGTTACGACTATTTCTGGTTGCCTGATGACGATCTGGACATCAGTGCGCAGGACGTCAATGCCATGTTCGCGTCGATGCGGCATTATGGTCTTCGCATTGCTCAGCCATCGTTGAGTTCAGAAAGCTATTTTTCGCATTTCGTATTCAGCCAGTGCCCGGGCTTTGTTCTGAGATACACAAACTACATCGAGATTATGGCCCCTTGTATGCACCGCGATGTGCTGCAGAAGGCTCTGCCCCTGTTTCAGAGCACCATGAGCGGCTACGGGCTGGACTATATCTGGTGTCGTTGGGCCGAGGCCGGTGCATTCAGGACAGCCATTCTGGACGAGATCGCAATGCATCACACCCGCCCCGTCGGGAAAAACCTGAAGGCGGCTATGGCGGCTTCTGGTAATCTCAGTTCAGAAGAAGAAGAGGCCGTTCTGAAAGAGATGTTCGATTTGTCACGACGTACGGTTCCGATCGTGTTTGCGGGTATCTTGCAGGGCGGACAACCCATCTCGGGGCGGTTGAAGTTGGGTTGGTGGATGTGCCGTGGCTGGATGTCCGTGTTGAACGCCTTTCGCAGCAAGGCCGAGGCACGGTCAGGCATACTCAAAATCGCTAGGCGACAGTTGATCAAGCCGCTCGACATGAGCACGATTTCACCGAAGCACGAAGGTAAATAGATGAACAAAGGTCGATTTCTGATGGTAGGGGCCGGGCTTTCTGGCGCGGTGATTGGACGTGAACTTGCCGAACAAGGGCATGAAATCACAATCATCGACAGTCGCGACCACATAGGGGGCAACTGCCACACCGAGCGCGATGCGGATACAGGCGTGATGGTACACGTCTACGGCCCGCACATCTTTCACACTGACGACGAAGAAGTGTGGAACTACGTCAACAGCTACGCCAATTTCCTGCCCTACAAGAACCGGGTCAAGACGACCTCGAAGGGTCAGGTGTTTTCGCTGCCGGTGAACCTGCATACGATCAACCAGTTCTTTGGCAAGACGATGCGCCCGGACGAAGCACATAAGTTCATTACCGAAGAACAGGCGGACACTTCGATCACCGACCCTCAGAGCTTTGAAGAACAGGCGATGCGGTTTGTTGGCCAGGACCTCTATGAGGCGTTCTTCAAGGGCTACACCATCAAGCAGTGGGGCTGTCACCCGTCCGAACTGCCCGCATCGATCCTGAAACGCTTGCCTGTTCGCTTCAACTACGACGACAACTACTTTTTCCACAAGTTCCAGGGCATGCCGGAAAACGGATACACCGATATGATTGCGGGTATTCTGGATCATCCCTCGATCACTGTGAAGCTGGGCACGACATTCGACCGCAGTATGGGCGATGATTTTGACCACGTTTTCTATTCGGGGCCGCTGGACGGGTATTTCGACTATGAGCTGGGCCGGCTGGGGTATCGTACGCTGGATTTCGAACGCTTCACGTATGATGGTGACTACCAGGGGTGTGCTGTCATGAACTACGGCGAGGAAGAGGTCCCATATACCCGTATTACCGAGCACAAGCATTTCGCGCCGTGGGAAACGCATGACGGTTCCGTGTGTTACCGCGAATTCTCGCGTGCGGCCGAACCGGACGACATCCCCTATTATCCTATCCGTCAGGTCAAGGAAAAGGCGCTGCTGGGTGATTATGTCGAGCTGGCCAACAAGGCGGAAAATGTCACGTTTGTCGGTCGCCTCGGCACCTATCGCTATCTGGATATGGACGTCACTATCCGCGAGTCTCTGGATACAGCCAAATCGGCGTTGTCCGCGATTGCGGCAGGAGAGAAACTAAAGCCGTTCTTTGTGACGGTTCTCTGAGTTCAGGACGGTGTAAGTTCGGGGAACCGGGAGCGGGTTCTGTTCGCGAAGGCAACAAGCGACAGCATCACTGGGACCTCGACTAAAACGCCAACAACGGTCGCAAGCGCCGCCCCTGAATTCAGGCCAAACAGGCTGATGGCGACGGCGACTGCCAGTTCGAAGAAATTGGATGTGCCGATCATGGCGCACGGGGCGGCTATACGATGCGGAACCTTCAGCGCGTAAGCTGCGCCATAGGCCAGGGCGAATATGCCATAGCTCTGGATCAGGATCGGTACTGCAATCAGGACAATCACAAGCGGCTTGGCCAGGATCGTCTGTCCTTGCAGGCCGAACAGGATGACGACTGTGGCAATCAACCCCAGGATGGACCACGGCTTAACGCGGGCCGAGAACGCCTCAATCGCTTGTTTAGAGCCTAGTCTGCGTCGTGTGATCAACCCTGCGATCAAGGGCAAAACAACATAGAGCACCGTCGCCAGAACCAGTGTTTGCCAGGGAACCGCGATATCAGTGACACCCAACAGAAACGCCACAATAGGGGCAAACGCCACCACCATGATCAGGTCGTTGACCGAGACCTGCACCAGCGTATAGGTCGCGTCCCCTTTGGTCAGTTGCGACCAGACAAACACCATCGCCGTACAGGGCGCTGCACCCAGCAGGATCAGACCGGCGGTGTATTGTGCGGCGTCCTCGGAGCGTATCCACGGGGCGAAAACGTAGTCAAAAAACAGTACAGCCAACACGGCCATGGTGAAGGGTTTGATCAACCAGTTCACCACGAGGGTCACGATCAGTCCCTTGGGTTGGCGGGCAACGCCGGCTACGGCTCCGAAGTCGACTCCGACCATCATTGGGTAGACCATGGCCCAAATCAGCACCGCGACGACCAGATTGACGCTTGCCACCTCGGCCGAGGCGACCAGGCCCACCAGCCCGGGCGCGGCGAGTCCGATCAAGACGCCGCCGATCATCGCCAGCGCAACCCAGATGGTCAGGTATCTTTCAAAAACGCTCATGCATGTGCCTCGTGGGTTTGGTCGGTCAGCTTGCCCGATGTCAACGCGGCAAGCGCGACCATTGCCGCGGCTGTGCCCAGGACCAAAGGCAAGCCTCCGACTTGGTAGGTAAGGCCGGACAGAACGGTGCCCACAAGGCGTCCTGTGGCATTGGCCATATAATAAAAGCCGACGTCCATGGTGACCCGCTCGGATTTGGTGAAGGCCAGAATCAAGTAGGAATGCAGGGACGAGTTCACTGCAAAGATCGCTCCAAAAACCAAAAGACCCAAAACCAGTGTCACGGTCAGCCATGTTTGCGGCCCGTCCGAGATCAGTACCGCTACCGTCAGCGTCGCAGGAATGCAGAACAGGACAGCAGCCCAGGTGCGGGCGGCTTTTATCAAGTCGCCCTCGGTACGGTCCGCGGCCCGCAGGATTTTTGGCGCGCTGGCTTGGACCGCGCCGTACAGTATGACCCAGACGGCCATGAACGTACCGATCATGAAAAAGGCCGCGCGGTTGCCTTCTTCCGTGCCATCCGACAGGACGGCGTAAAAGTATATCGGTATGCCGACCACAAACCACACATCGCGTGCGCCAAACAGAAAAACCCGCGCCGCCGATAGCCAGTTCACGTTGGGCGATTTTGAGAAGACCTCGGAGAACTTGGCTCCTTTGCGTCCTTTGGGTAGGCCGGGCGGCATAAAGCGAATGACGGCGAACAGGATCACGGCCAGAACAGCGGCCATGACAAAGATCGCTGTCATAAAGCCCATTGTGACCAGCATGATCGCGCCAAGCAAAAAGCCCACCCCTTTGACCGCGTTTTTGGATCCGGTGAGAATAGCAACCCAGCGAAACAACCCTCCGCCTGTCGTGGGGGCCAGTAGTTTGACGGCGGATTTCGAAGACATTTTGGCCAGATCCTTGGCCACGCCGCTGGCACCCTGTACAGCCATCACGAAGGCGACCGAGGTGGCGACGCTCCAATGCGGGTCCAGAAACGTCATTGTCAGCAATGCTGCAATCTGTATCCCCAGACCGGCATAAAGCGTCGAGGTCAGCCCGAACCGCGCAGCGATCCAACCCGCTGACAGATTGGTCACCATCCCGGCGACTTCATACAGAACAAACAGATAAGCCAACTGAACCGGCGAGAACCCTATGGTATGAAAGTGCAACAGCACCAACATCCGCAGGGCTCCGTCGGTCAGCATAAAGGCCCAATAGGCCGCCGTGACCGCGATATAGGCCGACAGTCCCTCGGGCCGGTCGCTCACAGCGCGTTCCCCACCATCAGCGCCACATCCACCAGACGGTGCGCATAGCCCATTTCGTTGTCATACCACGCATAGATCTTTAACTGCGTCCCGTTCACCACCATGGTCGAAGGCGCATCGACAATCGAAGATCGTTCGTCATTGGTGTAATCCGTCGAAACCAATGGCCGGGTCTCATAGCCCAGAATACCTTTCAGCTCACCCTCGGCGGCGGCTTTGAAGAAGGCGTTGACCTCTTCGACGGTGGTTTCACGTTCCACCTCGAACACGCAATCGGTCAGCGAGGCGTTCAGCAGGGGCACCCGCACCGCGTGGCCGTTCAGGCGGCCTTTCAATTCGGGGTAAATCAGCGTGATCGCCGTGGCCGAGCCAGTCGTGGTCGGGATCAGCGAGTTCAATGCCGACCGCGCACGCCGCAGGTCTTTGGCGGCGCGGTCCACGATGGTTTGCGTGTTGGTCACATCGTGGATCGTGGTCATCGAGCCATGACGGATACCCAGATTCTCATGAATGACCTTAACCACCGGGGCCAGACAATTGGTGGTGCAAGACGCCGCGGTCACGATGTGATGGGCCGCGGGGTCATAAGTGCCTTCATTCACGCCCATCACGATATTGGCCGTGGGGCCGTCCTTGACCGGGGCCGAGACGACAACCTTCTTCACCCCCGCCTCGAAATACGGTGCCAGCTTAGCCTCGGTCTTGAACACGCCAGTGCAGTCGATAACCACATCCACGCCGTCCAGAGGCAGGTCGGACAGGTCTTTGGTGCCAACGAACGGCAGGCGCGTGCCATCGATCGTTACGCTGTCGGCATCATGGGTAAACTCCGCATCCCAGCGGCCATGGACCGTGTCGAATTCCAGCAGGTGCGCGTGCATCTCGAGGTCGCCGACGCCATCATTGATCCAAGCGATCTTGGCGCCCTTCTCGATCAGAGGTTTCAGGGCCAGTTTGCCCATCCGGCCAAGGCCGTTTACCGCGTAAGTGGTCATTTCATATCCTCAACGGGGGTTCTGCCGATATCATCGACGGCGGTTTGCAAAGCGATCCGGTCCAGGCTTTCGACCGGCAATGACGTAAACGCCTCGATCCGTCGTTTCAGCGCGCCATAGGCGTTCTGGAAGGCCAGGCTTTTCTCGGCGTCCGTGCCTGTGGCTTTGACCGGGTCGACCATGCCCCAATGACCGCTGATTGGCTGGCCTTCCCAAGCGGGACACTCCTCATTGGCGGCCTGATTGCAGACGGTGAAGACAAAATCCATCTCGGGCGCGCCATCGGCTGCAAATTCGGACATATGCTTGGACCGCAGCACTGAGGTGTCGTGCCCTTTGTCGCTAAGTACCTGAACGGCAAATGGGTTGAGCTGCGATGTGGGCTGCGTTCCGGCCGAGTAGACGTTGAAGCGATCCTCTCCCAACGTGCGCAGAATGGATTCGGCAAAGATCGAACGGGC
This sequence comes from Ruegeria sp. HKCCD7628, assembly GCF_057221005.1. Classification (NCBI taxonomy): domain Bacteria; kingdom Pseudomonadati; phylum Pseudomonadota; class Alphaproteobacteria; order Rhodobacterales; family Roseobacteraceae; genus Ruegeria; species Ruegeria sp. HKCCD7628. Next base: position 212,589 of record NZ_JBWVBA010000008.1, read on the forward strand.
GGAATTGCCCACGCATAAAAACAAAACGTTGTATTTGCGATCCGGCATAGTCTCGGGTCCTTGTGAAAACGGCATACAGATATCGGGCCGGCCCCTGCAGCAATCGTTCAGCAAGAAGTCCAGCATGTGCTGCACATTCGTCATCTCGATCGAATAGAGCAGCGACGTCCCTGACCGTTCCTGCCGCACCAGCCCCGCGCGTTGCAGCGCGTTCAGGTAATTCGACAGGGTGCTGGGTTTGATATCCAGCTCGGATGCAAGCTCACCCGCTGGAACAGTGTCAGGATATCGTCGCATGAGCATGCGAAACACCATCAAGCGTTGCGGGTGACCCAGGGTGGCCAGTTTGTCGGTTGTCTCATTTATCATATTTCATGAAATATCGAAGTAATAGAAAAACGGCAACCGGCGATCAGCAGTGTCGTAAAAATTTTACAAAACAGACCGGGGTTTTGGGCGCTGTAAGCACGGCTAAAAGCCTTGCCGAACAAGTCTTGAACGTCAGGGCGAGACGGTTTAAACGGTCCCCCGCTGCCTCAATAGCTCAGCTGGTAGAGCAGGTCCTTCGTAAGGACAAGGTCGGGGGTTCGAGTCCCTCTTGAGGCACCAAATATCATTGTAATGTATTAATTTTTAAAATTTTAATGATCAGCTTGATATTCATCCCCTGAATTGTCCCCCGAATTTTTGTTGATGCCTGATGATCCTGGGCTGGTTTCAATTCCATGCCCATCGCCCACTTCCCACTGTAAGAATGACCATACTATTTAGCACGTCCGCTTTGGCTCAGGAGCGGACCGTCGCCAAACCTGACTGAGCGTACGCTTAGCGGACAAGCCAGCATTCAGTTCGGCCGGGTTTCGCGCCGATGGAGCTTCTTGAGTTACATCAAATCTGCGAACGCGATGCATTGCTAAGTTCGAACACCGAATCAGCAGATCCCGACATGCGGCACCCGTTTTCAAACTTGGCGGGTTGGCCAATTGCTTTCTGCACGGGGAGAATTGTTTGGGAGGAAGAAATGTTTGGACTCATAATGGTTCCGGTCGATTTGGAGCATGAAGAGAGCCTTGGGCTGGCCCTGTCTTGTGCCGCTGACCTGGCACGCATTCACAATTCGAAAGTCTGCTACGTCGGGGCGACCATGTCAGCTCCCACCACATTGGGTCACACGCCGGCCGAATATGAGAAAAAGTTGGTTGATTTCACGGAGGGACAGGCAAACCAATATGGGCATGCCGTGTCTCACAAGATGATGATTGCCCATGATCCCACGACCGACATCGACGACGTTCTGCTCAAGGCCGTGAAAGAGACCGGCGCGGATCTTGTAGTGATGGCGACGCACAAACCGGGTGTCGCGGACTATATCTGGCCATCTAATGGTGGACGAGTTGCTTCTCACGCCGACGCATCGGTCTTCTTGGTCCGCAGCTAAACCTGGCCGTATCGAGCAAAGTCCGTGGTCTGAAAAAACCGAACGCTTGGGTCGATTTCACGTCAGCAGCGGGCTCAACGCAGTCGCTCGCTGCGCTTTGCACGAATGACCGCTTTTCGGTGAAAGCAGCCATCAACGGATTGCATCGTCAATGTCCGCTTTGCGGATAAAACGGCCTTTCGCAACAACACTCTTAAGGTACAAGCAGGCCGAGGTAACTCCGTTCCTTCCAGTATGAAAGTATCGTGCAAGTTTACGCAAAGATCGTTTCGACGGATGCAGCTAAACGAACTAAAACTTCAAGATTTTTGCGCGACAATATAGCGGCTCTGAAGCATTGAGGCTTGATCAGAAGTATAAAGCACGTCGAAGCCTGCGGACGCGATTTTCCTTTCAAGCACTGATCCAGACACAAAATGCACAAACGGGGCTTTCCCAAGAGCCTGCATGATTGGGATGGCGATCCGACTGATCATCGCATACTTGAAACCACCGCTCTCAGGTGCGCAGACGGTTTTGGATATGAAAAGCCCACCGGGTTTTGTAAGCGCCGAAATGTGCTCGAGCGCTTGGTCCAAATCAGGCAGAAGATGAAGCAAATTATGCGCCAAGATCGCATCGTAAGAACCTTCATCTAAACCGTGCTCAAGAACTTCAGCCACCTTGAAAGTGACGTTCTCCAATCCTTCTTTAGCACGCTTCTCATCGGCAATCTTGATCATGCCCGGAGCGAGATCCGTGGCAGTGACATGGGCGACATGCGGTGCAAGCAGCAGCGCGGTTGAACCCGTCCCGCACCCGATTTCCAGTACGTTGTCCTCCGCTTTCAGGTACGACTTAGTGAGCTCGAGTGTTTTCAGATACCCTTCCATGTTGCGGATTGGGTCTGCCGCATACTTTTGCGAGATATTGCTCCAGAACGCGGCATCCTTGGACAAAGCAGTCATTTCATTACTCTTAAAAAAGGTTGTCGCCGTATCCTTTACTTCCAAACAATCATTTATGGAATTGCCGCAATTTGCAGAAGTGTTATGCATAAATGCATGAACTGGAATGCAATCAATTTCGACTGGAACCAGGTGCGGTCCTTTCTTGCGACAGCCGAAGAAGGCTCGTTTTCCGCAGCGGCACGCGTTCTTGAGCAAACTCAACCCACTGTTGGCCGTCAAGTTGCTGCGCTGGAAACGGCCCTTGGCATCACTCTGTTTGAAAGAGTCGGCAAGTCGCTCAATTTGACGACTGCTGGCGCCGAGCTTTTGTTGCATGTCAGAGAAATGGCGGATGTGGCGAACAGGATTTCTCTTACTGCGACAAGCCAGTCGCAAGCTGTTGAAGGGCAAGTCAGGATTACTGCGTCCGATGTGATGTCTGCCTATCAGCTGCCACCTATACTGAAAAAGATCCGACTTGCGGCACCGCGACTAGAGATCGACATCGTTGCTGCAAATGACATACGAGACATACAGCGACGTGAGGCTGATATCGCCATCCGACATGTGCGTCCAACTCAGCCGGATCTGACAGCAAAGCTCGTCGCCGAGGCCACGGCCCATTTTTACGCAGCACCTTCGTACCTTGATCAGGTGGGACGGCCAAAAAATGAAAACGAACTTGCGAAATTGGACTTTGTCGGGTTTGGGGACATCGACACGATGATCGGTTTTCTCGATCCGGCGGGCATTAAAGTAACCCGAAAAAGCTTCAGGATTGGCTCACAAAGCGGGATTGTATCCTGGCAACTGGTGCGCCAAGGTTTTGGCATAAGTGTAATGTCGGATGATGTGGCTGCCTTAACACCTGGTGTGGAGCGCGTGCTCCCCGACCGCGAGCCGTTTAAGTTCCCGATTTGGCTGGCGACACACTCCGAGTTACATACCGCACGAAGGATCAGGTTGGTATTTGATCAACTGGCGGACCAACTTAGCGCAGGGACCATCAGGTAATCCGGGAGTTCGTTCTATGTCACAGGCTATTCCAACGCTTCACTTGCTATGCGGCAAAGTCGCTTCTGGAAAATCTACTCTGGCAGCGGAACTAGCGGAAAGAGACGCAGTCGTGCTCATTTCAGAAGATGAATGGCTTAGCACCCTGTTTGGCGACCAGATGAAGTCCCTGCAGGACTACGTGAATTGCGCTTGGAAACTGCGACCGGTCATGGGGCGTCACGTGGCTTCTTTGCTGAAGGCTGGCGTTTCAGTGGTTCTCGATTTTCCAGCGAACACAATTGAAAATAGAGCTTGGATGCGCGACTTGCTGAAAGACACGGCTGCGCAGCACCACCTTCACTTTTTGGATTTGCCAGATGAAGTTTGTCTGCACAGGCTGCATAAGCGCAACAGAGAAGGCGCGCATGCCTTTGCACCAACAGAAGATCAATATCGCCGTATTGCGCGGCATTTCGTGCCACCATTACCCGAAGAAGGTTTCAACATCATAACTCACCGTCAGTGGCGGCGGCACCAAACATGTTTCGAGCACCTACTCTGCATCGACGGATGGCTAATGCTCACAGACAGCTTTCACGGGGTCTCAAGTCCGGAGTACGCGCGGCAACAAGAGGTGCATGCGTGTGTGTCCTTCATGGCTCAAGGCGAAGGCAAAACCGCAATGTCGTTTACACCGATTATTGGTTAACGTACGTCACTGGCGGGCTCGAGCAACGCACTGGCCAGTACTGGCTCCAGCGACCACCTTCAGAATAGTTCAGCGCCGTCAATGCAGCACGGACGAAGGTAAATGGCACTGAGTATTTTGCAAATACGTTGTCAAAACACTCCTAGCTTGGTTTCACCGGACGCAATCACTTAACAACTGCCCTGAGTTGGTGCTTGGTGCTCGTCCAAAACCCCTGAAATAAGTCTGCAAGATGTGATAGGAAATACTGTCATAAGATCGTTATGCAAAAGCGGCAACAATTCTCGTTGCCAGCCAATTCGAAAGGTCACCCATGTCATTTTCCAGCCGCTCGTCAATTTCGCGTCGCCAGTTTCTTGCAACAACAGCCGGTGCAGCGGCGATCACCTTGCATCCTTTTTCAGTTCTGGCTGCCAACAACCAAGCGCATTTGCGCATTATGGAAACAACCGACATCCACGTCCATGTGTTCCCTTATGACTATTATGCTGACAAACCCCGTGACACCGTGGGCTTGTCCCGTACGGCCTCAATCATCAACGAAATTCGCTTTGAGGCGACAAATTCGATCTTGGTCGACAATGGTGACTTTCTTCAAGGGAACCCGATGGGTGACTACATCGCCTATGAGCGTGGCATGAAAGAAGGGGACGCCCACCCCATTATCACCGCGTTCAACATCGTTGGCTATGATGCCGCAACTCTGGGCAATCACGAATTCAACTACGGGCTGGATTTCCTGGAAAAATCACTCGCGGGTGCGGAGTTCCCGGTCGTTTTGGCCAATGTTTCAAAGGCACAAGGTGCAACTCCGCGTGACGACAAAACGCTGATCAAGCCTTATGCAATCATCGACCGTGAAATCGAAATGGGCGATGGGGCTAAGCACTCGATCAAAATTGGAGTAATTGGATTTACGCCGCCGCAGATCATGAACTGGGATCGAAAGCACCTGGAAGGCAATGTTCAAACCCGCGATATCGTCGAAACCGCGCGGGCATACGTGCCAGAGATGAAAGAACAAGGTTGTGACCTAGTCATCGCCCTTTCACACTCTGGGATCGGCGACGCCAATCATGTCGACGGTATGGAAAACGCATCAGTCGTTTTGGCGGGTGTTGACGGGATCGACGCGTTGGTCACGGGCCACAATCACCTTGTCTTCCCCTCGCCGACATTTTCGGACCGACCCGGCATCGATGTCGAAAAGGGCACCCTTATGGGCAAACCTGCTGTCATGGGCGGCTTCTGGGGTTCACATCTTGGTTTGCTGGATCTGCTGCTGGAACGGGAAGGAAATGAGTGGCGTGTGGTTACCACTACGTCTGAGGCCCGTGCGATTTCCCAACGCAATGAAGACCGCTCAATCACCGCTTTGGTCGGAGACGATCAGAAGGTTCTCGACTCGGTTGCGAAGGATCACGACGAAACGCTCGCCTATGTCCGTCGAGCAGTTGGCAAGACATCCGCTCCATTGCACAGCTATTTCGCGCTGGTTGCTGATGATCCGTCTGTTCAGATCGTTTCAATCGCGCAGAAATGGTATGTCGAAGAAATGCTAAAAGGCACCGAGCATGAAGGTTTGCCGATCCTGTCAGCGGCGGCGCCGTTCAAGGCGGGTGGTCGCGGAGGCCCCGACTATTACACCGATGTCCCGGTTGGGGATGTTGCCATAAAAAATGTGGCTGATCTGTATCTCTATCCAAATACGGTGCGCGCGGTGCGAGTGAACGGTGTTCAGCTGCGTGGTTGGCTGGAGCGATCGGCCGGAATGTTCAACACGATCGAGTCAGGCTCAGAAGACGCGGTTCTACTGAATCCTGAGTTTCCGTCTTACAATTTCGATGTAATGGATGGTGTGACATATCAGATCGACCTGTCAAAACCGCCGCGCTTTGGACCAAAGGGCGAAGTGGCGAATCCCGATGCAGCCCGAATTGTGAACTTGTCCTTCCAAGGTGAACCGGTCACTGATGACATGGAGTTCATCATTGCCACCAACAATTATCGTGCATCGGGCGGCGGTTCGTTCCCTGGCGCACTGGGTGATACAATCGTATTCGAGGCCCCAGACACCAATCGCGACGTCATTGTGCGCTATATTGTTGAACAGGGAACGATCAACCCAAAAGCCGACGCCAATTGGTCCTTTGCGCCTCTTGAGAACACAACCGTTCTTTTCGAAACCGGCCCAAAGGCCCGAGACTACATTGGCGACGTCAAAGGCGTTTCAATCGAAGAGGCCGGAGAAGGCACAGACGGTTTCGCGGCTTTCCGCATCAAGCTCTAGTTCAATCTCATTTGCATACTTTGGGGGAGCTGGGGGTCAACTAAAGCAGCTATCATCTGGCTTATGCTGACCGCCCGCCTGCGATGTTCAAAAGCTATCAGTGGTCAGAATGAACGTCTGCTTTGGGCTCGAAGCAGACATTCGCTACACTCGGCATGAGCAACCGTTTTGCGGGACAAAGCCGACCTTGCAGAAAAGTGAGGGAATCCTTGAAAAAGCTTGCTTCCGCTGGGATGGTTTCTCCGACAGAATTTTCTGAGGAAATTAGAATGCATTTTCCCAAACTTGCCGCGGTTTCGTCGGTTTTTCTCACTATAGCCAGTTCGCAAGCGCTCTCCCAGGATGGGGGGCCGATACTGTTCACAAACGTCAACGTGTTTGATGGTGTGAATGAGAAAATGATTACAAATGCCAATGTCGTTGTAACCGACAATCTGATCACAGATGTGTCCTCAGAACCCCTCGCCGTCGCCAATGGTATCGTGATCGACGGCGGCGGGCGCACGTTGATGCCGGGCCTGATCGACGTACACTGGCACACGCTTTACTGTTGCAATCCGCAGAGTGTGGTTGTGACCGGCGATATTCTTGAAGTCGCGGTGCGGGGTGCCATCGGGTCCGAAGGCACGTTAATGCGCGGCTTTACAACGGTGCGCGACGTTGGCGGCAATTCATTTGCCATAAAACGGATGATTGACGCAGGCGAGATCGAAGGCCCCCGTATCCTGCCGTCCGGCCCACCCGTGACACAAACCGGCGGCCACTTTGACTATCGCCCCTACCAAGCGGTTCCGACGAACGGCGCGGATTCGCAATGGTACTGGTACAGCGTTGGTTTGATGGCGCAGGCTGATGGTGTTCCGGAAGTGGTCAAACGCGCGCGTGAAATCATGCGCATGGGCGCAAGCCAGCTTAAGATTTCCACCGGTGGCGGGGTGTCATCCACTTATGACCCTCTGGATGTACGCCAATATACCAAGGCCGAAATCGAGGCTTTCGTAGAGGTGGCCGACACCTACAACACCTATGTTGCTTCTCATGTCTTCACGGACGAGGCCGTGGAAATTGCCGTTGCCGCTGGCGTTAAGTCCATCGAGCATGGCTTCTTGATGAGCCGCGAAACGATGGAACTGATGCGCGACAATGAAGTTTGGTTGTCAGTGCAGCCCCTGCTGGATGACGAGGATGGCTTTTCTTTCGACGACCCTGTTAGCCAGCAGAAATGGATCGACGTCACCAACGGTACAGATTTCACCTACAAAACGGCGAAAGAAGTTGGCGTGAAAGTCGCCTTTGGCACCGATATCCTGTTCGATCCCAAACTGGCCGAACGTCAAGGCGCGTTCCTTGCCAAATTGCAGCGCTGGTACACGCCATACGAGGTGCTGAAAATGGCGACTTCAACCAATGCTGAACTGCTCAAACTCTCAGGCCCGCGCCACCCCTATCAACAAGGTGATTTGGGTGTAATCGCAAAGGGCGCTTATGCCGACTTAATCCTTGTGGACGGCAATCCGCTGCAAGATATCGACCTGATCGCAGACCCGCATGAGAATTTCGATCTGATCATGAAAGACGGCAAAGTCTACAAGAACACGCTGGACTGAGTTCCAGATGAAGTCCTTTGCTCAAAGCATATTTTGTAACGACTGCTTTGGGCTCAAAGCAGCCTTTCGCTGCGGCTCACGCAAATGGTCGCTTTGGGCGCCCCCCCGAAGGCGACCCGAAGTTGCTAGATTTCAATGTCTTCGGCGATTGCTAGCGCATCCTCCAGCTCGACGCCGAGATACCTGACGGTGCTGTCCATCTTCGTATGCCCCAACAGGAGCTGAACGGCGCGAAGATTGCCTGTCTTCTTGTAAATCTGGGTCATCTTCGTCCGCCTCATCGAATGCGTACCGTATGCGCTCGTCTCAAGACCGATCGATTTGACCCAATCGCGGACGATCCGCGCATACTGGCGGGTCGAGATATGCAGCCGCTCGTG